>CAWBCM010000011.1:0-97482 GCA_963787285.1 uncultured Acidimicrobiales bacterium | reverse complement strand
GGCCGAGACACATGTGTACGAAGTGGACGATCACCTCGTGGGCTTCGTCGCTCTCGTCGGGAACGAAGTCGGCGCGATCTTCGTCCATCCGGACCATCAACGTCGCGGCATCGGTCATGCCCTCATGGATCACGCCACCACCTTGCGGCCGAGCCTCGAGCTCGAGGTTTTCGAAAAGAACGTGATCGGTCGGAGCTTCTACGCCGCATACGGGTTCGAGTTCGTGTCCGCCCGCCCGGAAGAAACGACCGGCCACACGGTCCATCGCCTGCGCCTCAGCTGAGCGGAACCAGAGCCGGATCGGAGGCCGGTGCAACCGCGTTGTGAGACCGGAGGCCGTGAAGCAGCAACACGAGGACTCCGGCGGCAGGCCACACCCACGGCGGCGGGATGACCACCATCACCAACGCCAGACCGGCGAACTTCAGAGGGACACGGCGGGTCAACCCGGCGATGAAGGCAAACCCGGCTCCACCAACGGTCACGAGGAGATCGCCGGTTTCGGCGCGCTCATGTCCCTGCGCGTAGCCGGTGCCGAACCCCGGGTTGCCGGGCGTCCGCCAGATCGAGCTGGCGACCTGGAAGTTGCCGACGATCTCGAAGACGATGCCGAGAGCGACGACCGCAAGGGCGATCAACAGCGCCACCGAAAGCATCCTTCGACCGAGCAGACCCGCCAACACGACGAGCAATCCGAGCTGGGCGATGTCGAAGTAGGCACTCCACAGGTGCTCGGACCAGTGGCCGTGGGGGTCGGGCGCGAGCAGCACCGTGAGCACGGCCGCAATCGGTGGGATCACCACCAACCCGTACACCCATCGCCCGGTCCGTGGGCTGGCTGACGGGGAGACCGTTTCGGGGACCTGCGCGTGGCTCATACCCCTACAGACGATCGACGAGGACCGATGGGTGACAGGCGACCGTCGGCCAACCCGGGTTCGGGCCAGAACGCGACGGTGGGGCGCCGCAACCGCAGCGCCCCACCGTCGCTCACGTCGATCTCAGTCGAGATCGAAGCGGTCGTTCTCCATGACCTTGACCCAGCCGGAGACGAACGCATCGAGGAACAGCTCGTCGCCGCCGGCGGCGCCGTACTCCTCGGCGATGGCCCGCAGCTGGCTGTTCGAGCCGAACACGAGGTCGACCCGGGTGCCGGTCCACTTCGCCGCACCGGTGGCGCGGTCGTGGCCCTCGAAGACGTCCTCGGCCTCACCGACGGCCGACCACTTCACGTCCATGTCGAGCAGGTTGGTGAAGAAGTCGGTGGTCAGCTGACCGGGACGGTCGGTGAGCACGCCGTGGCCCTCGGTGCCGACGTTGTTGCCCAGCACCCGGAGGCCGCCGACGAGGGCGGTCATCTCCGGCGCCGACAGGTTCAGCATGTAGGCCTTGTCGATGAGCAGGTGCTCGGTCGGGACCGCGCCCTGCTTGGCGACGTAGTTGCGGAAGCCGTCGGCCTTGGGCTCGAGGTAGCCGAAGGACTCGACGTCGGTGCTGTCCTGATCGGCGTCGGTGCGACCCGGGGTGAACGGCACGCGTGATGTCGTGGCCGGCAGCCTTCGCCGCAGCCTCGACCGCGGCGGTGCCACCGAGGACGATCAGGTCGGCGAGCGACACCTGGGCGCCACCCTTGCCGTTGAACGCGCCCTGGATCTCCTCCAGCTTGGCGATCACCGGGCCGACGCCGGACTGGACGTTGACGTCCCAGCTGGCCTGCGGCTCGAGGCGGATGCGGGCACCGTTGGCGCCGCCGCGGAAGTCGGTGCGACGGTACGTCGAGGCCGAGGCCCACGCCGTCTTCACCAGCTGCTCGATGGTCAGACCCGAGTCGAGGATCGTCGACTTGAGCTCGGCGATCTCGGCGTCGCCGATCAGCGCACCCTCGTGGGCGGGCACGTTGTCCTGCCACACGAGCTCCTCGCTCGGGGACCTGCGGGCCGACGTAGCGGATGGCCGGGCCCATGTCGCGGTGCAGCAGCTTGAACCAGGCCCGGGCGAACGCGTCGGCGAGCTGATCGGGGTTCTCGTAGTAGCGCTTGGAGATCTCGAGGTACGCCGGATCGGTGATCATCGCCATGTCGGCGGTCGACATGGTCGGCTTGGTCTCCGGCGCGCCGGGCGCCACCGGCGGGACCATGAAGCCTTCCTTGACCTCACGGGGCTGCCACTGCTGTGGCGCCGGCGGGCGACTGACCAGCTCCCACTCGTGGGAGAAGAGCGTCTCGAGGTACTTGTTGTCCCACTCGGTGGGGGTCGGGGTCCAGGCACCCTCGAGGCCGGAGGTGACGGCGAACTGGCCCACGCCGGTCTCGTTGGAGTTGATCCAGCCGAAACCCTGCTCGGCGAGGCCGGCGCCCTCGGGCTCGGCGCCCGACGGCCTCGGCGGGGCCGTTGCCGTGCATCTTGCCGAAGGTGTGGCCGCCGACGGTCAGCGCGACGGTCTCCTCGTCGTTCATCGCCATGCGGCCGAACGTCTCGCGGATGTCCTGCGCCGAGGCCAACGCGTCGGCGACGCCGTTGGGTCCCTCGGGGTTGACGTAGATGAGGCCCATCTGGACCGCGGCGAGCGGGTTCGGCCAGCTCGCGCTCACCGGAGTAGCGCTCGTCACCGAGCCACTCGTTCTCCGGGCCCCAGTAGATGTCGTCCTCGGGCGCCCAGATGTCGGCCCGGCCGAAGGAGAACCCGAAGGTCGTGAAGCCCATGGTCTCGAGGGCACGGTTGCCGGCGAAGACGAAGAGGTCGGCCCAGGAGATGGCCTTGCCGTACTTCTGCTTGATGGGCAGCAGCAGGCGGCGAGCCTTGTCGAGGTTGCCGTTGTCGGGCCAGGAGTTCAGCGGCGCGAAGCGCTGGGCGCCGGTGCCGGCGCCGCCACGACCGTCGGTGCACCCGGTAGGTGCCGGCGGCGTGCCAGCTCATGCGGATGAAGAACCCGCCGTAGTGACCCCAGTCGGCGGGCCACCACTCCTTGGAGTCGGTCATGAGGGCGTCGACGTCACGGGTCAGCTCGTCGAAGTCGATCCCGGCGACCGCTTCTGCGTAGTCGAAGTCGGCGCCGAGCGGAGTCGAGGCGGGATGGTTCTGGTGCAGGATCCGCAGGTTCAGCTGGTTCGGCCACCACTTCTCGTTGGACTGCGCCTCGCTCGAGGTGAGGGCACCCCATTCGGGCCGTTTGGGTTGCGCTGTCGGTCATCGCTTCTCCTGATATCCGGTTGGACGGTCGGTTGGTGAGTGAATCGGGGTGGACGGTCTCTGTGAGGTGTCCATGGTGCTCATGACGGTGGATGCCTGGCACTCGGGGCAGATGCCCCAGTAGATGACCTCGGCCTCGTCCACGTCGAACTCGCCAGTCCTCGACAGGCGTCAGACAGGGCGTGTCGCCGACGGCGCAGTCGACGTCGACGAGACGGTCGCAGCTCCGGCAGACGAGATGGTGATGGTTGTCGCCGACCCGGTCTTCGTACCTCGTCGGCGAGCCCGCCGGCTGGATCCGCCGGATGATGTCGTGCTCGGCCAGGACGGTCAGCGTGTCGTACACCGACTGCCGGGAGATCGCACCGATCTCGTCGCGGACCGTCTCGGCCACATCGTTCGGCGTGCTGTGCGGATGGGCGGACACGGCCCGCATCACGGCGAGCCGCTGCGCGGTCACCTGGAGCTGCCGTGGTCACGGAGCACCTGTGCGGGATCGGCGGACACGTGACTCAGTCTGCGACAGATTCTGGAATCTGTCAATTTGTCGTGCAGAACCAGTTCTCGGACCTACTCCGCCGCTTTCCGCCTGTCCCCGTGCCACGAGGTCGGGTGTTCATGTTGTCGTGCGTGGCGCGGCCAGGAGGTAGGCGGCAAGGGCGACTGCCTGATTGTGCTCGGTGTCCCGAGCGCTGTAGAGGAGGGTGACACGGCCTGAGGTGATGTGGGCGCGAAGGTCCTCCAAACGGGGATTGACGGCGAGCTCCTTCTCGTATCGACGCAAGAACTCGTCCCAGCGTCGTGGGTCGTGGCCGAACCAGTTGCGTAGCTCGGTGGACGGGGCGACCTCGGGGAGCCAAGCATCGAGCTGCGCACGGTCGCGGCTGAAGCCTCGGGGCCAGATCCGGTCGACGAGCACACGCCAGCCGTCATCGGGCGAAGCCGCTTCGTAGATCCGTTTGGCCACCACCTGGGGGGACATCGGTGTCGACGTTAGTCCGCCCCGGTTGGCCGATGTCGCTGGCTCGATGGCGACTTCGAGATCGCCGAGGGGTGACGACGCTTCTAGCATGTCGGCCGATGCGAAACATTCCGATACCGAGTCGCGAGGAAGACTTCACCGCCGACCCCGCCGAGCTCTTCTTCGACCTGAGCTTCGTCTTCGCCTTCTCCCGGCTGGTCTTTCACCTGGTGCACCACCCGACTCTCGAGGGGTTCGGCGAGTTCGTGCTCCTCTTCACCCTCATCTGGATTGCGTGGTCCAACTTCACCTGGAGCGCCAATGCGGTCGCCGGCAACAGTCGTTTCGTGCGCGCGGTGTTCATGCTGGCCACCGCCATCAGCCTGCCCATGGCGGCTTCGCTGGAGGATCCCTTCGGGAACGGGTCGATCGTCTTCGCCGTCACGGTGTCGGCCATCTTGACCATGCCCATCGCGATGGGTGTCGCCCTTCTCGCCGACGACGACGCGGTGCGATCGTCGAACAATCGCTATCTCCTCTTCACCATTTCCGGGATCGTCCTGGTGCTGGCCGGGGGCTTGGCCGACGATGGCTGGCAGCTGGGTTTGTGGATCGCCGCGATCGCGGTCCTCGTCTTCAACACCATCGATGCCGGCGGCAGCGATTGGCTGGTGCGGCCGGGGCACTTCGCCGAACGTCACGGTCTGATCGTCATCATCGCCTTGGGCGAGGTGATCGTGGCCATCGGCGCTCCTGTGGTGGAAACCCTCTCCGAGGGCAACCCGCTCGAAGGCAACCTCGTGACGGCCCTGAGCGCCTCTGGTCTTCTGGCGGGACTCCTGTGGTGGTCCTACTTCGACCGGCCCTTGCCCGCCCTGGAACATCGCCACGAACAGCTGTCCGATGCCAACGACAGCTCCCGATTCGCCAGGGATGTCTACACCTACAACCACTTCTTCATCGTTGGCTCCATCCTCGTGGCGGCTGCTGCGTTGGAGGAGATCATGCTTCACCCCACCGACCCCTTGCCGGGCTCCTTTCGCTGGATGCTCTTCATCGGGATCTCGGGGTATCTCCTCGGCGTGGTCCTGTCGATTCTCCGGGCCTACTCGGCCTTGGCCGTCGAACGTCTGGCGGCCGTGGCGGCCCTGGGCATCCTGATCGCTCTTTCGGCATCGTTGGCCGGAATGTGGTTGCTGATAACGGTCGACGTGCTCCTCCTGGTGGTCCTCGCCATCGAGCACTACCGGGTCGAGGTCGTGCAGCGGTTCGTGCCCGTGTCGCGCCGACCCCCAACCACTCACTCGGCGAACCCGGGCGACTCCTCGCCCTGATCGCCCGGGCCGACGACCCGCGGCGGGTGGTCGCTCCTCCCAACGTCGCCGAGTCGGTCGAACGCCACGGGTCAGCGAGCGTCGAGCAGGCCAGTGGCTGCGGTGGCAAGGGCCGTCAGCCGACGGCGGTACGCCGCCGTTGACGGGTCGTCCGTCTTGAGGCCGATCGGCGACAGCGTCACGAGATCGGTGACGGCTGCGAGCGTGGCGGCGTCGGCCCGAGTGGTCTGCCGGAGAAACGCCCGGAGCCCGCGATGGGCGCGCCGCTGAGCGGCGTCGACGATGTCGGCCGCGAATTCGTGGCTGTGTTCCATCAACTCCTCGCCGAACGGCGTCTTCGAGAGCGACTCATAGGCGTCGCCATTGGCGCGCTGGAGGTAGCCATCGAGTCGCTCGGCCACCGAGCCGTCGGCGGCGAGCGCGGCCAGGGCCGCTTCCGTCGTGTCGTGCAAAACGGCGTCGAAGGCGGCCCGGAACAGGTCTGCGCGGTTGTCGAAGTACTGATACAGCGCCGGTCGCGACACGCCGGCGGCACGCGGCGAGGTCGGCCATGGACGTGCGACGGAACCCCTGAGCGGCGAACACGGGGATCGCGGCTCGGCGGATCGCGTCGACGCGTTGCTGCCGTTCAGTGGTGATCGGTTCCGGCACGAACAGGAGCTTGACACATCTTGCTCAGAATGTCAGGATCCCGGAACTGACATTCCGGTTCCGAAATGTCACGTGGAAGGAGCCCCCAGAATGACCGCCTCTCGTTCGATCGACGGCCGCACCGTGTGCGTGACCGGTGCTTCCAGCGGGTTCGGCCGCGCCATCGCCGAGCACCTCGGCTCCCGCGGCGCCCACGTATACCTGATGGGCCGCACGGTCGAGCCGATGAATGACTCAGCCGCACGCATCGTCGAGGCCGGCGGCCGAGCCGAGGTCGCGACGTTCGACATCACCGACAGCGAGGCGCTCCGAGGCTGGATTCAGGGCGCGGCCGACGCCACCGGTCGCCTCGACGTGCTGGTCAACAACGCCGGGTTCGGCGACGTCGGCAGCACCATCGCCGACGGCGACCCGGCCATGTGGAAGAGCATGCTCGATGTCAACGTCCTCGCCCTCGCCATCGGCTGCCAGGCCGCGATCCGCGCCATGCGGGCCACCGGGTCCGAGGGCAACATCGTCAACATCTCGTCTGTCGCCGCGATTCGCCGCGACTCGGGCGTCTACGGCGCCACCAAGCACGCCGTGAACTGCATCAACTCGACACTGCGCCTGGAGCTCGAGGACGACCCGATCCGGGTCACCGCCATCCTTCCCGGCGTCTTCGCGACGAACTTCACCCGGAATGTCGACCGCAGCATGGTCGAAGGCCTGGCCGCCATGGCCGGCGTCACCGACATTCAGTTCGATGAGGACGGCCGAGTCCCCCAGGACCAGCTCGACCGATTCCAAGCCGCCATGTCCACCACCATCGGCAACACCGAGCACATCGCCCTCGCTGTCGAGTACGTCATCACCCAGCCCATCGAGCTCAACATCGAGGAGCTCGTGATCCGTCCCCAGAAGAGCCTCTTCTGACGGCCGAAGTGACGGTGCCGAGTACGCAACAGCGAGGCTACGCCGCAATGACCAACCCGCCCGACACGCAACGATGGTTCCGACCGCCGAGACCACACGGCCACGTGATCGAAGACCGATCGGTGAGCTTCCTCGAGCTGTTCTACGACTTGGTCGACCTACATCTTCACCCAGATGTCGTTGCTCGTCCTGCTTTCGGTGTTCGCCGGTCACGCCGCCGACGATCCGGCCGAAGGCCGCAGCTTCGCCATCGTCTATGCCCTCCTCGTCACGTTCATCGCGTGGCAATGGTTCGACGTTCGCCGGTTCGACACGCCGGAGTGGCGCCGAGTGGCCGGTCGCTACGTCCTCGGTGTCGCGCTCGTTGCTGCGATCGTGCTGGCCAGCGCGTTCGCCCGCGACTCGAACACCCAGGTCCTGCTGTGGGCGATCGCAGTCGGGGTGACCTTGGTGATCAATCTCGTCCTGGCGCTGCTGCCTCGATCCGAGGAGATGTCTGCGGCCGTGCAGCCGACGGATTCCCTCGCCGAACGCTTCGGTCTCTTCACGATCATCGTGCTCGGTGAGGTCGTCGTCGGTGTGGTCAACGGCGTGTCGGCCGTCGAGCACACCTTCGCCACGATCGCCACCGGGCTGCTGGCGCTGGCCATCGGGTTCGGGTTCTGGTGGAACTACTTCGACGCATCTCCGCGGCAGGCGCGGGCATGGAGGGACTCGTCGAACACGCACGCGACAGACGAACGCCGGCGGCCACGGCATGGTTGGTCGGCGGCGCAACCGCTGGAGTGGCCTTGTCGATCGGGGCGCTGTCGCTGACACTCACGCCGCACGTGGCGCTGCTGTCGGCAGTGTGGTTCGAGGGGTTCTGGCGCCACTCCCGGCTCGGCGTGACCATCACCGACCGCGTGTAGCACCTCGACGCGAACTCGGAGCTCTGGCCAAGGCTCGACGCGAGTTCTGTCAGTATGAGTGGCTGCAGCGGCGCAATGCCAGCACACACCCATCGAGGGCAGAGCTCATGTTGTTCAGTGCTCACGTCGCCGACACCAGCCCACTGAAGGCCTTGCGGCGAAAGACCCCGGGACCGGCCGACGCCCCCGGGCTCCGGTCGGCCAGAACCGCAACCTGTGCGCCGCTCACCCGAGGCGTCCTGCCCCGTCCACAATTCAAGCGCGAAGCGATGCTCGCCTGCTGGGAGGACGAGCAATCGCATCGATCGGTTCCTCGCCGATCATCCAACCGGCCAGGCGTTCGCCGAGGGGTGGCAGGTGAAGATGGAGTTGTTTCGCGCCGTCGGTGTATGGCCCGGCCTCGACGACGACATGGCCGAAGCAACCCGCGAGATCCCCGCTCCCGCTCATGGCCCGACTGTCTCGATCACCATCGGCACGGCGTACCTCCGCACCGTTGTTCCCTTCACCCGTGTGAACAATGGCCTCGAGAACCAGTTCCTCGATACGCCGAGCGGATTGTGGGGCACACTGATGACCAATCTGCCGCAACGACTGGTCGCCACGCTCACTGTCTGGGAAAGCGCAGCCGCAGCCATGGACTACGTGCGCACCGGTGCGCACGGTGAAGCGGTCGAGGCTCACTACGATCCGAAGAAGGACCCGACCGGCCACACTTTCGTCACCGGCGGTGGGTTCTTCGGGTTCCGACCGCTCTCGGCCAGCGGCTCCTTGGGCGCCAAGAACCCGATCCCCGAGAACCTGCTGACTCTTTGATACTGCTCGTCAGGATCGAGCACTGGCTCGGCGAAACACGAGTCGGCTCGGGTGCCAATCACTCGCCGTCGACACAGCCACCTGAGTTCTCCGTTCACAACGGTGAACGGTTCTGGATGTACGCCGAATCCGACCCGTTCGACATACCAGCCAACGGCAGATCGGCCAGTGGTACGGCCACCCTGGTCGAATCGGGCGCGATGGATGCGCAGACAGGTGAGATCGAAACGACCCCGTTCGAGGCATCGCTCGAGATCTCCTGCTGACCTCCGCCACGCTGTTTCGAACCCCTGCCGCTGACCGGCCAGGGGTTCTTCTTCCAACTGTTGTCGGTTCGGCAACGACGAGTGGGCGTTGAGGGACTCGAACCCCCGACCCTCTCGGTGTAAACGAGATGCTCTAGCCAACTGAGCTAAACGCCCGGGACCCGAAGACTAGCGGTGAAGTCAGCGGCGCCGTGAGGTGAGCAGATGGTCGTGCAGAGCCTGCGTCGCCCCGGCCACGAGGGCCCGTCGGGCGTGGTGGTCGATCACCACCAGCTCACGTTCCTCGACGTCGGTGACGACCGCTCCGGCCTCGGTGCACACCAGCAGGCCGCCGAGGTAGTCCCACGGTGCCAGCTCGCCTGCCGTCGCATCGACCATCGCGTCGACCGTGCCGCATGCCACCGCACAGAGATCGAGCGACGTCGCTCCGAGCGAACGGAACTGACGCCATCCGTAGTGATGGTCGGGCAAGCCATTCACCGCCACGAGCGCGTCGAACAGGTGCTCGATGTCGGGCGCGATGATCGGCTCGCCGTCGCGCCAGGCGCCCTCGCCACGGATCGCGGTGAAGACGCGTTCCGGTTGCGAGGTTCGACACCAGCGCAACGAGCGGGCCGTCGGCGTCGACGGCACACAGGCTCGTGGCGTACCACGGCAGACCGTGCGCGTAGTTGGTGGAACCGTCGACCGGGTCGAGGGCGACGATCACCTCGCGCTCGCCGAAGTGCAGACCGGTCTCCTCACTGAGCACGCCGACGCCCGCCGCCAGAAGCGTCGGTACCGCGATGTCGTCGGTCACCACGTCGAACGCGTACTGTCCGACGCGCATACCCGAGGGCCCCGAGTCGGACTGCACGGCGAGCACCTCGGTGATCGCCTCGACCACCTGTTCGAAGCACTCGAGGAGAGAGTCGGCATCCACCGATGCGAACCTACCCTCCCGTAGGCAGCATTTCCGGTTTGCCCGTGGCAGGCTGAGGTGCGACCACGATTCGGAGGATCCGTTGGCCGCAGTCGATATCGCCACCTTCATCGCCGACCTGAAGGACCACTCGGCCGATCACGGCTTCCACGTCCACGACGAGCGCCACTTCGTCGAGACCTACTCCATGCGCCAGGCGTGGGAGATCGACCTCCACCCCGCAGAGGCGTGTGGTGGTCCCCTCGACATGCTGATCTCCCTCGAGATCGACCCGCGAGTGATGCTGGCCTTCGAAGATGCGGTGCTCGCCATCGACGAGATGGACGAGCCCTCGACCGAGCTCACCTTGCCCCTCACCCTCACGTGGGCCCTGCCGCCACTGCCCCACAGCCCCGATCTGCTCATCCTGGCGACCGATCTGGCCGGCATCGGCGGAACCGACCTCCCGCTGCAACTGTCGGCGGCCGATGCCTTCACCGATGTCACCGACCCGCCGCTGCGCAGTCTCACCATCGGGGCCCGCCGCGAAGTGTCGCTCGACCGTCTCTATCTCGGTGAGGAGATGCTGTCCGACACGCTGGCACTGGCGGCCGACGTGAGTCACTTCCTGCTCGACCGGGCGCCTGCCTGGTTGGGAGATGCGTGACGTTCTCGAAACACCGGGCATATCAGGGCTTTGGGCCGTGTTTCCCCCAGAGCGAGTCTGTTACAGTTTGAAGACAGATCTCGGAGCAGAGGGGTCTCCACGGTGGGACCGTCACATGGGCTGAAGGAAGGGAGAAGTCGCGTGGCCAAATCGATACGCGAGGCCTTCGTTCCCGACCTTCGCGGGGTCCGCGAACACCCGTGGCGAGGCTTCCCGTCCCAGCTCATTCTGGTGACCCTCGCCGCCCTTCTCTACTTCGGCGTCCGCATGTTCACCAAGGAGGCCGAGGAAGCGGCATTGGCCAACGCCAACCGCCTCGTACATTTCGAGCGCATCTTCGGACTCGACATCGAGGCATCGGCCCAGGGCCTCATCCTCGACAATCACGCCATGATCACACTGTGGAACTGGGTGTACATCTGGTTCCACTGGCCGGTCATCGTCGGGGCGCTGTTTCTGTTGTTCCGGTTCAGCCGAAGCAACTTCCTGCTCTTTCGCAATGCCCTCATCCTGTCGGGCGCCATCGGACTCGTGATCTTCGCCGCCTATCCGGTGGCACCGCCGCGGTTCATTCCGGGCTTCGAGGACACGGTCACCAATCTCTCGTCGTCGTACAAGTTCCTGCAACCGCCGTCGATCGTGAACAAGTACGCCGCCCTCCCGAGTTTCCACGTCGGCTGGAACGTCCTCGCCGGTCTCATCGTCTTTCGCGCAACGCGCATCCGACTGGTGAAGGTGTTGGCGGTGCTGTCGCCGACGCTGATGACCATGGCGGTGGTGTTCACTGCGAATCATTGGGTGGTCGACGCCATCGTCGGTAGTGCCATCGCTCTGGTCGGCTACGCCGGTGCAATGTGGATCGACCGTCGCACCCGTCCCACCGACGACGACTCCGACGCCCCGGCCGACCTCGCTGCGGTCTGACCGTCGCCGGCGCCCCGGCCGACCTCGCGCGGTCTGACCGTCGCCGGCGCAGCTCCGTCGTCGGTGGTCTACGGTGCCCGGCGAGCGCACTCACCACCTCGGAGGCAACCATGGCCACTCTCGCCACGATCGAAGGCATCGGGAAGAAGCATGCAGCCACAATGGCCAAGCATGGTGTGCGGACCACGCGGGCCCTCCTCAAGGCCGGCGGTTCGAAGAAGGGGCGCAAGGCATTGGCCAGCGACTCGGGAGTGTCCGAGAAGCTGATCCTGACCTGGGTCAACCGCGCCGACCTCATGCGCGTGCGTGGCGTAGGCGAGGAGTTCTCCGATCTGCTCGAGCAAGCCGGCGTCGACACCGTCAAGGAGCTGTCGAAACGCAAGCCGGCCAACCTCCACGCGAAGATGCTCGAAGTCAACAACGCACGCAGAGTGCCCTTCGTGCGCCGACCACCGAGCCTCGGTGAGGTCGAACGTTGGGTCGCACATGCCGCCGAGCTCGAGCCCGCAGTCACCCACTGAGTAGTATTTAGCTCGATTTTCCCATCACGAAAAGAGATCGGCGCTATCGGTGACATCGATGTGACCGATATCACTCTCCGGTCTCGGGGGGTGGGCCTCGGTTCGCTTCTACGGTAGGCGCCGTGAGTAGCGAGGAGTACCCACTGAGCGGTTGTCTCGACGATCGTTCCTGGGTTGATCTCGCGGCCTGCCGAACCCGGACCGAGCTGTTCTTCGGCCCGCCGGGCGAGCAGCCCGGTAGCCGCCGGCGGCGCGAAGAAAAGGCCAAGGTCGTCTGCGGCGGATGCCAAGCACAGCTCGCCTGCCGCGAGGCGGGCCGTCGCAACTACGAGCACGGAATCTGGGGCGGCGAGAACGACGAAGAGCGGGCCCTCGCCGGGTTCCCCCCACGGCGACTCGTTCGCCGCTCGGTGGCGGCGGCTCGACGTCTGAACGACAGCCACGACCAGGCATCCTGACCGCTCGGCCGGCGTAACCTGGCGCCATGCCACCGGCCCCCGACGCCCGCGCCTCGGCGACCGTCGTCGGTGGCGGTCCGGCGGGCCTCATGGCCGCAGAGACCCTCGCCGCCGGCGGAGTGGCAGTGTCGGTCTACGAGCACATGCCCTCGCTCGGCCGGAAGCTCGTGCTCGCCGGTCGCAGCGGCCTCAACCTCACCCACAGCGAATCGCTCGAGGAGTTCATCGGGCGCTACGGCGAGTCGGCCGACTCGCTCGACCACAGCATCCGCCGCTTCGACCCGTCGTCCCTTCGGGCGTGGTGCGAGGAGCTCGGACAGCCCACCTTCGCCGGCTCCAGCGGCCGCGTGTTCCCCGAAGCCTTCCGGGCCACTCCGCTGCTGCGCTCCTGGCTCAGTCGGCTCGATCAGGCGGGGGTCGTCGCCCACACCCGACATCGTTGGCTCGGCTGGGCCGGCGCCGACGACGCACCGCCCGATCCGACGCACCTTCGTTTCGCGGGCGCTGACGGCTCGCCGGTCGAGGTGGCGAGCGACGTCGTCGTGTTCGCCATGGGTGGTGCGAGCTGGCCGCGAGTCGGGTCCGACGGCGGCTGGGTCACCGAGTTCGAGCGCGCCGGCGTCACCGTCGCTCGGTTGCGACCCGCGAACTGCGGCGTCATCGTGACCTGGACGACCGACTTCCTCGCCCGCTTCGAGGGCGTCCCACTGAAGAATGTGTCGGTCGGCATGGGCGAGCACTGCGGCCGCGGCGACCTGGTCGTCACGTCGAGCGGCCTCGAAGGTGGACCGGTGTACGCGCTGTCCTCGGCCGTACGCGGCCAGCTCGATCGCACCGGTGGCTGCGAGGTCGAGCTCGACCTGCTCCCTGACCTCGATCACAGTCGCCTCGCCGATCGACTGCGAGCGGGCCGCACCAAGGACTCCACGAGTACGACCCTGCGGAGGATCTTCGGAACGTCGTCGGTGGCGGCCGGCGTCGTCCGTGAAGCCACTCGCAACCGAGTCCCCCGCGATCCAGATCGCCTCGCTCGACTACTGAAGCGGCTCCCCCTCCGGGTCGATGCACTCGCCCCGATCGACCGGGCCATCTCCAGCGCCGGCGGCGTCTGCTGGGACGAGCTCGACGACAATCTGATGCTGCGTCGCCTTCCCGGGTGCTTCGTGGCCGGTGAGATGATCGACTGGGAGGCGCCGACCGGCGGCTATCTCGTGCAGGGGTCGTTCAGTACTGCGGTGACCGCAGCCGAGGGCGCCCTCGTTCGACTGGCCGAAAAACGGGTAACCTGATCGGAGTCGCCCGCAACAAGGAACACCGTGTCCGCCATCTCTTCCGACACCGCTCACGTCGACGCCGATGCCCCCGAGACCCCCACCGGGCTCAAGACCGTGCTCGACACCATTCCCGACCGCTGCTACGAGCGATCCACCATCCGTGGCCTGGGGATATTCGCGCGCGACCTCCTTGTGCTCGGGTTGGCGTCATGGGGTCTCGCCTCGACGAACAACATCCTCTTCCTCGTGCCGCTCTGGCTGCTGGCCGGACTCGCCGTCGCCGGGCTGTTCGTAGTCGGCCACGATGCGGCCCACGACGCGCTGTTCGACTCGAAACGCCTCAACGCCGTGGTGGCCCGGGTCGCGATGTTGCCGTCGTTGCACGCAACCGAGCAGTGGATCTTCGGACACAATCGCGTTCACCACGGTCACACACTTCGCCAGACCATGGACTTCGTGTGGCACCCGTCCACCATCGCCGAGTACCAGGCGATGAGCCGGTACCAGCGGCTGCTGCACCGCATCGAGTGGAGCCGCTTCGGCGCCGGGGCCTACTACTTCCACCACGTGTGGCTCAACAAGATGGTGCGGTTCACGCCGCCCGAGCGCTGGGCCAAGGCCATGCGTCGCGACCAGGCCTTCGTTGCGCTCTATGCGCTCGCCGCGCTCGGTCTGGCCATCGGCTTCAGCGGCCTCGGTGGTCTCTGGCTCTGGGTCAAGCTCGTCGTCATCCCCTTCCTTCTCTTCTGCCAGACCATCGGCTGGGTGGTGTACGTGCACCACATCTCTCCCGAGATCCGCTGGTGGCCCCGACGAGAATGGAACCGCTTCCGTGGCCAGGTCGAGGGCACGACGGTGCTGTGGGGCCCACCCGGCTGGGACCTCTTCTTCCACTGGATCATGGTCCACCTCCCGCACCACGTCGACATGAAGATCCCGTGCTACCGCCTGCCCGACGCGGCTCGAGCCATCGCCGCCGAGTTCCCCGACTATGTCCACGAGCACCCCATCCGCCTGCGCGACTACCTCCGTTCGGTCCGCGAGTGCAAGCTGCACGACTTCGAGACGGGCGTGTGGAGCCGCTACCCCGACAAGGCGCACGCCCCCGCGTAGGTCGATGAAGCGGTTCAAGAACATCCTGTTCTGCCCACTGAGCGATCCCGACCACAACGCCCGTGCCGCCGCACGCGTGGGTGATCTCGCCGATCGCAACGGCGCGAACCTCACCATGGTTGGTGTCGTCCCCGAGCTGACGCGTCTCGACCGCCTCCGATACAGCCGCTCCCATCAGGATTTGGTGCGGTCTGCACTTCGCGACGAGGTCACTGCAGCGCTCGAGGAATCACGACTCGCAGCAGGTCGCCCGGTGTCGATCGCCATGAGCGATGCACCCAACGCCGCCATCGGCATCGTTCTCGAGGTGATCACGGCCGGTCACGATCTCGTCGTCGTCACCGTCGGCGAGGACCGATCGCAACAGACCGTGCTGCGCCGGCTGCTTCGCAAGTGCCCGTGTCCGGTGTGGCTGATGCGACCCGATGCAACACCGGCCCCTCGCGTGCTGGCCGCCGTCAACCCCGATCCCGACGAGAAGGACCTCAACTGGTTGCTCCTCGAGCTCGCCGCCTCGATCAACCAGCTCTACGGAGGCGAACTTCACGTTGCCCACGCCTGGGAGTTGTACGGCGAGGCAATGATGCGCACATCGTCGTTCATGCGCGTGGCCGACGATGAGCTGGAAGCCATGCGCGACAACGAGTTCACCGCGCGAAGCAAAGACCTCGGAGCACTCCTCCATTCCAGCTCGGTGGCTGATGCGCCCTGGGTCATCCACGTCGTGAACGGCCCGGCGGCGGAGATGGTCCCCCAGTTGGTCGACGACCTGATGATCGACCTCATCGTCATGGGCACGCTCGGTAGCACCAGAGTGAAGGGAATTCTCACGGGCGAGACCGCCGAACAGATCCTCGACCGAGTGAGCTGTGGCGTATTGACCGCGAAACCGCCGGGCTTCGTCTCGCCGCTTGCGCCCTAGCCGGCCTCAGGACCCGGTTCTCAGGAGATCCTCGCTCGGCTCCCCCGATCGGATCGACACCACCGGGCAATCGACGGCTCCGGTGATCCGGTTGGTCACCGAGGCCCGGAATCGGCTGAGCCATGTGTCGGTCGCCCGTGTGCCCACGACGATCATCGACGCCTCGTCGCTGAACTCTTCGAGGGCCCGCTCGATCGGTCCGAGCATCACGAGATGGTCGATTTCGGCGTGACCGAGGACATCGACCATCGCGGCCTCGGCCCGCTCCCGCGCCGTTTTCTCGCTTTCGATCCAGCTCTCCCAGTAGCCGCCTGCGGAGTAGCTCGGCGTTTGTGGCTCGCGATAGGTCGTGATCACCCGAACGTCGCAGTTGGCCCGCTCGGCGTAGTCGACCGCCCACCGAAGGGCCGCCGTCGACTCACGGCTGCCGTCGACGGCGACGAGAATGGGCTTCGTGGTGGCGCTGCTACGGGTCATCTCGATCTCCTCGGTTCGTCTTGTTCGATCTTTCATAGCTAAATAGAAATAGGTGTCTTTTGCAACCTCTTTTTGATAAGGTGCTTCACAGGAGGTTCAATCATGACCGTGACCATCGTTCCGCCCATCTCGTCATCCGAGGATCTCGAGGACCTGAGCACACAGGCTCGCCGACTCTGGATGCGGGAGCCCAAGGTCGATGCCGCCATTCGCAGCGACGTCCTCGCCGAGCTCCTGGACATCGAGCTCACGCTTCAACGGCTCACCCTGCGAGAGGGCTGGACGTGCCTCGACCAGGCTGAAGTGGAACAGGTGGCCACCTGCCGGCGCCGCTTGGCCGTACTCAGCGACCGCTGGTCGCCCGACTCCTGACCGACCCGATCAGAGGAGAATCCTCATGCTTTTCACCACTGCAGTTCGCGCCGCCAAGCGCAAGGCTCTGACCCTGCGCGCCGCCGCCTCCGTGCGCGATAGTCGACCGTCCGCCCCTCCCGCGACTCCTCGCTACTTTCAGCCGTTGCCGGTTCATCGACGGTGACGCACAGCTTCGGCGACGACGGTTCGCCAGCACGCGTTTCTCGATAGGTATCATCACCGGGTGGAGTTGAGGGATCCCGAACCGAAGGTGCCGTCGTGGACCTTCCTCACCAACCATGCCCACGTGCTCATCGCCATCGACCGCGACCCCGAGCTTCGCCGAGCGCGACATCAGCCACGCAGTCGGCATCACCGTGGGGGCCGTGCAGAAGATCATCCACGAGCTCGAGATCGGCGGCTACGTCGAACACGAGCGGGTCGGGCGTCGGAACCGCTATCGGGTCAACCCCGAGCTGCCCCTTCGCCATCCCCTCGAGGAGAACCACACCATCGGCGACCTTCTGGCCACACTCGATCCCTAGCCGGTAGGACTGCCACGTGCGCGTGACCGATGAGGTCCTCGAGACGGTTCGAACCCAGGGTTTCGCCGTCGTCGAGGGTTTCCTCGAGGCGGCCGAGATCGCGGCCGCCCGTGCCGGGCTCTTCGATGAGTTCCCGAGTCCCGAGGACTACTTCGCTGACCCCGAACCGCACCGTCAGCTCGTCGAGAGCCAGTTCTCGGCAATCAAGATCGCGCCGTACCGATCCTGGGACCTGAATCGCATCGCCTTCCATCCCGATCTCGTCGACGCCGCCGAGCGGTTCTGTGGAACCGAGAACCTCCAGTTGTACAAGATCGAGCTCTGGGCCAAGTACTCGGGCGCGGTCGACTACGACCAGAATCTCCATCGCGACTACGGCAACCACAACCTGGTCGTGCCGAGACGCGACGGAAGGTGGCCACAGCTCACCTCTTTCACGCTGCTGTCCGATGTCACCGAGAACGACGGCCCCACGCGGGTGTTGCCGCGGACGGCAGGCGATGCCCTGCCGTTCACGCCACAGAAGCTGCCAATGGACTCGATGGCCGAGCACCAGATCTCGGTGACGGGCCCGGCGGGCACACTGTTCCTCTACACCACCGACATCTGGCATCGCGGCTCTGCCATGATCGGCCAGGGGCGCAGCCGGTTCGCGCTCCTGGCCGACTACTCGGAGCGGGGAAATCCGTGGATGGGACGGGTCGCCTGGCCGACCCAGGCTCTGCGAACCGGATGGATCGAGCTGATCGAGCGCGCATCGGTGCGAGAGCGAGACCTCTTCGGCTTCCCGCCCCCGGGGCACGAGTACTGGAACGAGCAGACGCTCGCCGATGTCGCCGCCCGCTACCCGGCCATGGACATCGAACCGTACGCGGGTTGAATCGACTCAGCCGGCTTCGGAGTGGGTGACGGGCTGTTCGCCCATCCACTCGCGCAGCGTGTTCTTCAGCTTCGTCTGCTGGATGAAGAGGTCCTGCTCGGCCGGCGAGTCGCCGGCGGCCTGCGGGGCCTTGAGGTAGAAGCTCAGCCACTCCTGGACGCCCGACTCGCCGGCGCGGTGGGCGAGGTCCATGAAGAGCGCGAGGTCGAGCACGATCGGCGCGGCGAGGATCGAGTCGCGGCACAGGAAGTCGACCTTGATCTGCATCGGGTAGCCGAGCCAGCCGAAGATGTCGATGGTGTCCCAGCCCTCCTTGTTGTCGCCGCGGGGCGGGTAGTAGTTGATGCGCACGACGTGGTCGATGTTGCCGTACAGGTCGGGGTAGACCTCGGGCTGCAGGATGCCGTCGAGCACGCCGAGCTTCGACATCTCCTTGGTCTTGAAGTTCTCGGGATCGTCGAGCACCTCGCCGTCGCGGTTGCCGAGGATGTTGGTCGAGTACCAGCCGCGCAGCCCGAGCATGCGGGCCTTGAAGCCCGGGGCCAGCATCGTCTTCATCAGCGTCTGGCCGGTCTTGAAGTCCTTGCCGGCGATCGGCACGCCGCGCGTCTTCGACAGCTCGATCATGCAGGCGAGGTCGGTCGTGAGGTTCGGGGCGCCGTTGGCGTAGGGCACGTCGGACTGGAGCGCGGCGTAGGCGTAGATCTGGCTCGGCGAGATGTTGTCGTCGTTGTCCCTGCAGGCCCTGCTCGAACGCGGCGACGCGTGGCGTGCACCGCGGACGGCTCCTGGTAGGCCTCGGTCGAACCGCACCACACCATGACGAGTCGGTCGCAGCCGTTCTCCTCCTTGAAGGTGGCGATGTCGTCGATGAGCGCCATCGGCCTGGTCCCACTTGTTGGGGATGTCCTTGACGCGGACGCCGTCGAGGCGGCGACACCCAGCGCTGGTCGAACACGGCGTCCATCGGCGACGATGCCCTCCATCTCGCTGGAGATCGCGTCGAGGTCGCGGCCCTCGAGCACGCCGGCGGTCTTGGCGGCCTCCAGGGCGTTCGGCGAGATCGGGTCCCAGCCGCCGAACACGATGTCGTCGAGCTCGGCCAGCGGCACGAACTCGCGGATCAGCGGGTTGCGGTTCTCTTCCTTGGTGCCGAGGCGGATGTGGGCCATCTGGCTGACCGAGCCGATCGGCGGCGAGATGCCGTGGCGGGCGGCGATGACGCCGGCGATGAAGGTGGAGGACACGGCACCCATGCCGGGGGTGAGGACGCCGAGCTTGCCGGTGGCGGGAGCGATGGGTCGTGCAGTCATGACTCTGATGATAAAGGATCCTGCATGATTTAGCTCGATTAGTTCAGGAATACTGAACTAACCTGCAGCGGTGCGCACTCCTCTTCCCGACCTCTCGATGCGCCAGCTCGAATACCTCGTCGCCGTGGACGACCACGACACCTGGGCCATGGCCGCCGAGACCATCGGCGTGAGTCCGTCGGCGCTCTCGCAGGGGCTGGCCGAGCTCGAGCGTCGGGTCGGTGTCGCCCTCTTCGAGCCCGACGGCCGGCGTCGGGTGATCCGCGAGGCGGCCAGGCCGGTCGTGGCCCACGCTCGCCAGGTGTTGGGACTCACCGGCGATCTGGTGCGATGGGCCGACCGGGTCGCTCGGGGTCGGACCGGCACCGTGCGCCTCGGCATGATCGATGCGTCCGCCGTGCTCCACCACCCCGATGTGCTCCGCGGCTTCCGGGAAGCGCAGAGCGATGTCGAGCTGCGACTCACCGTCGCCCCGTCGTCGGTTCTCCTCGACCACCTGGAGAGCGGCGATCTCGATCTCGTCGTGTGCGTCGAGCCGCCGCGCCTCGGTCCCGGTATCGAGCAACGCCCGCTGATGTCGGAACAGCTCTCGGTCTACGCGCCGCCCGGCCAGGCGCCGGGCCGGCCGGCGCGCTGGGGGCCGTGGGTCCTGTTCCCCGCCGATTCCCACACGCGAGCCGTGGTCACCGCAGCCCTGATCGAACGAGGTGCTCCCCTCGAGGTGATAGCGGAGAGCCACCAACCCGACGTGCTCCGCGAGATGGTGCGCATGGGCCTCGGGTGGACGGTGCTGCCGAGCACCCAGGCCGAACGGGGCGACCGGGCGCTCGAGGATGGGATCCCGCTCACGACCCGCCGGCTCATCCTCGCCACACGACGCGACTCGGTGACCGATCCAGCTGTCGAGGCCCTCGCCGAACGACTTCTGCGGGAGAGCTGATCCCCCACCACGCGCACTGCTTTCGTTCTGGTGGAGCGAGCCGGCCGCAGGCCGTGCTCCTGCTCCACCAGAACGGCGAATCAGGGGATGCGACTGAGGAACGGGAGCTTGTGTTCGGCCCATTCCTGGAGGCTCCAGCGGCCGGCGCCGACGGTGGCGATGCCAAGGAAGGCGACCATCTCGATGACGTGGCTGCTGTTCACCGGGTTGTTCTCGGGCCACACGTCACCGGCGAGGAACATGAACAACATCAGGAGCGCTCCACCAATGGCCGCCGATCGAGTGGCGATGCCCAACATGAGCGCCCCACCGCCGACCAGGAGAGCCAGCATGAAGCCGATGTCGGCCAGGTTGATGGAGTCGGGCGCCGAGGGCGCCATCCAGTCGAACAGGCCGCCGGTGTGGCTGCCGGCCGTGGCGAAATTCAGGAATCCGTAGGTGGGCGATCCGCCCTTGATCATTGCGGCGTCACAGAGGTAGTCGATGCTCGACGAGTCGGCCGCCCGGCACGTGGCGAACCCCAGTCCGAACATCTTGTCGAGGAACGCCCACACGAACGACCAGCCGAGCAACAGCCGCAGCAACGTCCATGCCCACATGCCCGGCGTCTTCCCGTCGCCGATTCTGGACTCCAGACGCTCTTGAAGAGTCGTTGTCATTGCTTCCCCTTGTGGTGGTGTTCCGCAAGAAGCTAGGGCCCGTGAGCGGTCGCGATCAGAGGAAAAGGTCCCGAGGTCACGCGGCCACCACCGTGACCATGCCACTCATCCAGGGGTGAGGAATGCAGTAGTACGGGAAGTCACCGACCTCGGTGAAGGTGTACGAGAACGACTCACCCGGCAGCAGGTCGCCGGAGTCGAACAACCCGCTCGGCGTTCCCAGTCGGCCATCGGTGGAACCCGCGGTGACCGTGTGCAGGACCGAGTCGTCGTTGCTCCAGGTGACCGTCGTGCCCTGGGCCACTTGGATCGCCTTCGGACTGAACGCGGTGTCGGCGTTGTCGGGGTTCCAGGCGTCCGGGGGAATGGTCACCTGGTCGACCTCGGCCACCTCGTCGGCGTCGGCGGGTGCGTCCGGCCCGATCGCCGGTTGGGCAACCGCATCCACCACCGGCGTCTCGCCGGCGGCGGTCACGCCAACGGAGAAGACCTCTTCGTTCGGGTCACCCTCGACCACCACCTGGCCGATCGCTCCCTTGTAGAACGTTCGGACCAGGGCATGGTCGACGAGGATGATCGTGCTCGGCACGAGCCCCATGAGCTCGGTGACCGTGCCGCCGCCGGCCACGACCAGCGTCGACTGGGAACCCCGGATGACCTGATTGAAGGGATGGGTGGCCGCCTCCGGATAGACGGTGTCCCAGTGCGAGCCGATCGGATGCCAGTTCGAGTCGAGGTTGAGACCTTCGTTGACCATGTAGATGCGGGCTCGCTCGCCTTGTTGCATCGTCAAGGCATTGTCGCCCGTGAGGGCATCGGTGCGTCCGTTGAAGGTCACGAACCGCGGTTGTTCGGCGACGAGCGCCGGGCGGTCGAGCTCGACCAGGCCGGCGGCATCGGGCTCGGTCACGTACCACTCCGACTGCATGACCGCCCACTCGTGGTCGACCTGCGGCAGCGGCACCTCGGGGTCGACGATGAACATGCCGTACATGCCGTGGGCGATGTGCTCGGGTACGTCGCCGAAGGCGCAGTGGTACATGAACGCCCCTGGATAGAGCAGGCGGGCCTCGATGGTGGCCGACTCCCCTGGGGCAACGGTGAGATCGGCGGCACCTCCACCCTGCCCGGTCACTGCGTGGAAGTCGATGTTGTGCGGGTGGTTGTTGCCGCCGAGATTCGTCAGCGTGATACGGGCCAGGTCGCCGACCCGACCGCGGAGCACCGGACCGGGCGAACCGCAGACGACCTCGTCGTCGCCGGCCACCCGGTACCCCCACATCTCGAAGGTCACGTCGTTGCTCGGATCGAGTGGGCAGACGCCCTCGAGGACCTCGAGATGGACGTCGAACACTCGCTGGTCGTCCCGCTCGATCGGCGGTGGGACCTCCGGTGCGTACGCGAGGTGCTGCTCGTCGGGTGAGGCCATCGGCAGTGATTCCTTCGGCACCAGCAGCGGGGTGATCGAAGCTCCGGGGTCGGGCACGAAGGTGACGAGCTCGGCCTGGCCGGTCGCCGCAGCCGTCGCGGCCGGTACCTCGGCGGCCGACGGCGCGCTGTCACCCAAACCCGCGTTCGACGCGTCCGACTTCACGAGCGTTCCGGCCCAGAACGCCAACAGAACCAGAACCGGTAGTGCCTTCTTGACCATTACGTCCTCCTCGTTCGAGTGCGACTGTTCACGTCGGAGATCGACGTGGTGGAGAGCTCGGCCATGAGCGCCGCTCGGGCCCTGGTCCAGGGTTCGTGGAGCGCACACGGTTCGTCGGCTCGGCACGGCCGGTCGACCAGGACGCATTCGCCCGTGTCGGTTGCGCCCTCCATTGCTTCGATGAGCTCGAGAAGGGAGATGTCGTGGAGATGCTCATTCGAGAGATAGCCGCCGAGTGGTCCGGGCGCCGACGTGACCCAGCCTCGATCGACCAGCGGCGCCACCACCTGTGCGATGAAGGCGGGCGTTGATCCCACGGCCTCGGCCAGGTCTGCGCCCTTGACGCGCGTCTGGGCGGCATCGAGCCTCTGCAATGCCTGCAGAGCGAGTTCGGTTCGTCGGGTCAGTTCGAGTCGCATGAAAATCCTTGTGTTCTTGACTATGAGACTCAAGAATTAGCCCCGACAGGGGCGAAGGTCCCGACCCCTCGGGTGCACGCAGGTCAGAGAGGACTAGTTTCCTGGAATGCACATCGTGGAACAGGCACAGCTCGCTGCCATCGATGCGATCGCCGGTCCGGGCGACTGGCTGACCGGCGAACAGCGGACCTCGGTGTGGGCCGAGGCGCGCGACGCACCCACCAACGAGCTCGATCGAGCCCGTCGGGCCGCGCTCTCGCCGAACGCCGTCGTGGGCAGCCACCCGGCGTCGGAGGTGCTCGATGCCGCGGCCGTCGAGGTGGTGCACCGGGTGGCCTCGGACTCCGGTCGACTCACCCGCGCCTGGGCCGACCAGCGCATCGCCGAGCTCGGGGAGGAGACCTACACCGAATTGGTCGGCGTAACGGCAATCGTCACGGTGATCGATCGCTTCCACCGGGCCATGGGCCGATCACAGGTTCGCCTCCCCTCCCCCATCGACGGCCCACCCCACAGGGTCCGCCCCACCGAGGTCGGCGACGTGGGCGCCTGGGTGAGCCAGGCCACCGGTGCCACTCGGGCCAACGTGACCCGTTCGCTCAGCCTCGTACCCCAGACCAACCAAACATGGCGAAGCCTGGTCGACAGCCACTACTCGCGGGGCGCCGAGTTCCTCGACCTGTGCTGGGATCGGCCCCTGAGCCGCCCGCAAGCCGAGCTTCTTGCCGCCCGGACCACGGCCTTGAACGAGTGCTTCTATTGAACGGCGTCACACACCACGCTGCTCCGTGTGAGTGGTGAAGCCAACGGCCTGCACGTCGATCTCGAGGCAGCCTTGGATCGTCATCACATCGGCGAGGTCGGCGTTCCGGCCGGCAAGGAGCTGTTGGCCTTCGCCAATGCGGTCGAGCTCGCCGAGCGCGACGCCGACGACGCCCGCGCCCATCTGATCCGGGTGATCGGCGAGGAGGCGGCACTCGAGGCGGCGGCGATCATCGCCGCCTTCAACGGCCTGGTCCGGGTGGCCGACGGCACGGGCATCGAGCTCGACGACGGCGTCTTCGCTGCGTCGGCGCACGAACGCGAGGCACTCGGTATCAACCGCTTCGCCGGCGCCGCCAACTCGGCCGGGGTGACACTGGTACCCGGTGCCGGCCGTCAGGGCGTGGCCAGTCTGTTCGGCTAGGTGAGATTGCGTCAGCTGAGGGTCAGCCGCGGCTTCGTACCATCTCCGAAATGCAGCTCGGACTGCGAACAGGAAGGGCCAAAGAGATGAACCGACGAGCGAAGTTGATCGTGGCGGGTGCTGCGATCGTCAGCGCAGCTGTTGCGGGCACCGGAGTCGCCGTTGCAGCCTCCGGCGGCGACGACGACGAGGCACCGATCACCGGCACCGCGCTCGATCGCGCCAGCGCCGCCGCCCTCGCCCACACGGGCGAAGGGCAGGTCAGCGAGACCGAAGTCGGCGACGAGGACAGCTACTACGAGGTCGAGGTGACCCTCGACGACGGCAACCAGGTCGACGTACAACTCGATGAGGAGTTCAACGTGGTCGACACGATGGCCGACGTGGAGAACGAGCCCGGCGACTCCGACTGACCTCGGGCAACTGCCAGCGCCACCTCGCCGCCACGGTGAGTGTCATCCGTCGAGGCGGCGACGACCTCCGCCTCGGTGCATCGCGGGTATCGAGATCGGTGAGCTCCCGCCCCGGGCGATCTTGTGACCAGATCCGTGGCTATGGCAGTGTGGGTCGAACGAGTGGGACGCCCACTTCTGCCGGAGTGAGCGGGACTCAGGGGGACCCTCCATGAAACTGCGCCGAATCACCGGTCTGTTCGTCGTCGTTGCGGTGGCTGCGGTGCTGATGCCGCTCACCGCGGCGGCCGATCACACGGCCGACCCCGCGAGCGTCGCGATCGCCGGCAGCCTCCAGGACGAGCTGGGCTGTCCCGGTGACTGGCAGCCGGAATGCGCGGTCACCGACCTCACGCTCGAAGACGGCGTGTGGCAGGGCACGTTCGCCGTCCCGGTCGGCGACTGGGAGTACAAGGCGGCACTCAACGACACCTGGGACGAGAGCCACCCCGGTGCCAACCTCGCACTGAGCGTGGCCGCGCCAACCGATGTGAAGTTCTACTACGACCACGAGACCCACTGGGTCACCGACGACGTCAACTCCACGATCGCCACCGCGGCCGGCAGCTTCCAGTCCGAGCTCGGTTGCCCGGGCGACTGGCAACCCGACTGCCTGCGGTCCTGGCTGCAGGACCCCGACGGCGACGGTGTGTACGAGTTCAGCACCGACCAGATCCCTGCAGGCGACTACGAGTTCAAGGTCGCGCTCGACGAAGCCTGGGACACCAGTCATCCCGCCGGCAACGTCGCCTTCAGCTCGGCGACCAGTGACGTCGTCACGTTCACCTTCGACTCGGTCAGCACCGACGTGACGGTCACGGTCGACCCGGCGATCCCGACCGTGACGATCGCCGGCAGCCTCCAGGACGAGCTGGGCTGCCCGGGCGACTGGCAACCCGACTGCGCTGCCACCCACCTCACCTACGACGCCGACGACGACGTCCATCAGGGCACGTTCGCCGTTCCGGCCGGCTCGTACGAGTACAAGGCAGCGCTGAACGACGCGTGGGACGAGAACTACCCCGGTGCCAACCTCGCACTGAGCGTGGCGCGGCAACCGACGTGAAGTTCTACTACGACCACGAGACCCACTGGGTCACCGACGACGTCAACTCCACGATCGCCACCGCGGCCGGCAGCTTCCAGTCCGAGCTCGGTTGCCCGGGCGACTGGCAACCCGACTGCCTGCGGTCCTGGCTGCAGGACCCCGACGGCGACGGTGTGTACGAGTTCAGCACCGACCAGATCCCTGCCGGCGACTACGAGTTCAAGGTCGCGCTCGACGAAGCCTGGGACACCAGTCATCCCGCCGGCAACGTCGGCTTCACGGCGGTCGACGGCAACACGGTCACCTTCAGCTACGACTCCGCCACCAACGACGTCGCTGTCGACACCGGCGGCGGCACCGCCGAACCCGGCGACGAGCTGCTCGTCCAGCCGCCAGTGCGTGTCGACGCGCAGGACAACGTCTTCTACTTCGTCATGCCCGACCGCTTCGACAACGGCGACCCCGGCAACGACGAGGCCGGCGACCTCTCCGGCGATCCGCTGGTCAACGGTTTCGACCCGACGAGCAAGGGCTTCTACCACGGCGGCGACCTCGCCGGACTGAGCGCAAAGCTGCCCTACCTCGACGGCCTCGGCGTCAGCGCGATCTGGCTGACCCCGCAGTTCACCAACCGGTGGGTGCAGGAGGCGCCCCGGGCGGCATCAGCGCCGGCTATCACGGCTACTGGCAGATCGACTACTCCTCGATCGACCCTCACTTCGGCACCAACGCCGAGATGCAGGCGCTCGTCGACGAGGCGCACACGCTCGGAATCGACATCTTCTTCGACATCGTCGCCAACCACACCGGCGACGTGATCACCTACGACGAAGTCCCTCGGCCCGCCGACCCGCCGTACATCTCCAAGGCCGATGCGCCCTACCTCGACGCGACCGGCGCACCCTTCGACGATCGCGACTACGCCGGCACCGGCACGTTCCCCACCCTCGACGCGGCGGTCAGCTTCCCGTACACGCCGACGTTCGACACCGTCGCCGACGAGACGATCAAGTCGCCCGCCTTCCTCAACGACCCGGTCAACTACCACAACCGCGGCAACAGCACCTTCACCGGTGAGAACAGCCTGTACGGCGACTTCTTCGGCCTCGACGACCTGTTCACCGAGAAGCCCGAGGTGCAGGACGGGCTGATCGACGTCTTCAAGGACATGGTCACCGACTACGACATCGACGGGTTCCGGATCGACACCGTCAAGCACGTCAACGACGAGTTCTGGCAGGCGTTCGGTCCGGAGCTGAGGGCGCACGCATCGTCGCTCGGCAAGGACGACTTCTTCATGTTCGGCGAGGTGTTCGACTTCGACGTCGCCGTACCTCTCCCGGTTCACGCACCGAGCTGCCGCTCGACGCCACTGCTCGACTTCGCCTTCCAGGGCACCGCCCGCAACTTCGCCGGTCAGGGCGGCACGACCGACAACGTTCGCCAACTTCTACGCCGCCGACGACTACTACACCGACGCCGACAGCAACGCCTACTCGTTGCCGCTGTTCCTCGGCAACCACGACATCGGGCCGGATCGGGCTGTTCATGAGCCAGGACAACCCGGGCGCCTCCGACGCCGAGCTGGTTGCCCGCGACGAGCTCGCCCACGCGCTGATGTACTTCGGGCGCGGCATGCCGGTCATCTACTACGGCGACGAGCAGGGCTTCACCGGCGACGGCGGCGACCAGGACGCCCGCCAGGACATGATGCCCAGCCTGGTCGCCAGCTACAACGACGACGACCTGATCGGCACGACGGCCACCACCGCCGACGACAACTTCGACGACACCCATCCGCTGTACCAGACGCTCGCCGACTTCGGCGCGCTGCTCGCCGCTCACCCCGCGCTGACGCGTGGGCGCCCAGCTCCATCGCTACAGCGAGGCCGCGGCGGGCATCTACGCGTTCAGCCGCATCGAGCGGACCGAGAAGGTCGAGTACGTCGTCGCGCTGAACAACAGCGAGTCGGCCGACTCGGCTTCCTTCGACACCGACTCGCCGTCGACGACGTTCACCGAGCTGTGGCCCGGTGGCGGTCCGGCGATCACCTCCGACGCCGTCGGGCGATCTGACGGTCGACGTGCCGGCGCTCGGCGTGAAGCTCTACCGCGCCGACGCCGGAATCGCCGTACCGACCGTCGCACCGGTCGTCACGATGACCGCGCCGGCGGCGCGGCGCGGAGCTGCTCGGGCGGGTCGAGGTCGGCGCCGACCTGTCGCTGTCGGGCTACACCGAGGTCACGTTCGTCGTTTCGGTCGACGGGGCGCCCTACGAGCCATCGGCACCGACGACAACGCGCCGTATCGCGTCTTCTACGACGTGTCCGGGCTGCCCGCGGGTGCGTCGCTCGAGTTCAAGGCGATCGCCGACAACATGTCTGGCGCGATCTCGTCGGACAAGGTGGCCGCGGTCGTCGGCGCGGAGGCGCCACCGACGTTCGGTGGTTTCGACTACGCCGTCGTCCACTACAACCGGCCTGCCGGCGACTACGGCGACCACACGACCGGCGACTTCAACGACTTCTGGGGCCTGCACCTGTGGGGCGACGCGATCGATCCGTCGCGAGGTCACCGAGTGGCCCGCGCCCAAGCCGTTCCTCGGCGAGGACGAGTTCGGCCGCTTCGCCTGGATCCGGCGTGGCGGCGACCGACAGCCAGATCAACTTCATCGTCCACCAGGGCGACACCAAGGACACCGACCCCGACCGCTGCTTCGACGCCGACGCCAACCCGGAGATCTGGATCAACCAGGGCGACGAGACGATCTACACCAGCCAGGCCGACGCCCAGGGCTTCGTCACGATCCGCTACCACCGCGACGACGGCGACTACGGCACGCCGAGCCCCGACTTCAACACGTTCTGGGGCCTGCACCTGTGGGGCGACGCGATCGACCCGGCCGAGGCGACCGACTGGACGTCGCCGAAGGCGCCCGACGGCATCGACGACTACGGCGCCTACTGGACACGTCGACGATCGTCGACTCCGGCCAGCCGGTCAACTTCATCATCCACCGCGGCGACGCCAAGGACCCGGGCCCCGACGAGAGCTTCGTCCCGGCCGACACCCCGACGGTCTGGAAGCAGTCGGGCGACACCGAGATCTACCCGTCGCGCGGCGCGGCCGAGGACATCGCCACATCCACTACCACCGCGACGACGGCGACTACGGCGACAACTCCAGCCCCGACTTCAACGACTTCTGGGGCCTGCACGTGTGGGAGGGCTCGGTCAGCCCGAACCTCGTGGCCCGACCCGGTCCGCTGGACCGACGTCGACGTGTTCGGCCCGGTGTTCGAGGTCCCCGTCGTCGACGGCGCGCCGCAGCTCGGCCTACATCATCCATCGCGGCGACCAGAAGGACCCTGGACCCGACCAGTTCCTGTCGTTCGATCCGTGGGGCTACGAGGTGTGGCAGCTCACCGGTGACGAACCCGTCGGATCCCGCCGAGCCGCACTACGTCCTGCCGATCGTCGGTACCGGCGCCGCGCCGGGCGACATCGACGAGCAGCGGGCGCACTGGGTCGTCGGAGGACACGATCGTGTGGGCGGCCGGTGGTGACCCGAGCGTCGACTACTCGCTCTGCCACGCGCCGACCGGCGGTCTGACGCTCGGCGCCGCCGGGGTCGAGGGTGGCACCTGCATCGAGCTGGCCCCGGGCGCACCCGTACCCCGCCGGCGTCGACGGTTTCCTGCACCTCGCCGGGCATGCCGACGCTGAAGATCCCGGTCGGATCGCTGGGCGACGTACCGTCGATCCTCACCGGTCAGCTCGCCGTGCAGGCGGTCAAGGGCGGCGTGCGCATCGACGCCACCGGGCTCCAGATCCCCGGCGTGCTCGACGACCTGTACGCCACCGACACCGACCTCGGCGTCGTGTGGGACGGCGGCGCGCCCACGATCACGCTGTGGGCGCCGACGGCCAAGAACGTGACGCTGCACGTCTTCGACGACGCCGACCCGTCCACCATATCGACCACGTTCCCGATGACCGCTTCGCCGACGGGCGTGTGGTCGGCGATCGGTGACGCATCGTGGAACGGCAAGTACTACCTGTTCGAGGTCGAGGTGTACGTGCCGTCGACCGGCGCGGTCGAGACCAACCTCGTCACCGACCCGTACTCGGTGTCGCTGTCGATGAACTCGACGCGCAGCCAGATCGTCGACCTGTCCGACCCGGCGCTCGCACCGGCCGGCTGGGACGACGCTCGTCAAGCCCGACCTGGCGCGACCCGAGGACATCTCGATCTACGAGCTGCACGTCCGCGACTTCTCGATCTTCGACGAGACGCGTCCCGACCGGCGAACGGGGCACGTTCGCGGCGTTCACCGACGACGAGTCGAACGGGATGGCAGCACCTGGCCGAGCTGGCCGACGCCGGTCTCAGCCACGTGCACCTGCTGCCGGTGTTCGACATCGCGACGATCGAGGAGGACGCATCGCTGCGCCAGGAGCCCGACCCGGCGGTGCTCGCGACCTACGCGCCCGACTCCGATCAGCAGCAGGCGGCCGTCTCGCGCGACGGCCGACCTCGACGGCTTCAACTGGGGCTACGACCCGTACCACTACACGACCCCCGAGGGCTCGTACTCCACCGACCCGAACGGACCGACGCGCATCGTCGAGTTCCGCGAGATGGTCGCAGTCGCTCAACGACACCGGCCTGCGGGTCGTGATGGACGTCGTCTACAACCACACCAACGCCGTCCGGCCAGGCGGGCACGTCGGTGCTCGACCGGATCGTGCCGGGCTACTACCAACGCCTCGACGACAAGGGCGCCGTGGCCACCTCGACGTGCTGCGCCAACACGGCGACCGAGCACGAGATGATGGGCAAGCTGATGATCGACTCGGTCGTCACGTGGGCCAAGCAGTACAAGGTCGACGGCTTCCGCTTCGACCTCATGGGCCACCACACGCAAGCAGAACATGCTCGACGTGCGCGCGGCGCTCGACGCGCTGACACTCGCCGACGACGGCGTCGACGGCTCGTCGATCTACCTCTACGGCGAGGGCTGGAACTTCGGCGAGGTGGCCAACGACGCCCGCTTCGTGCAGGCGACCCAGCTCAACATGGCCGGCACCGGCATCGGCACGTTCTCCGATCGCCTGCGCGACGCCGTTCGCGGCGGTGGCCCGTTCGACGACGGGCAGAGCCTGATCGACAACCAGGGCTACATCAACGGGCTCTGGTACGACAGCAACGGCGGCCTGTCCGAGCCGGCGGCGCTCGACGAGCTGCTGCTGTCGGCCGACCAGATCCGGGTCGGCCTCGCCGGCAACCTGGCGAGCTACGAGTTCGTCGACCGCAACGGCAACCTCGTCACCGGTGCCCAGGTCGACTACAACGGCTCGCCGGCCGGCTACACCGCCGACCCGCAGGAGAACATCGTCTACGTCGCGGCGCACGACAACCAGACCCTGTTCGACATCGGCCAGTACCACCACCCGGTGGGCACGTCGATGGCCGACCGGGTGCGGGCGCAGAACGTCGGCAACGCGGTCGTCGCGCTCGCCCAGGGCGTGCCGTTCTTCCACGCCGGTCAGGACATGCTGCGGTCGAAGTCGCTCGACCGCGACTCGTACAACTCCGGCGACTGGTTCAACCGGCTCGACTTCACGTACCAGTCGAACAACTGGGGCGTCGGGCTACCGGTCGCCGAGAAGAACGAGTCGAACTGGCCGATCCAGGGTCCGCTGCTCGCGAACCCGGACGCTTGCACCCGCGCCCGAGCGACATCGAGTGCAACGTCGACGTCACCCAGGAGTGGCTCGCGGTCCGCGACGAGCACGCCGCTGTTCCACCTCGAGACCGCCGCCGACGTGCAGGACCGGGTGTCGTTCCTGAACACCGGTGCCGGGCAGATCCCCGGGCTGATCGCGATGCAGATCACCGACCCGAGTACGCGGCAGCGTCGACCTCGACTTCGATTCGATTCGGTGGTGGCGCTGTTCAACCCGACCGACGATCCGATCGACTTCACCGCCGGCGCCCTGGCCGGGACCGGCGTTCGTACCTGCACCCGGTGCTCGTCGGTTCGGTCGACCCGGTCGTGTCGACTGCGTCGTTCGACGACGCTACGGGCACGTTCTCGATCCCGGCCCGCACGGCGGCGGTGTTCGTCGAGCCGTCGACCGACAACGTTGCCCCGAGCGCATTCGCCGACCTGCAACGGCGATGGGGCTCACCGTGGATCGGCAAGTACCGGGTCGGTGCGGCGTGCTTCGACGATCGCCCGGGCGTGATGACCGCAGCCGACCTGAACGGCGCGTCCGTGGTCAACGGCGAAGACGTGATCTTGATCACCAACCGGCGTCGCAGCTTCGCGTTCCGCTTGCTCGGCGTTCTGTTCGTGGTGGCGCCCGAGTTCGAGCTCACCGTCACGTGCACCGACGCTGCGGGCAACAGCTCCGTCGCGACGGCCTCGCCCGACTAGACGACCGACCTCGACCGTCCGCCTACCGCTTCGGGTAGGCGGTGACCTCGAGCAGCGGCCGTCGGGGTCGGTGAAGCGCACGGTCCGGGCGACCCCTGCGGTGTCGATGATCACCCCGTCGGTGGCGTCGAGCGCCACCAGACGATCGCGGATGGCGCTCGAGTGCGTCGGTGTCGACCGCGAACAGCGAGAAGTGATCGAGCGGTGCTCCCTCGTGGATCAGGTTGCCGGGCTCGGCCCGCAACGGGGCGCTCACCGTGGGCGAAGGTCCCGCATCGAGCACCTGGACGAACGACCCGTTCGGGAAGAACAGCAACACGCTGCGGTCGTCGCCGATCGAGAAGTCGGTCGCCTGGAGGCCGAAGGCATCGCAGTAGAAGGCCACCGTGGCGTCGACATCGGACGGCGGCGAGGGCGACATGGTTGATACCCGAGAGCAGTGGTTCGGTCATGAGGTCGCTCGGAACTGGATACGCATCGGCATGGAGCCGAAGGTAACACCTCGGTTCAGGAAGGTTCGCCGCCGACGGGTAGTGAACTGGCTACGACCCGTCCGGAATCGTCGCGGAACCGGGCTTCGAACGTGTAGGCCTCGGATTCGAGCGGGTTCCGGTGATACGCAGTGGGTGTGCCGATGTAGCCGGGCAGCCGGCCGCCGCCATCGACGTACCCCCGCCCGTACGCACACGCGAAGGCGGACTCGTCGCCGTGACGTCGGACCTGGTCGACGTGGACGACCTCGTGGATGAGCTTCACCAGTTCGGTGGGATCGCTCTCGTCGAGCTCGTCCCTCCAGTAGATGGTGGTTCCGAAGGTCATCGCGTAGATGTCACCGGTCTGGCGGAACCGGTTCGATGGCAGTCGACAACGGGTCCGGACGCGGATCCGTTCCAGATCGAGGTCGGGGAACAGGGGGCCGATTCGGGCGATCGTCGCGGCCTGCAACGGTCGATGAGGCCGGCGGAAGTTGGCTATCCGGGCCGATCGTTTCGTCTCCCGGTAGATCGTGCGGCCGAGCTCGCAGCCGGCGGGGAGAACCCGCCGCTCCCACACCCCCAGAGCATCAGCTACCGACCGAGCGGTCGACCACCACGACAAGTCACGAGTCTGCCACACGCGCCGCGAGGCCCACAACGGCCAGACGGCGGGTGACGCGCCAGTCGGACGCCGATCACAGAGGTGCCATCGACGACGACACTAGTGTCCTCTCGCAATGAGCTCTCTCGAGGTAGCGGCCTTCGTCGGTGGCGCCACGTTGGCGGGCGTGGTGCTGGCGGGAGCAATACGCACGGTGGTCGTGCCGCGAGCCGAGCAGGTCTGGCTGGTACGGGTGCTGTTCATCGTGATGCGGGCGCTCTTCGAGGTGCCGGTGAAGCTGCGGAGCGATTGGCGCGCCAAGGACCGAGTGCTCGCTCGGTACGCCCCCTTCACTCTGATGCTCTTGCCCCTGCTGTGGGCCGTCTTCATCACCATCGGTTTCGCGGTGATGTTCTGGGCGCTCGACGTCGGTTCGCTCGAGGACTCGATCCTGCTGTCGGGGTCGTCCCTGACGACACTCGGCATCCGCTCGACCGACAGCGTGTTCGCCGCCAACCTTGCCATCGTCGAGGGACTGCTCGGCTTGGGTCTGGTTGCGTTGCTGATCAGTTTTCTCCCCACCATGTACGCCGCGTTCAGCCGTCGCGAGGCATTGATCTCCCGCTTCCACGTAATGGCGGAACCGACGCGTTCTTCCTCGTTCCCCGACGGCGCACCGCCCGATCCCGAAACGATGATCACGCGGATCTGGACCATCGGTCGTCCCGATGTGCTGGACGGATTCTGGGACGAGTGGGAGCAGTTCTTCCGAGAGCTCGAGGAGGCCCACACCACGTTTGCCGCGCTCAATTTCTTCCGCTCGATCCAGCCGAACCGCTCGTGGGTCGTGTCGTCGGGCGTCGCGCTCGATGTGGCCGCCCTGTACCAGTCGACAATCGACGCGCCGTCGTCGTCGGAGGCACAGCTGATGATCCGTTCGGGATACACGGCGCTTCGTCGCATCGCGGAGGTCTTCGGTGTGGTCTATGAGCCCTATCCCGAGCCCACCGACCCCATCGGCTTCGAACGGGAACGATACGACGCACTCTGTGCCAGCTTGGACGCAAGCGGTGTCCCCCTCGTGAGCGACCTCGACCAGGCGTGGCGCGACTTCGCCGGCTGGCGGGTGAACTACGAGACCGTGCTGTACGCACTGCTGAGCCTGACCTCGGCTCCCCCCTCGCCGTGGTTCGGCACCAGCCACCGGTACGTCCGCCCAAAGCTCTTTCGCCGGTGACCTTCGGTTCCAACGAGGGGCGTGGCAATCGAGTGGAGTCTGTGCGACGATCATCACGTGAGGCGGGCCGAGGCAATCCACTTGATCTTCTACACGGCGGGCGCTCTGTGCCTGGTGTTCGGGGTTTTCGTGGTGGACCAACTCGCGATCATCGCCATCGCTCTGCTTCTCATTGGAGCTGGGTTCCACTGGCGCTGGCACCGCCGCGACGGCGCCACGCCCGCAGACGCAAGCACTGACTTGATGGATTCCCGGATTGTGTCTCGACCCGGTCTCCATGACCGATACGAGGGGATCATGACCTCGCTCACGCGTCGGGACGACTGAGCGTTCCGAGTCTCCTGCCGAACGGGGAGGTCGCAGTGGACAACCAATCACGAACGTCGGTGATCGGAGCGGGAGCATGGGGAACTGCGCTCGCGCGGCTGCTCGTGACCCAAGGTGTACCAACGCTCATGTGGGCCCGTGAGCCCGAGGTGGTCGATGACATCGTCAACCGCCACGAGAACCGCACCTTTCTGGCCGGTGTCGAGCTCGGACCCGACCTCGATGCGACCGGTGACGTGCATCGAGCGATCGAGCACGCCGACATCGTCGTCAATGCGATCCCGACCCAGCACATGCGGTCCGTGCTCGACACTGCTCGGGAGGCGCTCGGCCAGCCGTCGGTCGTCGTCACGGTGTCGAAGGGCATCGAACTCGACACGTTGTTGACGCCGAGCGAGATCCTCGCCGAACTCGGGGTTGCCGAGGAACGAATCGTCGTGCTGTCGGGCCCGTCGTTTGCCGCTGAGGTGGCAGCCGACCAGCCGAGCGCCGTCGTCGCGGCAGGTGAGAACCACGACGCGGTGCAACGCGTCCGCGATCTGTTCTCTACGGGATCGTTCCGCGTCTACTCGTCACGCGACAGGATCAGCGCAGAGCTCGGCGGGGCCCTCAAGAACGTCATCGCGATCGCGGTCGGGATCTCGGACGGACTCGGTTTCGGTCGAAACACCCGAGCTGCGTTGATCACACGTGGCCTGGCCGAGATCACCAGGCTCGGCGTCGCCCGTGGTGGGGATCCGCTCACTTTTGCCGGCCTGTCAGGGATGGGCGATCTGGTGCTCACGTCGACGGGCGATCTGTCTCGGAATCGAGCCGTCGGCCTCGCGATCGGCCAGGGCCGGACCCTCGATGAGATCTTGTCAGAGACGGACAAGGTAACCGAGGGCGTAGTGACCAGCCTCTCGGCGCGCGCCCTCGCGGAACGGGTCGGTGTCGAGATGCCGATCACCGCTGAGGTCTGCGCAGTGCTCCACGAGGGAAAGGAAGCTCGTCAGGCTGTGCTCGATCTGTTGTCGCGGGAATTGCGCGACGAGCAATGGTGACGCGCTGAGCTCATCGCAGCAGGCCAGAGGATCGGCGTGTCCTGTACACGCCCGCCTTCCTCGCCCTCATCGACAGACCGCTGGCAGGATTTTGAGATTCCGAAGCGGATCAGTCGACACGGAGATCAAAAAGCTCGCAGGTCACCTACCGTGGGCTCGGCGGGGATCGAACCCGACCGAAGGATTATGAGTCGGGTCGAAGCCGTCCGCTGAACGCGTTCTAGGGCCGTGACCTGCTGTTTGTCCGGTGGGCCGTCCGTCGGGTGATGTTGGATTCGCCTGGTGCCGCCGAATTTGTTGGATGGAATGTTGGATCTTGGGCGGCCATCCCGCCGAGATCGCTGACGACTCGGATCCCGGCGTAAACGCGGCAAACCTGTCCTGAGACAACGGCCTGTGGGGAGATCACGATCAACGTTCCCGACGCTGTCTTGCCCTAATCATGAGTCACCCCGGTTCAAGAGCTCTGGCCTTCGGTCTCCGAGACCGGCGCTGCATCGTTGCGGACGGTGGCCTCCGAACCGCGCCACGTGCCGTTCCGGGACGCTGCTGAGCCCGGCCGAGGAACGTGATTATCGATTGGGCTCCGAGCTGCGCTACCCACTCGACTTCGCCGGTTATGGGCGGTCGGACCGTGCGGGGCCAGCGCCCCAGCCCAGCCAGCTAGTTGCGTTCTGCGGCGAGAATGTCGCGGTCTGGTTGGCGTTCTCGACGCTGGACGACGCGGCAGCGCATGTGAAACTGTGACAGTCGGAATCGGGCCGAAACGAGGTGTGCCATGGGCCTGTTGTGCGGCATCGTCAAGCAGTTGCAGCACCCGAGGGGGCTCCTGCGGCAAGGTGTTGTTCCGCGGGATGGCGACGTCGACAATCGCTCGTGCTCGTTGGACCGCAGACCTCATGGAAGTGGACCCAGACGACGAGATCTTGGAAGTCGGGTTCGGCAACGGCGCGAACATCGACTGCTCGCAACTCTGGCACCGAAGGGCCACGTCACGGGAGTCGAGGTCTCGGAGATCCGCGCTGCCGGAGATGGCGTCGAAGAAGAACGCTGAGGCCATCTCGGACGGGCGAGTGAGCCTGCATCTGGTGACCCCTGGTGCGGCGATCGCCTGTCGAACGAGCACGCGACCGTTCGACAAAGCATGCACGGTCGCCACGATGTATGTGATCGAGGACCCTGCAGTGGTGTTCACCGAGATGTATCGAGTCCTGAAGTCGGGTGGTCTGGCGGCGGTCACGTTCCCGTACGGGAGAACTTCATGGGCTTCAAACCGGCGCAATGCCGAGGGGTTCCATTTCCATGAGCTTGCCGACCTGCAGGCCGCGTTCTGTAACGAGGGGTTCACCGACACCCGCACCGAACGAAACGACCAGGTGCGGTTCGGTGCTCATTGCATCCTCGGGCACAAGGCTGTGACGAGCACCTAGTTGTGACGACCGGGACGTTGTCCCTGGCGGGATGGGATTGTTGGTCCGCTGAATAGGTGAGCCCTCCGAGCGAGGCTGTGGGTCTTCGACAACGCACACCACTCGCAAGGAGAGCTCGATGGCTCACGCTAGAACCCAGCACCCGAACGCGTCGCTGACACCGCAGGGTCGCCGCAAGATGGTCGCCTGTGTGCTCGAGCGAGGCTGGACGATCGAGGCCACCGCGGACCGGTTCCAGGTCGACGCCAAGACCGTCCGCAAGTGGCGCGACCGGTTCCTCGCCGAAGGTGACTCCGGGCTGTTGGATCGGTCGTCGCGGCCGCATCGGTCACCGAACGCGACGCCAGATGAGTGTCGTCGCCGGATCATCGAGCTGCGCACGACAGCGTCGGTGGGGTGCCGATCACATCGGCTCACGAAGTCGGCCTGGCCGCGTCGACGGTGCAGAAGATCCTGACCAGCGAAGGACTCGGCCGGCTCGACTCGGGTGACCGAGCCACCGAACCGACCAGTGGTCCGCTATCAACGTGATCGACCTGGCGAGCTGATCCATGTCGATGTCAAGAAGCTCGCCGGCATCCCCGACGGTGGCGGCTGGCGGATCCACGGCCGAGGCAACGCCCCGACCGCAGCGCGATCATCGACGGGATACCGGTTCCTCCACTCCGCGCTCGATGACCGCACCCGACTCGTCTACTCCGAGATCCACGCCAACGAACAAGCCGTCACCGCCGTCGGGTTCTGGGACCGAGCGAACGCCTGGTTCAACGACCACGGCATCACCGTCGAACGAGTGATCACCGACAACGGTTCCTGCTACCGATCACGGCTCTGGCGCACACGCCTCGACCAACGCCGGCATCACCGCGAAGTTCACCCGGCCCTACCGGCCACAGACCAACGGCAAGGTCGAACGATTCCACCGGATCCTGCTCGAGGAATGGGCCTACATCCGCGACTGGCACACCGACCACGAACGCACAGTCGACTACGACCACTTCGTCCACTTCTACAATCACCACCGAGCACACGGCGCACTCGGATGGTCAACACCAATCGCCACGCTCAAGGACAACGTCCCCGTCATGCACAACTAGTCGTCGAGGCTGATGGGTTCGTCGTCGGCGTCGGAGAACTCTTCTTCGGCCTCGGTGAGGTCGATCTCCTCGACCTCTTCGACCGGAGGACGGACCTGATTCCAGATCTTGTCGGAGATCTCCACCATGATCTCGGGGTTGTCGTGCAGGAACTCCTTGGAGTTCTCGCGACCCTGGCCGAGCTGTTCGCCCTCGTAGGTGTACCAGGCACCGGACTTCTTGACGATGCCCAGATCGACGCCGATGTCGAGCAGTGAACCCTCGCGGCTGATGCCCTTGCCGTACATGATGTCGAACTCGGCCTGCCGGAACGGTGGGGCCACCTTGTTCTTGACGACCTTGACCCGGGTGCGGTTGCCGACGACCTCGACGCCCGTCCTTGATGGCCTCGATGCGGCGGATGTCGAGACGGACCGACGAGTAGAACTTGAGCGCCCGACCACCGGGAGTGGTCTCGGGGCTGCCGAACATCACGCCGATCTTCTCGCGCAACTGGTTGATGAAGATGCAGATGGTCTCGGACTGGGTGAGGTTGTGCAGTGAGCTTGCGCAGGGCCTGGGACATGAGGCGGGCCTGGAGACCGACGTGGGTGTCGCCCATGTCGCCCTCGATCTCGGCCTTGGGAGTGAGGGCGGCCACCGAGTCGATGACCAACACGTCGATCGCTCCCGAGCGGATGAGCATGTCGGTGATCTCGAGCGCCTGCTCGCCGGTGTCGGGCTGGGAGATGAGCAGCTCGTCGACGTCGACGCCGATGGCCCGGGCGTAGATCGGGATCCATCGCGTGCTCGGCGTCGATGTAGGCACAGATGCCGCCGTTGCGCTGGGCCTCGGCCACCACGTGGGTGGCGAGGGTGGTCTTGCCCGACGACTCGGGGCCGAAGATCTCGACCACACGGCCACGCGGCAGGCCTCCGACACCGAGGGCGAGGTCGAGGGCCAGCGCCCCCGTGGGGATGGTCTCGATGGCCATCGACCCCTTCTCGCCCATCTTCATGACCGCGCCCTTGACCGAATTGCTTCTCGATCTGGCTGAGGGCCATGTCGAGTGCCTTGTCTCGTTCCACCTTGATCTCCTGAAAGTCGTTGTGTGAGCCGGGGATGTGCTGAACGAGAACGACCCTACGGAGAGGGTGTGACAGCCTCGCTCGGGAGGACTCCAGCAGTGTAATTACGAACACCCGTTCGATCAAGTACCGAAGGTACATTTCTTCGGCAGGGAACGAACCCGCCCACGGTTGCGTTGTCCCCTGCACTCCGAATTCGACCCTCCACCCACAGAAAGAGGCATTCATGCCCCGCACCGAGTTCACCGAAGCCGAGCTCCGCGAGCGTCTCAGCCCCGAGGAGTTCGCCGTCACCCAGAAGGCCGGCACCGAGCGGGCCTTCACCGGCCGCTACTGGGACCTCAAAGACGACGGCGTCTACCACTGCGTGGTCTGCGACGAGCCGCTGTTCACCTCCGACACCAAGTTCGAGAGCGGCTCGGGTTGGCCGAGCTTCTGGGAGCCGGTGAGCGAGGGCGCCGTCGAGCGTCACGTCGACCGCAGCCACGGCATGAGCCGCACCGAAGCGGTGTGCGGCAACTGCGGCGCCCATCTGGGCCACGTGTTCCCCGACGGCCCCCAGCCCACCGGCGAGCGGTTCTGCATGAACTCGGTGTCGCTCAAGTTCGACCCTGCCACCGGTGAAGCCGAGGTCGACACCGAGGCCTGACCGGCCAGGTCACCGAAGAACAACTCCCGACCCGTGCATCTGCGCGGCCCCTGTCCGGGCGGTTGGCGAAGCCGTGTTCGGCCCGTCGACCACCCGCCGGTCGCCCGCCTGCCAGCTGGCGTTTGAGCCCAAGGCTCGAGTCGGCATAGAGAGTTACAGCGGACGCACACTCAGGGTCATTCACAGGGTTGTCAATGGTCGAAGACTCCTAGCTAGTCGGCCCCTTTGGGGGCCGCTGAAGATTCGTCCAACGACTGATACTTGGTAATACCAGCCCCCCTCCCGAGCGAAATGGATGGGGGTGCATAAGCCGGCGGTCGTGAATCGTGGGGAAGGGTCGCCCGAGATCTACCAGACAGACACCGGGGCCACCGATTCGGGCTCGCTCACCAACGCTGTTGACCAGTAGATCGAGTTGGGTTCTGACTTCGAAAGCTGCAGTTGGACACCAGGTCTCGGTGCTGGGACCATGTTTCCAGGGGATTGCGGGCTGGCTGGTCACCGTCCATGAGACCGATGGGAACGCTGACGTCACGTGAAGCTGCTAGGTCACCGCTGCATCAGCATTGTCGCCGTGGTCACGATGGTGGTGTCGTTCCTGCCGATGAGCCCGGTGGCAGCCCAGGACGAACCCCTCCCCGGCCCGGGCCGGATTGTCGGTGGCAACCCGACCGACCCTGGGGAGTATCCGTTCCTCGTGGCTCTGGTGAGTCCGTTGACGGGCAACTCGTGGCTCGGCCAATTCTGCGGCGGCGCCGTGATCGACGACATGTGGGTCATGACCGCCGCCCATTGTGTCTCGAATGACGATGGGACGCAGGTGTCGCCGACGAGCCTCGATGTCGTCACTGGACGCCACGACCTCTACTGCTTTGACTTCGGCGGGTCACCGGCCTGCACCGAGGGCCAACGGATCGACGTGGCCGAAATCCACCGCCACCCGCAGTTCGACAAAGACACTTTCAACAACGACATCGCCCTGCTGAGGCTGGCGACAGCGACCACGTCGACGCCGGTGGCCTGGGCGACCCCGACCGATGCGGGCTTGTTCGCCGCCGGTGTCGTCGCCACGGTCATGGGCTGGGGCCAAACCGAGAGCGTGCCGGCGTTCCCGGACGTGCCCTACGACGTCAACGTGGAGATACTCTCCGACGCCGACTGCAAGGCCCCCAACACGTCCTACCCGGCGTCCTCGATCTTCGACGACACCATGCTTTGTGCTGGCGACGTCGCATCGGGTGGCGTCGACTCCTGCCAGGGTGACAGCGGCGGGCCTTTGGTGGTACCCGACGGCATCGGTGGCTGGCTACAAGCCGGCATCGTTTCCTGGGGTATCGGCTGCGCTGACCCCGGTGCGCCGGGCGTGTACGCCCAGGTGTCAGCTTTCGAAGTCCTTCATCGATGGCCTCGTGGCGCCCCCCGATGTCACGGCGCCCACAGTGGCGATCAACACCCCCTCCACTGGAGCGACCTACACCCAAGGGGCCACCGTGCTGGCGTCCTATTCGTGTGTCGACGAAGCGGGAGGATCCGGCATGGCGTCCTGCGTCGGCGATGTCGCTTCTGGTAGCCCGATCAATACCGCCACCGCAGGCGCCAAGACGTTCACCGTCACCGGCGCCGACAACGAAGGCAACACCAACGTCGTGGCCGTGAACTACACCGTCCTGGCGACCCCGCCACCGCCCGAGGTTCTCCCTGAAGTTCTGCTTCGAAACCGGATCTATGTGACAAACGTGATCCGGTCGGGACCGGCTGAGTATGACTTCTTGTTCGGCTGGCCCTCCTTGGAGGTCTTCACTGGGGACTGGGATGGAAACGGTCACGACGGCTTTGCGCTGCGGGACGGAAACTGGATCCACGAATACGACGAACGAGCCAGTCCCATCAGGGAGATTCGCTTTGGCGAGTCAACCGATGAGCTCTATCGGGTCGGTGACTGGAATGGCGACGGCTACGACACGTTCGCCGTGCAACGAGGGAACATCTTCCGCCTCACCAACGTAGTCATCCCGGTTCCGAGCACCGAGACCATCACTATCGGGTATGGAAAGGCGGGCGATGAGGTCTTTGTCGGCGACTGGGACGGGAACGGAACCGACACCTTCGCCGTGCGGCGAGGCAACGTCTTCTATCTCCGCAACAGTGTGACCAGCGGCCCAGCCGACGTCGTGTTCGGCTACGGCCGAGCCGGCGACGAAGTCCTCATCGGCGACTGGGACAACGACGGGATCGACACCTTCGCCGTGCGGCGAGGCAACGTCATCTACATCCGCAACGACTTCATCTCCGGCGTCGCCCAAACCACCATCGGCTACGGCCGGGCCACCGACATCTTGTTGGTCGGCGACTGGAACGGCGACATGATCGACACCTTCGCCGTCCAACGCTTCGAATAGCGGCGCGGCGTTTCCGCTCGCTCGGTCGAAGTGTTGCTTGGAACTGACGGGTCGAGGCGAGCGGTTCTGCATGAACTCGGTGTCGCTCAAGTTCGACCCCGCCACCGGTGAAGCCGAGGTCGAAGCCGAAGCCTGACCGGCCAGGTCACCGAAGAACAACTCCCGACCCGTGCATCTGTGCGGCCCCTGTCCCGCGAAGTACATTTGAAAGCCTTCACAACGACAGAGGTTCGTGCCCATGCCTTCCATCCCGCTCCCGCTGCGACTCAAGCTGCCATTCCTGGTGGCCGGCTTCGCCTCGTTCCTCTTCTCGGTGTATCTCTACTTCGTCCAGGACGAGACCACCGCCGGAATCTTCGTCGGGCTCTGGGTGCCGTCGATCCACTCGCTCGGCACGTTGTTACTCACGCCGGTCGACGGCGCATCCGACCATCCGTCATCGGGCGGTTCGTCATGAGCGAGACCGTCATCTTCAGCATCGGCGCGGTCATCTTCGCCTTGACGGTCTGGGGAGCCGTGATGACCGGAGGCATGTGGTTCGGCCAGCTGCGTGACGCCGAAGAAGCGCGGGAAGCGGCGAAGGGCCGCGCCAGATTCGAACCTCCTCAGGACGACTCCGACAGCAAGTAGTGGCCCACCCGCTCGTGATGGGCCCCATCGGGCGTCAGCTCGCTGCGGACGAGGTCGATCGAGTCGACGGCGAACGCCGCGGCGGCCAGGTCGCCCACCAGCGGTAGCGAGCGGGAACCTCGCCGGGCGCGGCCGAGGGTGAGGTGACCCACGAAGGGCCGCCGTCGCGCACCCACCAGCGGCGCAACCGCCTCGTCGACGGCGCCGGCCAGCGACCCGATCCCCGTGACGGGCACCTGCAGGATCTCCCCAGCGAAATGTCCCACGGCAGGCCCCAGACTGGCCTCGACCGGTGCATGGCGAAACGCCGAGCGGAGGCGCTCGTCGACTCGTTCGACCTCGACCTGGTCGCCGAGGAACCGGAGGGTGACGTGGTATTGGTGCGGAGGGACCCAACGGACGCCGGGGTCGGTGCGGTCGAGGCGAGCGAGTACGTCGAGCACCGTCGCCGGCGGATGGATCGCGATGAACGCTCGGCCAGGAGGAGCCATACCGGAGATTCTCGCGTCGCCGTGTCATCCTTTCGCTCACCCCGAGCGTTGGACGTGTGATGGACTTCGCTGTCTTCTTCCGTGCCGAGAGCGACCCGCTCGTGCGCTTCTGCTGGCTGCTCACCCTCGACCGTGACGAGGCGGCCGATCTCGCCCAGGAAACCATGGAGCGGGCCTATCGGCAGTGGGACCACCTCGGCGGTCCCGGAGAGAACCCGGCCGGTTGGGTGCGCACCGTCGCCGTGAACCTGTCGAACAGCCGATGGCGAAGGGTCAAGCGCCTGAAGGACCGCCTGCCCAGGCTGGTCACGTCGTCGTCGGCATCTCCATCGGTTGCGCTCGGCGACCCCGATCTGGTCGCGGCGCTCGACGGACTTGCTCCCCGGCAACGACAGGTGATCGCGCTGCGTTACTGGGACGATCTGGCTCTTAGGGACTGCGCCGACGCCATGGGCGTGTCGCTCGGAACGGCGAAGCAGCACTTGGCGCGGGCTCATCGGCACCTGGCCACCACGCTCGACCCGTCGATGCTCGAGGAGCTGACGCTGTGAACGACTCCCCCACCAACGAATTCGGGAGCCGCCTCGACCGGCTGGCCTCGCAGGCCACCCGTGACGTGCATCTGGCGAACCCGAGCGTGCCGGCCGATGCCCGGGCCGGTGCGACCATCTGGCTCAAGCTGGGCGGGGTCGTCGCCGTGCTCGCCCTGCTCGTCGGTGGCCTCGTTGCGATCCGGTGGGCAACCGGCGACGGCGCCGAGAACGTGATCGTGGGCGACGGCGACGCCGTCGATCCGCCGGCGGACTATTGCCCCGTGGCCGACATCCTGCCGATCCTGCAGTCGGGTCTGCCCACCTACGACTACGACCCGGTCGGTTCCTTCGCCGCACTGGCCGAGCGTGCCGACGTGGTCGTCACCGGAACGATCAGCCAGATCGTGCGGACCCAGACCGAGTCGGAGGGGTTCACCGAGCTCACGGTGACCGACGTGGTCTCCATCGACGGCGAAACCCGGCCCGACATCGCCGTCATCGCCTACGACTCGTTCTGGCCGGCCGGCGGCGACGCCGACCCGATCGCCGAGCCGATGGCGACCGAGGGCGTGGACTTCATCGCCTTCCTCAGCCCGTGGAGCGGCCGGCGCGGCGACTGGGCACCGGGCATCGAGGGCCTCTACGTGGCCTGCGGAGCCGACTCGCCCCTGGCAGCCGTGATCGCGAACGCGGCCGGACCCGACGAGCCGACGGCACCCACGATCAACGAGCTGGTGGAGCTCCTTCTCGTTCCGATCGACGAACCGACGCCGACATCGGGGCAGCCGGCCGTCGAGACCGGCACGATCGACTGTGCCCTCCCCGGAGCCGCCGAGCAGGCCGTCGCCTTGCTCGGCAACGGCGCCCTCGACTCGAGCGAGGGCGCCAGTTCCTTTGCCGAGCTCGCCGGGCAGTCCGACGCCGTCGCCACGGGAACCCTGACCAGCGTGTCTCGACTCGTGGCCGATCCGAGCACGGGCGAGACCTACACGGTGCTCCAGATCGAGGGCATCGAGTCGGTCGACGGCCGATCGATCGCCGACCTCAATTCCGTCTCGTTCGTCTCCCAGGCCCCGGCCGCAGGCGAGGTCGACCCACTCGCCGAGGCCGTCATGCCCGACGGTGTGAACGTCGTCGCCTTCGTCCATCTCGATCGCACCTTCCCCGGCGGACTGCGCCTGGGTGGGCTCGAAGGTCTGTACGTGGCGTGCGGCCGGGATGCTCCGGCTACTCCGGCCTCGGTGTCGGTGGCCGGCCCCGACGATCCCGCAAACGCCACCCTCGCCGAGATCATCGCAATCGTCGCAGCGACAGCGGATCAGCCCGACAGCGAGACGCTGTTGCCGGGCGCCGAGGCCATACGCGACGCGGTGCTGCAGTTCGCCGACGGCGAGGCCCTCGCCATCGAGGAGATTCCCCTCGACACCGAGGTCGCCCTCGCGCTCGGCGACTCGATCGAGGCAACCCGCACCAACACCGAGCTGCGCGATCCGACGGCATGGACCATCGAGCGTGACGAGTTCCAGGGCTACGCCGGTCCGTTCAGCGCGCTCGAGCTCCTCGCGGGACTGCCGGCGACCACCGTCACCATCGGCGACCATCCGCGGTGTGTCGCCGAGCCCACCCCGCCACCGATCGGCTTCGAGGATCTGGTCCGTATCGCGATCCAGCCTGCCGAGGGTTCCATCGACTCGTGCCTGCAGTGGTACGCCGTCGACCTCTTCTACGACCCCGACGCCGGCACCATCGCCGCCATCTCCCTCGACCTGTTCGGCCCCTGACGCCCCTTCCTCCCCCTCCTCCACCCCCGCCACCCCCGCCACCCCCGAAATCCCCACCCTGGGTAGCGGCAAGCGCTACTGACAGTGGGGATTTCGCCGTGGGTCGGGCGATGGGGGGTCAGGCGAGTTCGCTCATCGCCTGGTCTCGGAGCACGAACTTCTGGATCTTGCCGGTCACCGTCATCGGGAACTCGTCGACGAAGAACACGTATCTCGGCACCTTGAAGTGAGCGATGGTGCCGCGACAGAAGTCGCGTATGTCCTCGTCGGACAGCGAGGCCTCGCCGGCCACCTTCACGAACGCCGCGATCTCCTCGCCGTATCGAGGGTCGGGTACGCCGACGACCTGCACGTCGGAGACCTGCGGGTGCGTGTACAGAAACTCCTCGATCTCGCGCGGGTACACGTTCTCGCCGCCCCGGATGATCATGTCCTTCGACCGGCCGACGATGTCGAGATAGCCGTCGGCGTCCATCACTGCGAGATCGCCGGTGTGCATCCAGCCGTCGGCGTCGATGGCCTCGGCGGTGCGCTCGGGGTCGTTCCAGTAGCCGAGCATCACCGAATAGCCCCGGGTGCAGAGCTCACCCTTGGCCCCCCGCTCCAGCGTCTCGCCCGACGCAGGATCGATCACCTTCACCTCGACGTGGGGATGCACCGGGCCGACCGTGCCCACCCGCTGGTCGAGGGTGTCGTCGGCGGTGGTCTGGGTACTGACCGGCGACGTCTCGGTCATGCCGTAACAGATGGTGACCTCGCTCATGTTCATGCGGTCGACCACCTGTTTCATCACCTCGACCGGGCACGGCGACCCCGCCATGATCCCGGTACGAAGCGTCGACAGGTCGAACTCGTCGAAGTGCCGGCACCCCGAGCTCGGCGATGAACATCGTGGGCACCCCGTAGAGGCTCGTGCAACGCTCGTCGGCCACCGCGCGCAGGGAGTCGACCGGGTCGAACGCCTCGCCGGGAATCACCATCGCCGCGCCGTGGGTGGTGCACGCCAGGTTGCCCAGCACCATGCCGAAGCAGTGGTAGAAGGGCACCGGAATGCACACGCGGTCGGCGTCGGTGTAGCCACAGCGCTCGCCCACGAAGAACCCGTTGTTCAAGATGTTGCGGTGCGAGAGCGTGGCGCCCTTCGGGAATCCGGTGGTGCCACTCGTGTACTGGATGTTGATCGGATCGTCGGGATGCAGTGTGGCCGCCCGTTCGGCGACCGCCGAGTGGCCATGGTGGATCCCGCCGGTGGCCAGGCGACGCCACTCGGGTGAGTCGAACAGGATCACCTGTTCGAGGTCGGGGGCGTCGGGCCGGATCTCGTCGAGCATGCCGGCGTAGTCGCCGCCCTTGAACTCGCGCACCGCCACGACCAACTTGCACCCCGACTGCTGCACGGCGTAGCGCAGCTCGGCGGTGCGGTAGGCCGGGTTGATCGTGACGAGGATCACGCCGACGCGAGCAGTGGCGTACTGGAGCACGACCCACTCGGCTCGGTTCGGGCTCCAGATGCCGACCCGATCGCCGGTCTCCAGACCCAGGTCGACAAGTCCCGCCGCGAGATCGTCGACCGCGGCGTCGAACTCCGCATAGGTGAAGCGCAGGTCTTGATGGCACGAGACGAGCGCCTCGGCGTTCGGCGAGGAGGCCGCGACACGACGCAGGTTGTCGCCGATGGTCTCCTCGAGCAGTGCGGGGCTCGAGGGCCCCTTGCTGTAGGCCAGTGCAGCCATGTCGTCCCCCGTTTCGCCGACGTGAGAGGTGTAGCACGCGGCGTTCTCCTCCCGCCACGCGACGAAGGACCCGCGGCTGGTCGCCTAGCTCACGCGACCGACGAGGTTCTGGGCCACAGCCGCCTCGAGTCCGACCGTGTTGCCCGACTCGACCGGCTCGAGGCGGAGGTACATGGCCCCGTCGAAGGTGTCGGAGTACAGGTAGTTTCCACCCAAGTTGAACACCGCAGTGACGCCCAGCTCGGCCGACCGGTCCCTTCCGCCGTCCGCGAGCTTGGCGTCGAACGAGCCGACGTACTCGTCGACGTCGGCCGCACTGTAGAAGCGGACAGCAAGTGCACCGTATTCACCCGCTTCCCACTGACAGCTGCGCCCGGTCGGATCGGTGAAGAAGGTCACTTCCTCCGGCGTCGTGGTCAACAGGTTCGCCGCATCGGCGGTGGTGAAGAATCCGCACGGATCGGCATCGGCGTCGCCGGTCGGCGCGGCCGCGCCCGAGGCGAGGTTCGCCGCGACCTCGTCGGCCATGGTGCGCCACGCCTCGACTCCGGCGATGGCCACTCCTGTGCTCCGGATGGTCACCGCACGATCGTCGAGCACGAAGAAGTAGGCGTACTCGAAGCCGTCGACGGCCACCGTGTCGACCAGCAACACCGCCTTCTCGCCCGGGCCGTCCTGGGGCTCCACGACCGGCTCGACGTCGATGTTGTAGGCACGGCCCGAGTGATCGTCGACGTCGACCTCGCTCGCGGGCTCGACCTGCACCGAGAACCCGACGGGGAAGACCACCCAGTCACAACTGGTGGTGGTGGCCCGATCGAGGGTCACCTCACTGGGATTCCTCATCGCCGCGGCGATGGTTGCACCGTCGAGCAGCGAGCACTCGTCGACCTGGGGGGAGGCACCGCCGGGCCAGGCATCGACGAAGGTCGACTGGTACGGGATCGGCGCGGTCGACAGATCCAGGTCGACGACGGCCACGCCGGAGTCGGTCGCGGCAGAGTCGCCGTCGCTGGTCTCGGTCGGCGCGGCTGACGACTCGCCATCGGCAGATGGCTGCCCAACCGATTCGTCGTCGCTGCCGCCGCAGGCGGCACCGAACAGTGCCAGGAGGAGCACGATCGTCGTCACGTGTTTCACAATGGGGATCCCTTCGAGATGAGCAGACTTCTTCGTGGATGTTCGCTTCTTCGATGACTCGATTCGTGAGTCACTGCTTCGGTGACAGGACTCGACGGCTACTGGCGGAACCAGACGTTCGGGAAGAAGGTGTTGTTCGTCGCGGTGGCGTCGAGTTGCACGAGGATCAGCTCGCCGGTGGGCGGGCTGATGCTGTAGCGACTGGTGGCGCCGCCCAGCGCCGACGTCTCGGGAATCACCAAGGGGAGCTCGCCGAATGCCGGGCTGTTCGCCGCCATCTGGAAGCTGGTGCCACGCACCGTGAAGGCGCCTTCGCCGTCGATGCTCCAGGCGAAGTCGCCGCGCCCGTCGAGGATGATGGTGTCGACCGGCGAGTCCTCGAAGAACAGGGTGACAGCGGTGTAGGTGACAGTGCCGGTGCCGTCGCCGGCAATGGTCATGATCACGTCGCCGCTGACGGCACCCACGCCGAACCCGTCGCCGAGGTCGGCGAAGGCCTGGGCGAACGCCCCTTTCAGCGCCTCGTTCGAGGCGCGCCAGGTGCCCGTGAGTCCGCCGGGGGTCTCGCCCGATGGCTCGGGCTCGGGTTCGTCGTCGCACAGGTCGTCGAAGTTCGAGAACGAGAGCTCGATGCTGGAGACGGCGTCGGGCGGCCCGGTGAGCGCCGAGACGAGCGCGGTGCTCCCGTCGGGTACCGGCGCGAGCTCACCCGCGGGTTTCGAACCATCGGGACAGACGCAGTCGCCGCCGACGCACCAATCCTCCGCGGTGGGCGAGGTGGTCGCGAACGTGTCGCCCGAGCTCCACCGGTTGTTCGTGAGACCGGCGGCCTCGAGATGGAGCACCCACGAACCGTCGGAACCGGCAGGCGGCTCGAGGTCGAACTCCACGATGGTCTGTTCGCCGGGCCGGGCGGTCTCGGCATTTCCCGTGGAGGTGCGGACGGGCCGAGGCTGCGGGCGGCGGCCATCGGCGGTGAGGCCGGCTGAGGAGAAGTCCCAACCGGTTCCCCAGCCGGGCTCGCGCGCAGCCGACGACGCTACCTGTGCGATCTGTTCGGGGTCGAGCCCGTCGAGGATCTCGGTCAAGGCGGCGGAGTTGCCGTTCGGCGCGGCGGCGACCATCGCCGGAATGGCATCGAACAAGGCCGTTGGACCTCCCCTCAGGGCGGCGACCTGCCCGAAGAACGCGAAGGCCCGATACTTCGCCCGGTAGAGCGGGAACGTAGCCAGGTCGAAGAACGGCGGCGACCAGTGTTGGCCGAACGACGATCCACGGGCCATCTCCTCGCCCACCCAGGTGGCCAGGCCCTCGTGGAACCAGGGCGGGAACCGCAGGTAGTCGCCGTCGTTCGGGCTGTTGAGGACCGTCCAGCAGTGGAACGCCTCGTGGGCGATCACCGATTCCAGCCGATCGCCGGTCATGTACGGGCGCCGGTACACGGTGATGGTGCAGCGGCCGGTGGTGGCGGCGCCGGCGATCACCTCGCCCGGCAGGAAGAACGTGTCGTAGGTGACGGCGTCGAGCGTGCGCGTCGCGGCCTCCCCGGCCGGAGCGGAGGAGATGTCGAAGTTGAGCGACCCGCCGAGGCGACCCACCAGCCACACCGCCGAGGTGCGAGCGACGGCCAACACCTCGTCGTCGGTCAACGGACCGCCGGCCGGACCGGAATAGGCGGCAAGCACCACCTCGGGGGCACCGTCGGCGGGCGCAAGTGCCTCTTCCTCATCCTCCACTTCGCCGTCGTCGCCGAGGTCGGCGAACGGATCGTCGCCGTCGGGCACCGGAACCGTCGGGTCGGCGCCATCGACGGACCCGAGCAAGGTCGACGCCGCTTTCTCGCGATCGAGCGCCTCGGCGATCTGGGTCTGTTGAGCGATGTCGAGGTCGTCCCACACGCGAGCGATGTCGTGGAGCGTGGCGGTGCCGGTGGCGGGCGCTGCCTCGTCGAACGACACCTTCGGCGCTCCGTCGACGGGGCCGAAGTCGAGCGCGAACTGGGCAAGGGCGAGCTCCACTGTGGCGCCCGCTTCGTCGTCGAGTGCGCGCTCGGTCAGCTCGTCGAGCGACACGGTCGCCTCGGGTTCGGGTGTCGACTGGGAGTTCGCCTCGGCCGGCGCGGTCGGCGCAGGACTGGCGTCATCGGTTCCCCCGCCGCATCCGGCGACCACCACCGTCCACGCGGCCGCAACCGCCACGGCTCGCCACACCACCGTCGACCGACCTGCTCGACCCTCGTTGACCATCGTCTGCTCCCGCCTGGGCGATGAGCGATGGTAGCGGCCTCCACCACACGGAGGGCGAATCGATCACGTAGGGTCGCGCCGTGAGCACGACCGCCGGCTATTCGGGCACTCCCCTGCCGAAGAAGCTCGGGATCGAACCCGATCACGTCGTCGCCGTGCTCGGCGCACCCGCTGAGATCCACGACTGGCTCGACCCACTGCCCGAGGGGGCCGAAGCCCGCACCGACCTTCGCCGCAAACCCGACGTGGTCGTTGCCTTCTTCGACCGTCGGGCGGCATTCGAGCGACGGCTCCCCACCATGAGCCGCGCCATCTTCCCCGACGGGGGGCTCTGGATCGCCTGGCCCAAGAAGTCGAGCGGTGTGCCCACCGACATCACCGAGGACACGGTACGCGACGTGGTGCTGCCGACCGGCCTGGTCGACAACAAGGTGTGCGCCATCTCCGAGGTGTGGTCGGGTCTTCGAGTGGTGCACCGTCGGGAGAATCGCCGATGACCGTCGAGGGCCAGTGGCTCAATCGGGGCGAGACCCCCATCTATCGAAGCGACTGGGTGAACCTCGTCCTGGCCGACGTGGTGATGCCCGACGGCACCCAGGTCGACCACCACGTGGTGCGGATGCCCAACCAGGCGGCTGGTTGTCTCCTCGTGCACGACGAAGAGGTGCTGCTGCTCTACCGCCACCGCTTCATCACCGACACGTGGGGCTGGGAGATCCCCGCCGGCAAGATCGATGCCGGCGAGACACCCGCCGTTGCGGCCCGTCGCGAGGCCATCGAGGAGTCGGGATGGGATCCGGGCGAGGTCACGCCCCTGTGTGCCTTCCACCCCGGCAACGGCATCACCGACCAGCGGTTCCACATATTCACGTCGCACTCCCCCTCCCACGTCGGCCCGCCGACCGACAACAACGAGGCCACCCGAATCGTGTGGCACGACGTGGAATCGCTGAGAGCGCTGCTCACCACCGGTCGGATCTCCGACGGACTGAGCTTCGCCGCGCTGAGCTACGCATTGGCCACCCACGCCATCTGAGCCCCGAAGCCCGACCTTGCCCGCTCAGGCGTGTCCGGTCACGGCCGCAGCCGGATCACGCAACGGTTCGACCTCGGAATCGACCCGTCGAGCCCGCCACTGCGGGCCGGCCAGCCACCACGCCACGGCGGCCAGGCTCACCATCGTGGCGGCGCAGACCGTGTAGGCCGTGACGCGACCGAAGAAGTCGTACAACACCCCTGCGAGAATCGCCGTGGCGGCACCCACCAGCGTCTCGACGGCGCCGATCATGCCCTGGGCGCTGGCCTGCCTCTCGCCGGGCACCACCAGCGCCGTTGCGACGCCGCTGCTGGCCACCGTGAGGCCGTCGAAAACGGCATGCACGATGCCGATGGCCAACATGGCGCCGCCGGTGGGCATGACTCCGTAGAGGAACATGAAGCCGGCGCCGATGAGGATGCCGAGAGTTCCGAGTCGGAACGGACCCACCCGCTGGGCCAGTCGTCCGCCGGTGGCCCCGAGGAAGATGAGTGGCAGGGCGAACACCGAAATGCCGAGGTTGGCCACCAGGTCGCTGGCATCGAGGTCGGCCAGTACGACCGCCCACAGTGCGTCGAAGGTGCCGATCATCATGAAGACCGCGGCTCCCATGAACGCAATGGCAACGAAGGGCCGGGACGCGAAGAGATCGAAGGCGAAGCGTGCCGGCACCGCGGCGCCGACATCGGGCACCGCGGCCTCGTCCACGCGCATCGCCAACACCACCGGCAGGCAGGCGACCGTTGCGCCGGCGATGGCGAGGAACGGCGCCGCGAGCCCGAAGGCGGGGACCAGTACCGCCGACACCGCCGGCCCGGCGGCGAAGCCGGTGACGTCGGCCGACAACAACAGGCCCAGGTTCGTACCGAGGTTGTCGGGGTCGCCGACGATGACGATGCGCCGCACGGCCGGCACGGCCGCGCCGATACCGAGGCCCATCACGAAACGAGCGGTGAGGAGCGGCACCAACGTGGTGGCCCACGCCATTCCCAACAGGCCGACGACGGTGACGAGCATGGCCGCCACCAACAGCTTCCTGGCATGACCACGGTCGGCCACAGGGGCGATCAGGATCTGGGCGAGGAACGACGAGAAGAAGCCGATGCCGACGATCACGCCGAGCATGCTCTCGTTGATGCCGTAGTCGTCGCGGAAGTCGTCGAGCACCGTGAACATCACGCCGTACCCGGAGGCGAGGACCGCGGTGAGCAGCCCGAGCGTCAGCACTCGGGAGCGCGGCATGAGGCTCGGCTTCAGGGTGTCGACGGGCATCGCCGGAGGCTAGCCACGAAACTCGCTCGACTCGTGGGACTTTCCCCGACGAGACTCGGTCACCGTGATCGAGATCCGCCCCCTGTCGCCCGCCTGTCCCCCCGACGAGCTCGCGTCGGTAGTCGCGCTCCAGCATGCCGTCGACGCCGAGCTCGATCCCGACGACCCGCCGGCTTCCGATCAGCGGGTTCTCCTCGATCTCACCGCCTCCACCCCGATCGCCGAGCAGCGGGCGTTGATCGCCTGGGAGGACGGCGTCGCCGCGGGTCTCGCCGAGCGCTGGCACTGGTACGGCCGCCGCAACCGCGATCTCGGGGAGAGCTCGGTCGTCGTGCATCCCGATCGACGTCGCCGCGGCATCGGCACCGCGCTCGCCCGGGCCACCGCTCGTGCGTTCCTCGCCGACGAGCGCACCAAGCTGTTGACCTATGGCGTCGAGTCGGCCGCCACCGAGGCGTTCTGGCGCCGACACGGCGTCGACATCGGCTACCGCGAACGCGAGAGCCGTCTCGACGTCGCCGCCGTCGACGAAGCGCTGATGGCCCGGTGGATCGCCGATCGCCGCGAACGGGCGGCCGACTACCGCCTCGTGCACTGGTGCGGTTCACCGCCCGACGAGCTGCTGTCGACGTTTCGTCTGGCTCGCGACGCGATGAACGACGCTCCGATGGGGACACTCGACTTCGAGAAGGGTCTCGACGACGAATCGGAGATCGAGCAGTTCGGCGAATGGGTGAGGGCGTCGGGCCGCGAGTCGTGGGTCACCGCGGCCGTCGACCCCTCGGGTGCGATCGGCGGGTTCACGGCCGTGTGGATCGATCTGCTCGATCCCGAGCGGTCATGGCAGGCCGACACCGGGGTCCTGCCCGACCATCGGGGCCGTGGGCTCGGTCGGTGGCTGAAGGCGTCCATGTGGGAGCGGCTCCGCGCCGATGCGCCCGACGTGACCCGTCTGATCACCGAGAACGCGACCGACAACGATGCCATGTTGGCGATCAACGTGGCGATGGGCTTCGCCCCCCACCGGGTCCGCTGCGGCTGGCAGCCCGACATCGAGGCACTGGCCGCCGGCTGACTCGCCGACTACGGCCAGCAGGTGACGTTGGAGATGCTGTTGTCGGGACACACGGTGCTCTGGTGGTACGCCGTGCCCGGCGACAGTGGTGCACCTGTGGCTTGTCGGAATGACGTCTCGACCAAGCTGGCCTGGTCGATCGTGGTGTTCGCAACCACCGCGTGGCGGAGGTCGGCACCATCGAGAACCGCGCGGGTGAAGTCGGCGTTGTCGAGGCGGGTATGCCTCATGTACGCATCGGTGAACACCGCCGAGACTGCGCTAGTTCTCAGGAACCTCACGCCTCCGAGCCAAGCCCGAGAGAAGTCGGCGCCATCGATGACCGCGTCGTTGAAGTCGACACCGACGAAGTCGGCATCGCTGAAGTCACTGCCGGTCAACGTGGCGAAACTCAACGAGACCTGGGTGAGCCAGAGTCCGCGAGCATCGACGTCCGTCGCGTTCGCGCCGACCAGCGAACCCTGAGTCAGGTTTGCTCCGCTCAGATCGGCACCGACGAGAATCGCCCCGTCGAGACTGAACTCGGTGATCCTCGCTTCGGTGAGGTTGGCGCCGGTGAGGTTGGCCCCGGTGAGGTCGAGGCCGTCGATGTCGATGCCGGTCAGATCGCACCCCACCAGATAGCCCCCGGCCAGCTCGAGCTCGTCCGCCCAACAATGCCGCGCAGTCGTCGGGCGTCGGCGTCGGTGGGGGTTGGGTGTCGGCGTCGGCGTCGGTGTCGGCATGGGTGTCGGCAGGGGTCGGAGTCGGAATCACCGGCGGGGTGGGCACGGGAGGAGGGGTCGGGAGACGGGCGGAGTCGGGAGCGGTGGCGAAGTCAACCCGGGCGTCGGGGTGGGCGTCGAGTCGTCGCGGTCCGGCTGCGTGCCGCGCGACGGTCGTGGTGTCGGCGTCGGAGTCGGGATCACCCACCCATTGGCCGTCGGTGCGCTCGGCCGGCGTCGGCGTCGGTATGACGAATCCGGTCGGGCGCTCGGCCGGCGTCGGCGTCGGGCCCGCAGTCCTGTTCGATTGCGCCGAGCCGGCGGAGTTGGGGTCGGGGTCGGGATCACGAAAGGATCCGTGGGCTCCTCGAGGTTCCCGGCCTCGTCGAGCTCGATCACCTGCCCGTCGAACGCGAGGTTCTCGGGCGGACCGACATCGGGCGGCGGGACGGCCACCGTCGCGCCGAGCGCCACCACCGACGCCGCTGCGGCCGTCGGCACCGACGACACCGCCCGCGCCACGTTCGCCGCGCCGGGTAGCTCGAGCAGCCACGCCATCCACGCAGCACCTCGCTGCTTGTTCAGCGACACGTTGAGCAGGGCGCGCACGACCGCCGGATCGAACTGGGCCCCCGAGCAGGCGACCATCTCACGACGGGCCGCCTCGGCGCTCATCGGCTCCTTGTACGACCGTTTCGAGGTGATCACGTCGAAGGCGTCGGCCACGGCCACTATTCGCCCGGCGAGAGAGATGTCGTTGCCGGCCAGACCGTAGGGGTAGCCGCGGCCGTCCCACCGTTCGTGGTGTTGCGAGGTGGCGTAACGCCAGTCGCCGAGCCAGTCGGCCAGGGGCTCGATGAAGGCCTCGCCGGCCGCGGGATGGTTCTGGAGGATTCGCCACTCCTCGTCGGTCGGGCGGCCGTTCTTGTTCAGGATCTCTGCGGGCACGGTGAGCTTGCCGATGTCGTGGAGCAGCGACGCCCAGGCCAGCTTCTGTCGGTCGACCTCGCTCACCCCCATCTCCTGCGCGATCAGGTCGGCGTGGGCGCGAACGCGCTCGGTGTGACCGCGGGTGAGACGCTCATGACGACCGAGAAGGGTCACCAGCTCGACCGCCTGGGCCGCCGCCGTGGCCTCGTCGGCGCTCAGCCCCGTGGCGTTCCAATCGTCGAGGCGGTCCTGGAGCTTGCCCATCGTCCCCGCTCGTAGCGCGATGCCGAAGCGCGACGGAGCGTGGTCGGGGAAGGTGAGCGACATGGCGAGAAGGGACGCGAGCGGCACGAAGCGACGGGTCACGTGATCGGTGAGCACCCCGACGACCATGGCCAGCGCTATCGCCTGGAGGCACCACAACACGAAACCGGCCCACCCCACCGGCCGGTAGAACCAGCCCGACGCCAGCCGTATGGCGAACCACGTGGCCACGATGGGAGCGACGAAGGCGCCGACGCGCACGGCGTGCGCCGCTACCGGCGATGACGCCCACGAGGCGTTGTGGTGCTCCGATGCGCCACGAGTCGGACCAGACATCCATTCCCATCGGTCGCCCGAACCTCGTCCTGAGCGATCCCGCCGTGGGCAAACGTGCCCACGGCCCGGATGGTGAGCGGCGACTCAGCTGGCGGGTGAACCGCTGAAGGGCACCGGATCGCCCGCATCGGGAATGGTGGGGCGGGTCCAGTCCATGCGCTCGGCGAGATGCTCGGCTGCTGCACGCCAATCGTCGGGGTGCCATCCCTGCGCCGACGCCTCGACCTGCAAGAGGTGATCGATGTGCACCCACGCCGGCAGGGTCTCGAGCCCGAGCGACTTGACCAGCTTCCGCTCTGGGTCGGCCAACACGAGGAACTCGTCGACGATCGGCCCGAGGAAGTCGCGTGCGTCGTCGGTGGTACCGGTCACGACGAAACCGACCCGGACGTCGGCCGCCTTGAACGTCTGCAGGATGCGCTGGGCTGTAGGGAGGATCCAGGCGCTCTGGTGGGTGAAGGGATCGACCACCACCAGTGCGAGATGAAACATGGTGACCATCTCGCCCAGCGCGATCGTGCCGCCCTTCATGGTGTGCAGTTCGATGTCGGCAGCGGGATTGGTGACCACGATCCGCCAAGCTATCGCAGCCCTCCACCCACGGAGGGAATCACGCAGCATCGACGAGGGCGGTACGGTCGGATCATGGCTGAGTTCACCTACACCGACCTGCTTCCGCTCGGCGCCGACACCACCCCGTATCGGTTGCTCACCAAGGACTTCGTCGAGACCGTGGTCCTCGGCGATCACGAGTTCCTTCGCGTCGATCCCGAGGGCATCCGCCTGCTGACCGCCGAGGCAATACGCGACATCTCACACTTGCTCCGACCCGGCCATCTCCAGCAGCTGGCCGACATCCTCACCGACCCCGAGGCATCGGCCAACGACAAGTTCGTGGCCACCGAACTGCTGCAGAACGCCAACATCGCCGCCGGTTTCGTCCTGCCCGGATGCCAAGACACGGGAACGGCGATCGTGAAGGGCAAGAAGGGGCAGTTCGTGCTCACCGGCGACGGCGCCGACGGAGGTCCGAGCGATCGGGAAGCCATCAGCCGGGGCATCTTCGACACGTACCAGGCATCGAACCTCCGCTACTCACAGATGGCCCCGCTCTCCATGTGGGACGAGCAGAACACGGGCACCAACCTGCCCGCCGAGATCAAGATCGAGTCGGTGCCCGGCAACACCTACAGGTTCATGTTCATGACCAAGGGCGGCGGGTCGGCCAACAAGAGCTTCCTGTTCCAGGAGACCAAGGCCATCCTCAACCCCACCGGGCTGTTGCGGTTCCTCGACGAGAAGCTACGGCTGCTCGGCACATCGGCCTGCCCGCCGTATCACCTCGGTGTCGTCATCGGCGGGACATCGGCCGAGCTCGCGGTGGAGACGGCCAAGCTGGCATCGACCCGCTATCTCGACACTCTCCCCACCGAAGGGTCGCCGAGCGGCCGCGGGTTCCGCGACATCGAGATGGAAGCCGAGATCCTGAAGCTCACCCAGGCCTTCGGCATCGGCGCCCAGTTCGGCGGCAAGTACTTCTGCCACGACGTGCGCGTCATCCGCCTCCCCCGCCACGGTGCCTCGCTGCCGGTGGGGATCGCGGTGAGCTGTTCCGCCGACCGTCAGGCCCTGGCCAAGATCACCGCCGAAGGCATCTTCCTCGAGGAGCTCGAACGCGACCCCGCGCACTACCTGCCCGCCGTGGCCGAGCACCAGCTGAGCGGCGACGTCGTGCGCATCGACCTCGATCAGCCGATGGACGCCATTCGGGCCGAGCTCTCGAAGCACCCGGTGAAGACCCGCCTCTCGCTCACCGGCACCCTCGTGGTCGCCCGCGACATCGCCCATTCCAGGATCCGAGACCTCCTCGACGCCGGCGAGCCGATGCCGCAGTACCTGCGGGATCACCCCGTGTACTACGCCGGACCGGCCAAGAAGCCCGAGGGCTACGCCTCTGGCTCGTTCGGGCCCACCACCGCGGGTCGCATGGACAGCTACGTCGACCGGTTCCAGGCGGCGGGCGGTTCATTGGTCATGTTGGCCAAGGGAAACCGAAGCCAAGAGGTCGCCGACGCGTGCAAGCGCCATGGTGGCTTCTACCTCGGCTCGATCGGCGGCCCGGCGGCGCGGCTGGCCAAGGACTCCATCCGCCATGTCGAGGTGCTCGAGTACCCCGAGCTGGGCATGGAGGCCGTCTGGCGCATCGAGGTCGAGGACTTCCCGGCCTTCATCGTGATCGACGACAAGGGCAACGACTTCTACCGCGAGGTGTCGCGACCCATCGATCTCGGCCTCAAGAAGTAGTCTCGAAACCCTTCGAGGAGGTCGGCGAATGGCGGCACGTCTGATTCCGTTGATCGCCGTCGCGGCATTGTTCGCCGCGGCGTGTGGAAGCGATGCCACCATCGAGGTTGCCGCCGAACCCACCGCGACGCCCACGCCGGAGCCCACCGCCACCCCAACACCGGAACCGACCGCCACCCCAACGGCCGAACCGACCGCCACGCCCGAGCCGACCCCGACGCCGACGACCGCCCCCGAGCCCGGCGGGCTGGTGACCGACGCACCGTGTGACGATTTCGCCGGGTTCGCCGCCGCCGGCGACGTGCTGGCGATGGTCGCCGTGCCCTTCGACGGCGGCCTGGCGCTCCAGACCTCGCTCACCGACGCCGATGCCCCGGTGTACTCGGTCGAGCCACCACGCGACGACCTCGTCGCGACCGGTGACGCCTGTTTGTTGCCCGACAGGCTCTGGTACGGCATCGTCGCCGACGACCGCGTCGGCTGGGCCGACGCCGCCAACCTGGCATTTCTCGGGGCCACCGGCGACGCGACCGCCCAGGTCACCGCCGACAACGAGGGCGTGCTTCCCGCCGGCGCCACGGTCGAGGACGTGGTGGCCGTCGTCATCGACCAGTTCACGACCGACGACCCACCGACCCTCGTGGTGCAGGTGAGCGACATCACCGAAGGTGACCTCATCGAGGTGATCTACGACGTCGTCGACGTGCCCGACGACTCGGTGCGGGGCTTTCGCCTGCACCTGTTCATCCAGTCGGACGAGTCGACCACCGACCTCGGTCTGAAATCCGTGGAGCTCACCGTTCTCTGCCGCCGCGGCGCCACCGAAGACGGCATCTGCATCTGACCCCTCGCAACCCTCGAAATCGGTTTGTGACGGTTCGTCTGTGGGCTCACCGAAACCGATTTCGGTGGGTGGGGTGGGGTCACCGAAACCGATTTCGGTGAGTGGGGTGGGGTCAGGTGGCGTCGAGGGCTCGACGGAGGTCGGCGACCAGGTCGGCGCTGGTCTCGATGCCCACCGAGAGTCGAACGAGGCCCGGATCGACCTCGAGGGGTGAGCCGGCGGTGGACATGTGGGTCATGGCCGCCGGCACCTCGATGAGCGACTCGACCGCCCCCAACGACTCGGCCAGGGTGAACAGCTCGGTGGCCTCGGCGATCGTGCGGGCCGCCGATGCTCCACCGGTCGCCACGAACGACACCATCCCCCCGAACCGACGCATCTGGCCGACGGCGGCGTCGTGGCCGGCATGAGCGGCGAGCCCGGGGTAGTAGACGGTGGACACCGCCTCGTGATCGACGAGCAGCGCCACGATGGCCTCGGCGTTGTCGCAGGCTCGCTCCACCCGCACCGGGAGCGTGCGCACCCCGCGCAATGTGAGGTAGCAGTCGAAGGGCGAGGGCACGGCCCCGGCGGCATTCTGCAGATACCGGAGCCGGTCGGCGAGCGCGTCGTCGCTGGTGGCGATGAAGCCGCCGACCACGTCGGAATGGCCGCCGAGGTACTTGGTGACCGAATGCACCACCAGGTCGGCGCCGTGGGCCAGCGGCTGTTGGAGGTACGGAGTGGCAAAGGTGTTGTCGACGACACAGGCGGCGCCAGCGTCGCGGGCAATCGACGAGACACCGGCGATGTCGACCACCGTGAGCATGGGATTGGTCGGCGTCTCGAGCCAGATCATCTTGGTGTTGGGCTGCACGGCGGCCCGAGTGGCGTCGAGGTCGGTGAGATCGACCGGCGTGAAGGTGATCCCCCACTCGCCGAAGACCGCGGAGATCAGCCGGAACGTGCCGCCGTAGGCGTCGTTGCCGAGCAGGAGGTGATCGCCCGGGCGCAACAGCCGCAACACGGCGTCCTCGGCGGCGAGTCCGCTGGCGAAGGACAAGCCGTGCGTGGCACCTTCGAGCGCGGCGACACACTCCTCGAGCGCACTGCGGGTGGGATTGCCGCTGCGCGAGTACTCGAAACCCTTGTGGTCGCCGACGCCGTCCTGGGCGAAGGTCGTCGACAGCGAGATGGGCGGCACCACTGCTCCGGTCGTGGGGTCGGGGCTCTGGCCGGCATGGATGGCCCGGGTCTCGAACCCCCAGTTCTCGCTGGCGTGGTCGTTGGCCATCAGGATCCTTCCGGGGAGACGAAGCGGAGCAGATCGGAGCGGGTGATCACCGCATCGGGCCGTCCGCCGTCGAGGACCAGCAGGGCCTGACACGTATCGAGGAGCTCGACGGCCAGCCGCACCGGCTGCCCGATGCCGATGGTGGTGAGCGGTGGTTGCATGACGGCTTCGACGGGCTGATCGAGCAGGTCCTTGGTTTCGAAGGCCCGCTCCATGAGGTGCAGTTCGTCGACGGAACCGACCACCTCGGCCGCCGACAGGGGCCAGGCGCCCTTGGCCACCGGCACCTGGCTGATGTCGTGCTCGCGCAGGACTCGGATCGCTTCGCGGACCGTTTCCTCCGGCTGCACGTACTCGAGCCACTGCATGTCGGTCTCGCGGCCGGCGATGACATCGCCCACCACCGGACCGTCGCTGGTGACGAAACCGTAGGTGGCCATCCAGTCGTCGTTGAAAACCGTCGACAGGTAGCCGCGACCGGAGTCGGGGATCAGCACCACGACCAGGTGGTCACCGGTGCACTCGGCGGCGACCTTCAGCGCCGCGGCCACAGCGGTGCCGCACGATCCGCCGATGAGAAGGCCCTCCTCGCGGCTCACCCGACGGGCGGTGCCGAAGCTGTCGGCGTCGCTGATGGCGATGGTGCGATCGACCAGCGTCGGGTCGAAGGTGACCGGCCAGAAGTCCTCTCCGACGCCCTCCACGAGGTACGGGCGGCCCGACCCTCCGGAGAACACCGAGCCTTCGGGGTCGGCGGCCACGATCTGCACGTCCGGGTTCTGTTCCTTGAGGTACCGACCCACCCCCGAGATCGTCCCACCGGTGCCGACGCCTGCGACGAAGTGGGTGATCTTGCCATCGGTCTGGCGCCAGATCTCGGGCCCGGTGGTCCGGTAGTGGGCCTCGGGATTGACCGGATTCTCGTACTGGTTGGGGCGGTAGGCGTCGGGGATCTCCTCGGCCATGCGAGCCGCCGTCGAGTAGTACGAACGGGGATCGTCGGGAGCCACCGCCACCGGGCACACCACCACCTCGGCGCCGTAGGCACGCAGCAGCGAGATCTTCTCGGGTCCGACCTTGTCGGTGGTCACGAACACACACCGATACCCGCGTTGTGCGGCGACGATGGCCAGACCGACGCCGGTGTTGCCCGAGGTCGGTTCGACGATCGTGCCGCCCGGCTTCAGCAGACCGCGCGCTTCGGCATCGTCGATCATCGCCAGCGCCGGCCGGTCTTTGGTCGATCCGCCGGGATTGAAGGTCTCCACCTTGGCCACGACGGGACAGGCGATGTCGTCGACCACCTTCCGGAACCGCACGAGTGGCGTGTTGCCGATGAGGCCCAGGACGGAATCGACGATCTCCATGGCCGGACCCTACTGGGCAGGCCGATCGTGTCGGCCTCCGCTGTCGGACTTCGCCACCATGGCGCCCCCCGCCAGTTCGTCGCCGGTGAGCGCCAGTGTCGCGAGCACCTGCCCCGACCGTTCCACGTGAGCTGCCCACCGTCGCCGGCTGTCGTCGAGGTCGATACCGAGGCCGAGCTCGGCCAACGCCCGTCTCTCGATCTGCACGCTGGCCGAGACGGCGGCACCGGGTTCGGCGGGCACGACCACGACCGTGGCCGAGGGATGGCTGCGCAGCAGCGGCCCCAGTGCATGGAGGTGATCGGCTCCCGCGAAGATCGGCGGGCGATCCGACGCCCGGGAGGTGGTGGCCTCGGCGACCCACGCCAACCGGTGCATGTCGACGATCTCGGGCCATTCGTCGATGCCGATCTTCGGTGAGGACACACCCAGCAGGCGCTCGAAGGAGTACCCCGCCATCGACAGCCCCAGCCATTCGGTGGCCCGGTCGGGGTCGGGCGCCGTGGCGGGCCGCCAGCGCTCGGGGTCGGCCGCCTGCAATGCATCGACGGCCGCGCCGATCGGCGCTCCGGGCAGACCCACCACGATCAACGGGTTCGGTGGATGCAGATCGGCCAGCTCCGGCTGCTTCTTCATCCGGTCGAGCAGGCGGGCCCGCTCGACGAGAAGGGACACGAGCCACGCTGTGGCTCCCGCCACGGCGTCGTCGGGCCAACGACGGTGGCCCGGGTCGACGATCTCGTCGAGCATCAGGTCGAGGCGGTGTCGGAACGCGGAGGTGCCGAAGTCCTCCAGCAGCGCCTGCGCGCGTGCAGCCATGATCAGCGAGTGGCTGTCGACGCCCTGACCGAGAAGCCTGGCGATCGCCCGCTCCCGACGTGAGGTCGCCCGACGTCGGGGCTCGGCCGGGTGGGGTGGGCTCACGGAAGGGAAGCCTAAGGGCGGCCGGTGGCAGAACTATGGTGGGCCGCGAGTCGAGCAAAGCGAGTGGAGGAACGATGTCCGACGTCTCACAGGGTCCGGGTTGGTGGCTGGCCTCCGACGGCAAGTGGTATCCGCCCGAGCAGGCGCCGGGCACGCCCGGCTACGGCGGTGCCGGTGCCGGTGCCGGTGCCGGTGCGGCCACGGGCGACGGGCCGTCGCCGGACGATCCGGTCCAGGTGTATCTCGTGAGCAACGAGCCCATCGCCAACTGGCGGGCGCTGTTGCACCTGTTCATGGGCATCCCGCACTACATCATCAACTACATCCTCGGCTACCTCCGTTGGGTGCTGGTCCTCGTGTCGTTCTTCACGGTGCTCTTTGCCCGCAAGGTGCCCGGCGGCATCCGCGACATCCAGATGATGACGATCCGGTACGGCAACCGGTACGTGTCGTTCACGGCGTTGCTGAACGAGACGTACCCACCATTCGACTTCACGACCACGCCCGCTGATCCTGGCGGCTATCCACTGGTCACCTCGTTTCACCCCCTCGAGCGCCTCGATCGGTGGCGTTGCCTCCAACCCATCCTGTTGATCCCGAACGTGATCGTGTTGGCGTTCGTCGTGATCGCCGCCTTCTTCGCCTATGTCGCCGGCTGGTTCGCCGTGCTGTTCACGGGCCGCCAACCCGACGGCATCTCCAACTTCCTGGTCGGCGTCGGTCGCTGGACCACGCGTGTCAGCGCATACGGCGCCTATCTGTCCGACCAGTACCCGCCGTTCTCCACCAGCTGAGCTGCCGCCGCTCGATCGAGCGGGCGGGCCACACTGTCGGAGTGCGTCGATTCGTTGCTCTTGCGCTCCTGCTGACCGCCGCGTGCGGAACGTCGGGCGGAGGAAACGGCGAGATCGGCGCGGTCGGGGGCGAGTCGCCGGCCGCCCCGACGCCCGTCGCCACCGCGCCCGAGCCCGACGGGCCCGCTGCGACCAGTCCCGACGAGTCGGCCACGACCGCTCCGGGGCCGGCGCCCGAAGGTCCGGTCCGCTACGACGTCGAGATCGTTGCCACGTATCCGCACGACCCGGAGGCCTTCACGCAGGGGCTGGTGCTCGACGGCGACGTGCTGTTCGAGAGCACCGGTCGCGACACCTCGCTGCGGCGGGTCGACCGAACCACCGGCGAAGTGCTCGAGATGGTCGATGTCGACGACGTGTACTTCGGGGAGGGCCTCGAACTGGTGGGCGATCGACTCATCCAGCTCACCTGGCAGAGCGGGGTGGCCTTCGTGTACGACTCGTCGAGCCTCGAGAAGATCGACCAGTACAGCTACGACACCGAAGGCTGGGGTCTGTGCCTGCTCGACGACGGACGCCTGGCGATGAGCGACGGTTCGAGCCGGCTGACCTTCCGTGACCGCGACTCCTTCGAACCAATCGCTTCGGTCGAGGTCACCCTCGACGGCCAACCCGTGAGCCAGCTCAACGAGCTCGAGTGCGTCGGCTCGACGGTCTGGGCCAACGTCTGGCAAGACCAACTTCATCGTGGGCATCGACGCGGCCACCGGTGAGGTGACCACGGTGGTCGATGCGCAGGCGCTCGACGACGCCGATCCGGCCGCCGACTCCAGCCAGGTGCTCAACGGCATCGCCCACGATCCGGTGGCCGACACGTTCCTGCTGACGGGCAAGGAGTGGTCGACCCTGTTCGAGGTTCGGTTCGTCGTGGCGGGCTGAGCGGCGGTTCAGCCGTCGATGGCCGAGCGGAGCTTCGCCGCCGTGTCGGCCATGTGCGCCTCACTGTCGTAGGTGGTGCGGGGCCAGAAGAAACCGCGCAGGCCGTCTTTGCGGTTGCGAGGCACCACGTGCACGTGCAGGTGGGGAACGCTCTGGCTCACGCGGTTGTTCATGGCGACGAAGCTGCCGGCTGCGCCGAGGGTGGTCTCCATCACCGCGCTGATGCGCTGGGCCGTCTCGAACAGCGGGGGCACCAGCGTCGCAGGCAGATCGGCCAGGGTGACGTGGTGGTCGACCGGCACCAGCAAGGTGTGACCGACGAACAGCGGCTTGATGTCGAGAAAGGCCAGCGTGTGCCGGCCGCGATGCACGATGTGAGCGGGAACCTCGCCGGCGATGATGCCGCAGAACAGGCAGGTCTTGCTCATGGGGCGAGTGTTTCAGACCAACGGCACGTAGCCCGCCACCAGGTGCGGGGCGGTGTCGAGATGCACCTTGGCCTCTGGGGCTCCCGAGAAGCGGCCGTGGCTCCAGCGGATCTCGACGTGGCCCTCGACGATGCGCCGCTCGCCACTCACCCGCTCGTCGACCTCGGCCCGCCAGCGCACCAGGGGTTGACCGGCCGGATCGGGCCACACGTCGAAGGCCTGGAGATCGAACCGGTCGCGGAAGTCCCACGGGGTGCCGACCCGATACCGGATCGGCTCGCCGGCCACGGTCGCTCCGAGTACGAAGTACGGGGCGGCCTCGAGCCGCAGGAGTCGCCACAGCATCGCCTCGCGTCGAGTGCGCCGATCGAGCCCCGCCCTCCACCGTTGGGCCGAGGCTTGGGCCACCGCGAGGGTGAAGTGGTGGTACGCCTCGGCCGCGGCGCCGGGCCAGGGTCCCCGGGGAGCGGCTCGGCGCAATGTCTGGCGGTGATCGGCGTCGAGATCGGCCACGCGACCGGGTAACGACGACACCAGATCGAGCTCGGCCACGAAGGCCCGGTACAGGTCGTCGAGCGCCTCGGGAGCGACCTCGGCGAACCAGTCGACCCCGCGCTCGACCCGCCGGTCGGCCAGCTGGCGGTCGAAGAGGTGGCTGGGGCTGGCGTTGTGCAGGATGGTCGAGCCGTACTTGCACGAGATGAGGTACACGTGGTCGACCCTCAGGTCGGCGGGGATCTGCTCGTACCCGGGCGGCTTGTGCGGTCCCTTCCATTCGACCGACCACGGCGGTCGTCCTCGGAGACCCTCGGTCGACCGGGCGAAGGTGGTGCCGTTGTCCCATGCGGTGGCGAAGTCGACATCGTGTTTGCCGGCGTCGAGTGCCTCGGAGAGCCGGTCGAAGTGCTCGGGCAACACGTTGTGGACGTGACCGGGGCGGATCTCGAGTGCTCGTGGGAGATCGGGGTATCCGAGCAGGGCCAGGCCGGTGACGATCTCGGTGATCTCGGTGCGTAGCGTGGCCACGGCTAATCGCGAAACAGCGGGGAGAACTGCAACCGCGGACCGAGCAGGTCGTCGGCGGTCTCCGCGGCCGAGTAGATGTGCAGGTGGGTGTACACGTCGACCTCGGTGCCGGTGTAGCTCATCCACTCGACCAGGGCGTCGGCCCAGCGTTCGTCGAGCAGGGCGTCGCGGATCGACAGCGCCTTGCCGCTGTCGAGCCGGCGCGCGTCGGTGCGGGCCACCAGCTCGAGGGCGAGCACCTTGGCCAACGTCTCGACGTCGTCGGCAAGGAAGACGTCGGGAGGATCGGAGCGCACGACCGCGTAGGCGACGCCGGCCATGGTCAGCCGTCGAGGCCGGCGAGGGTGGCCTCGGACCAGAAGCCGGCGATGGGTTCGGTGGCGCCCTCGGCGTAGGCACGCAGCCGCTGCAGGCCTTCGGGGTCGTAGAGCTCGATGGCATCGAACACGACGGTGGGCCCCACCGCCTGGAGGGCCTTGTGGCCTTCGCTGCCCGGCCGAGGCAGGTTCGAGGTGAGCACCAGGACGTTGGTGATCTCGGCCGGAACCGAACGGAGCACGTGCAGCCGCCCCAGCAGCTTCCACAACGAGTCGGTGCGCAGGAGCCCGGGCCGTGAGGTGGTGAAGGCGCCCGACACGTCGACGTACCACTGCTGGGCGCCGTCGGCCGATGTGGCCACGAAGTTGAACTGGATGCCACCGCTCTTGACCTTGGCCTTGTCGTCGACCAGGAACCCCGCTTCTTCGAGTCGCAGGCGGGCGATGTCCTGCGCCTTCTTGCCCTCGCGGACGGCACGAGCCTGGAAGTGCTCCTGACGTTCGTCGGGCGACAGCTCGTGTTCGACGAACACCTCGGCTTGAAGCTCGAGCTCTTGTTGTTCGGCCACCGAGTTGGCGACCGACACCATGCGTTCGCGGCGCCTGCGCTCGTCGGCCAGACGCCGATCGGCCAGCGCCACGTACGTCGGGATCGAGGTCGTAGCCCACGCCGACCCGACCGGTGCGCATGGCGGCCACGAGGGTGGTGCCCGAGCCGGCGAAGGGATCGAGCACGATGTCGTCCTCGTAGGTGTAGAGGTCGATGAGCCGGCGGGGCAGCTCGACCGGGAACGGCGCCGGGTGACCGACGCGTGTGGCCGACTCGGCATCGATCTCCCACACGTCGCGGGTGACGTCGACGAACTCGTCGTTGGCTTGCGTGGACTCGTGGGGCAGGCCCCGCTGTTGGCGCACCGCCACCGACAGGGCGCGGTCGAACCGGCCCTTGCTGGCCACGATGACCCGCTCGGTGATGTCGCGCAGCACGGGGTTGCCGGCCTTGGCGAAGGAGCCCCAGGCGCACGAGCCCGACGAGGTCTTGCCCTTCTGCCAGATGACCTCACCCCGCAGCAACAGGCCGAGATCGTCCTGGAGGATGGTGATGACGTCGGCCGACAGGCTGCGATACGGCTTGCGCCCGAGATTGGCGACGTTCACCGCGATGCGACCGCCGGGCTCGAGCACCCGCACGCATTCCGCGAAGACCGACCGCAGCATCTGGAGGAACTCGAGATACGACTCGGGGACCCGCTGGTCGGGGTGCTGGTCTTCGGCGGTCACCGCCAGCTCGTACTCCTTGCCGACGAAGTACGGCGGAGAGGTGACCACGAGAGCGACGCTGTTGTCGGGCAGGTGGTGCATGTCGGTCGAGGAACCGACGAAACAGCGGCCGTCGCCGAGCTCGGGTACCGGACCGTGCACCGAGTCGTCGGTGGAGATGATGGGGGCGGTGAAGCGTGCGTAGAACTCCGACGCATCGTGGCTCTCGCGACGACTGGCACCGAAGGCCGACGTGGCCGTGCCCCGCCCGCTCGGGGCACCGTCGATCGAAGCATCACTCATGGTGATCACCCTACTCAGGGCCTATGACAGGCCTGTCGATGGCCGCGCTGTCACATGCCGGCGGCATCCTCGTCGTGGGCTCGTGGCCTCCCCTGACGGCCGCCACCGCACCTGTGTCGGTTCTTTGCCGGCCTCTCCGGGGAGTGCCCTCATGTCCGTTCCGTTCGATCTCACCACAGTGGCTCGCGACCTCGCCCGCTCGCAGGCGGTGCCGCAGCGCGCGGTCGTCGGCGTGCTGGCCGACGCTCCGTTGCGCTTCGCCATCTCTCCCCCACTCGATCTCCTGTTCGACGAGCTCATCGGCTTCGACGCCCCCGCCGGGTGGGCGGCAGTGGCGGTGGTCGCCGATGTCGCAGGCGCCCGACCCGGCGACGGGCCTGGGTGGCCGGTAGGTCGGGGCACGATGCCACCGCCACCGCCGCCAGCCGTCACGGGTCCGAGCCGATCGCATCCGGCGCGGGCCCGTTGATGGCCGACATCGTCCGTCGAAGCATCGGCCTCCCCACCGATCCGCCGTCGCACAGTGTGGAGCTGCTCGACGAGCTCACCTGGATCGACGCGCTGGTCGGCCACGCCGCCTCGGGGCCCGTCGACGTCGCGTCGGCCCTCGCCATGCGACCGATCGTGCTGCGGCGGGTGGGGACCGACGCATGGGAGCAGCTCCATGCCCGAGCCGCGGCCGAGTCGAGCCTGCGTTGTCGCCGGTTGTTCACGTGGATGGACACCGGCATGTTCTCGCGCTGGGTGTTGGGGCTGTGGCCCAGCGCCGACGAACTGGTGGCGACGCTGGTCGATCTGGTCGAGCCGTCGGTGGCGGCCGCGGTTCTCGCTCGCTGTCCCCGGATGCGGGCCCATCTGGCCCACATCGATACCGTGTCGGCGTGATCGATCCCCTCGCACCGAACGCGCACCGTTTCGCACCCCTACCGGCCGACAAGGCCGCAGCGTGGGCCAGCTTTCCCCGCTTCGGCGACCAGTTCTTCGCCCATCACGTCGGCATCGTGGTCGACGAGCTCCGCCAGGACTACGGACGGCTGCGCCTGCCCTTCGCCGCCCATCTCCCCCACCCGGGAGGCGTGGTGCACGGCGGAGCCATTGCCACCCTCATCGACACGGTGGTCGTTCCGGCAGTCGGCTGGGTGTACCCCGTCGACTCGGTGACCTTCTCCACCATCACCCTGCATGTCGACTATCTGCGTCCTGCGGCCGAGACCGATCTGGTGGCCGAGGGGTGGGTCGAGCGGCGCGGCCGTTCCGTGGTCTTCTGTCGCGCCGAGGTGCGGCGTGCCGCCGACGCCGAGATCGTCGCCACCGGCGCGCTCACCTATGCGGTTCGCGAGCTCACCCCCGCCCCGTGAGGCCGCGATGCCAGAACACCGTTCGGTATCGCGTGTGCGAACCGGGCGCCGCGGTGGCATCCTAGGACACCGCATTTGCGCTGCTCCGAGGAGAGTTCGTGACCTTCAAAGCCGGTGATCGTGTCGTCTACCCGCACCATGGTGCGGCAGTAGTCGAGCGCACGGAGAAGAAAACCGCCTTCGGCGAGACGAAGGAGTACCTCGTCCTGCGCATGGCCCACGGCGACATGATGTTGTCGGTGCCCGTCGACATGGCCGAAGAGGTCGGCATGCGCTGGCCCATCAGCGTCGAAGACGTCGAAGACCTCTTCGAGGTGCTGCGCAAGCGAGACGTCCGCGAACCGGCCAACTGGAGCCGCCGGTTCAAGAACCACCAGGAGAAGCTCAAGTCGGGCGACGTCTACCAGGTGGCCGAGGTGGTACGGAACCTGGCCCTGCGCGACCGCGAGAAGGGCCTGTCGGCCGGCGAGAAGTCGCTGTTCACCAAGGCCAAGAGCGTGCTGGTGAGCGAGCTGAGCTTCGCCCTCGACGTGAGCGAAGACGACGCCCTGGTGAAGGTCGAAGGCGCGCTCGAGTAGCCGCACGGTCACCCGACCGCACGGCTACTCGGTTGCGATGGCCTACTTGGGCTCGAAGCGGCGGACCGAGAAGGTGTCGACGCCGTTGTTGTTCCAGTCGCCGACCAGCAGCTCGTCGGAGGCCTTGCCGTATGCGATCACCGTGGTGGCCGGGCCGGGCTGGAAGTCGTTGCGGATGAAGATCATGTTCCCCCGCCGCACCGCGAAGGTGTCGATGCCGTCCTGGTTCCAGTCGCCGACCAACACCTCGTCGCCGGCCTTGCCGTAGCCGAACACGATGTCGGCGTTGCCCGAGGTGGTCGAGTTGCGCACGTAGAACACGTTTCCACGGCGAACGGCGAAGGTGTCCTGGCCGTTTCCGTTCCAGTCGCCGACGAAGACCTCGTCGGCGGCCGTGCCGTAGCCCAGCACGATGTCGGCGTTACCGGGAGCGATCGTGTTCTTCAGGTAGTAGATGTTGCCTCGACGGGCTGCCAGCGTGTCGGTGCCGTTGGCGTTCCAGTCGCCGACCAGGGTGGTGTCGGTCGGCTTGCCGTAGCCGACGGTCCGGAACGTATTGCCGCGTTCGTCGACCAGCGTGTAGACGTTGCCGGTTCGCGACCCGAAGCCGTCGGTTCCGTTGCCGTCCCAGTCGCCGGAGATGATCCGACTGAACACCGAACCGAACAAGAAGTTGTAGTCGGCCGGGCCAGAGGCGATCCGGTTGGCCACGAAGATCCGCGACTGGAACGGCACCGGCGTGACCGGACCGACCATCGCCGCGATCGCTGGTGCCTGCTGGGTTCGTCGCCGTGACCGCGAACGTGTACGGCGTGTTGTTGGTGAGACCGGTGACGACACACGACAGGGCGCCGGTGGTCGAGCAGGTGGCCCCGCCCGGGCTCGGCGTCACCGTGTAGCCGGTGATCGGGCCGCCCGGGGTCGGGCTCACCCCACGACACCGTGACCTGCGTGTCGAATGACGGTGGCCTCGGGATTGACCGGAGCGCCGGGTACCGAGTGAACGAAACGCAGCTCGATGCAGTACACCGCACCGATGTCGGCGCCTGCGACGTCGTCGATAGACACCGTCCAGTTGCCCTCGATGGGCCCGCCGTCGAAGACCGCGAGCGGGTTCTCCGGGGTGAAGCTGCCGACCGACCGGCTGCATGTTCGCTCCTGCGATCGGATCGGTGGCCCGGTCGCTGAGCACCAGGGGTGTGCCGGTACAGTCGTCGGCGCCCTCGCCGAAGTCGTTCCCGCTGTAGCCGAACGTCCCCGGAGGAGCCCCAATGCGGTCGACAATGGTCTGCATGGTTCCGTCGGGGCTCTCGAGCACGACGGTCAGATCGCCGACGCCAGGTGTGGTCGAGTCGGAGATCGACCTCGACGTCGGTCACGACACCCGGCACCGACACCGGGATCACGATCGGGTCGGCTGGTCCCGACGATACGCCGGGCGCACCCGCAGGAATTGGCACGTTGATCGAACCGGTGGTGGCCGCGTCGCGCTCGTCCTCACCGTGGGGGCCGACGACACGATCGAATCGACGTCGGGGTCGGATGGCGCCGGATCGGCCGTTGCGCCGACGTCGGGGTCGGGTGGTTTGGTGTCGCCTTGGGCCGACGAGGTCGTGAGCCCCACGATCGACATGGCGAATATGGCAAGAGCTGCAATGAATACCCGCATCGAGAAATCCTCCCAGGATCTGACCGACCGCTCGGTCGCGAACCAGGCCTATCACACGTCGTCGCCTCGTGCTGTCTCGTAGGTCGCGCACGGGCACATGCCGCTCGGTTGCGTTCGGCGCGGTCCCCGTCGACACTGGAGCGGCATCCACTCGACGGAGGGCACCGTGGTTCGTGGGGACGGTAGCGGGCGGAGACGGCGGGCGCTGTTCATCGCAGCAGCCGTGGTCGCGGCGACGGGCATCATCGCGCTGACCACGTGGCGGTTCGTGCTGCACGACACCACGACCCCGGTGCCGGTGACCGAGGCGGTGGCGAACTTCCGTGACGAGACTCCGGTGGCTCCGGAAGCCACCGTCGGACCCGACAAGGTGCTGCCCACAACCGGCGTCTACCGCTACGACACGACCGGCGAGGAGGGCATCGATGCCCTGACCGGAGCGACCCACGAGTACCCGGCCACGAGCACGATCACGGTGCGGGCCGGGTCGTGCGGCGTGATCCTCGACTGGACGCCCCTGGTCGAACGGTCCGAGCAATGGGAGCTCTGTTGGATCGGTGACGAACTGGTGATGCCGTCGTACACGTCGTATCGCCAGTTCTTCGGCCAGGACGACCGTCGCGAGTACTCGTGTCCCGATCCGGTTCCGATGATCTCCGGCCAGGACAGCACCACGACGGACTGCCGCTCCGACGCGCTCATCGAGGAGATCACCGTCACGCGAGGCGGCACCAGCTCGGCGGTTGTCGCCGGTGACACCGTCGAGGTCGACGTCGTGACCGTGAGCGTCGTGCTCGACTCCACCGACGACAGCACCGTCGGCACCTCGAGCGCCGAGCTCTGGTTCGCCGTCGACAGTCGGGCGCTGGTTCGGTGGACCGAGTCGACCTCGACGACGTCGGCGTCGCCCATCGGCGACGTGCACCTCGAGGAGCAGTTCGAGCTGAACCTCCAGGCGCTGGACCCCATCCGGTGACGGTGGCGCCCCGCCCGCCCTTCGGCCGCGGACGCAGGGCGGCGCGGATCCTGGCGCAGGTCATCGACGGATCGGTCTGGGTCGGCTGTCGGATCCCGGCGTCGCTCGCCCACACCCTGGCCAGGGTGGGTGGCACGCTCGAGTGGTTGTTGCGCCCCGAGAAACGGCGACGACTGGCCGCGAATCTCGCCCATGCCGTCGGCGCCGACCCGGACAGCCGGGTCGTGAAGCGGCTGGTGCGGGCGGAGATGCTCAACGAAGCGCGGCGATCGGCCGACCTGCTCTGGGCGCTCGGCCGGCCCGACGAGCTCCTGGCGACCACCACCTTCGACGGGCTGGAACATGCGCAACGAACGGCGGCCGAGGGAGCCGGCATGATCCTCGTCGGCACCCACATCGGCGGTTGGGAGGTGGCAACTGCGGTGCCGGCGGCCGTTCTTCCCGTCCGTACCGCAGTGATCGTCGCCGACGACTGGCTGGCCTGGGCGATCGAACACGCCCGGGTCGGGGCCGGCCTCGACATCCTGTATCGCTCCCGGGCCGCGCTCACCGCGGCGCATCGGCTGCGCACAGGTGAGTGCCTCCTCCTTCTCGCCGACGACGGCGCCGACGCGGGAACCCGCCACCGGGTGCGGTTCCTCGACGCCGAGGCCGAACTCGCCGCAGGGGTCGCGACCCTGGCCCGGCTCGCACAGTCGCCGGTCGTCGGCTTCACGGTGCTGCCCCTCGGGCCTCGACGATGGCAGATCACCGTCGACCCACCGCTGCCCCCACCGGCGCCCGGCAGCGGCGCCGACCGGCGAGCGACAACTGCTGCAAGCGCTCGCCGACCAGTGGTCCGGAACGATCCGGGCCCACCCCGACCACTGGTCGGCCTCGTATCCGATCCGGTGGACCACGCCGTGACGGCTGGACGCGAGGTGGCGATAGGGCTGGGGAGCTACGCGGCGTACCTCGCCGTGAGGCGGGCCGTCTGGAACGACGACGGACGAGCCCGGGCCAGAAGAAACGCGCAGCGGATCATCGACGCGGAGGAGCGTTTCGGCGTGAGCGCGGAACGCCACGCGCAACGACTGGCCCTGCGGGCACCGGCGGCAGTGAGGGTGCTGAACGCCGGGTACGCCCTCGGCAACGTGGCCCTGAGCGTGGGTTGGCTGATCGCTCTGTACCGCACCGCCGATCCGAGATTCCGGCGAGAAAGGCGAGCGGCGGCGCTGACGCTCACCGGCGCACTGCCCTTCTTCCTCGCTTTCCCGACCGCACCCCCGCGGACCCGTGACGATTTCACCGACACGCTGCGGGAGAGCGGAGTCGATCTGCAGTACCCGGGACTGGTTCGCTTCTACAACCCCATCGCGGCCATGCCCAGTCACCACGTGGCCTTCGCCGTGGTCACCGGCTGGGGAATCGCAGCTGGTGCGCGCACCCGAACCGGTCGTGTCGGATGGAGGCTCTACCCGGCCGCGGTCGCGGCGGTCGTCGTCACCACCGCCAATCACTACGTGGCCGACGTCGTGGCCGGAGCTGCGCTGGGGGCGGGAGCCCGATGGCTGCACGCGGTGACCGACGCCGCCCCGCGCCTCGAACCGCGCCGAATCGCCCTGAGCGTGGCCGTTGCGCTGCTGGTCGCGGCCGCCCTCATCACCGGCATCGGGCGTCTGGCCGGGTTCACCGCCGTTGGTGAGGTGGTGCAAGACGCGAGCTGGCCATGGCTGGCGCTGTGTGTCGTCGGACAGATCCTCGTATTCGGTGGCTACGCCGGAGCGTTCCGCACCGCAGTGCGCTTCGAGAACGGGCCGGTGGTGGAGAACCGGTTCGCGCTACGGGTGATCGCTGCCAGCTTCGGCCTCACACAACTGGTCGCGGCCGGCGGTGCTGCCGGTCTCGCCTTCACCTACTGGGCGCTGCGTCGCCTGCGCTTCTCGCGCCGCGAGGCGGCCATTCGCCTCATCGGGCTCAATACGACCGTGTATCTCGTGTTCGGGGTCATCGGGTTCGCTGCCGGTGTGCTCGCGCTGATCGGCGCCGACCACGCCCGAGGAATGGCGGTGGGATGGGTCGTTGCGTTTCCCGTCATCGTTCTGGTCGCTCGATGGTTCACCGCCGAGGCGCGGATCGAGCGGTGGACCGACGAACATCAACGGGGTTTTCGAGCGGCGCTGTCGGTCGGCGTGGCCGCAGCCGGCTGGACGCGACGAGTGGTCGGCTCTCGATCGGGCCGCCCGCTCTTGGCCTGGGCCGGTCTGTACTGGCTCGGGGACCTGTTGAGCCTGTGGGCCGCTCTGCATGCGTTCGGGGCGTCGGTCGAACTCGCGCTGCTCGTCGTCGCCTACACCACCGGGTATCTGGCCCAGGCCGTGCCGATCCCCTTCCTGGCGACGGGCGGGGTCGATGCCGCAACCACCTTCACCCTCCGCGCGGTGGGCGTACCCATCGAGATCGCCCTGTTGGGCGTCGTTGCCCATCGAGTGTTCGCGTTCTGGCTCCCGATCGGACCGGGGCTGTGGTCGGCCACCCGCCTGGCCGCCGACAGCGCGTCGAGCGCCGAGGGAGTGCCGGCGGACTGAGGTGCGCTACTTCAGCTCGAGACGGCGGACGGCGAACGTGTCGACCCCGTCGCCGTCGAAGTCGCCGACCAGGAAGTGGTCGCTCGGCCGACCGAAGCCGATCACGGATTCGGCCGGGCCGGGTTGGAAGTCGTTGCTGATGAAGATCAGGTTCCCCCGGCGTACGGCGAACGAGTCGGTCCCGTCGCCGTCGAAATCGCCGACCAGGACATCGTCGCCGGCCTGGCCGAAGGCGAACACCACGTCGGCGACGCCCGAGGTGAGCGAGTTGCGCACGTAGAAGACGTTGCCGCGCCGCACCGCAAAGGTGTCCTGGCCGTTGCCGTTGAAGTCGCCGACGAACACCTCGTCGTCGGCTGTGCCGAAGCCGAAGACGATGTCGGCCTCACCCGGCGCGATCGTGTTCTTCAGGTAGTAGACGTTTCCTCGCCGCACGGCCAGCGTGGCGGTGCCATCGGCGTTCCAGTCGCCGGCCAGCATGGTGTCGGACGCCTTGCCGTACGCGACGGTCTGAATCGGGTTGCCCACGGCGTCGGCCAGGGTGACGAGGTTGCCGAGACGCGACCCGAAGCCATCGGCTCCGCTGCCGTCCCAGTCGCCGGTGACGATCGCACTGGTGGGCGTACCGAACAAGAAGCTGGACTGCGCAAGTCCCGAGGCGAGCCGGTTCGACACGAAGATCCTCGATTGCAGCTCCATGCATTCGAGAGTCACGTTGTCGATGGCCACGGACTGCAACTGGCTGGTGTTGGCCTGCAGGAAGCGCAGGCGGACCGTCTGACCCCGGAACTGGCTGAGGTCGACCTCGACCGACACGAAGTCGGCACCAGGGGTGAGCGGATCGCCCGGCTGGGGCACGAACACGGGGACCAGCACGTCGCCCGGGGCGGTCGAGTCGACCGCAGCGGCGGGGTCGACGACGTCGACGCGGTACATCTGGACCGAGTCGGTCAGGTCGAGGGGACCGGGGAGCCAATCCGTGAAGTTGTTGAAGTACCAGTGGTCGAAGCGGGCAACGCAGAGATCATTGCCCGACAGCGCAAGGTCTTGGTAGAGGATGTGCCGGGTCACCTGGTCTTGGGCGAAGCACGCGCCGAAGGTTCCCGTAGGGGCGGGTAGGACGAGCAAGCCGGGGATCCCGGTGGGGCAGGAAACTGCACCGGTGTAGAGCGACACTGGGTATTCGGCCTCCGGGTCGAGGTCGCCGTTGATCGCCGTCCAGCCGGCGAGGTTGCCGGTCTCGAAATCGCCGTTGACGACGGGCGGGGTGAGGGCGGCATCCGCGACCGAGGCGGTCACTTCGCCTCCGGGGTGGACGGTCTCGTCGGAGGCCGCCGCGAGGTCGGGGGTCCAGCCGTCGTCCTGGGCCCCAGCGCCTTGGGCACTGATCATTGCGCTCGCCGCCACCACCAACGCAGTCGCGATCGCGACAATCCGATCTCTCATGGCCATCTCTCCGGGGTTGCGTCAGTTGCGAGACTACTGCGAAGGGCTTTCCCAATTGAGGATCGGCCGCAACGGCGTCGCCTTGAGCCGTGTCGGGTGCGCCGGCGACCACGGGCAACCCCTTGTGTGACCCGATCTCGCCGGTCGGGCCGGTATTCGGATACGGTCCTCACCTGCAGTTCCACCAGCACGGGACGTGGCGCAGCTTGGTAGCGCACCTGCTTTGGGAGCAGGGGGTCGCTGGTTCAAATCCAGTCGTCCCGACAAAGAAACCGCAGGTCGCGCGCCCGCGACACACCCGCCGGTGGCCGGGATCAGTCCGTCGAATGGGCTCAGGCGGCGAGCAAGGCCTCGAGGTGCCGGGCGAGGACGTCGTAGGAGAAGTGCTGACGACCGAGCTCGAAGTTGAAGTCGGCGATCTCGGCGCGGTGCTCGGGATCGGTGAGCACCGCCCGGACTTCGTCGACCGCCTCGTCGGTGAGCTGGTTGTCCTCGATCTGGACGGTCTTGAAGCCCTTGGAGCCGATGTCGGGCCAGTAGACCGGCCGGTAGTTGTTCACGAAGATCGGTACCCGGGCCGCGACCGCTTCGACGAAGGCATTACCGAAGCCCTCGTAGCGGCTGAAGTAGGTGCAGGCGTGGGCGTGGGCGTACGCGTCGGACAGCGAGAAGACTGGCTCACTGCCGTTGGCGGCGATGCGAGCGTTGCCGAACCGGTGCGCGCAGAACTGGACCTGATCGGGCCGGCGGAGCTTCTCCGAGCGTGCGCGCAGCTCGCGGAAGTAGCCCTCCTGGTGGTCATCGGTCGTGGGTCCGGTGATGACGAGCTTGACGCGAGGGTCGTCGAGTCGCTCGACGAGCTCGATTGCCGTCTCGATGCCTTTGCGGCGAACGATGCGCGTTACCTGGAACAAGGCGATGTCGTCTCGGCGCAAGCCGATCACGTCGGGGAGGTCTCGATTGAAGGCGTCACGTTGGCCGAATCCGGCTTCGAAGTCCATGACGTTCGGAATCACGTGGGCTTCGATGTGGCGCTCGTGTCGCAGCGAGTCGCGACAGTGACTGTTGATCACCACGTGGGTCATGTTCGGCAGATCGGGGGGGAAACACTCAGCGATGATGTTGCGTACGCCCTCGAACCGCGTGTGGTAGCGATCCCCGCGCTCCCAATGGAAGTCGTGCTCGTGGGCAATCGTCGGTATGCCGGTGCGCTCGATCACCCGCTTGAGCGCCATGCCCATCGTCAGGTGGCAGGGAAGCGTCGTCGAGTTCTGCGTGATCAACAAGTCGATGCCGGTCGTCGTCAACCAGCTGAGTATCTGCCGTTCGATGTGGTCGGCATCGCGTCGCAACCGCGAGATCAGCTCGCGTTCGTCGGCGTCCTGGACGAAGAACGCATCGTCCTGCTCGCGGATGGTCGCCGGATGCAAGAACCCGAGCTCGGGCAGCACGGTGACGCCGGGAAACTCCGACTCGAGTTCGCCGGCCAGAATACGAACGTCGTGACCGAGTCGCCGAAGCACGGCCACCCACTTCTCGGTCTCGAGGGCAACGCCGTCGACACCGCCGATCCGACCGATGACGATTCCGATCCTCATAGTGCGTTATCGACCTCGATCGTCGACATATTAGTTTGGCAACGTCCGCCAACGGCGGAGGCTACGGCGTGTTCACCGAAAGTCATCGGGTCGCGGTGCCACGGAAACCGAGAGAGCCGGGGAGCAGATGCGCATCGAGGACCTTCAACGACGGGACATCGACAACGGCAAGGGCATCAGCGCCATCCTCGACGACCTGGCCCGGCATCATCACGAACCGTGGCCGGCCGACTTTCGCGCCACGATCGCCCGTGGTATTGCCTTCATCACGTTCGCCTACGACATCGACGGCGTATCCATGGAGATCGCCAAGTACGCGCAGTGTTTCGAGAATCTCCTGCCCGGCGTGCCGATCCATTGCCTGGCCGGCAACTTCGGCGACAGGGTCGACGCCGTGCTCGAACCATCGTGGCAGCGATTCGAGTTGCCCGGCGCCGACGGCTGGGACAAGTGGGGTGACGGCAAGTGGTTCTCCCGTCTGTTCTACGAGGACCTTCCCGCCGGCAGCGAAATGTCGAGCGAGCTCGCCCACGAGATGTGGCGGCAGGCGCTCGCGCTCGCCGAGCAGCTCGTTGACTACATCGAGGAACACGACATCGAACTGCTGGTCGCAGTCAACACGAACTCGAATCCCGGCAACGTCGCCTTCGGGCTTGCCATCGTGCTGGCTGCAGAGACGACTGGTCGGGTCGTGATCAGCAACAACCACGACTTCTACTGGGAGGGCGGCAAGGGCCGGATGCAAACGCAATCCCGGCGAATTGCCGGGCCCCCGCGACCACTTCTTCCGCAATCACGACAACGAGGAGTTCTTCGGATTCTTCCAACGCATCTACCCGTGGAACGGTCGTCGCTGGGTCCAGGTGAACATCAACTCACGGCAGAGTCGCCGTCTGATCGACCGCTACCACTTCCAACCCGACGCGGTGTTCACGATCGGGACCGGCCTCCACTCCGACTTCTTCCGGACCTGTACGCCCGATGACCGGCGCGAGTTCCGTCACATGCTCAGTCACGTCCTCGGCGGCAAACCCGCGATCCAACCGACGCCGGTCGAGCAGTTCCGGCACAAGACCGCTACCTGGATGAGCGAACAACGGCCCACGGTCTGCGGTCTCGACGGGGCCCAGATGCTCGACATCACCGCACCCGAGGCGCTGTACCTGCTCCAGCCGACGCGGGTGGTCGAGCGCAAGCGGATCTGGCGCAACTGGGAGATGATCGGCGCCCTCTTGCACCATGCGCCATTCCGCGACGCGTTCGAGCAGCGACCCGACATGACCCTGACATTGCACGTCACCGGCCCGGTCCCGGTTGAGCACCGAGCATGCCTCGAGCGTGTGTTGGACGCGTACCAGGCCGTTCTCGATCAGGTGCCGGATGCCATCGGCCGGCGCCTGTTCCAAGCGTTCTCGGCTGGCTGGCAGACCCATCCGGTCTTGTCGAGGGAAATGGGCATCGTCGACTTCTATCAGCTGGCCGACGTGGTGGTGTTCCCGAGCCAGACCGAGGGGCGCGGCCTTCCGATTGCGGAGGCCTCCGCCGCAGGCGTACCGATCGTGTGCAGCCACTACGAACCGGCCGAGGTGTTCTCCGAGGTCGTCGGGCTCGAGCTCGAGGACACGCACCGAATCCAGTACGACGAGTTCCCGCACGCGGAGTTCCCGAACGACTTGCTCGACCGCCTCACGGCGATCCTGCTCGATCCGACGAGCCAGACCGGCCGCATCGAACACAATCGTGCTGCGGCGGAGCGTCGATACTCGCTCGATGCCCTGCAGGAGTCGTTCAACAGCGTGCTCGATGGACTCGAACGAACCGTGAGGAGCCACTGATGCACATCGGATTCATCGAAGACACGTACCTGCACGGCGGCACCCAGATCTGGGTGTCCGAAGCGATACGCGTGTTCCTCGCGGCCGGCCATGACGTCACATTGCTGACCGTCGCCGACGGCTTCAACGCACGCGATGCGTCGGCCACCAACGCACGGCTGGTCACCTACGGCTTCGACGATGTCGTCGCTCAGGACGCTCGCCATCAAGCGATCTGGACCGATGCCCTCGCACCGACAGATGTCGCGATCTGCACCGTCCATCCTCCTCGCGACGGGTTCCACTGCTCGCGGTTCGCGGCGAGGTGCATCGCCGATGCAGGCCTCGACACCGTGCTCCAACCCAAGACCGGCACGATCGTGCCCGACTACCTGCGGGAGTACTACGCGCCCCCCGAGGACATCCACTACCAGGTCATCTGCATCACCGACTTCACCCGGCGCTACCTGATCGACACCTACGGCGTACCCGACGAACGAATCAGCCTCATCTACCAAGGAACCGACCTGGCGACCTTCACCCCGAGCGACTCCCGCGCCGAGCAGGCGCGGCAGCGCTACCCCGTTCCCGCCGGCGCGTTCCCGTGCTCGGCAACGTCGGCTCCTTCGAACACCGGAAGGGGCAGCTGATCCTCCTCGAAGCAGTCGCACGAGTACGAGAACGCATTCCGGACGTTCACCTCATGCTCGTCGGCGACGGACCCGACGAAGCCATGCTCAAACAGAGGGTCACCGAATGGGGCCTCGAGCAGCATGTCTCGTTCTTCCCGTTCACCCGAGAGCCCGCTCACGTCTTCGAGGCCATCGACGTCCTCGTGCTGTCGAGCACGCACAAGGAGGGCCTGCCCAACGTCCTACTCGAAGCACTGGCCATGGGTGTGCCCGTCGTGTCGAGTCGGCTGGCGGGTACACCCGAGGTCGTGGACGATGGGATCACGGGTCTACTCGTCGAGCCAGGCAACGTCGACGAACTTGCGGCCGCGATCGGACAGCTCGGATCCGATCCGGCGGCGTGTCGGCGCATGGGTGTCGCCGGCCAGCGGCTCATGCACGAGCAGTTCGACAAGCAGCGTCAGTTCGATGCCTTCCTCGACCACTTCGCCTCGGTGAGGACATCTTCGCCAACTGAAGATCCATCGGGCTGATCAAGAGCTTGTCCGTCTTCGGCGGTTGTCGATGATGACCGTTGAAGGCTTCGCTCGGCGAGGAACGCGGTTGGGGGAATCGGCAGTCGGTAGGGCAGGGCAACGAGCCAACTCGGGAGCTTTGGGTGTCGCTCTTGGAGCGCGACGCGTCCGCGGAGGTGCTCTTTGCCGAGGTGGCCCTGGGCCGGCGACAGTTCGATCGGGACGTACTGGATCATCCCCAACGGCTGATCCTCGTCATCCAGTGCCAGCTTGACCCGCAGACCCTGATCCCGGGCCTTCTCGTACCAACGGGCTTTGTGATCACCGGCTTCGTCCATCTCCGACGACCAGTCCTCGAGACAGACCAGATACGAACCCAAGTGGCGATCAGGAAGATCCACCACTCGTACCCGGCTGGTTTCAGGCCTCCTGCCTTGCCGTCGGTGTCACATGCTGCCAGCGTTCCTCGCCGTCGCCAGTGGAACCAGAGTCCAACGCCTCTTCCCCACGGTCAGGTGACGGGCGACGCTGATGGCAGCAGAGGAGGCGGTTCCAATGCGCCGAGTGGCTGCTGCACTGCTGGTGATCTTTGCCATCGCACTGAGTGGGTGCTCCCGCGATGGTGAGGAGATCGAGCGCTCGGGGCCCTCGGCGGGTTCGGCGCTCGGCACGATCACCGTGACGGTGTCGAACCTCGAGGACTACGAGGGCAGCCAGCTGGCAGCGGTTCTCCTGAGCGACACGGCCGAGGGAGGAACGGGTGTCGCTGGCTTCGCGGCGACGGTCGATTCCGATCCCTTCTCGACGGCGCAGGTGCTCGGAAACGTCAGCGACATGGCGCCGGACGACGGTTCGTGGCCATGGGCCACCGGAGTCGCGCACCTCCCGGCGGGTAGCTACACGTTGCGTCTGGTCGTCGGCACGGACTTCTGCTGCTACAGCCGATGGATGCCAGCGGAGACCGCGGACCTGCAGCTCTGCGAGGTCGACATCACCACCACCGGTGAGGACCAGACGGTTCGGATCAGCGAGATCCCCGAGCGCGGCCGGTGTGGGACCGAGACCGAGCCCGCCATCAGCGCCGGATGCATCGCCGACATGGCGGACGCGGCGAGCACCCCCGGGTTGCGCGACGACCTGTTCGAACACAACCAAGAGCTTCATCCGACCTTCACGTCGTGCACCTCGGTGGCGGAGTGGGAGGCGGCGGCGACCGCCGCCGGCCTGGCAGACCTGCTCGACATGGAGTTCCTCGTGGGCGAGTGTGGCTTCAATCCGGCTGTCGACGGCACGCCGATGTGCCTGGCGGTCGCGGCGGCGCCCAACTGACCGCCCGAGGAAGGCCACGTCTGGAGATCCCGGCGGTCCCGAGTGCGGCCGTCGCCTCGTGATTCGAGATCGAGCTCGAGCTCGGGGTCGGCAACCGATGCGGCCACGGCGTCCCAGTCGACCAGCGACAACCCGTAGGTCAACACGTCGTCCATCAGGCCATAGACCGAGCAGTCGTAGGTGGTGTCGCCGAGGGTGAGGGCCTCGAGATCCGTCCCCTGCCCCGCCATCTCGCTGTCGGTGCACTTCTTGTCGCTGCGTTGGTTCACGGCGAAGAACACGTCGACGCCGGCAGGCGGAGCGAAGCTCCCTGTGTTGGTGAGGTTCGCGTAGTCGTCCACGATGCCGCCGGCCGGATCGACCGGCGGAGTGAAGTAGCCCTTGGTGCCGCCGGCGAAGTGCGCGGCCCACGCCCGGCCACCACCCACGCTGCCGGTGTGGCTGCCCTGATAGTCGATCTCGCCGTTGCGCGGTTGGCCGATCCGGGGTTCGAGACCGTAGCCGGTGATCCACACCTTGCTCATGAGCTCGAGATAGGCACCCGGCTCGGCCACCAGCCCGCCAGTGGGCCCACCGAGTCCGCTGGTACTGCGATCGAAGTCGACCTCGGCCAGGTCGTAGCTCCAGTCGGCGCGAGGTCCGTCGGCCCAGCCGCCGAAGTCGCAGCCGTAGTCGGCAGTGATCTCGCAGTGCAGCCGCTCGTCGCTCCATTTCTGGGGCATGTAGGTCTGATCGTCGTCGCTCCACGACCGGCCACGGGGCACGATGAGGCCGTGCCGATCGCCACCCGGCGGCGTCACGTTGTCGAAGATGCCGCTGGAGCCGGTCGTCTCGATCCCGACGAAGTCGGCGAGGAACTCGTCGAGCGCCGAACCCTCATGCGTCTCCGGTCGACCCCAATCGGCGGCGAATCGGCCGGAGTCGTGCAGGTGCTCGACGATGGTCGCCCAGAAGGCCGGGCTGGTGTTCGAGTAGTGAGTCTGACCGAACGACTTGGTGACGCCGTTGCTCACATGGTCGAGGCACCGGCCGGCGACGACGGCGAGAATCTCCTCGAGGGTCAGGTCGGGCAGGAACACGATGTCGCCGGGCGCCGACTCGAGTGCCGCGTCGTCGAGCTCGTCACGAGCCTGTTCGAAGGTGAGCCAGTCGACCGGGGCGGCATCTCGGGCCGCTTGATGCTGGTCGACGTAGCCCTGCATCGAGTCGAGGCCACGCAGGTACGGCAGTCGCGGAAGGATCGACCCGGTCCGGCTCGGCGCGCTCTTGGGCAGCCCGGCCGCATGGCCGAGGATGTGGGCGAGCGTCGCCTCCTGCCAGCGCGTATCGGCGGTTCCACCGAGATCGTCACACAGCCGAAGCTCATCGGGCATCGGCACCTCACCGTTGTACAGCTGGCGAAGCTCCTCGGGGAACAGGGTGATCGGTCCGGTGCCGTCGAACAACAGGAGATCCTCCAGATCCTCGTCGCCGAGCGCCGCGCCGGTGGCGTCCTCCCACGCCTGTTGGACGCTCCAGCGGGTCACCGCAGCGGTCACCGGCTTGCTGTCGCTTCCGAGTCGCATCGGCGTGTGCTCGTCGACGTCGTCGGCCAGCGGGTCGTACGGGTCGGTGCCGTCGTCACCACAGCCGGGCTCGATGATCGCCTCGGTGGTCCGGCCGTTGGTCCGTCCGATCCCGAAGGTGGCGACGGCCTCGCCGTGGTACGAGACGCCGAAGGTTGCCGCGCCGATGCAGCGGTGGCGGACGAAGTCGGTGATGACCTCGACGAGCGGTTCGAAGGCCGCATGGCCCTCGCCGTGGACGGGAATGGTCGACGGGCCGGCATCGAGGTAGGCCACGATGCCGTCGTCGACCGGTTCGAACACCTCCGGCTCGTCGGGGCCGGCGGTCAGATCGAGACCGCCGGCGCCGGCGGGTACGGCCCCGGCCAACAAGCCGAGGGAAGCGAAGATGGAGACAAGGGTGCGTTTCATGTCTGAGGAGACGAGCCGAGCCCGTGCGCCTTACACCCCACGGGCTTGGAATCACCTCCGCGCAGGGCCCTTCGACCCTGGGCGCAACCACCGTCGTCGGCAACGATGCGCGAGGAGGTGGCGCGCCATGGCGAGAACGATCGCAACGAACCCGATCCGAGCCCGTCACCTGGCCGCGGCAGTCGTGGTGGCGCTGAGTCTGCTCGCGGCTGCGTGCAGCGACGTCTTCACCGGGAGTGATCGCGTTCGCGGGTCCGGGACGGTGGCCACGGAGAACCGGTCGGTCGCCGACTTCGAGCGACTCGTCCTGGCCGGCGAGGGCAACGTCGTCGTCGGCGTCGGCCCGGAGGGAGTCATCGAGGTCGAGACCGACGACAACCTGCTCACCCACATCCGAACCGACGTCTCCGGTGACACCCTGACCATCGCAACCGAAACGGGCATCGACATCGATCCGAGCAACGGCGTCACCTACCGGCTCGGCTGTCCCGAAATCTCCTCCGTTGTGCTCTCCGGTGCCGGTGCCATCGACCTGGCCGACTGCGTCACCACGGGTCGGCTCGAGTTGGAGCTCCCCGGAGCAGGGACGATCGTCGCGCCCGATCTCGACGTCTCGACGCTCGGCGCATCACTGCCGGGCGCCGGCACCATCGTCGTCGCAGGCCGGGCCGACCTGCTCGATGTCGTGCTGGCCGGCGCCGGCGATTTCGACGGCCGCGACCTTCGGGCCGGCACGGCCTCGGTCGAGTCGTCGGGCGTGGGCCTGACCACGGTGTGGGCCGCCGACGAGCTCTTCGTGTCGGTGACCGGAGTCGGCAGCATCCGCTACTACGGCCAGCCCGAGGTGAGCTCGTCGGTCACGGGCGTCGGCACCCTCGAAGCGCTGGGCCCGAAGTAGCGGGAGAAAGCGATGGATCCCTACCGGTACCTGCCGTTCCTCAGCCGCAGGGTCATGCGCGCGTGGGCCGAACGTGAACAGCCGCCCGTACCCGTTGCGTGGACACCGCTCCCCAAGCCCCTGAACCGGTGCCGAGTCGCGCTCGTCTCCAGTGCGGGGATTTCGGTACGAGACGATGACCCCTTCGACCAGCAGGCCGAGCGCGACGACCCGTGGCGGGGCGATCCGAGCTGGCGGACGATCCCGGCGACGGCCACCGAGCGCGACGTGGTCATCTCGCACCTGCACATCGATCCCCGACCGGCCGAGAGCGATCTCGACGTCGTCCTGCCGATGCGGCGACTCGCCGAACTGGCCGCCGACGGCGTCGTCGGCGAATCGAGCCCCCGACACTTCTCGATCATGGGGTACACCCTCGACGCCGGCGAGCTCACCGACGTCACCGCACCCCAGCTCGCGGCGGCCCTCGCCGAGGACGAGGTCGACCTCGCACTGCTCGTGCCGGTCTGACCGTTCTGCAACCGGTCTGTGGGGCTGGTCGCCAACGTGATCGAGGACGGCGGTAACGCTCACAGGCGATACGCGAACCGACAACACCGCCGCCCATTGCGCAGCTCCTGACCCGGAAGCCCTGGCTGTTGCCCAAGCTCGTCTCCGGTGAGATCCCCGCGACGTCCGAGGCGTGAACCCGGCCCACCCGAAAACGCAGCGACCCGCACCGTCTGCACAGTGCGGGTCGCAATCGTGAATTCGGCGAGATCAGTCCAGGGTGCGCAGGCGACGGCTGGACACCACGACCAACCCACCGGCGGCCATGAGGGTCACCGCAATGACCGCGAGGGTCAGCGAGTTCGAACCGGTCTCGGCCAGGTCCTCCTGGGCAGCCTCGGTCTCGGCGGGCTCCTCAGCAGCGGGCTCTTCCTCGGCGGCGGGAGCAGGGAGACCCAGGGACTCGGCCACCGTCGGGGGAAGCAGCACGTTGTCGATGACGTGGATGATGCCGTTGCACGCCTGGATGTCAGCGGCGGTCACGTTGGCGGGAACCGGGTTCCCGCTCACGATGGAAATGGCGTCGCCGTCGACGGAGACGGTGATGTCTTCACCCTGCAAGGTCGGAGCAGAGGCACCGTCGAGGGTGAGAACCACCTCGGAGGGAATCGCTCCGTCGAGCACGTGGTACGAGACGAGGGCCGTGAGCAGGTCGGGGTCGGCTACCAGGTCGGTGACCTCGAGGTTCAGCGCCGACAGTGCAGCGGCGAACGCATCGTCGGTGGGCGCGAGGACCGTGAGCGGACCCGCGTCGCAATCGGCGATCGTGTCGGACAGCCCGGCGAGCTGCGCGGCAGTCACCAGCGTGCTGAACTGGCCGTCGGCGGCCGCAACTTCGCCGATCGACGGAGCGTCAGGATCCTGGGCGGCCGCGGGGCCCGCCATGAAGCCCGCCAGGACGGCGACCATCGCGACAGCGATCGTGAGCTTGCGGAATGGTGTGAGCATTTTGGTGTCTTTCTTGGCGACGGATGACATCGAAACAGGAGACTACTCACAAATCCGGCCGGTTTGCTGCTTCTGCGCTCACGAAGTCCGATCCGGCTCATGGCGCGGACCAACGTGGGAGCATTGGGCCGTCCGACCCACGTCTCGCCCGGGAGTGACTGTGAAGCTGTTCTCGCACAAGAAGCGGCCGGTCCACCAGGGGCCGTATCCCCTCGAACGACTCCCCCGCGTCGGTGATCCATCGACGGCTCCACCCGGATCCCGTCACGCTCTCCCCTCGCGGCCCACCGAGACCCTCCCCGAAGGACCGCGCAGCGCGGGCCACGCCTATGGCCTCTACCTCGACCTCTTCGATGCCGCGCGGACCGGTGAGGTTGCTCCGGCGGCGCCGGTGCCCGACGACCCGACCGAACGGGCGGCCAACCTCAAGGCCGGCCTGTACTTCCTCGACGCCGACATGGTGGGGTGCGGACTCGTGCTCGACGACGCTTGGACCGGGGAACGCCTCGACCACCCGTACGCCGTCGTGACGTTGATCGGCCATACCCGGAAGCTGCGAGGGCATCAGCCCGGCGACGACTGGATCGACGGGACCCGCCAGGTGAACGCCGACCTGCGAGCCACCGAGCTCGCCGTCATCACCGCGTCCTACCTCCGCCACCTGGGCTTCGAGGCCGTTGCCCACACGCCGAACGCCACCGAGCTCGATCTCGAACGGGTCGCGCTCCAGGCCGGGCTCATCGAAGTGCGACGGGGAAGATTGCGGGCCCCGTTCCTCGAAGGTGGTTACGCACTGTCGGTCGTCAGCACGAACCTCGCCGATCGCGCCCGACGCCCCGCTCGCCCGCCGCGGGCTGCTCGATCAGCTCCGAAGCACCCGAAGCGTCGGGTGGATGCTGGGTCGGGGCGGAACGCGTGCCGGATTCGGTCGACTCAACGGCGACCATCGCCCGCTCCACATGGGCCGGTACCCGATGGAGAGGATCAAACGAGTCGACGAGCCGACCACCCTTGTCATCGACGACGAGGTCCCACGTGTTCCCGTCCGGGCCGGCGGTTTCCCGCGGGCCCGCAACGGTGACTTCGGCCCGAAGTTCCTCGAAGACGTGAAGGTCTTCGCGTACAAGACACCGCAGGCGCAGGCCTACGTGGGCCAGATCCGCTCGATGGTCCCGCACCAGGACGGCGAGGTCGCGGCCGCGATCGATCCGGCCACCGCCGACCCGGATGCGAACGCCGACGCCGTCAAGGCGCTCGCGTATCACCTCGGCGGCGACATGGTCGGCGTGTGTCGGGTGCCGAGGTATGCGTGGTACTCGCACAGGGCCGACGGCACCGTGATCGAGCCGTACCACGAGAATGCCGTGGTGATCCTGCTCGATCAGGGGTACGAGACGATGGAGGGCGCGAGCGGCGACGACTGGGTCAGTGGCGCCCAGTCGATGCGCGCCTACATGCGCGGCGCCCAGATCGCCGGGATCCTCTCCGAACACATCCGCTCGCTCGGCCACAGTGCCCGCAGTCAGACCAACGTCGACTCCGACGTCCTGCACATCCCGCTCGTGCTCCACGCCGGCCTCGGCGAGCTGAGCCGCATCGGTGAGCTGGTGCTCAATCCCTTCGTCGGGCCACGGTTCAAGTCGGTGGTGCTCACCACCGACATGCCGATCACCCCCGACCGCCATGTCGACTTCGGCCTCCAGGACTTCTGTACGAAGTGCACCAAGTGTGCACGCGAATGCCCGTGCGGCGCGATCTCCTTCGCCGACAAGATCATGTTCAACGGGTACGAGATGTGGAAGCCCGACATGGAGAAGTGCACCAAGTACCGCCTCGGCAACCTCAAGGGGGCTGCGTGTGGTCGGTGCATGAAGACCTGTCCGTACAACATCGAGGGTGTGCTCTCGGAACGCGTGTTCCTGTGGTCGGCCATCAGGTTGCCCTTCACCCGCAAGTGGATCGCCCGGCTCGACGACAAGGTGGGCAACGGTTCGATCAACCCGGTGAAGAAGTGGTGGTGGGATCTCGAGTGGCGCGACGGCGCCACGATCGTTCCCGACAAGGGAACCAACGCCCGGGAGCTCGACCTCGACGGCGGCCGCATCGCCGACAAACAGAAGATCGCCATCTACCCGGCCGACGTGAACCCGCCCGGCGACGCCATCGGCGTGCCGGTGAAGCTGCTCCGCAAGGAGGCGATCGAACGGGGCCGCAACGCGGAGACACCGGCCGCGGCGCGAAAGCGCGTCGGCCGATGATCGGCCCAGTGCCCGCGAAGGGGCCCTGCGACTCTCTCGCAGGGCCTCCGTCGCCGCCCGTTCCCGCCGCCAGCAAACCTAGAACCCGTTCGAGGCGAGGTCAATAGCCATTTCGGCAAGAGCTATTGACACCGGTGGTACCGTCAGGCAACGTCATGGAATCCTCCTCCGCCTACGACCGACTGCGAGCGTCCCTCGATCAGCTCGAGCGGGCCTCGCTCGACAATCTCGTTCGCAGCAATGACGTCCTTCGCCGCCTAGCCCTGATTCGCGAAGGGCTCGATCGCGGCGAACGACTGAGTGATCTCATGACCTCACTTCCACTACCGACCACGGTCGAGTTGATCTCGACCAACATCGAGGTGCTCCAGACCATCGGCGCGCAGCTCCGCACCGCACACGCCCAGACGCTGCGGAGCGAAGGGATGACCATCGCCGCCATCGCCGAGCTCTACGGCGTCTCGCGTCAGCGGGTGTCAGCGCTGCTCAAGCAGAAGAGCGCTTTCGAGACGCCGGGGGCCTAGCCGCTCGACTCGGCCGACGGATCGTTTCGTTGTGCCGCGAGCTCCGCGAGGATCTCCTCGGTGTGTTGGCCCAGCGCCGGCACGGCTCTCGTCGGCGGCGCGCCGCTGAAGCCGATCGGCGCGGCGACCGAACGATACGGCGGTCCGTCGTGCGGGATGGTGGTGAAGGCCCCGGCCGCGGCCGCCTGGGGGTCGGCCGCGGCATCGGCCAAGGTGCTCACCGGCGCCCACCACACACCGACCTCGTCGAACCGATCGATCCAGTGCGCACGCGGTTGCGCGTCGAACTCCGAGTCGAGCAGGGCGATCAGGGTTTCGCTGTTCGCCATTCGCAACGAAGCGGTCGCGTAGTCGGGATGCTCGGCCAGGTCGAGGCGGTCGAGCGCCGTCAGCGTCGGCAGCCAGTGACGGTCCTGTTCGAGGCCGAGCAGCCAGAACCACCGATCGTCGCCGGCACGATACGAGTTCACCATCGGGGCGTCGTGTCGCTCACGAGGCCGGGTGGAGGAGATCCGGTCGAACCAGAGCTGGATGCTCATGTCCCAACCCATCACCCAGATGCCGGTACCGAGCAGCGAGACATCGATCACTCGGCCCTTCCCCGTCACCGACCGCTCCTGCACTGCTGCCAGGACGCCGGCAACCGCAGTGATGGCGGTGACGTGATCGCCGAAACCCGGACGGAAGTTGCTGGGCGCCACGCCCGGCGGCGTCATGGTGTCGGCCGCCCCTGAGCGCGCCCAGAACGCACCCACGTCGTAGCCGGCACGATCGCGGTCGGCGCCGACGCGCCCGTAGCCCGTGATGGCGGCGTAGACGAGTCGCTCGTGGCGCGCGGTCACCGTGCCGGGATCGAGCCCGAGTCGCTCGAGCGCGGCCGGCCGCAGGTTCGTCACGAAGACGTCGGCCGTGGCCAGGAGCTCGTGCATCGTCTCGAGCTGGTTCGCCTCCGCCAGATCGAGGACGACGGATCGCTTGCCCCGATTGTCCAGATCGAACGGGGGCACCACGTCGACCTCGACACCGAAAGCGCGGAACAGCTGGCGCATCGGGTCACCCGCCGGAGACTCGACCTTGATGACGTCGGCGCCGAGGTCGGCCATCACCCCGGTTGCGGCCGGGCCGGCCACCCAGAGCCCGAGCTCGACGACGCGCAGCGATTCCAGCATGCGGTCATCGTGGCGTGCCGGTGGCGGCGGCGCCAGACGGCGCAGCCGTCGCAACCGGCGTGGGCGCATGACTCCGCCGTGCAACCTGGCCGGGCAGAATGGCCCCGTGACTCATCGTCGCTCGCGGAGCGGACCACCCGATGCCGACTGACGCCTGGATCACTCTCGGGATGGTCGCGGTGATGGTGGTGGTCTTCGTGACCGAACGCATGGCGCCGGCGGTGGCCATGGCCGGGGCGGTCTGCGGTCTCTATCTGCTCGACGTCATCGAGTTCGACGGCGCGTTCTCCGGCTTCTCCAACTCGGCACCGATCACGGTCGCGGCGCTCTACGTGGTCGCCGGCGCCGCCGAGCACACCGGCGCTCTGGGTGGCCTGACCGCCCGGGCCCTCGGTGAGCGGCAGCCGCGATCCGAACGCGCCGCTCAGGCCCGCATGGTGGTTCCCACCGTCATCGGTTCCGCGTTCGTGGCCAACACGCCACTGGTGGCCCTCCTCGCCCCGCGTGCCACGGCGTGGGGGCGCCGACACGGCATCGCGTCCTCACGACTACTGCTTCCCCTCTCCTACGCGGCCGTTCTGGGCGGCGTCATCACCGTGCTGGGAACCTCGACGAACCTCGTGGTGAACGGCTTCCTCGAGCAGGCAGGCGCCGAGCCCTTCTCGGTCTTCTCCATCACCCCGGTCGGCCTCCCGATCGCCGTCGCCGGCGCATCACTGTTGATCGCCCTGGCACCGGTACTACTACCCGATCGTGTGGCCCCCGCCGACGACCTCGCTCGCGTCCGCGAGTACACGGTGGAGATGCTCGTCGACGACGACAGCCCGCTGATCGGCCGTACGGTTGCCGACGCCAACCTCCGCGACCTCGACGGCGTCTACCTCATACAGATCGAACGGCGCGACCGAGTGATCGCGCCGGTGTCACCCACGGATCTGGTGCGAGCCGGCGACCGGTTGATCTTCAGCGGCAACATCGAGTCCGTCCTCGATCTCCAGAACCGGCCCGGCCTCTCGATGCCCCACGATCGCCACTTCGCTTCGAGCGCGCACCCCGGGCAGCGGTTCTTCGAAGCCGTCGTTGCCGACAGCGGACCGCTGGCCGGTCGCACGCTGAAGGAGACGAGCTTTCGAGACCGGCACCATGCGGCAGTGGTCGCCGTGCACCGTACCGGTGCGCGACTCACCGGAAAGCTGGGTGAGATCACGCTGCGCGGCGGCGACGTGCTGGTGACCGTGGCCGAATCGGGTTTCCGCAACCGCACCCGTGATCTGCCCGACTTCGCGCTCGTCGCCCCGCTCGAGGAGACCACCCCCGTGCGGCGCTATGGCGTTCGGGTCGTCGAAGCCACGATCCTCGCGCTCGTCGTGTTGGCCGGCTCGGGTCTGGTCGATCTCACCAAAACCGCCGTTGGCGCCGCACTCTTCCTCGTGGTCGCACGGGTTATCACACCCTCGGAAGCCCGTCGGTCGATCAACCTCGACGTGATCCTGATGATCGCCTTCAGCTTCGGTTTGGGCGATGCGGCCGCGGTGAGCGGGCTGGCCACCGAAGCGGCCGACGCACTGGTGGGCGCCTTCGAACCGCTGGGTCCGGTGGGCGTGCTGGCGGGAATCATGATCGCCACCCTCGTCGCCACCGAGCTGCTCTCGAACAACGCGGCCGCCGCGCTCGTGTTCCCCATCGCCGTTGTCGTCGCCGAACAGTCCGATGTGGAACTGCGCAGCCTCGCCCTCGGCATCCTGGTGATGGCATCGTGTTCGTTCCTCACGCCCATCGGGTATCAGACCAACACGATGGTGTGGAGCATGGGCGGCTACCGATTCACCGATTTCACGCGCGTCGGGGCGCCGATCACCCTCGTCGTGTTCGGCGGTGGACTGGTGATGATCCCGCTGGTGTTCCCGCTGTGACGGCAATCGGTGTCGACCCGGCGTCGGGCCTGAATAGGGTGAGTCGGTGACCGACCACCATGAACTCGAAGAAGGCACGGCCCTGGCCCTCGACTTCGCCAAGCTCGCCAAGATCGGCGCAGCCGGGCATCAGGTGGTGCCCGTGGTCCTGCAGGAGGTCGACACCGGCGAGGTGCTCTTCGTCGGCTACGCCAACGAGGAGGCGTTCCGAGCGACCCTCGAGCGCGGCCAGGCGGTGCTGTACTCCACGTCGCGAAACGTGCTGTGGCACAAGGGAGCCACCTCGGGCGACACGCTCACCGTGGTCGACGTAGGGGTGAACTGCGAACAGAACTCGCTGCTCTACCGGGTACGCCGCGACGGCGCCGGTGCCTGCCACACCCATGACGCCGAAGGCGTCAGCCGATCGGGCTGCTACTACCGCGTGGTCGAGAGCCCCACCCGCCTCCGCTTCGTCGACTGAGCTCGGGGGTACCCCGATCAGGGGTGGTGGGCCCTCTACCATCGTGAGCCATGGCAGATCCACCGGGCGACGGCGACGCCTCGGAGGAGGCGGGTCTCGACGACCTCGGCCTCGACCTGTTCGGCGTCGCGACATCGGAAGGCACGAAGGGATCGGTCGCGCCACCGAGCTCCTACGAGGTGGCCGAGGCCAATCGTCGCCGGCGCCGTCGGCTGGCCCGACTCGGCGTCACTGCAGTCGTCGTCTTCTGCCTCGGTCTCCTCGGCTTCCAGTTCGGTGGCGGCGGCGGCGACTCACCGACAACGGTCACCACCGGAGACGAGCCGGTAACGGTTGCCGAGGTCGCCACGCCCACGCCCACCAACGAACCGACCCCGACACGCACCCCCTCTCCCGAACCGCGGCCGACGCCGACCCGAACCCCGCGGCCCACACCGACGCAGACGCCTACGGTCACCAACACCCCGACACCGCAGCGATCCTCGACACCGACACCGACGCCGGCTCGCCCGCCCACACCGACCCCGTGTGCCGTCGGAACCACGGTGAACACCGCGGGACCCCCGAAGCCCGACCCGTCCCCGACCGTCACCGTCGAGCCAACGGCGACGCCGACCCCCGTTCCCCCACCCACGCCGACCCCCGTCCCGACCGCGACGCCGACGCCCGTTCCTCCACCCACGCCGACGCCGCCTCCGCCACCCACCGCCGTGCCGCCGACCCCGGTCCCCACCCCCGTCTGCTGAAAGACCGAGACGCGCCACCGAACCGATGGGCGGCACCGTTCTCACGGACCGGGTAGGCACCAGTCGGCTCGGTGACGGGTCGCCTCGACGAGCGCAGCATTGGCCTCGTCGCTGCGATCGACCCAGGCCCTTGCCTGTTGCGGCGTGCGCCCGTGCACCGTGTGTCGTGCCACCAGCCGCTCGCGTCTCAGCACCGGATCCAGATCGACGTAGACGATCAGGTCGAGGAGATCCCGCACCGGAGTCCACGGCCCGTCGGAGAGCAGGTAGTTGCCCTCGACGACGACGATCTCATGCTCGGGCATCACTGCTGTAGCCGCCGCAATCGGTTCCTCCTGCAGCCGATCGAAGGTCGGTGCATACACCGTGGTCCCCGGCGGGCGACGGCGGATCTGCTCGAGCAGGTGCACGAACCCGTCGGCATCGAAGGTCTCGGGGGCGCCCTTCACCTGGGCCAGGTCGAGCCTCGCCAGTACCGACGATCGGAGATGGAACCCATCCATGCCCACGACGACCGCACGAGGGCCGAGTCGGTCGGCGAGAAGTCGGGCCATCGTCGACTTTCCTGCCCCAGGCGGACCGACGAGGCCAACCAGCCACGGTTCGGTCCCGCTTGCGCCTGCTTCGACGACCTCGACCAGCTGGTCGAAGGTGATGCCGGCGGGCTTCGAGCTCATCGGTTCCTCGATCGACGACGGCGAGCCTGGTGAGTGCGACGACTGGTACCCCGTACGGGATTTGAACCCGTGTTACCGGCGTGAGAGGCCGGCGTCCTAGGCCGCTAGACGAACGGGGCGCGACGCTCCGGAGGAGCGGTGGACCGCAGCATCTTAGCCAGTGCTACGGCATTTGCTCGGGGGGGAGGACTCGAACCCCCAACGACTGGACCAGAACCAGCTGTGTTGCCAATTACACCACCCCCGAATGGGCGGGCCTCGATCCTATCCGGCACCTGGGGTTCGACCACCGGCCTCAGCTCACGTTCGAAAGGCGCCGGAATCCGAACACGCGACCGAGCGAAACGGCTGCGGTCTCGCGCGTCAGTTCGAAGAACGACGACTCACCATCGGTCGGTGAGACGAACACGTCGAGACCGACCGCCTCGGCCACCAGCCGGGACCGGTACGCGTGGTACCCGTCGGTCACCAGCAGAACCGACGACAGCCCTCTCTCCCGCAGGACCGCCTGAGTCGCCGTGAGTTGCTCCCAGGTGTTCTTCCCGTCGACGACGACGAGAATGTCGGCATCGGGCACGCCGAGGCCGCGCAGGAAGTCGTACCCCGCAAAGCCCTCGGTGAACCGATCGCCTTCGAGCTTCGAGCCGGTCGTGACCACCACGCCGGCCAGGTCGGCCCGATAGAGGTCGAATGCGTGGCGCAGCCGGCGCTCGAAGACCGGAGACGGCGCGCCGTCGTACTGCGCGGCGCCCAAGACGACGATGGCGTCCACTTCGCGTCGTTGATCGACGGTGGATCCGCGCCACACCTGGACGAAGGTGACGCCAACGTACAGGACGCCGATGCTCAGCAGGCCGACGAGGCTCCAGGCGATCAACCGGAACCGACGACTGCGCTCCACGGTCACTCCAGACGCTCACGCGCGGCGACGAGTCGGCGGCGTACCTCATCGCGTGGCAACAAGACGATCGACTCGAAGAGCGGCAAGCCGACGGTGCGACCGGTGACGGCGACCCGAATGGGAGCCTGCGCCTTGCCCAGCTTCAGATCGTTGGCCGCACCGACCTCCGACACGAGCGCGTACATCGCGTCGGCGGTCCACTCGACGTCGTCGAGCCGAGCCAACACCCCGTCGATCATCTCGGGCGCGGCCCGTCCGTCGACCATTGCCTTCTTCCACGAGTAGGCGTCGGGCGGTGGCTCGGCCAGGAAGAGCCAGTCGAGGAACGCGGGCACATCGGCCAGGGTGTGGGCCTTGTCCTGGATGATGGGGGCGAGCTCGGCGAAGATCGCCGGCACATAGGAGTCGGCGGGCCACGGGGCGCGCTCGAGCAGCCATGGCGCGCAGCGTTCGATGAAGTCGTCTACCGGGAGGGCCCGAATATAGGTGGCGTTGACGTGCTCGAGCTTCTTCATGTCGAAGTAGGCAGGTGCCTTGTGGACGGCCTCCAACGTGAAGAGCTCGATGATCTCGCTCATCGGGCGGATCTCGATGTCGTCGGGCGGCCCCCACCCGAGCAGTGCGAGGTAGTTGGCCATGGCCTCGGGGAGATACCCGGCCTGCTGGAAGTCGGCCAGGGCCACCGCCTGCTTCCGTTTCGACAGCTTCTTGCGATCGTCACCTACGAGAAGCGGCAGGTGCGCGTACCGCGGCGGTTCGCCGTAGCCGAGCGCCTGCCACAGCAGCTGGACCTTCGGTGTGGTGTTGAGCAGATCCTCGCCGCGCACCACATGGGTGATGGCCATGTCGGCGTCGTCGACGGCGTTGGCCACGAGGAAGACCGGCGTGCCGTTGCTCCGTCGGATCACGAAGTCCTCGAGCTCGGCGTGAGCGAAGCTCACATGTCCACGGATGATGTCATCGACCACCGTGAAGCCGGATTCGGGCACCCGGAAACGAACAACGACGTCAGGGCCGTCGGTCACTTGACGATCCCGACAGAACCCGTCGTAGCCGGCGCGACCGGCCAGCTCGGCCAGCCGAGCGTCGATGACGGGCCGGGTGCAGTCACAGAAGTAGGCGTCGCCGGACTCCAGCAGCTTCGTGATTGCGTCGGCATAGAGCTCGGTGCGCTGGCTCTGGTAGTAGGGGCCCTCGTCGATGTCGAGTCCCAGCCATTCGAGTGGACCGGTGATGGCGTCGTAGTACTCGGCCTTCACCAGCTCGGTGTTGGTGTCCTCGATCCGCAGCACGAAGGTGCCTCCGTGATGGCGGGCGTGCAGCCAGTTGAACAGCGCCGATCGAGCGCTGCCCACGTGCAGGAAGCCCGTGGGCGCCGGTGCGAACCGAACCCTGGGAGGCGGGCTCACGGAGTGGTCGGGAGGTCGAGCATCGACCGCCAGTCGGCCGCACATGCGGAGGCGATGGCCCCGTGGGGCTGGTGCAGCACCGACGCCGGCACCGCGTCGGC
>CAWBCM010000010.1:0-161758 GCA_963787285.1 uncultured Acidimicrobiales bacterium | reverse complement strand
CGACGCATTGCTGGTGACCCATTCTGCACTTATCACGACGACCCCGTCGAGGTAGTTGCGCGCTGGAGCATGATCGAGCGCGCCGTGTACGCCCGGTACGAGTCAATGGATGCGTTCGTCGCCAATTGGCTCCCGCCGAGGTAGCGCCGAACCGCCGATCTGCGCTACCGCTGAGCGCCTTTGAAGCCGGATTGGCGACGCGATTACGTGACGCCGCACTCGGGCCGTTCTGTGGCGCGGCTCGCTTGATCTCGGTCGTGATTACCAGGCGCCGATATCGGGTGCCCTGCAACGGCACTTTCGGGCACGCCAGATGTCGTACAGCCTACCGAACACGCTCGAATCGACGAGGTCCGACAGGATGAGCGACTCAGCCGTCTTCGATGAGTAGCACGTATGTCACCGGACCGTCCGCTTGTGCTCCGGGGTCGTGGCCCGGTTTGATGCTGATCGTCCGGACTCGCTCGGTGTCGGAGCCCGAGAACACGACGCTTCCGGCACTCTCACTCCGCGTCCAACCGCCGTCCTCGGTGGTCCAGTCGTCGTAGAAGGCCACCACTCGGTCGAAGTCGCCGTCCTCGTAGTACAGCTGCCGCTGACCGGGCGAGTCGATGCCGGAGTCCGCCAGCGCGTCGAGCACGAGTCCGTCGGGTCGGGGAATGGGGAAGTCGTCGTCGGCGTCGGCGTCCGAGCTGCCACCGTCGGAGTCACCCGGTTCCCCACCGCTTCCGGCGTCGGACGGCTCCGAATCGCCGCCGTCGTCCGCCGCCGGATTTCTATCGCCGGACGCGGTGTCGTCGTCGCCTCCGCACGCTCCCAGCAACAACGTGAGCGCCGCGAGCAGTCCGACGACCGCATTCCACCAGGTCCTCTTCTGAATGTCCGTCATCGCGGCGAGAATACTGCGGCCGGACCAGTCAACCAACCGTCGTCGCCGGTCAACTAGACGCAGTCATGGCGGGCACGATCGACGCGTTCGGCAGCCTTCTCGCGGATCGCCGACTCGTCACAACCAACGGGACGCTACGCGGCGGCGAACTCAGCCTGCCAGGATCGTCTCGTTCGTTGTCGTGATGTCAGTGTTCGTAGTCATCGGAGTGATCTTCTCCAGCCCACGACTCCCAGTCATGGACCCTCAGATCATTCCGGTTGCGCACAAAATCAGACGGTCCCCGTTCCGTGAGTCGGCCAGTCAACGGTGCGCTCGAACGGCACTGAAGGCGGGCGCGCTGTGCCATCAACAGCGACCGTGACCCACTCGGAAATGTTCGCCTGGAGGCGAGTGAACGACGGGGCAGTACCGGCGAAGTCGAGTGGGTTTTGCAGCTCGAAGCCCAATCGATAATCACGCTCCTCGCCCGGCTCAGCAGTTGTCCGGCAACGGCACGAAGCGCGGTTCGTAGGCCCTGTGCGCAACATGCAGCGGCGGTGTCGGAGACCGGAGGCCAGAGCTCTTGAACCGGGGTGACTCATGATTAGGGCAAGACAGCGTCGGGAACGTTGATCGTGATCTCCCCACAGGCCGTTGTCTCAGGACAGGTTCGCCGCGTCTACGCCGGGATCCGAGTCGTCAGCGATCTCGGCGGGATGGCCGCCCAAAATCCAATATTCCATCCAACAGATTCGCCAGTACTGGGCGAATCCAACATCACTAGGGGGACAAGTCGGCGGACGAAATAGCAGGTCACGGGCCTAGAACGCGTTTGGCGGATGGCTCCGACCCGACTCCTGATCCTTCGTCGTGGGTTGTCTCCGAGCGGCCTTTGGATCACACCTTTGGCTGACTGGAAATCAGGTTCGTGGAGTGCGGTTGCCCAGCCGAGCGACGATGCTTTCCCGCTTGTCCGGGAGGGCGTGGGCGTAGGTGTTGAGCAGGATCTCGGGGCTGTGGCCCAGGAGGTCGGCGATGGCTCGTAGCTCGCCGAGGTCGGTGGCGTTCTTCACCATGTGAGTCGCTGCGGTGTGGCGGAGGCCGTGGCTCGTCAGCCTCGGCAAGCCGACCTGCCGAACGATGTTGGCGAGCGCCCGGTCGAAGTTGCTCGGGTAAACCAGCCCGCCCATGCGTGTGGTGGTGATGAGGTCGGTGTCCTCCCAACCCGGGCCGGCAGCAAGTCGCTCGGCCGCCTGGGCGGCGCGGCGTGACTGGAACACTCGCATGGTGATCTCGTCGATCGGGATCGTGCGGCGTGACCGTTCGTTCTTGGCGTTGCTCCACGTGGCGCCGATGTTGGTGGCGACGAGCGATTCGTCGATGCGCAGCGTGTCGGCGTTGGTGTCGAGGTCGTCCCAGCGGAGAGCCAGCACCTCGCTGCGACGGAGGCCGTACAGCACGCCGAGCCGGAAGGCGATGGCCCAGCGATGGTCGGCGGTCGCCTCTAGGAACGCCTTGACCTGGTCGCCGGTCCAGGCAACCGCCTCCTTCTCGGGCACCTGCTTGGCGACAGTTCGAGGCAGCGCAACTCGAGCGGCAGGGGAGCGCGAGATCATGCCCTCCTCGACCGCCTCGTTCAGCGCAGCCCGCAGCACGGTCCGGCACACCTGCACGCTCCGCTTCGACAGGCGACCCCCGGCGGCCAGCGCCTCGATCCAGCCGGCGACGTCCTCACGGTCGAGTCGGCCGACTTGGATCGCACCGAGGCCGTTCTCGATGTGGGGGATCGCCCACTCGTACTGCTCGCGGGCCTTCACCGAGATGTCGGTGCGACCGGACACGTAGCGACGCACCAGCCAGCTCACCGTTCCCCTGTCGGCGACGGCGTCCTCGATCCGAAACGACCGGGCCGCGGCGTTGGCCGACCGCTGCGAGGTGAAGGTGCCGAGTTGGCGCGGTCGGTGTTTGCCGGTCGCGGTGTCGATGCCATCGACGCGCACGACCCACTTGTCGCGCTGCTTCCGCACTGTCGGTTGTCCCGTCGACTTCCAGGCCATGCCGCCTTCTCCTGTCTGATCCGGCATGAATTCTGATACATCGCTGATACATCGGCGATTTTTGGGGCGCTCACCGGATTCCGAAATACCGTATCATGCCTGGTCAGAGGGTGTGGAGGTGATGGGACTCGAACCCACGACTTCCTGCTTGCAAAGCAGGTGCTCTAGCCAACTGAGCTACACCCCCGAAACGGGACGGCATCAGGGTATTGGCTGCGCAGGACTTTGTACTCTCCCGGACCGCTCGCTCGGCGAGGACAATGGCGACGGTAGGCATGGGAGGGATACATCATGTTCTCGACAATCGTGGTCGGCACCGACGGCTCGGCGCCGGCCGAGGCTGCCGTTCGAGTGGCCGGTGAACTCGCCCTTGCCGCCGGCGTCGAACGAGTGCACGTGGTCAGTGGGCATCGGCCATACAGCGGGGCCGAGCTGAACCGGATGGCGAGGGATCTGCCGCTCGAGTTCCACGACACCCTGCGTACCGACGCGCTCGCCGCCGAGTCCGTCGACGAGGCGGCCATGATCCTGCGCACGATGGACCTCCAACCCCACGAACACGTGCGCCCCATGAACGGCACCGACGCGATCCTCGACGTCGCCGAGGAGGTGCACGCCGACCTGATCGTCGTCGGTTCGCGTGGCCTCGGACTGGGCCGGCGACTGCTCCAGGGCAGTGTGTCCACGAAGGTCGCCCACCATGCGCCGTGCAGCGTGATGATCGTCCATTCGACGACGGCTGAATCCGACGAGCCCGTATCCTGAGCTGTCGATGGCGACGATCCTCCATGCCACCCTCGAGAGCGATCATGTCGCCGGTCATCCGGGTCGGCGCCGTCTGATCGTTCGGTACGACCTGGTGCTGGAGCCCGATGACCCGGCGCTCGGCCATCAGCTCACGGAACGGGTCACCGTGCGCGCCGTCGACGATGGCGAGTCGTTCACCCCGCCGCGGGGTGAGGCGCTGCTGGCAACCGAGACCACCTTCACCGGGGTGAGCGGGGTCCAGCGCCGAGCCGTCGAGGCGGTGCTATGGCGTACCGATCTCGACGTGCAACAGGACTGGTGGCGGGCCGGCCCCGACGGGGCGGTCGAAGCACTGGCCGAGTGGGTCGACCACCTCGAAGCCGAGATCGTCGTGTCCTTGTCGTCCGAAGCGGTGGCCGCGGCACGCACTCCGGTCCTGACCGGCTCGTGGGGTCCTCTCGGCCGCGACTGACGGTCAAGCGGCGAGAGGGCGGCCGAAGGGAAGGGACTCCCGCCACGTGGCCAGGAACGCCTCGGCCTTGTAGCAGCCACCGAGCAGCGGGCCCTCGGCATGGCTCCCCAGCTCGCCCATGAGGTCGGTGATGGTCGAAACCGCCTCGGCCTCGACCGATGCCGCAGTCGCATCGTCGGCCGGCCACATGGCAAAGACCGGACCCGCGGTCGACACGAAGTCGGGAACCACCGTTGTCCCGGCCCGCCGCAGTACGGCGAAGGCCTTGGTGGTCACCGGAATGGGTGCCGACGGCACCACCACCGACGCCTTCACGAACCCCGCCCCCTGGTGGCTCAGCGCACCCATCTTCGAGCCGGTGAACAGGACGTCACAGGGCGCTCCGAAGATCTTCCATGCGGGATCGACCTCGCCCAACCGGGCGACCATCTGGTCGCCTTCGGCCCGCCAGGTCGCGTCGACCGAGGCGATGTCGAAGCCGGTGGGCGCGGTCACCGAACCGGCCGAGGTGGAGAGGGCCACGACCTTGCCGCCCCACTCGACGACCTGGCGAGCGAGGGCCGGGCCTTGTCGGTCGAACCCCTCGATGGCCACGGCCCGACCGTCGAGATCCCCGGCGGCGGCGGAGGCGGCCGCGGCCGCGCCGACTCCGGTGAGGTGGTCGGTGAGCACCGACCCCTCGATCCGGTCGAGGCGCAGTGGCGAGCGCGGATCGACCTCGCCGAGGGGCTCGATGTCGCCCGGCTCGACTCCCTTGCCCGGGTCGGCGAGAAACGACGCCGCCTCGACCATCGGGCGCACCTCGTCGACGAAGGCGGCAATGGCCTCGGGTCGATCGGCCGGGGCCGCGTTGACACCGGCTGACGCGCCCGAGCGCTGCTGTTCCAGGACGGCGAAGGTGTAGGTGAGCGACCGGGCGAGCTCGATGGCACCGCTCTGGAGGATCTTGGGCGCCGAACGGACGATGCCCACCGATGTCGTGTCGGGATCGTGCAGATCGACGGCGATGAACCCGTCGACGGTGGTGAGCTCGATGATCTTCACCGACGCATCATCGCAGACCCGGTCAGTTGTCGGCGAGGGCGAAGATGCGACCGTCTCGGTCACCGATGAAGATCACCCCGTCCCACACGACCGGAGTGCCCTCCAGACAGCCACCGATCGCGGTCTCGAAGAGCAGGGTTGGCACGACAGTGGTGTCGCTCACGTCGTAGCCGCGCAGGACACCGGCGCAGTCGCCCACGATCAGCACGTCGTCGACGACGACCGGCGATCCCCACAGTGGGCCCGCCAGCTGGGTGTCCCAGCGCACCACACCGCTGGCGGCGTCGATGGCCAGCAAGCGGCCGGCGTTGGTGGTGACATAGACCACGTCGCGGTGGGGGGCGAGCGTCGAGCGGACGCCCTGGAACCGTTCTGTGCTGTCGAGGAACGTCCACACCAGCGGATCGGCGCTGTCCGGATCGAGCCGCGCCAGGTGACCGGTCTCGCCGATCCGTGCCGAGGCACGAGTACCGATCTGACCGACGAAGAGATCACCACTCGGGTCGACCACGATCGTCGCGTCGGCGTCGTCGCCCATCCAGAACCGGAACACCTGCTGGGGTTGCCCGCCGCTCTCGAGCGGGCGGAGGTCCCACCCGAGCACGAGGCCGGCCGAGTTCACCGTCCACACCGTGCTGCCCGACATCGCAACCGAGGCCTCGACCGAGAACCCCGGATCGGCCGACGGGTCGACTGCACCGAGGTCGCTGTCGAGCTGCTCGTCCCAGGTGGGCGCGCTCCACACGACGACCGGGTCGACGGTGGCGAAGCCTTCGACATCGGTCGACTTGGCGAGTTTCACCACGATCAGGCGACCGTTCTCTCCCCCCAGGACCATAAGGTCACCGGCCACCAACGCCGAGGAGTCCCAGTCGTCGCTCGTGCGCACATCGGTGAAGTCGCCGGCCTCGAGTCGCCAGAGTTCGGTGGCGCCCTCGGGTCGATCGAACGACAGGATGCGGAACGTGCCGTCGGATCCGCCCACGTACGCGAGCGCCAGCCCGTCGGGGTCGATGGTGGGCGTCGACTCGACCGGCCCGTCGAAGGCGAAGGGCTCGATGATCGACGTTCCCGAACCGGCATCGAGGAAGTACACGTTGCCGTCGAGGGCGCCGACGACGACCCATGTCCGTCCCTCACGCACGAACACCGCGGGCTGACCCGTCCAACCGATGCCACACCGGGGACTCTCCGGATCGACCGGCGCGAGCTCGCACAGACCCGGTGGCGAGGGTACCGCCCACCGGATCACCGGATTCCGTGGGGCCGGTCCGGTGCCGTCGAAGGTGCGGGTGGCGTTGCCGCGGAAGGTGAGGACGCCTTGCACTCCGCCCGCCTGGGGTTCACCGACCGACGCAAGGTCGATGGTGGGAACGTCGACCAGGATCGGCACAGGAGTCGGTTCGGGGGTGGGAGCATCGACCGCAGGAGAAGGAGTGGGGGCCGCCTCGGGTGGGGGGTCCGCCGATGGCGTCGGGGCCTGATCCGCGCTCTGCTCGACGGTGCCCCTCGAGTCGAACATCCACAGCGCCACCAGGGCGACGAAGGTCGCAGCGAGGGCGAGGGAAACCTGGCGCAGCCGCAGCATGGCCAGAGTGTAGGAACCGAACGGCGTTGGCCGCGTTGCGGTGCCGGTGGATCAGCGCGCGCCGCTGATGACGATCGGGCCGACCCAGTACACGTCGCCCGCCGTGGAGAAGGTGAAGGTGGCCGATCGGGCATCGGGTGCATCGATGCTTATCGTGTCGATGTCGAAGCCCAGGGTGTTGGCGTAGCTCGGCTGGTGGGCGGTGAGGCCCGGGCCGGTCAGGAAGGTGCCGTTGGTGCTGATGCTCGAGTTGAAGAAGTCGTTGGCCGGGTTGGCGGCGTCGCTGTAGGCGTTTCCGCCGGACGGTGTGCCCTGGCTGTCGAAGGTGGTGATGGCCAGGGAATCGCCCCGGAGCCCCAGGTCGCCCTCGTAGGAGGTCATGCCCAGTTGGAGCCGGCCGTCGGCGGGCACGACGAACCCACCGACATCGAGCACCACGGTCTCGTTCTGGCCGACCCGCTCGAAAGCGTCGAAGACGGCGACGTTGCGCACCACGTCACCACCGGAGTAGACGACCACCAGACTCCAGCCGGCGTATTGATTCGATGCCTCGACACCTTCGATGCCGGCGACCCACACCGTGCCGCCGCCGCTGACGAGATCGGTCACCTCACGATAGGACTGATAGGCACCGCTGTCGCTCAGCATCGCGTCGGCGGTGAGGGCCGTGTAGTCGTCCAGCGTGGCGGGAACGCCGCCGAAGGGCTGGATCGAGAACAACACTTCGTCGGACCGCTCGTTGGGGCCGGTGGAGGCGCTCCAGTAGAGCGCCGCGAACTCCACCGATGATCCGTTGGGGATCACCAGATCGGCCGCGCTCGAGTTGTCGTCCTGTGGGTTCTGGAGGTCGACGCCGTCCTCGTCGACGAATCGCATCTGCCAGTTGTTGTTCCGGCTGGCCGACGTGACGGGTTCACGGTTGTTCCGCACCGCATCACAGGTGATGTCGTCGTCGTCGGTGGCGGTGTCGATGTCGTCACCGCACGACAGCGAGGTGTTGCCGATGATGGTCGAATCGCCGGCCAGCTCGTCGACGTAGACCACGCCGGGTGCGTTGCCGACGGTGAAGTACGGCGGGTTGTCGGGTCCGGTGACGTCGAGGTTGTTCGACAGATCGGGATCGGCGGTGTCGGCGGTGACCGTGGCGGTGATCGTCACCGTGTCGACATCGCCGACATCGAGCCGCACGTAGAACGTCGTGGAGGCACCAGCGGCGAACGGATCGATGGTGCACGTGGCGACACCGTCGGCGAACGAGCAGCTCGGTGAATCGTGTCGCGTCGACACGGCATCGGCTCCGTCGGCGCTGAGGGTGACGATGACCGCATCGGCGCTGCTCGGTCCGGCGTTGGCCACTTCGACGGCCACGAATCCGGGTCCGTTCCGGGTGAGGTTGCCCACGGGTGCGAGATCGACGCTCAGATCGGCACTGGCCACGACATCGGCCTCGAGTGTGGCGGAGTTGTTCGTCAGATCAGGATCGATGCCCGGCCCGCTGATGCGGGCGTCGACGGTCACGGTATTCGTGTCGCCGTCGACGGTGGCCTCGATGACGAAGCCCACCGGCTCCGAGGTGAGCGTGGTGAGCGAACAGGCGATCCGATCGGGATCGGTCGAGTCGGCGAGACAGCCCGGCGGAAGGATCGTCGGCGACAGACCGACGAGGTCGATCGTCGCGGCGGCGCCGTCGGCCTCGGGAGTCGGGCCGTTGTTCACGACGACGAAGGGGATGGTGACGGTTTCACCCGCGGTGAGGACGTCGGAGCCGGTCGAGGTCTGGATCGGTCCGGCGGTGATGGCCAGGTCGGTGGACTCGAACACGCTGACGATGAAACCGCTGGCGTTGTTGTCGAGGTTGGGGTCGACGGCGGCGCTGGCCCCCGACGCGATGACCGTGACGGGCTCGAGCGAGAGCGGCGTGACCCCGATGACGATGTCGTTCCACGATGCGGCCGGGAGCTGCCCGAGCTCGCAGACGAGAGTCGCGTCGTCGTCGGCTGCGGTGCAGCCGGCGGCGGCCAAAGAGGCGTTGTCGGAGAAGACCGTGAGGACGGTGCCCGCCGCGACGGCCGGTCCGTCGTTGAAGACCGTGATCGTCGCTGCGGTCTCGATTCCGGCCACGAGCTGACCGGGGGAGTTGGTCACCACTCGGATGTCGGCGCTCGTGTCGGGGGTGACGGTGGGCGTCGGGCTCGGTTGCGGAGTGGTGGTGGGGGTCGGGGTCACGGTCGGGCCGGGCGTGGCGGTGGGACCGGGCGGTGTCGTGGGACCGGGTGGCGTGGTGGGACCGGGCGGAGTGGTGGGACCGGGTGGTGTCGTGGGACCGGGTGGCGTGGTGGGACCGGGTGGCGTGGTGGGACCGGGCGGTGTCGTGGGACCGGGTGGAGTGGTGGGACCGGGCGGTGTCGTAGGTGTCGCGGACGGATCCGAGCCCGTGGTCGGCTCGGGGGTGGGGGTGGCTTCGCCGGCTATCGACTCGTCACCGGGTCCGGGCTGCGGCGTGGGCTCGGCGTCGGTCGGCTCGGGGGTTGCGTCGATGGTGGGGTCGGTGCCCGGTCCGGTCTGGATCTGACCCTCCGGCGCGGCGCCCGGCGGGAACGGGCTTTCGCCGCCTCGGTCGATCGGGGGGGCGAGCTCGCCGAGCGCGACGGCCTCTCGCGCGGCGTTGTCCTCGCGGCGGGCGTCGAAGGCTTGATCGGCCATGGGAGTGACCACCGCAGCGGTGATTCCGACCGACATGACGACGGCGACGATGACGCGAAGCGACACGAGCTGTGCGAGCGCAAGCTGTACCACCCGTTTCATTGTGCGTTCGTCCCTTGGTTGATAGGCAAGTGGCCCATCAGCAGTGTCGCCACCATACGTTCGTCACAACATGGGATATCCCACCCACAGGCGGTGGGCCGGGTGGCCTGCAAGGGACCGCTGACCTGGGGTTTCGTCCGTTCGGCGTCCATCGCCGCTTCAGCTTTCGTTCCGGATGGCGAATGTAGCCATCCGGTAGGTCTCGGAGCGGCTCTGGTCGGCGGGATCGACGAGGGTGAAAGTGACATAGACCGTGTACCCGCCGTCGGGATACTCGGTGGTGTCGAACGCCGCGGGAGAACCCTCGGGCGTGTTGAGCATGGCGAACTCGGGACCGAGGGTGTCGGTGCCGCTCAGCACTTCGTCGCCGGTCACATCCACCAGCCGGAAGGCCGTGGCCCCGGTGTTCTCCAGCTCGAAGGTGATGACGGGCGCATCCGCCAACGTGGTCCCCTCGAGATCGCCGGCCGTGGCGCCGAGGGTGGCGACGATGCCATCGGTGGGCGCGGTCCGCGGCCGGTCGTCGTTTCGCGCGTCGAAGGCGCGAAGGGTCAGCGGGACCGCCACCACGAGTGTCACCAGGCTGGCGATCAGTGACGTGGCGATCCATTGGAGCCGAGTCCGCTCGCTCAGGATGCCGCGAAACCGCGTGACGTCGAGCATCGGTCAGCGTTCCCCTCGGCGCCGTGCAGTCGGGAGCACGTGCCGCATCGTCACTCCAGCTCGATGATGCCCAACCGCACAGCCGACAGAACGGCATGGGTGAGGCTTTGCGTGTCGAGGCGCCGGTAGATGGCATTCAGGTGGTTGTGCACCGTCTTCTGGGTGATACCGAGATCCCGGGCCACCTGTTTGGTCGTGCTTCCGTCGGCGATGGCCTGGAGGATCTCGATCTGACGCTCGGACAGCAGCGGTTGGTCGTCAGCTGCGGACTCGATGGCCCGCAGCATCGACACGGCCAGCTCGGGGGTGAGTCCCGTTTCGCCTTCGGCCACGGCGTGCACCGTGTCGAGGACGTCGGAGAACGAACAGCCCTTGGAGAGATAGCCCACGGCACCGGCATCGAGGGCTTGGCGAGTGCGCGAGACGTCGTCGTGCATGGTCAGCACCACCACCTTGACCTCGGGCATCTCCTCACGGATGCGTCGCGTGGCGGTGACACCGTCCATGATCGGCATCGAGAGGTCCATCACCACCACGTCGGGCGAGTGCTCGCGCGCAAGACGAATGGCCTCCTCGCCGTCGGCGGCCTCGGCAACGACGGTGTCGCCGGCCGACTCGAAACCACGACGGATTCCTTCACGCAGAATCTGGTGGTCGTCTGCGAGCATCACTCGGATCATGCGATCGCTCCTCTTGCTTCACGGGGGATATGGACGGTGATCTCGGTGCCCTTTCCAGGGCTGGAGCTGACGTCGATGGTGGCGCCGATGCTGTCGGCGCGCTCGCGCATCCCGACGAGCCCGTAGGCAGACTCGCGGACACTCTTGGCCAGGTCGAATCCGCGTCCGTCGTCGCGGATGGTCAGCTCGGCACCGTCGTCGCGGACATCCCAGATCACCTCCACGGTCGAGGCCATCGCGTGCTTCTCGATGTTGTTGAGCGCTTCCTGGATGATGCGGAGCAGCTCGTTCTCGACCGCCAGGCTCATCGAGGCCCCGGGGGAGACAACGGTGAACACCGTCTTGGTCTTGCCCCGACTGCCGAAGCGATCGAGATGGTCGCGAGCGACGACGGTGAGCGGCTTCTCGGCCGTGACGCCGGCACGGAGCTGTCGTAGCGTCTCCCGGAGCTCGTCGATGGCCATCTGGACGTCGCCGTAGAGGTGGTCGAGCTCGGGAGCCGACTTCTCGTCGTCTTGCATGATGCGCTCGAGCTCGAAGGAGATGTAGGTGAGCCACTGACCGAGCCGGTCGTGAAGGTCGCGGGCGATGCGCGATCGCTCTTCCTCGGCGCCGAGGGTGCGGAGCCGGCGGAACCAACGGGCATTGTCGACGGTCAGGGCGAGGACTTCGGCCAAGCCATCGACGATGTGCAGCTCGCGGCTCGAGTACATGCCCGGCAAGTCGTGTTCGACGGCCAGCAGCCCGACGGTCTTGCCGCGGGTTCGGAGGGCGGTGTAGACGCCGGTGCGCGACGCCGGTGCCAGCCCGCCGTCGAAGTCGGGAAGCAGCAGCGACGAGTCGGTGTCGAGCACCTGTCGGAGGTTGGGGTGGAGCTCGTCGCGTGTCGCCGAGGGGGCGAGGCTGCAGCCGTCGCTGAGCTGCGGGGTCCAGAACTTGCCCGACTCGTCGACGACGACGAGGGCGACGACGGTGGCGTCGAAGGCGTCGCTGAGTTGATCGCGTGCAGCGGCAAGGGCCTCGCGAAGATCGAGCGATGTGGGAAGGGTCCTGGCGACCTGATTGAGGATGTGGAGGAGGTCGTTGGTCTCCGAGAGCGTGTCGATACGGCCGGCGAGATTGGCTCGACGGCGCTCGGCCTCGAGCAGCCGGATGCGACCGAACGCGAGCAGGCCGATGATGATGAGCATCGTCACCAGCACCGTGAAGCTCGACTGTGCGCCGAGGTTGAGCCCGGCATTGGTGGTGAACCCGGTGATGGTCATCCCGACGATCGTGGCTCCGAGGGTGGCCAGACCGAGTCGGAGACCCCAGCCGAAGGCCGCAACGGCGGTGACGGCGAGCAGGCAGAGCACGAAGGGACTGTCGAACCCACCGGAGATGCCCACCGCGAGCCCGAGAATCACCCCGTCGGCGATCGCCAGGGCCTGATAGCGGAACTGATGATCGGCGAGACGAAGTGGTCGAAACGTCCGCCACGTGGTGTGGAACAACGCAATCGAGAGTGAGACGACGACGGCGAGGTCGCCGTCGTTGGCCTCGGGTGCAGCGAAAACCACCCCGAACATCACGGTGGCCCATCGGAGAGCCGCGACGACCGGTGAGATCGTGGCCCGAACGGCGGGAGGCAACAGGAAACGCGACGTCGACTCGTCGACGACGCCGTGGCGCAGCACCCGCAGCGCCGAGGCGGCCTCGTCGACGCTCAGGTGGCGGCCGCCACCGTCGAGCAGCGAGGGGCGGGGCTTCGTCGGTGAGGATTCCTGGATCACAGCGGTCATCTCCAGGCCTTCCAGATCGGACGCGGGTCCGGCCGGGACGGCGCGCGGTACCCCAGGCTAGCCATTCGCCCCGTAGCAGGGGTCACGGGGACAGACTGGGCGGAACACGGCACGAGTCCATCATCGGCATCGTTGGGCCGGGTTTGAGGAGTTCTACCCAGTGGCTAGGGGGTGGGATCACCCGGGTCGAGGTCGGCGACGATCGTCTGCACCTCGGTTTTCGCACTCTCGATACGACCCCGACAGAAGCGAACGAGGGCCGCGGCCCGGGCGACGCGTGCCGCGAGCACGTCGACGTCGAGATCGTCGGTCTCGAGCTCGTCGAGGATGGTCTCGAGCTCGGCCAACGCGGCGGCGTAACCCTCGGGAGCGTCGGTGGACTCGTCGGGAATGGTCACGTAGGGGGGTCTCCTCGATGGTGCGTGCCGGTCACGGTGCTCGTGACGGTGCCGTCGACGGCGGTGGCCACGAGCGTGTCGCCGGGGTCGATCGCGGTGACGCTGCGGAGGAGCTCACCCGATTCGGTTCGCACGATCGACCAGCCTCGGCGCAGCAGTCGCACCGGGTCGGCTCGGCCGATGCTGTCCTCGAGCTGACCGAGTCGCCGCTCTGGTCGTTCGAGGAGGCGCGGCGCGCCTCGGGCCAACCGGTCGCCCAGGGCGTCGATCGCCACTTGATGTCGGCCGAGTCGGCGCTCGGCGGCCCGGAGCAGACGACCGGCGCACTGATCGACGCGTGCACCAGCGAGCCGGGCCGATGCCGTGACGGCGCGGTCGGCGCGCTGGGCATGGGTGGCCAGCAGGTGATCGGCCGCGGCGAGTCGTCGGTGGCTGACCGATGCCAGACGGGCCGCATCGGCGACGATCCGTTGCTGCACGGAATGGACGCGCTCGGCGATCTCGGCCGCGGCGGCCGTGGGCGTCTTCGTGGCGACGGCCGCCACCTCATCGGCCACGGTGCGGTCGATCTCGTGGCCGATGCCGGTGACGACGGGCCGCGGGCAAGCCGCGATCGCTCGGGCAACGGCGTCGCTGTCGAAGGCCGCGAGGTCGGTGCGGGCCCCGCCACCACGCACCACCGCCACGACCTGACCGTGACGGGCGGCCCGGGCCAGCGCCAGGCATATGCCGTCGATGGCCGCGAATCCCTGCACTCTCGTGTCGATCAGGGTGACCTGCCACCCCAAGCCCGAGCGGCGGAGCTCGGAGAGGAAGTCCTCGGCGGCGGCCGACCCGGCGCTGGTGACGAGGGCGATGCGATGGGGGAGCAGGGGGAACGGCACCCGGGCGTTGGCCTCGAGGAGGTCGTCGTCGCGCAGGCCGGCCAGGATCCGTTCTCGGTCGGCGGCGAGGCGTCCGAGGGTGTAGGTCGGGTCGATGCCGGTCATGCGGAGCTGTAGTCGACCCTGTGGCGGGTAGAAGTCGATCGTGCCGCGAATTCGCACCGCCATGCCGTCGTCCATGCGGGGCCCGCCGCTGGCCTTCAGGTAGGCGTTGACCACGTCGCGGGTCTTGCGGAACAGCACCACCGACAGGCTGGCCGTCGGCTGGGCGCCCGGCTCGCCCGGGTCGACGAGATCGAAGTACACGTGGCCGGCCGATGACCGGTTGAGGTTGCGCATCTCGCCCTCGACCCACACGTCGGTGCCGAATTCGCGCTGAAGGGTGCGACCGATTTCCAGGGCGAGCGCGCCGACGGTGTAGGTGCGATGACCTGCGGTGGGGTCGTCGGCGAACAGTGAGACGTCCGACATCGCTGCGACCGTAGCCCGCGCCGCTGACGGTGGGGTTTTCAGGTGGTGTCGTATTCGCCGCGCACCAGCGTCCGGTAGAGCTCGGCGTACACGCCGCCCGCGGCCAGGAGCTCGTCGTGGGTGCCGCGTTCGGCCACGCGGCCCTGGTCGATCACCAGAATCTGGTCGGCGGCCACGATGGTGGACAACCGATGGGCGATCACCAGTGCCGTTCGGCCCTGGAGCGCCCGGGCCAGGGCGGCTTGCACCAGGGCCTCGTTCTCGCTGTCGAGATGACTGGTGGCCTCGTCGAGGATGACGATGGCCGGATCCTTCAGGAGCATGCGGGCGATGGCCAGTCGTTGCTTCTCGCCCCCCGAGAGCCGGTAGCCCCGCTCGCCCACCACGGTCTGGAGCCCGTTGGGCAGACCGGTGATCAGGTCGTGGATCTGTGCAGCTTTGATGGCGTCGTCGATCTCGGTGGCGGTGGCCGCGGGACGGGCGTAGCGGAGGTTGGCCTCGATGGTGTCGTGGAACAGGTGCGGGTCCTGGCTCACCACGCCGATGGCCTGGCGGACACTGGCCTGGGTGAGGTCGCGAACGTCGTGGCCGTCGATGCGAATGGCGCCGCCGGTCACGTCGTAGAGCCGTGGCACCAGGTTGGCGAGGGTCGTCTTTCCTGCGCCCGAGTGGCCGACGAGGGCGACGAGCGAGCCCGGCTCCACGGCGGCGGTCACGCCCCGTAGGACCTCGGTGACGGTGGCGTCGGAGGTCTCGGCCGGATTCTCGAGCGAGGCGAGCGTGATGTCGTTGCGGTAGGCGAACTCCACCCCGTCGAGCTCGAGTCGTCCCCGGGGTGAGCGCAGTTCGGTCGCACCCGGACGATCGACGATGGCGTTCTCGGTGTCGAGCACCTCGAACACCCGGTCGAAGGACACGAAGGCGGTCATGATGTCGATTCGCGCGTTGGTGAGGGAGGTCAGCGGTGTGTAGATCCGGGCCACGAGGAGGCTCATGGTGGCCAACTCGCCGATCTCGAGGTCGCCGGAGATCACGAGGTGGCCGCCCACCCAGTAGACGAGCGCCGTCCCCACGGCACCGACGAGGGTGAGGGCGATGAAGAAGGCCCGGCCGAGCATGGCCGACCGGATTCCCACGTCGCGGACCTGACCGGCCCGCTCGCCGAAGTCGTCGCGCTCTGCGTCGTGGCGACCGAACAGCTTCACCAACAGTGCGCCCGACACGTTGAGCCGCTCGTTCATCGTGTTGTTCATCGATGCGTTGAGCTCCATGCCCTGGCGTGAGATCGCCTGGAGCCGGCGCCCCACCCGGCGGGTGGGAAGGACGAACACGGGCAGCAGCACGAGCGCGAGGAGGGTGAGTCGCCACTCGGTGAAGGCCATGGCGATCACCGTGGTGAGGACGATGACCGTGTTGGCCACCACCTGGCCGAGCGTGCCGGTCATGGCCCGCTGGGCGCCGATGACGTCGTTGTTCAGCCGACTGATGAGCGCGCCGGTCTGCACCCGGGTGAAGAATCCGATCGGCATGCGTTGGACGTGATCGAACAACTTGACCCGCAGGTCGAAGATGAGGCCCTCACCCACCACCGACGAGAACCATCGTTCGACGAACCCGAGGATCGCCTGCATGAATGCGGCCCCGACGATGAGGGCGGCCAGAACGTTGAGCTCGCCCCGGTCGGTGTCGGCGATGGCCGAGTCGATGATGCGCCCGAACAGCAGCGGCGGCACCAGGTTGAGGAGCGCGCCGACGAGGATGGTGGCGACGAATCCGATCAGCATCGGGCGGTAGGGCCGTGCGAAGGACAACACACGGCGAACCGTTCCCCGGCTGACCTGGGCGCCACCGAGGGCGTGGGCGTCGGCGCCGATGGCATGGTGAGGGGAGGGGATCATCGCCCGCCAATCATTCCCGGGTGGTTCGATCGAACCAACGCCGGAGCGGAACTTAAAGATCGAATGATGTCAACCGATGATTCTCACGTGAGCAAACAACTTCTTCTTCGTGCCTATGTAAAGGCCAGGCTGTCTGCTCCCGAGCGTGGGGCGACCGCCGTCGAGTACGGGCTGATCGTTGCGTTGATCGCAGCGATTATCATCGGGCTTCTCCAGGCCATCGGGGCATCGACGGGCTTCGGCTTCGGTAGCTTCAACAGCGAATACGACACCTACAAGCCCTGAGCGGATCCGTTCTCCGGGGCCCCGGCAACGGGTGACTCGGGAAGCGTGCGCGGAAGGTGAGGGATTCGAACCCTCGGTGATGCGAAGCACCACAACGGCTTTCGAGGCCGCCCCATTCGTCCGCTCTGGCAACCTTCCGGGGTCGAGACTAGTGGTCTCGGCCCGGATTGGCACGGTCAGCGTCGTTGACCGAAGAACTCGGTGAGCAGCATCGCGCATTCCTCGGAGCGGACGCGCGGCACCACGAGGAACTCGTGGTTGAGCCGTGGGTCGGCGCCCAGGTTGTAGAGCGATCCGCAGGCCCCGGCCTTGGGATCGTCGGCCCCGAACACCAGCGCGTCGATTCGAGCGTTCACGGCGCTGCCGGCACACATGGCGCACGGTTCGAGGGTGACCACGAGCGTGCAGCCACCGAGCCGCCACGTGCCGAGCCGGGCAGCAGCATCACGCAGCGCCAGGACCTCGGCGTGGGCCGTTGGATCGCCGGTGAGCTCGCGCTCGTTGTGCCTCGATGCGATGATCTCGCCGGCGTGCACGACGACCGCGCCGATCGGCACGTCGCCGTGGTCCAACGACATGCGAGCCTCGGCGATGGCCAGGCCCATCCAGTCGTGGTGGATGTCGGTCACTTCGACGGCCTCGTTCAGCTGACGATGCGACGGACGGCGAAGGTGTCGAGGTTGTCGTTGTTCCAGTCGCCGGGGAACAGCTCGTCGGTGGCCTTGCCGAACCCGAAGGAGAACTCGGCGGGGGCGGTCAGGAAGTCGTTGCGGACGAAGATGATGTTGCCCCGCCGCACCGCGAAGGTGTCGGATCCGTCGGCGTCCCAGTCGCCGACCAGTACCCGGTCGGCGGCCCTGCCGTAGCCGAACACTTCGTCGGCGACACCGGTGGTGACGCTGTTGCGGGCATAGAACACGTTGCCTCGCCGCACCGCGAAGGTGTCGTCGCCATCGGCGTCCCAGTCGCCGACGAACACCTCGTCGCCGGCCTTGCCGTAGCCGATGATGAGGTCGGCGGGGCCCGGTGCGACCGAGTTCTTCACGAAGAACTGGTTGCCGCGGCGCACCGCGAAGGTGTCGGTGCCGTTGCCGTCCCAGTCGCCCACGAACACCTCGTCGCCGGGTTTGCCGTAGCCGATGGTCTGGTTGGCGGCCGAGGCGACACCGTCGAGGTTCAATATCTCGAACACGTTGGTGCCGTTGGTGCGCTTGGCGAGATCGTCGATGCCGTTGCCGTCGAAGTCACCCACGAAGAACTGGTCACCGGCCCCCTTGCCGAAGTTGATCTCCGCGGAGGCCGCGCCACCCTGCAAGACGTTGGTGAAGAACCACCGACTCGTCAAACCGTTGATGGTGACGGTGACCGGGATCGACGAGCAGTCGATGGCGAGGCTGTCGCAGGCCTCGAGGGTGAAGGCGTCGACACCGTCACCGGCGCCGTTGGGCGTGTAGGTGAGTACGTTGCCGGCCAACGAGGCGACGCCCTTCGATGGCGGGGTTCCCAACCGCAGGATCGGGGGCGAGGGGTCGGTGTCGCCGGGGTCGACCACGATGGGAGCGAACACGATCGGCGTCAGTGCATCGGTGGAACCGGTGAGCGCCGGCGCCGTCGGTGGGGTGAGCTCCCACGGTCCGATCTCGCAGCCGGCACCCTGAGGCCGACTGGTCGATCTGATGTCGAGGGCGACCGAGCACTGTGCCGCGGGGATCGCATTGTGCAACGGGCTGCCAGGCACGGGGATCGGGAAGGAACGGCGTGGTCTGGGGGTTGGTGGTGAGGGACTGGGTGTCGGTCGCGGTGGTGAGACCGCACGAGAGATCGTTGGCGAAGTTGTAGCCGCCCGACGTCGTCGACCCGCTCACGGCACAGAGCAACGACGGCCCCTGCGGCAGCACGTGGAACGAGGCGAACGAGAACAGGTTTCCGCCGACGACGACATCGGCCGAACCGAGGGTGGTCGTGTTGTTGAGGCCCAGACCGGCGAACCGCGTGTCGAGATCGCCGAAGGCGAGCACCGCCGCTCCGACGGCGGCAGTGGAGGCCCCGATGCTGACGTTGGTGAGGTCGACATTCCCTCCGACGATCGCACCGGCCGAGTCGGTCGCCTCGTTGTCCAGGAAGAACGTTCTCGTGGCGGTCACGTCGGAGAACGAGCCCAGCGCGCCGCCGCTCTGGGCGGCTCGGTTTCCGGTGAAGAGCGAGTCCTCGACCGAGATCGGACCGAGGGACAGTGCGGCTCCGCCTCCGCCGAGGGAATCGCCGTCCTGCATGTTGATGCCGCGCAGGGTGAGCTCGGCGCTGGAGAACGAGTGCAGGATGCGCTCGCCGGGACAGTTGTTGGTCACCACCGCAAGTCCGAGGAAGAGAGCGTCGACTTCGATGCGGGGTCCACCGATGATGGTGAGTCGGTTGCCTCCGAGATAGTCGAGATCACCGGTGGCGTTGGTGTCGTCCTCGGTGCCGGCACACAGCGCCAGGACGTATTCGACGCCGGGGGTGAGCTGGATGATCGAGTCGGTGCCGTCGCTGTTCGCCAGGCTGACCGCTTCGCGCAACGACAACAGGCTGTCGCCACCGTCGACGATGTCGAGCTGGGTGGTGACCACGTAGGTGGTGACCGCGGCGGAGCCGACGGCGTCCGGAGGGCTCGACTGCGTCGTGTCCATGCCGGCGAACATCTCGGCCCGGGCTGCCTCGAGTGCCGCCCAATCGACGGGCACGGGTTCGATCTCGGACCGATCCGGAGGAATCTCGACGGGTTCGAGCTCACCCAGAAGGTCGCCGAGGTCGTCCCCGGCCCCTGCCGTTGCCGGCAATGCGGTCATGCCACACAACACGACGATCAGGCCGACGGCGACCGGTCGCATGAACGCTCTCATGGGTTCCTCCTCGGTGTGCCACACCGGATGACTTGGGCTGGCCTGTCGATCCTTACACCTCGGGCGGGCTCTCGCCGGGAGGGTGCGCATTCTTCGACCCCTCATTCATCCAGAGGTCAGCGGATCGGGCGAGCACTGCGATGAACGTGTCGACCTGCGGGGCCCGACCGATGTCGCCGTCGTCGGACCAACCTCCGTTCTCGTGGTGCCATCGCATTGCCGGCGGGAGCTCGATCTGCAGGCCGCGCTGCGGCGGAAGGTTCACCGGGTTGCGCCGATGCTGCCCGGCGAGGCCCTTGGGCATCGCAGGCGAGGTCGGTGCGGAACGTGTAGTCGGGAAGGGCGGCGCGTGCCTGGGAGGCAACGTGCTCGGCGAGGCGACGATTTCGTCCGCCGAGCAGCACGGTGCGCATCAGCTGCTCGCGGCCATAGCCGTGCACGGTGACCACAACGTCGACATGGTCGAGGAATCGGCCCAGCGAGTTGCTGTGCGCGGGGAGCACTCCGGTCGAGGGGAAGTGCACCGGCTCGTCGGCGGTCTGCACGACCCCGTAGTACGACGCGTGGGCGCGTCGGGCCGCTTCTCGTGCGATCACGTCGGTGGCCTTCTCGAGCGTGCCGCCGTGATAGGCCATGAAGCCGAAGCGCGAGCGCAGCGCCAGTTCCTCGGTGACATCTCGGCGGGCCAGCAGTTCCGACAGCACGGGGCGAACCTATCTTGCTCCTGACGGCGGCGACACCGGGCTACGGTCCGATCATGACTGTCGCCGTCGTCACCGGAGCCAACTCGGGAATCGGCCGCCAGGCCGCCGTCGATCTCGCCGCGAAGGGCTGGACCGTCTTCGGCACCATGCGCTCGCCCGACAAGGGAGCGAAACTGGCCGCACTGGCCGACGAAGCGGGCGTCACGGTCGAGACCGCCGTGTGCGACGTGACCGACGCCGATTCGGTGAACGCGGCGATGACCGACATCCTGGAGCGGGCCGGGCGCATCGACGTGCTGGTGAACAACGCCGGTATCGGTGGCAACGGCGTACTCGAGGAGGTCCCGGTCGAGACCTACCAACAGGTGATGGACGTGAACGTGTACGGCATCGTGCGATGCACCCAGGCCGTGCTGCCCCACATGCGGGAGCGGGGCTCGGGCTGCATCGTCAACGTGTCGTCGATTGCCGGTCGCATCGCCGCGATCGCCCAGTCGCCCTACGTCACGTCGAAGTGGGCGGTCGAGGGAATGAGCGAGGGGCTGGCCCAGGAGCTGGCGCCCTTCGGCATCCGCGTGGCCATCATCGAACCGGGCGTCGTGAAGACCGCCATCCTCGCCAAGAACGCCGACGCCCCGAACGAGAGCGGTGCGTACGACCTCGCCTATCGGCGGCTGTTCGCGTTCTACGCGGCCGGCTACGCCGATGCCGGGCATCCCTCCGACGTGGCTTCGGTCATCTACGAGGCATGCACGAGCGACGAGCCACAGCTGCGGTACACCTGCGGCTGGGGCGGACCCGAGCTGGTCAACGTGCGGTGCACCATCGACGACGCCGACTGGGTCGAGCTGGGGGCCATCACCGACGATGCGGCCTACGCCGAGCGCTTCGAGGAGCTCCTCGGTCTCGACATCGGCTGAACCGAAACCCGGTTCGTGCGGTCAGCGAACGGCCACGTGCTCGACCGCCGTGGCCCGCAGCACGGCCGCCACCACCACACCGAAGACGAAGCCACCCACGTGGGCCTCCCAGGCGATGTTCTCGTCGCCGCCGGCCAGCAGGAACTGCAGGACGAACCAGACGCCCAGGAAGACCGCGGCCGGGAGGCGGAACGGCAGGAAGAAGAACGGCAGCACGATGACGGTGACGCGTGCGTACGGGTGCAGGATCAAATAGGCGCCCATGATCCCGGCGATGGCGCCCGACGCGCCGACGACGGGCACGGTGCCGTCGGGATGCAGGAGCACGTACGCGAACAGCGCCACCACGCCTGCGGCGAGGTAGAAGACAACGAAAGGCAGGTGGCCGGTCTCGTCCTCGATGTTGTTGCCGAAGATCCAGAAGACCCACAGATTGCCGAGCAGGTGGGCGATGCTGCCGTGCAGGAACATGGCGACCACCAGGCTGGCCAACACGTTCTTGCCGGGCGCGAACTGCGGACCGGGAACATCGTTGCAGGTGTCCTCTTCGATCTCGGCGAAGGTGAGCGGTGCACCCGAGGTGATCTCGCAGGGAATGGCGGCCTGCTCGTACAGGAACTCGGTCCGGTCGGGTTCCGACGACGGTTGCACCAGGAAGAACACGGCGGCGGCACCAGCCATGATCAGCCAGGTGACATAGCTGCGGCGCCGAGTCGGGTTGTCGTCGCGAAGTGGGATCACACGCGGAGGGAGTGGGATTCGAACCCACGGTGAGTTTCCCCACACTCGCTTTCCAAGCGAGCCGATTCGGCCGCTCTCGCATCCCTCCTCGCCCCGACGAGTCGGGACAGGAACGCAAAGGGTATCCTGGCTTACTGATTGGTCCCGCCCTGGAATGTGACGGCCGGGTCCTGTGCAACTGCAGCCTGTGAATCGAGTCAGGGCCGGAAGGCAGCAGCTCTCAGCGGAGCCTGCGGTGTGCCGCAGATCGCCTGGTCGTCACTTTCGAGGGCGGGACCGTCGTGTTCCCGCCGACGGCGTCGGCATGCGCTTGTAGGCTCGGGTCCGATGGCCTATCAGTCGCTCTACCGGCGCTATCGCCCCGGCAAGTTCAGTGAGATCGCCGGGCAGGAGCACGTGGTTGCGGCGCTGCGCAACGCCGTGCGAGACGATCGCACCGGCCACGCCTACCTGTTCTCGGGGCCGCGAGGCACCGGCAAGACGTCGACCGCTCGCATCATGGCCAAGGCCCTGAACTGCACGAACCTCGGCGACGACGGTGAGCCCTGCGACGAGTGCGACTCGTGCCTGGCCTTCGCCAGTGGAACGTCCTATGACCTCCACGAGCTCGATGCCGCGTCGAACAACGGCGTCGAGGCCGTGCGCGACCTCATCGGCAAGGTTGCGCTCGGCTCTCCGGGCCGCACCAAGGTGTACATCCTCGACGAGGTGCACATGCTGACACCCGGTGCCGAGAACGCCTTGCTGAAGACGCTCGAGGAGCCGCCCGAGCACGTGAAGTTCGTGCTGGCCACCACCGAACCCCACAAGGTGGTGCCCACCATCCGCAGTCGCACCCAGCACCTCCACTTCGAGCTGCTCCCCGCCGACACGGTGAGTCGATACGTGCGCTGGGTGGCCGACGACGCCGGCCTCGACGTCGACGACACCGTCATCGCGCACGTGGTGCGTGAGGGAGGCGGGTCGATGCGCGACACGCTGTCGGCCCTCGACCAGGTGGTCGCCGCGGGAGGGGTGCACGGCGACCTCGACGCAGTCATCGGCATCGTCGAGGCCATCGCCGCCATCGACGCCGGCGCGGCAATGGTTTCCGTCGAGGGGGCACTGCGGTCGGGTCGCGACCCGCGCGTCATCGGCGAGTCGGTGCTCGCTCGTCTGCGCGACGCGTTCCTGGCCGTGATCGGCGCCGACCTCTCGCACCTGCCCGACGGCGACCGCGAGGTGGCCCAGACCGTCGCCGAAACTGCCGGTGCCCCTCGCCTCACCCGTGCGCTCGAGACGCTCGGTTCGGCCTTGGTCGACATGCGACAGGCCCCCGATCCGCGCATCGATCTCGAGGTGGCCCTGTTGCGGTTGACCCGCCCCGATCTCGACACGAGCGTGGCCGCGCTCGTCGAGCGCATCGAGCGTCTCGAACGAGCCGGCCCATCTCCCGAGGCGGCGGTTGCCCTGTCACCCGCGCCGACCCCTGCCCCGACAGCCGCGACGCCCCCCGCGCCGAGGCCGACGCCGACGCCCTCCGCGGCCGACGCCGCACGCCAAGCGCTGGCCGCCGTCCCGCCGGCCGCGGCGCCCGAGACCAGGCCGTCGCTCGGTGCCCTCCGCTCCCGGGCCGACGCGACACCCGCAGGCGCACCTGAGCCCGTCGCCGCGCCTGAGCCCGTGGTTGCACCCGAGGCGGCGGTCGCACCCGAAGCTGCGGTTGCACCCGAGCCCGAGTCGACGGCGCCCCCACCGGCCGATGTCGCGTCGACCGAGTCGGTCGACATCGCCGCTGTTTGGGACGACGTGGTGATGCCGTCACTCTCCAAGCGAGCCCGCGCCCGCTTCCAGGGTGGTCGGTTCGTCGACTCCACCGCCGACAGTGCCGCGTTCGCGCTGCCCAACGAGATGCATCGCGATCGCTGCACCGAGGTCCGGCCCGAGGTCGACGGCATCCTCGAACGCCATTTCGGTCGTCGGGTCCGCTTCGATCTGGTCGTCGCCGACGCGGAACCGGTCGTCTCCGCCGCCGGGGCCGACCCGTCGACCGCATCGACCGCCGAAGATGAGACAATCGACATCTCGAACATCGACCATCTCGTCGATGCCGATGTCGAACCGCAATCCGAGCTGAAGCGACTCACCGAGATCTTTCCCGGCGCCGAAGTCGTCGAGCCCGACACCACCTGAACACTGGAGTACCTCGTGTCCGAAACCCCCGATCTGCCCGTCGCCGGAAGTGGCGGAATGCCCGATCTCGGCAGCCTGCTGGCGGCGGCCGAGAAGATGGGCGAGCAGCTCATGGCGTCCCGGGCCGAGTCGGCCAAACGCATCGTCACCGGCACCTCAGGTGGTGGCGCGGTCACCGTCGAGGTCAATGGCAGCTACGAGTTCTCGTCGATCACCATCTCCCCGCAAGCGGTCGATCCCGACGACATCGAGATGCTGCAAGACCTCGTGTTGGCGGCCATCAACGACGCCATGGGTCAGCTGGGCGCAGACGACCAGGGCGGGGGCCTCGATCTGGGCGGCCTCGACCTCGGCGGCCTCGACCTCGGCGGCCTGCTCGGCGGCGCATCGGAATGACCGGCCTCTACGCCGAGCCCGTCCAGGACCTCATCGACGAGCTCGGACGCCTGCCCGGTGTGGGGCCCAAGTCGGCCCAGCGGATCGCTTTCCACCTGCTCAAGGTGCCCGAACCAGATGCCCAGCGACTGGCCCACGCCATCACCGAGGTGAAGCGGCGGGTGCGGTTCTGCGACACCTGCTTCAACATCTCCGAGTCCGAGCAGTGCGAGCTGTGCCGACGATTCACGCCGTGATGCGTCGGTCATCTGCGTGGTCGAGGAGCCGAAGGACATCGTGGCGGTCGAGCGCACCCAGGAGTTCCGCGGTCGCTACCACGTGCTCCAGGGCGCCATCAACCCCATCGAGGGCATCGGCCCCGACCAGCTCCGCGTCCGCGAACTCCTCGAGCGCATCCGCGGCGACGTCGTGCAGGAAGTCATCCTCTGCACCAACCCCAACATCGAGGGCGAGGCCACCGCCATGTATCTGGCGCGGCTCCTCGAGCCCGTCGGCATCAACGTCACGCGCATCGCCAGCGGCCTGCCGGTGGGTGGCGATCTCGACTACGCCGACGAGCTGACCCTCGGCCGGGCTCTCGAAGGACGTCGCTCCGTCGAGTCGTGACCGCTGTGGTAGCGAGGCGGACGCGACTGACCGCCCCGCGGAGGGGGTCTGGTCAGGACGGTCCAGTCGTTGAACGAAGCATCGTCTTGCCCGAGCCGAGCGCGGGCGGTGAAAACGACCCGGGCAAGACGATACTTCAGTTCGTGCTGCTGCCGAAGATGTGGAACAGGGGTGGCCTGCGCCGCTTCGATTGCAACATTGCAGTTACATTACGATTGTAACATCCAGACGTCAACAACTTTCTTGCCTGCATCTCTTCAGCCCGCAACATGTCAGTGTGAAAGCAGGGCGAATCGACCACACTGGAACAGTGCTACGGCCATCGCCGACACGCAACGAAGGGAACCACGGATGCAGCTCGGCATGATCGGACTCGGACGCATGGGTGCCAACCTGCTCCGCCGGCTGGCCATCGACGGTCACGACGGCGTGGCCAACGACGTACACGCCGATGCCGTCGACGCCATGCGCAACGAAGGGTTCGTCGGCGCCGACAGCCTGCCCGAGCTGGTTGCCGCCCTCACCGCACCGCGGGTGGTCTGGATCATGGTCCCGGCGGCAGTGGTCGAGCACGTCATGGCCGAGCTCGTTCCCCTGCTCGATCCCGGCGACATCGTGATCGACGGCGGCAACAGCAACTACCGCGACGCGATCGACCGAGCCGACGCGTTGACCGCCGAGGGCATCGAGTTCGTGGACATCGGCACCAGCGGCGGCGTGTACGGCCTCGAGCGTGGCTTCTGTCTCATGGTCGGCGGCCGCGACGACGCCGTGGCCCACCTGACCCCGCTGCTCGATTCCCTGGCGCCGGGCGTGCACTCCGCCGAGCGCACCGACGACCTCCCCGACGCGCTCGTACCCGGTGAGGTCGGCTGGCTGCACTGCGGCCCCGCCGGCGCCGGGCACTTCGTGAAGATGGTCCACAACGGCATCGAGTACGGCATGATGGCCGCGCTGGCCGAGGGCCTCGGAATCCTCGACGCGGCAGGCATGGGCCGCGACGATCATCCCGCCGACGCCGAGACGGCTCCGCTGGCCGACCGTTCGGCCTATCAGTACGACTTCGATCTTGCGGCCATCACCCAGGTATGGCGCCGCGGCAGCGTCATCTCGTCGTGGCTGGTCGATCTCACCGCCCACGCTCTCGCCGCCGATCCCGATCTGGCCGGTTTCGAGGGTCGCGTCTCCGACTCCGGGGAGGGACGATGGACGGTGCACGCCGCCGTCGACCTCGGCGTTCCCGCCCAGACGATCACCGCGTCGCTCTTCGCCCGCTTCGCCAGTCGCGATCGCGACGCCTACGCCAACAAGGTGCTGTCGGCCATGCGCAGCGAGTTCGGCGGCCACCAGGAGAAGTCGACTCCGTGAGGCAATCGCCCGCCGGCCACCAGGAGAAGTCGACTTCGTGAAGCAATTGCCCGCCGGCGATGCGTTGGTCCTGTTCGGCGTGTCGGGCGACCTTGCGTACAAGAAGCTGTTCCCCGCGCTCTACGAGCTCGAGGTCGACGGCCGTCTCGATGTGCCGGTGGTCGGGGTCGCCCGGTCCGAGTGGGACGACGCTGCCCTTCGCAAACGGGTGGCGGGCTCGTTGGACGCGTCCGACATCGACACCGACCAGGCCGTCGCCGATCGGCTGCTCGAGCGGTTCCTCTACGTCCAGGGCGACTACAACCGGCCCGAGACCTTTCGTGGTCTCCGTGAGCGCATTCCCGACAGCCGTTGCCCCGTGGCCTATCTGGCCATTCCTCCGTTCCTGTTCGATGAGGTGGCCACCGGCCTGGCCGGTGAGGGGATGAACGACGGCGGTCGGATCGTGGTCGAGAAGCCTTTCGGGCGCGACCTCGCGAGCGCCCGCGAGCTCAACGAGATCCTGCACCGGCACTACGACGAGTCGTCGATCTTTCGCATCGATCACTTCCTCGGCAAGGAGCCGGTCCAGAACCTGCTGGTGTTCCGCTTCGCCAACGCCCTGCTCGAACCCTTGTGGAATCGGCACTATGTCGAGCTCGGTCTGCATCACCATGGCGGAGGACTTCGGTGTCGAGGGTCGGGGCCGCTTCTACGACGAGATCGGCGCCATGCGCGACGTCGTGCAGAACCACCTGCTCCAGGTGCTCGCCCTGCTCGCGATGGAACCACCGTCGAGCGGGGACGCCGACGCACTACGAGACGAGAAGGTGAAGATCTTCCGGGCCATGCCCCCGCTGCAGCCCACCGACTGCGTTCGGGGCCAGTACGAGGGATACCTCGACGAGGAGGGCGTGGCCGCCGACTCCGACACCGAGACCTTCCTCGCGCTCCGCACGCGCATCGACTCGTGGCGGTGGGCCGACGTGCCGTTCTACATCCGCGCCGGCAAGGCCATGGCCCAGACCTACACCGAGGCGGTGGTCGAGTTCACCCAGCCGCCTCGCCTCCTGTTCGGCGACGGCGCTCGGCTACCCCAGCCGAACCGCCTGGTGTTCCGCATGAAGCCCGACGACACCATCACCCTCACGCTCCAGGCGAAGCGTCCCGGGTCGACGATGTTGAGCGAGCCGGTCGACCTGGCGGTCGAGTACGGCGAGGCGCTCGGCGGCGACGGCAGCGAGGCCTACGAACGCCTGCTCGGCGATGCGCTCGAGGGCGATGCCCGGCTCTTCGCCCGCCAGGACGGCGTCGAGGAGGCATGGCGCATCGTCGAGGCCGTCCTCGATGGCCCCGAACCGGTGCACCGGTATCGCCAGGGCTCGTGGGGTCCGACCGAAGCCGACTCCCTGATGCCGGGCGACCGGTCGTGGCAGGCGTCGCCGCTGAGATGGAACTGAGCGGAATCGGCGCGAAACACTGCCGAAACGCAAAGCGCGAGGTCGGGGCCGACGCGCCATGATGGGACGATGTCGCTGACCAAACTGCTCGTGGCCAACCGCGGCGAGATCGCCATCCGAGCGTTTCGCGCGGCGACCGAACTGGGCATCGAGACGGTCGCCGTGTACACCTACGAGGACCGTCGGTCCCTGCACCGCCAGAAGGCCGACGAGAGCTATCAGATCGGCGAAGTCGGCTCACCGCTACGGGCCTACCTCGACCCCCAGGTGATCGTGGCCACTGCGCTCGACGCCGGCGCCGACGCCATCTATCCGGGGTATGGATTCCTGTCGGAGAACCCCGAGCTGGCCGATGCGTGCACCGCCAACGACATCATCTTCGTCGGGCCCGACTCGCATGCGCTGAGCCTGGCCGGGAACAAGATGCGCGCCCGCCAGACGGCGTTCGAGGCCGGGTTGCCCGTGCTGTACCAGTCACACGAGATCACCTCGGTGGCCGATGCCCGCCGCGCCGCCGCCGACATGGGCTTTCCCCTCTTCGTGAAGGCCGCCGCCGGTGGGGGCGGCCGTGGCCTCCGGCTGGTCACCGACCCCGACAAGCTCGCCGACGCGGTCGACGCAGCGGTTCGCGAAGCCCAGAGCGCGTTCGGTGACCCGACCGTGTTCCTCGAAGAGGCCGTGACCGAGCCGCGCCACATCGAGGTGCAGTTGCTGGGCGACTCCACCGGCGAGGTCATCCACCTGTACGAACGGGACTGCTCGGTGCAGCGGCGTCACCAGAAGGTCATCGAGATCGCGCCGGCGCCCCGTCTCGATCCCGAACTCCGCGATCGCATGTGTGCCGACGCAGTGACCTTCGGTCGCGCCATCGACTACGAGAACGCCGGAACCGTCGAGTTCCTGCTCGACCAGGCCGGGCGCTACGTGTTCATCGAGATGAACCCGCGCATCCAGGTGGAACACACCGTCACCGAGGAGACCACCGACGTCGATCTCGTCCAGAGCCAGCTTCGCATCGCCGGCGGTGAGACCTTGGCCGATCTGGGTCTGACCCAGGAGTCGATCGTGCAGCGAGGTACCGCCCTCCAGTGTCGGGTCACCACCGAGGATCCGGCCAACGACTTCCGACCCGATACCGGTCGAATCGTCGCCTACCGCACACCCGGCGGCGCCGGTATCCGCCTCGACGGTGGCCCCGGCTACGCGGGGGCCGACGTGTCGCCGTACTTCGACTCCCTCTTGGTGAAGCTCACCTGCCGTGGCCGCACCTTCGAGGACGCAGCCGCCCGGGCCCGGCGGGCGCTGGCCGAATTCCGAGTACGTGGGGTCGCCACCAACATCCCCTACATCCGCGCCGTGCTGAGCGACCCGGAGTTCCTGGCCGGCGGGGTGACCACCAGCTTCATCGAGAACCATCCCGAGCTGTTGCAGACCTCGGCGGGCGCCGATCGGGCGACGCGCCTGCTCGAGTTCCTGGGCGAGGTCACCGTCAACCGACCGTACGGATCCTCGCCCACGCCCATCGACCCCGTCGCGAAGCTGCCGTCGCTGGCATCGGACAAGCCACCCGGATCGAAGCAGCGCCTCGACGAGCTCGGACCGGCCCGATTCGCCGAATGGCTGCGGGCCAGCGAGCCCGTGGCGGTCACCGACACCACGCTTCGCGACGCGCACCAGTCGATCCTCGCCACCCGCGTTCGGACCACCGATCTCGCGGCCGGGGCCGATGCGGCGGCTCGCTCGACGCCCGAGCTGTTGAGCCTCGAGTGCTGGGGCGGCGCCACCTACGACGTGGCCCTGCGCTTCCTCCACGAGGATCCGTGGGCCCGTCTCGAACAGATCCGTGCCGCCGCCCCGAACCTGTGCCTGCAGATGCTGCTGCGGGGTCGCAACATCCTCGGTTACTCGGCGTACCCGCAGTCGGTGGTCTCCGCCTTCGTCGACGAGGCCCACCGCAGTGGCATCGACATCTTCCGCGTGTTCGACGCCCTCAACGACATCGACCAGATGCGCCCGGCCATCCAGGCCGCCGTCGAGGTCGGAGCCGTCGCCGAAGGCGCCCTGTGCTACACCGGCGACCTCTCGAACCCGGCCGAGGAGCTCTACACCCTCGAGTACTACCTGCGACTGGCCGAGTCACTCGTCGATGCCGGCGTCCACGTGCTGTGCATCAAGGACATGGCCGGGCTCCTGCGGGCGCCGGCGGCCCGCACCCTGGTGGCGGCGTTGCGAGAGCGCTTCGATGCGCCCGTGCATCTGCACACCCACGACACCGGCGGTGGTCAGCTCGCCACGTACCTGGCGGCCATAGAGGTCGGTGTCGATGCCATCGACGGCGCATCGGCTCCGTTGTCGGGCATGACGAGCCAGCCGCCGCTGTCGGCCATCGTCGCCGCGACCGATCACACCCCACGAGCCACCGGCCTGTCCCTCGACGGTCTGGCCGACCTCGAGCCGTTCTGGGAGGCGGTGCGGCGGCTCTATGCCCCCTTCGAGGCCGGCCTGCGATCACCCACCGGCGCCGTGTACCGCCACGAGATACCGGGTGGCCAGCTCTCGAATCTGCGTCAGCAGGCGATTGCGCTCGGGCTCGGTGATCGCTTCGAGGAGATCGAGAAGCTCTACGCCGCCTGCAACACGCTGCTCGGCAATCTGGTGAAGGTCACGCCGACCTCGAAGGTCGTCGGCGATCTCGCCCTCCATCTGCTCGGTGCCGGCGTCACCGCCGACCAGCTCGAGGCCGATCCCGCAGCCTTCGACCTTCCCGACAGTGTCATCGGGTTCCTCCACGGCGAACTGGGAACTCCTCCCGGCGGCTGGCCCGAACCGTTTCGCTCCCGAGCCCTCGAGGGGCGGCGCCCCGCGGCCGGGCCCACTGCGTTGGCCGCCGAGCAGCTCGCCGGTCTCGAAACCGACCGTCGGCAGACCCTCAACCGCGTCGTCCTGCCGGGGCCGACTGCTGAATACGAACGACACGTCGAGGCCCACGGTGACGTGTCGGTCATCCCCACCCGGCTGTTCTGGTACGGACTCGAGGCGAACGCGCGCGACCAGAACCTTCCCCTCGACCGAGGGGTGAATCTGCTGGTCGGCCTCGAGGCGGTCGGTGAGCCCGACGACAAGGGTCTGCGCACTGTCCTGTTCCGCCTCAACGGCCAGATCCGACCGGTGTTGGTACGCGACCAGTCGATCGACTCGGGTGCCGTCGAAGCCGAGCGGGCCGATCCCGCCAACCCCGGCCACGTCGCCGCGCCGTTCAACGGTGTGGTCACCCTCCGGGTGGGGGCGGGCGACACCGTAGAGGTCGGCCAACCGGTCGCCGCCATCGAGGCCATGAAGATGGAGTCGGTCATCTCGGCCCCGATCGCGGGCACCATCGATCACGTGGCCGTCACCGATGTCGGCTCGGTGACCGGTGGCGACCTGCTGCTCGTGATAACACCGTCGGAACAACCATCGGCTCAACGGGTGGCGACGCCTGCCGATTGATGGGTAGACATGAGAAACCACGAGTCTGCGGGGAGCAGCGTATGAGAGCGAAGTTGGCGGTCCTGGCCGCGGTCGCGCTGTTCGGCGCAGCCTGTGGCGGCAGTAGCGGCGTCAGCATCGGCAGCGACGGAACGGTGCGCACCGGCGATGCCGCCGAGTTCTGCGCTTTCCTCGAAAGCGACACCGACTCGCTCGAGGCGCAGTTCGGCGGAGGCTTCGACGAGGACATGGGTGTCTTCCGCGAGGCGATGACCTCGCTGCGCGACTCGGCTCCCGACGAGATCAGTGACGACATGGACGTTCTCTTCGACGTCACGATGACGCTGGTCGAGGCCTTCGACGGCATCGGCGACGACGATCCTGCAGCCATCGGGCGGATGATGGAGGTGGCGGCCGAGCTCGAGCCGCGGTCGGCCGAGATCGAAGCCGCCGCCGCCAACGTCCAGGAGTGGGCGATCGCCAACTGCGATGTGCCCGAGGACTTCGCCGTGTTCGAGAGCGGCCTGGCCGACGATTCGTTCGGTTCCGACGCGGACACCTACGGCGACGATCCGGCGCTCGATGCGCTGTGGGACGACTGCGCGGCCGGCGACCTCGCCGCCTGTGACTCGCTTTGGTTCGACGCTCCCTTCGGCTCCGAATACGAGAGTTTCGGCGACACCTGTGGCGGCACCCAGCCACCCAGCTCCGGAGGCTGTGAGTTCGACTCGCAGTTCGGCAGCGACCCACCCATCGACGACAACCTGCCCATGAGCTACGGCGACGACGCCGACCTCGATGCGTTGTGGGACGACTGCGAGGCCGGTGATCTGAGTGCCTGCGACAGCCTCTACTACTCGTCTCCGCTCGACTCCGACTACGAGACCTTCGCGTTGAGCTGCGGTGGCACCAGCTCGGTCGAGCAGTTCGGCACGTGCGTCACCGGTCCCGACGACCGGCCCGAGAGCTACGGCGACGATCCCTTCCTCGATCGACTCTACGACGACTGCGCAGACGGCGACCTCGACGCCTGCGACAGCCTGTACTTCTCGGCGCCGATCGACTCCGATTACGAGCTGTTCGGCCAGACCTGCGGCGGCACCAGCAACGGTGCGCCGGGCACGTGTGCCGGCGGCGACCCGTCGGGAACCGAGCCGTTCGGCTACGGCGACGATGCCGAGCTCGACGCGTTGTACGACGATTGTCAAGGCGGTGACCTCGTCGCCTGCGACGACCTGTACTACGCATCACCCATCGACTCCGACTACGAGTTCTTCGGAGCGACCTGTGGTGGCCGCAGCGACGAGATATCCGGCTTCTGCGCCGATCCACTCGAGTTCGGCGGTGACGCCTTCAGCTACGGCGACGACCCCATCCTCGACGCCCTCTGGGACGACTGCGAAGCAGGGGTGCTCCGCGCCTGCGACGATCTCTGGTGGGACTCGCCGGTCGGCTCCGAGTACGAGGCGTTCGCGGAGAGCTGCGGGGGCCGATCGGCCGAGCCGCTCTACGCGGACTGCGAAGCCGAGCTCTGACCGGCGAATCCTCACCTCCCGGCCGGCGCCGCCGATGGGGTGGGCCATGTGGAAGCGGTTCATCGGAGTGTTCGTCGCGGGTCTGGTTCTCCTGACCGCCTGCAGTGGAGGCGACCGCCCGGAGCTCGACGCCGAGATCGGTTTGCCGCTCGACCTGGCCTTCGCCGACGAAAGAGACGAGGGAGCAGGAAACGGTGAATCGGCCGAGGTCACCGCCGACGCTGCGGTCGACGGGACCGACGAGCCCGATATCGACACCACGCCTTCGGCCGATCCCGATGGTGACCGCCCCGACGGCTTCTGGGTGAACGAGGATGGCCTCGTGGTTCCCATCGAGCTCGGTGACGGCCTCCCGTACGGTTCCGATCCGGTGCTCGATCAGCTCTACGACAACTGCCTGCTGCACCTTCTCGGCGACTGCGACGCCATGTACTTCTCGTCGCCGGCGGGCTCGGCCTACGAAGCGTTGGCTGTCGTCTGCGGCGGGCTGGGGGGCGAGCACTACGGCACCTGCGTGGCCGACTTCGGTTCCGAGGGTGGCGACGAGACGCTCGCGCTCGACGATCTCACCGAGACCTACCGCGATCTGAGCAGCTTCGGCGACGACGCCGAGCTGGACGCGTTGTGGATTGCGTGTCGTGGCGGCGACGATCGGGCCTGCGACGAGTTGTTCTTCGTGTCGCCGGTCGGGTCGGGCTACGAGGCCTTCGCCAACTCCTGCGGTGGCCGTCGCACCGGTGCGTCCGGTGGCTGCCACGCCGGCTCCGATTCCGGTCCCGCCGCCCCGACCGCACCCGGCCGTGCCGGCGATGTCTACGGCGACAACGCCGGGTTCGACGCCCTCTGGGACGCGTGTGACGAAGGGATCCACGACGCCTGTGACGACTTGTGGGGCATGTCGCCCATCGGATCGGGCTACGAGGCGTTCGGGTCGACCTGTGGCAGTTCGACCGCTGCCACCGACGGCGGCTGCAGTGAACGCTTCGGCACATCGGCCGGCGACGATTTCTTCGCGCAGGCCTACGGCGACGACCCCGGCCTCGACGTCGTCCACGACGCTTGCCGCGCCGGCGGCGGGGCAGCGTGTGACCTCCTCTACGACATGTCGCCGATCGACTCCGACTACGAGCGCTTCGCGCTCACGTGCGGTGAGCGGCGGGCGCTGGCCTTCACGGCATGCGCGTGATCAGTTGACGGCCTTCTCGTAGCCGTCCCAGTACGGGGCGCGAAGCTTGAACTTCTGGAGCTTTCCGGTGGCGGTGCGGGCGAGCTCCTCGCGCAGCTCGACCGACGTGGGGCACTTGTAGTGGGCGATGCGCTCGCGGCAGTGGGCGATGAGGTCGGCCTCGGTGGCCGTGCTGCCCTCCTGGAGCACCACGAGGCCCTTCACCGTCTCGCCCCACTTCGGATCGGGAACCCCGATCACCGCCACCTCGGCTACATCGGGATGGGAGAACAACGCGTCCTCGACCTCGATCGACGACACGTTCTCGCCGCCGGAGATGATGACGTCCTTCTTCCGATCGAGAATCTGAAGGTGGTTCTCGTCGTCGATCATCCCGCCGTCGCCGGTGTAGAACCATCCGTCCCGGATGGCCGCCGCGGTGGCCTCGGGCTGGGCCCAGTAGCTCTTCAGCACCACGTTCGACCGGGCACAGACCTCGCCGCTCTCGTCGATTCGCATCTGCACTCCGAGGGCCGGTGCGCCCGCCCGCACCAGCTTCGAGGCGCGTTCGGCCGGATCGAGATGATCCCACTCGGCGCGGGTGCGATTGATGGTGAGGAGCGGAGCGGTCTCGGTGAGGCCGTAGATCTGGATGAACTCCCAACCCAGCTCGGTCTCGACCCGCTCGATGGTTCGGGTGGGTGGGGGCGCTCCCGCCACGATGATGCGGACCCGGTCACGTCCGGGAACCGGACCCTCCCACGCGGCAGCCGCGTCGAGGATGGCTGCGACCACTGCGGGTGCGCCGCACATGAAGGTGACGCCGTGCTGCTCGACGCGGCGGAGGATCTCGGCGCCGTCGACCTTGCGCAGCACCACCTGGGGGACGCCGAAACCGGTGGTCGAGTACGGCATTCCCCAGCCGTTGCAGTGGAACATGGGCAGGGTGTGGAGGTACACATCGCGGTCGCTCACCCCTGCGTGCCACCCGAAGGTCGTGGCGTTGATCCACAGGTTGCGGTGGCTCATCTCCACGCCCTTGGGCCGCGCCGTGGTACCGCTCGTGTAGTTGATGGTTGCGGTGGCGCGCTCGTCGGCCTCCCACTCGGTCGGTTCGGTACCGAAGTCGAACAGTGCGTCGGAGGCCGGGCCGATCTCGAAGCTGTGCTTCACCGGGATGTCGGCCACCACGTCGGCCAGCTCGGGGTCATACAGCAGGACCTCGGCGCCCGAGTGTTCGACGATGTACTCGATCTCGGGCCGCTGGAGCCGGAAGTTGATGGGAACCGCCACGCGGCCCCAGCCCGGCGCACCCATGAGCACCACCAACAGCCGCGCCGCGTTCTGCGACACGATCGCCACCCGACCGCCGAAGGGAACACCGAGTTGCTCGAGGCCGGCGGCCAGGGCCTTGGCGTGGGCGTGGAACTCGCGGTAGGTGAGGGGCCCGATGGCGCCGGCGGGTTGATCGGGCTCGTCGAAGATGGCCAGGCGATCGCCGTACACGAGGGCGGCCCGCTCGAGTTGATCACGAATGGTCAGGGGGACTTCCACGGCATTCCTCCGGTACTCATCGCTTGTCTCGGGATTCGGCTTGCTTGCGGCGACGAGCTTCGCCCATGGCGGCGAGCTCGGCCCGGTTGGTGTCGTCGACCCGCATGAAACGGGTCCGCCAGCCGTCGTCGTCGGGGTTCCACACGACCGGCGACTGCACGGTGGTCCGAGGCTGCCACGCCCGCTCGAGCAGGTCGAGGGCCTGGCCGACGATCGCCGACTGCATGGCGACGTCGTCGGGCTTGCCGCACGGATTGCCGAGCGGGAAATCGACGAAGAGGAAGCGGGCCACGCCGCATTCCTCGACGATGTCTCGAGCCGAGCCGACGACGACAGTCGGGATACCGGTGGCCTCGAGATGGCGCGCGGTCAGACTCACGGTCTGATGACACACCGGTCACAGTGGCACCAGGAGGGCAACGTCGACACGGTCACTCCTCATGGCCTGCTCCACTGCGGGTGCGTCGACGGTGCGCGTCCGGCGATGGGAGTACCGCGTGGGGATGCCGTAGAAGCGAGGGGAGACCGATCCGATGCGGCCGGACTCCGCCGCCTCGGCCAGCCGAGCCAGCGGCAGGTAGGTCCCGGGATCATCGGTGTGGGTCTCGTCCTTGTCCCACTGCAGGGCCTGGTTGTCGAGCCGGGCCACGGCATCGTGGCCCGCGGCGAAGACCTCGTCGGGTCGGGTGGCGAAGGTCGTGCGGTCGCCGGTGGGAAGGTACGACGTGGTGACCACCCCGACCCGACAGTGCTCGAGCGGCCGGGGGAGGGCGGCGAAGGGTGCGTCGTCGTTGCTGGCCCATTCGTAGGGCTTCTCGTAGCCCGCCGCCGCGTAGTAGCGGCGTGACGCGTCGATGTAGCTCACGTGCGATCGGTGTGAGCGGCGTTCGACCACGGAACTACAGCGGCCTCTCGCTGGCGACCTCGTAGACGAAGAGGTCGCGGTCGAGCACCCCGAGCTCTTCGCCTCGTGCCCGCCATGTCGCCATGTGCTCGGTGGTCAGGTGCCGGTCGAGGTCGGCTGCGGAGTCCCACTTCTCGAAGATGTGCAAGACCCCCCTGTTGCGAGCATCGGGCGTGAACACGTAGGTGATGCAACCCTGCTCCCGCTGGGTGGCGGCCATCATCTCGAGCGCGGCCCCGAGGATGGCGTCGTGGTTGTCGGCGTCGATGGTGACGGTTCCGGCGATGAGGACGGTCATGGACGTAGATCGTCGCACACCGGCCGCGGTTGCTCCCAAACTCCGGCCCGATCGATCACAGGATCTCGGCGCGCTGGACGGCGAAGGTGTCGATGTTGTCGCCGTTCCAGTCACCGACCAACAGGATGTCGGCGGCCTGGCCGTACCCAATCGTGGTTTCGGCGATTCCGGTCACGAAGTCGTTGCGGATGAAGATCACGTTGCCGCGCCGCACGGCGAAGGTGTCGATGCCGTCGTTGTCCCAGTCGCCGACGAGGACCTCGTCGCCGGCCCGCCCGTACCCGAAGACCACGTCGGCGACGCCGGTGGTGACCGAGTTGCGGACGTAGAAGACGTTGCCGCGCCGCACGGCGAAGGTGTCGTCGCCGTCACCGTCCCAGTCGCCCACATACACCTGGTCGCCGGCCCGGCCGTAGCCGATGGTGGTCACCGGTCCTGCACCACTGGGGTCGTTGGACAGGTGGAACACGTTGCCACGCTGCACGGCGAAGGTGTCGACGTCGTCGCCGTCCCAGTCGCCGGTCCGGTACAGCGTGTCGGTGGTCGAGCCGAACACGATCGTGCGAATCGTACGCCCCTGCTCGTCGGCCTCGAGGATGGTGCGACCCGATCGTCGGGCGAAGCCGTCACGGCCATTGCCGTTCCAGTCGCCGGCGAAGATCTCGTCGGTCGGATGGCCGAACACGAAGTCGTAGTCGGCCGGACCGGTCTGGATCACGTTGGTGACGAAGATGCGGTTGCGACGTCCGTCGATGGGGTCGCACGCATCGCCCAGCCCGTCCTCGTCGACGTCACGCTGATCGGCGTTGGCAATGGTGGGGCAGTTGTCGGTGTCATCGCGCACGCCGTCGCCGTCGAGGTCGACGGCCACAGCGGGAAGGTCGACCGCGGCCAGCGGTGCCGGGTTGACGTTGTCGGTGCCGTTGTTGGTCGTGTTGCCGAGCTGACCGCTCTCGTTGAGGCCCCAGCAGCGAACGGTGCCGTCGTCGAGAAGGGCGCAGGTGTGCGAACCGCCACCGCCCACGGCCAACGCGCTCCTCCCCGCCCCCAGTGCCACAGCAGGTGCCGGGGCCGGGTTGGGATCGGTGGTGCCGTTGTTGGTCGTGGAACCGAGCTCACCGAACTGGTTGAGGCCCCAGCAGCGGACGCTGCCGTCGTCGAGGAGTGCACAGGTGTGGTCGTCGCCCGCGGCGATGGCGACAGCCGTGCGGCCGGTGCCGAGGTCGACCGTTGCGAGCGGCTCCGGGTTCGGAGTGCTGGTTCCGCTGTTGGCCGCCGCTCCGAGCTGTCCGAACAGGTTCGAGCCCCAGCAGCGGACGCTGCCGTCGTCGAGAAGGGCGCACGTGTGCGCGACTCCCGACGAGAGGGCGACGGCGATGCGGCCGGCCCCGAGAGCCACGGATGGTTCGGCGGCAGGATTCGGATCGGTGGTGCCGTTGTTGGTCGTCGAGCCGAGCTGGCCCGACGAGTTGGAGCCCCAGCAGCGCACGGTGCCGTCGTCGAGGAGCCCACACGTGTGGGCGAAGCCGGCGCTCACCGAGACGGCGGTGCGGGCCGCGCCCAGGTCCACTGCGGTGAGGGGAGCGGGATTGGCGGTCGTCGTCCCGCTGTTGGTGGCTCCCCCGAGCTCACCGAACTCGTTCGACCCCCAGCAGCGGACGGTTGCGTTGTCGAGTACGGCACACGAGTGGCTGCCGCCGGCGGCGACGACCTGTGCCGCCCGGCCGAGCGCAACCGCCGGTTGGGGAGCGGGGTTGGCGCTCATCGCGCCGTTGTTGGCGGTCGAACCGAGCTGGCCGGCGCCGTTGGCCCCCCAGCACCGCACCGAGGCGTTGTCGAGCAGGGCGCAGTTGTGGTCGGTGCCGGTGGCGATGGCCTCGGTCGACCGACCGACGCCGAAGTCGATCGCCGTCTCCGGGGTGGCGTCGGAGACGTTGGTGCCGTTGTAGGCGGTGGAGCCGAGCTGTCCGAAGAAGTTCATGCCCCAGCAGCGCACCGTCGCGTCGTCGAGCAGCACGCAGTTCTGCGAGCCCGCCGTCGCCAGGCGCCCCTGCGCGAGCTGTGAGGTATCAGGAATGCCCTCGGACGCCTCGGCTCCGCTGACCGGTGGCACGTCGGGCCCCTGGGCTGGCGAGCTCGGAGCGGTTCCGACGACCATCGCCAGAGCCGTACTCGCCGCCAGTGCCAGCCCGACCAATCGGTACTTCGAGGTCGTGATCATCGTGATGCGTCTCCAGATGTCGAAAGACGCCCGCCGGGTGACCATAGCCACCGCCTGGTCGTCGGGGAGGTCGCCTCTGGGTCATCGGGCTCATTCCCGCCGGCGACCAAGCAAATCGGGGCGCTCACTCGTCGGTGTGGTCAAGCGATACCGCACCCCGGCCGATCAAAGCCCCGAAAGGAGCACCGGTGCCCCAGACCTTCGACGAGTTCTTCCGCGACAACTACGACGACGTCGTGCACAACCTGTCTCGTGCTGGTTGTGCCGACCATGTCGCCGGCGATTGTTCGCAGGAAGCGTTCATCCGTGCCTACGCACGGTGGTGGCGCGTCGGACGGATGCAGAACCCGGCCGCCTGGGTCCAGCGGGTCGCGAACAACATTCGGATCGACATGGAGCGGGGTCGGGTTCGCCACAGCAAGGCGCTCTCGTCCACCGCAGTCGATTGGGTGAACGAGAAGCCGATGGAACCCGGACCCGATCCGGCAGTCGAACACGCCGTGGCCGCCCTTCCCGGCCAGCAGCGTGAGGCCGTCGACATCTACTACGGGCACGGCTACTCGACCGACGAAGGCGCGGCGGCGATGGGGATCTCGCCGAGCGCTTTCCGGTACCACCTGCACCGAGCGCGGCGGTCGCTGCGCTCGACACTCGGTGAGCGCTCCTCGGCGAGCGCCTTCAACTCGGAGGCATGATCGCAATGCACGGTGACGAAACGTCCGACAGCGAACGACTCGACGGCCTGCTCGACCAGATACGGCCCCGCATGGTGGCGGCGCGGCGTTCGCACCTGCACCGCATGGCCGGCATCGCGGTACTGGTGCCGGTACTGGTGCTCGGCGGCGGCGCGGCGTGGGCCACCACCCGGGCCGACAACGGTGGCGCCCAGGTGGAGGTGGCCGGTCCGGCCACCGAGGAGAACGCAGACGAGCCGGGACTCGAAAAGGTGGAGACCACTCCCGAGGTCGAAGCCGAGCCGAGCGACGAAGCGGCCGAGGCCGAGGCGCCGGCCGACGTCGTGCTCGACCGCCCGTCTGGGCCTGGCCGGAACGGCCGAGTACACCCGACGGGGTGAGGTCCTGGTGCTGGGAGTGGTCGAGACCAACGAGGGTTGGACGGCGACCGTCGTTGCCGCCGAGGCCCCGACGCTGGTGATCTTCCTCGAGCACGAGTCGGGTGCGACGCTGGTGGCGAGCATCGGCCTCGACGACGAGGGCGAGCCGGTCGTACGGTTGGTCATTCCCCAGGTCGACCGAATCCGAGCCCGAGCCCGAACCGTGGTGCCGACTCCGGAGTCCGAACGTCGAGAGCCCGAACAGGCCCGAAACCCCCGCCGTCGAGACCCGCAAGGAGATCGACGTCAACGGCTACGGCCGGGTCGTCGTCGAGCGCGACGGCAACGCCGCCACGCTCTGGATCGGCATCCTGTCGACCGCCGACGGATGGCAGTCGAAGGTGCTGGTCGAACACGGCGAGGTCGTGAAGGCCAAGTTCTTCAACGAGCAGTACATCAAGACGGTGAAGGCATGGGCCGGCGACGACGGCAAGATCCACCACGAGATCCTGGTCGAGGAGCGAGCACCGCAACCCGAGGTCCAGATGCGCAAGGAGATCGACGTGAACGGCTACGGCCGGGTCGTCGTCGAGCGCGACTCGAACGGGCTGCTGTGGATCGCCATCCTGTCGACGGCCGAGGGTTGGGAGTCACAGGTGCTGATCCAGCACGGCGAGGTCGTGAAGGCGAAGTTCTTCAACGAGCAGTACATCAAGACGGTGAAGGCGTGGGTCGGTGACGACGGCAAGATTCACCACGAGATCATGGTGGAGGAGCTGACCCCGCCACCCCCGCCGGGCACCTACGACGGCGTCGTGAACACCGAGCTCGGGTCCTTCGGCGTGGTCGTCGAGAACGGGCTCGCCACCATCGTGTGGGTCGAGGCCGCCGCGGGCCTCGAGTACACGATCGTCCAGGAGACCGGCGAAGTCGTGAAGGTGAGCTTCACCAACGGCGAGCAGTCGTGGCTGGTCACGGCCTGGGGCCAGAACGGCGAAGTGGTCAAAGAGGTCTCACCGGCCTGATTTCGGCGGGAACCGACGGCCGGTGGCTGCCTCCCCGAGACGGGAGTGCGGCCGCCGGGCGTTCGTCGGGAACTCAGTTCACCGCTCGCTCGCGTCCCTCCCAGAACGGGGCACGGAGCTCGCGTTTGAGGATCTTGCCGGTGGGGTTGCGGGGGATGGAGTCGACGAAGTCGACCGACGTGGGGCACTTGAACCGAGCCAGTCGGGTGCGGCAGAACTCGATGAGCTCCTCGGCGGTGGGCTCCGTGTCGGCCGCTGCGACCACGATGGCCTTCGGGGTCTCGCCCCACTTGTCGCTCGGCACGCCGATGACGGCGACGTCGGCCACCTTGTCGTGGCCCATGAGCACGTTCTCGATCTCGGCCGGGTAGATGTTCTCGCCCCCCGAGATGATCATGTCCTTCACCCGGTCGTGCAGGAACAGATAGCCGTCCTTCATGTAGCCGGCATCGCCGCTGCGGAACCAGCCGCCGCCGGGGAGGGCCTCGGCGCTGGCCTCGGGCAGGTTCCAGTAGCCGGCCATGTTGGTCGGCGACTTGATCCACACCTCACCGACGTCGCCGTCGGCGGCATCGTCTCCGGTCTCGGGGTCGACGATGCGCAGTTCCACGCCCCGCATCGGCTTGCCGGCGGCTCGCAGCAGCTCGGCGAGATCGCCGCCGGGCTGGTGGTCCTCGGGCGGAAGCATGGTGACCGCACCGCACGTTTCGGTCAGGCCGTAGACCTGCATGTAGTCGCAACCGAACATGTTCATCGACCCCACCAGCACCTCCTCGGTGATCGGGGAGGCGCCGTACACGATGAGCTCCATCGACGACAGGTCGATGCCGTCGAGGGGCATGATCTGGAGGAACTGGAGCACGGCGGGTACCAGGAAGGCGTGCGTGATGCCGTAGGTGTTGATGTCGTGGAGCAACTGCTCGAGATCGGCCTCGCGCAACAGCACGGTCTCGGCGCCCATGGCCATGCCGAACAGTGCCCACCCGCTCCCACCGATGTGGAACAGCGGCATGGCGGCCAGGCTCACGCTGCCCGCGGTCATACCCCAGTCGCTGGCCACGTCGATGAGCGAGGTGGCGTTGTCGTGGGTGAGCTGGGCGCCCTTGGGGTGGCCGGTGGTGCCCGAGGTGTACAACTGCAGGGCGACATCGTGGGGGTCGGCATCGTGGCGCTCGAATCCGTCGGCGTCGTGGGCCGCCAGCCAATCCTCGTAGGCCTCGTCGTCGCCGGCCTCGCCCATCACCACGATGTGGTCGACGGTGGTGAGCTCGCCCCGCATTGCCTCCAGGTGCTCGGCGAAGTCGCTGTGGATGAACAGCAGGGGCGCGCCTGCATCGTTGATGATGTACGCCATCTCGGGCGCAGCGAGACGCCAATTCACCGGAACCGGCACGGCGCCGATCTTGGCCGCACCGAACACCATTTCGAAGAACTCGACGGAGTTCTTGTCGATGAAGGCCACTCGATCGCCCGCCGACACGCCGGCGGCCGTCAGCGCGGACGCCATCTGGTTCGAGCGATGGTCGAGGTCGGCCCAGGTGAGCGAGTGTTCACTCAGTCGGACGGCGACCTTGTCGGCCTGATCGGTGACATTCCTGGTGAGCGTGTCGCTGAGCGTGCGCAGGTTCACAGACCCGTCCCTTCTCCGTTGCGTGCAGTTGGGGCCGAAGCGTACGACACGTCGACTGCCGGCGTCGGATCGCAACGGCACGGCCGGTGGGCGTCGGTCACGTTGGCACGATCGCGATCGAGCGACAACAATGCGGCCGTGTCCAAGGCGAGAGCACCCCTTGTTCGCGCCGCTGGGGGCGTGGTTCTGCGGGAACGAAGGCGGGGGATCCAGGTTCTGGCGGTGCATCGGCCTCGACACGACGACTGGTCGCTCCCCAAGGGAAAGCTGAATCGCGGGGAGTCGTGGGAGGAGGCGGCGGTACGCGAGGTGGAAGAGGAGTCTTGCGTTCGGGCCACGATCGTCGAACGGCTCGAGCCGACCTGCTACTGGGTCGGTGACAATCCCAAGATCGTGCTCTGGTACCGGATGAGCATCGAGGAGCGGAACTCCTTTGCTCCCAACGACGAGGTCGACGCCATCAAGTGGATCTGGTCGGATCGTCTGGCCGAGCACCTGACGCTTACGGCCGACGTGGTCGTGGCGGCTCAGGCGCTGGCCCAGGTCGACGTCGACATCGACGTCGACGTGGATGTCGACGTCGGTCAGCCCGGACCGACGCTGGCGTCGCTGACCCAGTTGCCGTGGAAGCCGAAGGGCACCCGCTGGGGCAGGGGAACCCGGGCCACGTAGCCCCGCTCGAAGTCCTGGGCGTCGATCACCACGAACTCGGCGGTTCCGGCCGCCGCATCGTGCACGAAGGTCACCAGCCAGCCGTCGTCCTCGTTGGTGCCGGCGTCACGGGCGACGAACACCGGCTCACCGGCCGCCCGGCCCGCGCCGTGGTCGAAGGTGACTCGCTCCCCGGTGTGCAGATCGTGCTTCACGGTCGGCCAACCCTCGGTCGGTACCGCAGACACCGAGGCGCAGTACCCGAAGCGGTACGGCTGGGTCGACAGTGAGCTGCGATGGCGCGGGAACTCGTTGGGGCGTTCGTCGATCACGGTGATCGTTGCGGTACGAGTGGCCGGGTCGAGCTCCCACCGCTCGAGGCGCGGGAGTGAGTCGCCCCAGGGTCCGAGCCGGTCGCGGTCGAAGAGCTTCTCGTACCTGCAGAGGTCGATCACCACCCGACCGTCGGGGGTGTCGTAGGCGTTCATCGGGTGGAAGGCGTAACCCAGCGGCACGTCGATCCACACGATGTCGTCGGCGGTGCCGGTGCGGGGAAGCAGCCCGACGCGGTTGCCGTAGTCCGGGTTCCACACCAGGGGGAAGCCGCCGGCGAAGGCGATGTCGAAGTCGAGCGTGACGGGCTGGTCGTACACCACGGCGTAGCGACTGGTCAGTGACATGTCGTGCAGCATCGTCACGCCGGGAAGGGGGATGTCGACCGTCTTGGTGACCCGGGCATCAGGCCCCACCACCACGTACTGCACGTGGTCGAACCACTGCGCCGGGGCGTAGACCATGGCGTGGAGCTCGCCGGTGGCGGGGTCGAACTTGGGGTGGGCGGTGAAGGGGCCGGGGAGGGTGCCGTTGAAGTCGTTCCGAGCCACGGTCTCGAGCTCGTAGGTCAGCTCCACGGGGCATCCACCGGCCTCGACCATGGCCCAGGTGGTGCCGGCGAAGCCGCCGACGTTGGTGTTCGGGCCGGTGGGGCTGCCGTTCCAGTTCGGGCCGGCGATGTCGGGCTCGCCCCGCCACTCGGCGATTGCCTGCGATCCCACGTAGCGATTCCGGTACCACTCGGCGCGTCCTTCGCGCAGCCGGATGCCGTGCACCATGCCGTCGCCGAGGAACCAGTGGTGGGTGGCCTCGTCGACCGGCTGGGAGGGGTTCGGCCCGTTCCGGAGATAGCGGCCGTTGAGCTCGGTGGGGAGCTCGCCGATCACCGGCAGGTCGAACGCGGTGACCTCCTCGTTCACGGGTGCGTAGTTCCCCGACAGATACAGGTTCGTGCGGGGGGCAACGGTGTCGGTCATGGCGAGGCTCCGATTCGCAGGCGTCATCCCAGTCTCGCCCAGACGGGCCGCGCACCGAAAGCCACCCAAGTCGCGCGCCGACGCCTGCCGTAGAATTCGCCCCGACGAGTACCCGGAAGCGGAAGGATCCTGATGGCGGTGGTCGATGGGCTGACTCCCGACGCGATGCCCGCTCCCTCGCCGGCGGTGACCATGGTCGCCATCGGCGACGAGACCGTGCTCGTCGACGAGCGCACGGGTCACGCCGAGGTGGTCAATCACACCGCATCGATCGTCTGGCAGTGCCTCGACGGTCAGTCGACCCTCGCGGAGATCGCCACCGACCTCGCCGAGGTCTTCGGCGTCGATCGACAGGTCGTCTTGGCCGATGTTCTCTCGCTCGTCACCAGTCTCGCGACGCTCCACTACGTCGGCGACACCGTGGAGCCCGAAGGTGTCCCCCCGGCGCCCTCGCACTTCCTCGGCGTACCGCCCAACCTCTGACTGGACCGCAGTTTCCGCCTCGGCGAGGCGGGCCAGATCGATCTCCCGGTGGGTCCCCACACCCTCGGCTGTCGCGCGACCACGGCCGATCTGCACCCGGTGGTGCTCGATCTGTTTCCCGACGCGATCGCCGGCGGCAATGCGCAACCCAATCTCTCGGTGCTGGTGGGCGAGGCCGAAGGGGCGACTCGGGCCAAGAGCGTCCTCTACGTCAACAACATTCGGGTCGTGGCCACCGCTTCTCGTGGCCGGCTGCTGCGGGCGTTGGTTCGCGGTCTCGAGCACACGGTGGCCGCGGCCGACACCGGGTACCTGGAGCTGCCGGGAACGGCACTGGTCAGGGGCCCGAAGGTGGTGTTCGTCGACCGCGCCTTCGGGCCGGGTGTCCGTGACGAGCAGGCGCGGCTTCGACGCCTGGGCTGGAAGGTATGGGATGCACCGGCGGTGTTGCTCGACCTCTCCACCGATCAGCTGGTGAGCCCGCCGTCGGTTGCCGCTGTCGATCCGGACGTCCTGGCCGCCATCACCGCCGCCGACCCGGTCGAGGCGACCGAGCTGGCGGCGCTCGATCCGATCAACGCGGACGACGTCGTGTGGGTCGTGCCCGACCAGTTGCGGGACAGCCCGGCGGGCCACCTGCTCGGACTGGCGCGGTCGGGCGTCTCGTTCCACGGAGAGGGCACCGCGCTCCGCCTCTCGGCGCTCGCCTCGTTCGTGGCCCGGGGTGAGACCTACCACTCGAAGCCCGGCGGAGGCCGGCAACTGCTGACCGAGCTCGAGACTCTGATCGGCTGACCATCGTCGGCCGCCTCCGTGGAGCCCGGATGGCGTCGACTTCGTCGGCTGTGGTCAGATGTGACGCCGAGAACGACAGAACAACCGTCTGAGGAGACACCGTGAGCAAGCTCAACGAAGGTCGCATCGCCATCGTCACCGGAGGAGCACGCGGCATCGGTCGCGAGCATTGCCTCATGCTGGCGAGCGAAGGCGCCAAGATCGTCGTGAACGACCTGGGCGGCGACGTCACCGGAGAGGGCGGCGATCCATCCGCAGCGCAACAGGTGGTCGCCGAGATCCAGGCGATGGGAGGTGAGGCCGTCGTGAACGGCGGGAACGTCGCCGACTTCGAGCAGGCGAAAACCATGGTCGACCAGGCCGTCGACGCATTCGGCGGGCTCGACATCGTAATCAACAACGCCGGCATTCTTCGCGACCGGATGATGTTCTCCATGACCGAGTCCGACTGGGACGCCGTGGTCGCCGTACATCTGAAGGGCACGTTCAACGTCAGCCACCACGCATCGGTGTACTGGCGCGGCCGCGCCAAGGAGGGCCTCGAGAACGATGCGCGCATCATCAACACCAGCTCGCCTTCGGGCATCTACGGCAACGTCGGCCAGACCAACTACGGCGCCGCAAAGGCCGGGATCGCCGCCTTCACCGTCATCGCCGCGATGGAGCTGGTGCGCTACGGCGTCACCGTGAACTGCATCGCACCGGCGGCCTTCACCCGCATGACCGCCGACCTGCCGGGTTTCGCCGGTGCCGACGAGGCGGCCCAGGAGGCGCTCGGGCCGCGCTGGATCGCCAACGTGGCCGCATGGCTGGCCAGCCCCGAGGCCAAGAACGTCACCGGGCGCGTGTTCGACGTGGTCGGCAACCGGGTCGGCATCGCCGAGCAGTGGCACCTCGGTCCGACCGCCACCCAGGGCGACACCCCCGCCTCGGTGGGTGAGATCATGCCCGATCTCATGGCTCGGGCCCGACTGAACCCGGGTATGGACGGCCAGGACGCCGAGGGTCCCGGCCGCCCGAGCAAGGAGATCTAACTCTCGCCGTACACCCGAGCCTCGGGAAAGAAGCCGGCGAAGGCAAACCAGAACTCGTTGCGGTGATTCGCCGTCGCGAGCTGGGTCCCCTCGAGCTCACCCGCCGTCGCCCGGCCGAGCAGGTTCCAGGTCGATCCGGTCTGGGCATCGCTGTAGGTGTCGTCGCCGTTGGCGACGAAGGTGAGCGGCTCCCCGTCGACGCTGGGGTCATAGGCGATGCCGCTGCCGATCTGTTGGCTGTCGGCGATGCTCGACCGGTCGAGCGCATCGGTGGTGGTGCCGCCCCAGAACACCACGATCGGTTGCCCACCGACCACGTCGTTCACTGCGCCCTGCTCGGCCATGACGCTGAAGGGATAGGCGACGATGTCGTCGTCGATCGTCACGGCGACGACCCGTTCCAGAGCAGGAAAGCGCGGGTCGAGCTCGTCGCGGAAGAAGCTGCTGAAGGGACCGTTCTGGGAGCTGTAGCCCTCGTACGGGTTTGCGCCGTAGTTGACACCGAACCCGGTGTCGCGCGACAGCGACAGTCCGTCGGGATGGGTCTCCGCGAAGTCGGCGAAGGAGACGATCGAGGTCGACACCACGTCGAGCACGGTGCCCGCCAGGGCGCCGACGACGGCCTCACCGCTGATCTGTTGCCACAAGCTCTCGGTGACGTCGTCCCACATCACCAGGTCGCTCTTGCGCAACAAACCCGAGACCCCGAAGCGCAGCACCTGCCCGTCGACCCGACGGTCGAAGGCGAGCGCAGTGTTGCAGAGGGGGCAGAAGGTGATGGCCACCGGCACGTCGCCGAAGCGGTCGTTCACGATCTCGTGGCGAGTGAGGATCGAGAGTGGGTAGAAGCGCACTTCGTCGCCCACCGAGACCAGCGCCCCCGGCTCGTTGGCCCCGAGCCACTGTGCGGCTCCCGTGACGTCCTCGAACTTCGGTGTGTCGATGGGTGGGATGCCGTCGCGGGGATCGGAGCCTCGAAGCCCGGCGGCGAACTCGCCGAGCGGGACGGTGGCGCGACTCCAGTCGGTGTTCCACCGCCCGCTGATGCTCGCCGCATCCAACCCGAGCTGGTCGCGGGCATCGCCGGTGATCGCCCGCACGTCTGCGTCCGAGGAGCTGGCGCCGCCGCTCAAGTCGAATGGATCGGCCGATTCGGTGGGCGACACGAGCCGCGCCGGTTCCGCTCCCTCCGCGTCGGGTGCCGATTCGGGGCTGGTGTCGGTGGCCGAACCGCACGCCGTGGCGACGAGACCGAGGACGACGAGAAGAATGAGAAGCCGCATGTACCGGCAACCCGCCGCTGCCGTGTCGTATTCGCGCTGGTCACTCGGAGGCGGCGGCCAGCTCCTCGGCGGCCTCGCGAATCACGCCCAGTTCGGCGGCGATCAAGCCGGTCATGTGTTCGAGATCAGGGATCAGATCACGGCAGGTCACGAGTCCGAAGTCGAGGGTGTCGAGATAGCTCTGCACCGTGACGTTCAGGGCGACCCCTTCGGCAATGGTGGAGACGGGGTAGTAGTGCCGCATCATCGCCCCGCCGAGGAACAGCGGACTGCGGGGGCCGGGCACGTTCGAGATGACCAGGTTGATGGGTGACGCCAGGCGATCGCCGATGTGCAGTCGAGTGGCCAGTCGGGCGGCCCGCGTGGCCAGCGCCGGCGGCGCGAACTGGGCGAGGTCGGTGAGGACCTCGGCCGGAAGGAGATCGAAGGTGGCCTTGGCCTCGTTCATCGTGCGGTTGACCGCGGCGACACGATCGAGCGGCTGATCGCAGTCGGTGGGAACCGGTACGAACAGGCTCGAGACGCGGTTGGTCCACCGGTCGGTCTCGTCGCCGGTGCGCACCGAAACCGGGACCATCGCAACGAGGGGTTCGGCGGGAAGGGCGTCGTTCTCGTCGAGCCAGTTGCGGAGCCCGCCGGCGACCATGGCCATGACCACGTCGTTCACCGTGCAGCCCAGCAGGCGCTTGGTGTGTTTCACCTCTTCGAGGGCCACGCTGTCGATCGCGAACTTGCGCTGGGCCGACACGCTCTGGCTCCATGGCGTCTTCGGTGCGGTGAGGCTGGGCAGCACGGGTGCGATGTCGGGGTCGTTCTCGTTGTATTCGCGCTGGCCCATGACGGCGATGCGGTGCGGCAACGGTCGGCCGACCAGTTCCCCGAGACCGCCGAGGCCGCGCTGTCGTGCGACGTCGCGGAGGGCGGCCGCCGCGCTGTTGGTGAGCCGGATGGCGTCGCGTGGCTTGGTGGCGAACGAGAGGGCGGTGCGGCCGAGCATCTCGAAGCCCGACGGCTCGCGCTCGGGTGGCCGGTGGTCGGGCTCGGCCGGAGTCAGCTCGGCGTCGGGTGTCTGGTCGAGGAGCATGGCCAGGAGCTCCGCCCCGGCTGCCCCGTCGATCGTCGCGTGGTGGACCTTGGTGAGCAGTGCGAACCGGTTGCCCTCGAGACCCTCGATCACGTAGGTCTCCCACAGCGGGCGGCTCCGGTCGAGGTGGCGGGCGATGATTCGCGACACCAGCGCCGTGACCTGCTCGGTTCCTCCCGGCGGGGGCACGGCGATGTGGCGTACGTGGAAGTCGAGATCGAATGCCGGATCGCGCATCCACCACGGGTGGTCGAGCCCGAGGGGCACCTGCACCAGTCGGCGCCGAAAGGGGTCGAGACGGGCCAGCCGCGACTCGATCTGGGCACGCGCCACTGCGTAGGCGTCGAAGTCGGGGTCGGCGGGCCGGTCGTAGACCGACAGGCTCGACACGTGGCCGTAGGTGTTGGCCGTCTCGATGTTGAGGAAGGCCGCGTCGACGCCGCTGAGTTGCTTCACGCTCCGAGAGTACGGCGAGCCGACACGGTCGGTACATTCGCTGCCGCGCTGCGGCGCCAAGTACGGTTGTCCTCACATGGCTTCCGCCGACGGTTCCCTGGCTGCTCCCTCACGGCTGTTGGTGGCCCTCGAACAACGCGCTGTTGCCGAGCTGGCCGGATCGGTGATGTTGTCGCCGCTGCTGCGGCTGGCGCGCTTCGGTGATGGCGGGCCGGTGCTCGTCCTCCCGGGATTCAGCGCCTCCGACGTCTCGACGTCACCACTTCGGTGGGCGCTCAACGCCAAGGGCTACGACGCCCGGGGATGGAGTCTCGGGCGCAACATCGGGCCGACCCCGGAGATCATCGGTGGGCTCGTCGAGCGGCTCGACGAGCTGGCCGACGAACACGGACGGCAGGTCCGTGTCGTCGGCTGGAGCCTCGGCGGCATCTACGCTCGGCACCTGGCCCGCGTCGCGCCCGACCGTGTGCGTCAGGTGGTCACCCTCGGCAGCCCGTTTCGCATGCAGGCCGGCGACCGCTCCACCGTCTCCCGCCTGGTCGAGGGGCTGGCGCACCGCTACGACCGGCACTATCACGACCACCTCGGCGGGAGCGAGCATCAACGGGGCGCCCTGCCCGTGCCGTCGACCGCGATCTACACCAGGACCGACGGGATCGTGCGCTGGGAAGCCTGCCTCGAACACCGGAGTCGGTCGAGTGAGAGCATCGAGGTCCGTGGCAGCCACACGGGGCTCGGCCACAACGCCAGTGCGGTGTTCGCGGTTCTCGATCGACTCGGCCAACCCCTCCACGGATGGCAGCCGTTCCGGGCACCGCGCCTGTTGCGGCAGCTCTATCCCAGAGCCGAGCATGCGGCCGCGGTCAGCGGCTTCGCCGACTGATCGCTAGCGCCGGCGCACCTCGACGAGGTCGAGGACCGGTTCGCCCGCTTCGGCCGAGGCAGCCCGGTCGACCTTGGCGGCGAGATACCACTCGTTCCAGCTCTCGGGATCGGAGATCGTCTGGTGCACCGTGCCCGACTCGTCGAGCTCGAAGCGGTCGGGGCCGCGGGCGTCACCATCGAGCACGATGCGGTCGTGCACGTCCCAGTACCCGGCGATGGCCGCGTCGATCTCCTCGGCGGTGAGCGTGCGACCCGCCTCGGCGAGAGCGGTGCTGTCCTTCCGGGCGAGCAGCGTGATCCAGCGGAACATCTCGTTGCGCACCATGACCCGGAAGGCCCGCGTGTTCTGCGTGACGTCGCGCCGCTCGGGTAGCACGATCTCGTCGCTCTGCACCTCATCGGGGTGCTGGAGCTTCTCCCACTCGTCGATGAGGCTCGAGTCGACCTGGCGGACCAGCTCCCCCAGCCACTCGACGATGTCGTCGACCTGGTCGGTCCGGTGTGCGTCGGGAACCGTCTGACGCAACGCGCGGTAGGCGTCGGTGAGATAGCGGAGCAGCACACCTTCCGAACGCTTCAGGCCGTAGTGGTTCACGTAGTCGCGAAAGGTCATGGCCCGCTCGTAGAGGTCGCGCACGATGGCCTTGGGCTTCACCGTGTCGCCCTCCACCCACGGATGGTGGGCGCGAAACAGGTTGAAGCTGCCGTACAGGAAGTCCTCGAGCGGTTTCGGATGGCTGAGCTTCGCGATCTCGTCCATGCGTTCGTCGTACTCGACCCCCCGGCGCTTCAGCTCGGCCAGCGTGTCGGTGATCAGTTTGTCGAGCTGGGCCGCGAGGATGACCCGGGGGCTCTCGAGCACCGACTCGATGACCGAGACCACGTCGAGCGCATGGGTTTCGTGGTCGAGGTCGAGCGCCTCGACGGCCTCGAGGGCGAACAGTGACAGCGGCTGGTTGAGCGCAAAGGTGTCGGACAGGTCGATGGTGACCCGCACGGTGCGGCCGTGCTCGTCGGGCTGATCGAGGTGCTCGACCACGTCGGCGTCGACCAACGAGCGGTAGATGCCGATGGCTCGGCGTATGTGGCCGCGCTGGCGCCTTCGTGTCTCGTGATTGTCGACCATCAGCGTCCGGACCGCCGCACACCCGTCTCCGGGCCGGTCGAGCAGATTGAGCAGCATCTGGTGGGTGACCTGGAAGCTCGAGGTGAGCGGTTCGGGCTCGCCTTCGATGAGCTTGACGAAGGTGGCCTCGTCCCAGTGGGAGTACCCCCGCTCGGGTGCTTTCCTCTTCACCAGCTTCTTCTTCTTTTCGCGTCGACGGCGGCCTTCTCCTCGCCGATTCGATTCTCGATCCAGTGGGCGGGCGCCTGAGCCCAAACGGTGCCCATGGTGTCGAACCCGCGGCGTCCCGCCCGGCCGGCGATCTGTTGGAACTCGCGCACCCGCAGGACACGGGTGTCGCTGCCGTCGAACTTGCACAGCTGGCTGAACAGCACCGTCCGGATGGGCACGTTCACCCCGACGCCCAGTGTGTCGGTGCCGCATATCAGCTTGAGCAGTCCGGCCTGGGCCAGCTTCTCGACCAGCAGCCGGTACTTCGGCAGCAGTCCGGCATGATGCAAACCGATGCCGTGGGTCACGAACCGCCGCATGTCCTTGCCGATCGGGCTGTCGAAGCGAAACCCGCCGATGAGCTCGTTCACCTGCGCCTTCTCGTCCTTGGTCAGCACATCGATCGACAGGAGCGACTGCGCCTGCTCTGCCGCTTCGCGCTGGGTGAAGTGCACGATGTAGACGGGCGCACGTCCGAGCTCGAGCAGCTTCTCGATCGAGTGCACCAGGCGGGTGGTGCGGTAGGCGAAGTCGAGGGGCACCGGCCGGTCGGTGCTGCGCACCAGGACACTGGCTCGGCCGGTTCGGCGCTCGAGCTCCTCCACCAGCCACGCGGTCGGGCCCAGGGTGGCCGACATCAACAGAAACTGCACGTGAGGCAGCTCGAGCAGCGGAACCTGCCACGCCCATCCGCGTTGGGGGTCGCCGTAGTAGTGGAACTCGTCGGCCACCACGAGGTCGACGTCGGCTCCGGCGCCCTCGCGCAGGGCCCAGTTGGCCAGGATCTCCGCCGTGCAACAGATGATGGGAGCGCCGGCGTTGACCGACACGTCGCCGGTGATCATGCCCACCCGCTCCGAGCCGAAGTCTCGGCAGAGTGCGAAGAACTTCTCGCTCACCAACGCCTTGATCGGGGCGGTGTAGACGCTGCGCCGGCCATTGGCGAGCGCGGCGTAGTGCGCAGCCGTCGCCACCAGCGACTTCCCCGACCCGGTGGGGGTGTTGAGCACCACGTTGGCGCCGCCGATCAACTCGAGGATGGCCTCCTCCTGGGCCTCGTAGAGCTCCAGCCCGAGCTCGACCACATGGTCGACGAAACCGTCGAGGATCTCTTCGGGGTCCGGGATCGTGAGCATCGGCCCTCGAACCTATCGGCGGCAGGTGCTCGTCCCGGATCGACGGACTCGGGCGGTTGCCACCGGCCTAGCCGGTGACCTCAGCGCTGCGGGCCGGGCGGAATGCCGCTCTCACCGAAGGGCGAACGGTAGATGGGGGTGCTGGGGTCGTAGCCATTGGGGTTCTCGGCCCCTTCCGCCAGGGCCCGTTCGGCCCGCCAGTCGAGGAAGAAACCGAGGATTCCCCCGATGGCGGCCAGGATGGCGGCGAAGATGGCGATCCGGACTTCGAGGCTGATGAGCGGCTTCGACAAGACGTCGTACACCGCTTCGTACGCACCACGCGAGACCTCGTCGCGGATGAAGACGGTCGAGACGATGGGGCGAGCGGCCCACGAAGCCGCCCCGATGATGAGAGCGATGACGGCGATCCCGACTCCCGACGTGAGCATGATGCGGTCGCGTTCGGGCGACAGAACGATGGCGCCCCCCAGGAGCACGAAGATTCCGAAGATGGCCAGGTTGGTCCAGTCGGGGAACGACCGGAGCATGCCCCACCACACGCCCCCGCCTTGACCGTCTCGGGCCACGATGAAGGTGGACTCACCGATCTCGACATCGCTGGTGCTCAGGAATCCGAGGATCGGGTCGTCGGCGATGGCGTCGAGGGTCTCCGCGACCACCGGCTCCAGGTCGATCGTGATCACGCCTTCGGTGTTCGGCGGCAACGTCCCGTCGACCACCTCGAGGAACTCCTCGTGCGACTGACGCACGGCGGCCAGGATCTGGGGATCGAGCCGGTTCGAGGCGACGATCAGCGCCGCCCGCTCGGTGGCGACGGACTGGAGCGCCTCGGCGATCGGGAGATCGGCCAGCAGATCGTTCGCTTCGGCATCCACCGCCTCGTCGGGCGTCGGGGTGGGGAGGATACTCGTATCGGCAGTTGCCTCGGGATCGGCATCGGCATCGGCATCGGTCTCGTCGATGGCGTCGACGGCCGCTTCTCGATCGATTCCCGCGAGCAGGAACAGCTGATCGGTGACCTTCTCGGCGATGGCGAGCTGGACCCGTTCGTCATCGAGGGTCGTGTTGACCCGCTCGACCACCGCATCGGTCTCGTAGAGCGTGTTCTTGGCGAACCAGCCGGGGCCCGCAATGATCGTGAGCAACACGGCCACTGTGGCCATTGCCGACGCGATTCCGTACCGCATGTGGTCCTTTCGGTGAGCCGTGGAGAACCCGGGTGGGATCGGGGCCTCCGACGACTGTGCACCGTAGGCCGAAGCGGCTCCCGACCGTGTGATCGGTCGAGTCGAGCCAGAAGTTGAGCACATCCCCCGAGGTTTCGCTAGCGCGGGTTCCTGGTTCACGGCGACCGACTGCCGGCTCCGAACGTCCCGCCACGGCGCGCAGTACGATCGTTGGCTGCGGTCCTCGAGGAGGCGCGAAGGAGGTTGCTTTGGCTGTCGTTCTGCTCATGGGCCGCTACATCGACATGGCCGAGGCTGCCGCGCAGATTCTCGAACCCGTTGGTCATCGCTGCATAGCGGTGCTCGATCCCGACACCTACGAATCGAGGGTCACCGGCCTCGAGCACGACATCGTCGTGTTGGGCCCCGCGCTCGGCGCCACCCGAACGTGATCACGTCGAGGCGGTGTCACTGGTGTCGAGGCCGATGGTTCCGGTCGTTCACGTGCGCACCATCGACGAGGCCATCGCCCTGCCGCAGTTGGTCGGCGATGCCCTCGACGCGGCGGCGATTGCCGACGACTGAGCCGATCGAGGTCAGCGACCCAGCGTGATGTAGTCGTGGACGGCGGACGCCTCGGCCTCGAGCTCTTGGAGGCGAATGTTGACGACATCGCCGATGCTCACGATGCCGAGCAATTCGCCCGCTTCGACCACCGGCACGTGGCGGATGCGATTGGCGGTCATGAGGCTCATGAGCGAGTCGACCGTGTCGTTCGGTGCGCAGGTGACGACGGACTTGGTCATGAGGTCGTCGACCCGCAGTCGCAGCGTCCACTCGTGTTCTTCGGCCAGGCTGCGCACGATGTCACGCTCGGAGATGATGCCGGCGATGGTCTTGCCGTCGGCCGACGCCACCAGGGCACCGATGCCCCACTCGGCGAGCAGGGCGATGGCGTCGGAGACGCGATCGGCCGGATCGACAGTGGCTACCCGCTGGCCCTTGGTGTCGAGAAGTTCGGAGATTCGCATGGTGCTCCCTTCGCAGGATCGGCCCGGACAGGAACGCACGACGTTGTGTTGCTCCGCTCTCAAACTAGGCGACCGACGGCGATCTGTCATCCGCGAAGTCGCAGGCCCCGAAGGTGGGGAGCCGTGTACGCAAGGCCGATAGGGTCCGCTACATGCGCATTCTGGCGTTTGCCGCGGTCAAGGGCGGAGTGGGAAAGACCACGGCTGCGGTGAACGTGGCCACGGCCGCGGCGTTGTCGGGCCTGCGGGCCGTCGTGTGGGATCTCGACCCCCAGGCGGCTGCGTGTCACCTCACCGGCGTCGAACCCTTGACCCAGCCTCCGCCCCGGGCGGGGCTGTTCCGGCGACCGACCAATCACGACCCTGTGCCCAGTTCCATAGAGGGTCTGTCGGTCATTCCGGCCGACGCAACGCTCGCCTCGGGAGCGACGCTCGTCCACAGCAAGCAGCTGGCTCGGATGGTCGCGGCCGAACACGGCAACTACGAGCTCCTGGTGCTCGACCTGCCGGCCGGCGTCGACTCGGCGGTGAAGTCGGTCGTCGGGGTCGGTGCCGATGTCGTGGTGCCGATCGTCCCTTCGATGCTGGCGGTCCGGTCCTTCGATCAGTTCGTCGACTTCGTCGAGCGCGACCCGACGGCCCGCACACGGGTTCGCGGCTTCCTCAGCATGGTCGACCCGATGCTGGCCCGCCACGCCGCCTTCGTCGACGATCTGCGGGCCGACCACCGCGACATCCTGTCGACCTGGATCCCCGAGACGGTCGAGATCGAGCGGGCCTGCGAGAAGCGACAACCCGTCGCGATCGCCTTCCCCGGGGGTCGCTCGGCCGCGGCCTACGCCAGCCTGTGGAAAGAGCTCACCCGAACCTGAGGCGACCCGTCACTGGTACGACACGTAGATCGGATCGGGAGCGAGACGTTCGATCACCTCGGCCGGCGCCATCAGCCGCGTGTCCTCGTCGAGGAACAGCTTGAATCCGAGCCGGATCGGAGGTGTGGGACGGAGCTCGTTCACGCGTGAGACCTTGGCCTCGGGACTGCCGAACCCGTCGATGTGAATCAGCATCGTGAGATTGTCGCGAGGGGCGAGTCGATCTCGGTTGGTCACCATGAACGGCGTGAACTGATGGATGATCACCAACTTGGGTGGGAGATCGTTCGCCGCGACCAGCGCGTCGAGCCACGCCGTGACCGCGTTGACCTCGGCTGCATCGACGGAGCCGATCACGCGTGCGGGTATCTGCCCGGGCTGCATTCGCCATTCGGGGTCGAGCGCCAGGTGGACGTCGGGTTCGAGCAGAAGTGCTTCGTACTCCTTGGCCTGGGTGAGGAAGTCGCTCCGACCGGGTTGGAGGTCGAGGACGGTGATGCCGCCCACCGAGCGCATCGCCTCGATGTAGGGCCGGATCTCGTTGTGGGGGATGCGGACGCTCCAGTCGCCCTGTGGGCCGGGCGACGCGTTCGCGATCGTGGCGATGAACTCGGCCGCGGGCACCGTGGGCAGACCGAACCCGTCCCACTCGGCGGCGCGGGCGGCCACGCGGCGGGCCGAGTCGGCGACGGTGCCCTCGCCCAGTACGCCGAGCAACGGCGTTGCGCTCGAGCCGTAGTGAGCGACGAAACGGGCGCCGGTGATCGACGGTGCGTTCGGCAGCGGCACGCCGACGCGTCGAACCGCGAGCGTGTCGTCGCCGTCGCCATCCCAGTCGCCCAGCGTCACCTGATCGGCGGCCCGGCCGTAGGAGAACACGACCGAGGCCGGACCGGAGCGAAGGTCGTCCCGCACGTGGTACTCCTTGCCCCGTCGCACCGCGAAGGTGTCGTTGCCGTCGCCGTCGAAGTCCCCGACCAGCACCTCGTCGTGCGTTCTCCCGTAGGCGAAGGCCGTCTCGGCCGGGCCCGTCGTGACCGAGTTGCGCACGAGGAACTGGTTGCCGCGTCGGACCGCGAGCGTGTCGGTGCCGTTGCCGTCCCAGTCACCGACGAACACCTCGTCGCCGGCACGTCCGTACGCGAACACGATGTCGGCGACCCCTGATCGACCCGTGGAGCTGGCATAGAAGACGTTGCCGCGTCGGACCGCGAGGGTGTCGGTGCCGTTGCCGTCCCAGTCGCCGACGAACACCTCGTCGTCCGCCGTGCCGAAGGAGACCACTCTGGTCGTGCCGGTCTGCAGGTCGTACTGCCGGTAGAGGCGCCCCGATCGCACCGCGATGCCGTCGACGCCACTGCCGTCCCAGTCGCCACTCAGGTAGCCGTCGGCCCCGGCGTCACCGAAGGCCACCGAGAAGGCCGCCGACCCGCCGGCCAGCCGGTTCGAGAAGAACCACGTCGTGGTCTCGTCGGCCGGCGGGGCACCGGGCGAAGCGGCGGCGGTGCCGCAGAGGCACATGCACAGGATCACTCCGATGACCGACATCCGCGACATGGGCACGACACTAGAACCGGTTCGTGGCCGTCGTGGGATACCCGGCCCTAGAGATAGCCGAGGGGATCGACGGGAGCGCCACCGATGCGGATCTCGAAATGCAGGTGGGGCCCGGTCGACCAACCGGTGGAGCCGACGTAACCGATGATGGCGCCCTGGTTCACCGACTGGCCCACCGAGACCCCGAGCTGCGACTGATGGCCGTACAGCGTGGCGAAGCCGCCACCGTGGTCGATGATCACGGTGTTGCCATAGCCGTCCATCCAGCCCGCCGTGATCACCACGCCGCCGGCGGACGCCGCGATGGGCGTACCCGTCCCCGCGTTGATGTCGATGCCGGAATGGAAGCGCTGGGTCCCGAAGATCGGGTGGATACGGAACCCGAATGATGAGACGACGGCGCCGTTCACCGGCCAGATGAAACTGGACGGCGCGTCGACCGGCGGCAGGGCCGGTGAATCGACCGCACCGTCGTCGGGGGTGACCTCCGGCGTGACCGCCTGTTCCTCGGCGAGCTGGCGCTGTTGTGCGAGGTCGGCCAGGCGTTGCTCCTCGGCCAGTCGCTGGCGTTCCAGGTCGGCCAGGCGCTGGATCTCGGCCTGACGGGCGGCCTCGATTCGCGCTTCTTCGGCCTGGATGATCGCGGTCACCTCGGCGTCGGCGGCAGCCAGGGCGGCCGACTCGCCTTCCCACTCGTCGATTCGGCGTTCGATGTCGGCCCGGATCGATTCCTGGGCTGCAATCGCATCGCGGAGCTCGACGAGCTTGACCTCGAGCTCGGCCCGGCTGGCGTCGGCCCGGTCCCTGGCGCCCTCGGCAACGAGTCGCAGGGCGTCCTGGTCGTCCTGTAGTCGTCGGAGTTCGCCGATCGCGTCGTCGGCGTTGCCTCCGGCCAGCCCGACGAAGAACTTCCGGAGCTCGTTGGTCCGAGGGTCGGTGGCGGCCAGGAGGTTGTCGAGATCGGAGCCGTCGGGCGACACGTAGGCGGTGACCGCGAAGGTGCGCACGACCTCGCGGGCACCGGCGATCTCCCCGTTCAGCCGCTCGACCTCCAGGTCGGTGGCCGCGGCCTCGGCCTCGGCCTGGGCGATGGCCAGCTCGGCGGCCTCGATGTCGGCCTGGGTCTGGGCGACGAACGCCTCGAGATCGGCCAACGCCTGGGCCACGTCGGCGTCCTGGGCACCGAGCAGGTCGATCTCGGCGGCGACCTCGGCGGCCTGGCGCCGCAGCTCTTCCCGTTCGGCTCGAGCGTCCTCCAGCGAGTCCTGGGCCGGGGCGGGCGCGATCCCGAGCACTCCTACGAGAAGGAGCGAGGAGACGATGGCAGAAATGAGACGATTACGCACGGGTGAAGCGGGTGCTCTCGGGGGATCCACGGCTACGAGCAGACCAACAGTGTAATCAAACCGTAACGTGAAGCAATTCCCGGGCCGCAATGGGACGGCACGGGTCAGACGCGAACGATGATGGCGTCGCCCTGACCCCCACCGCCGCACAAGGCGGCCGTACCGAGGCCGCCACCGCGACGACGCAGCTCGTGCAACAGCGTGAGAACGAGGCGATTGCCCGAGGCCCCGATGGGGTGGCCGAGGGCGATGGCGCCACCGTTGACGTTCGTCACCGACGCGTCGACGCCGAGGTCGGCCATCGAGGCGACGGCCACGGCGGCGAACGCCTCGTTGATCTCGAAGAGGTCGAGTTGAGCGAGCGTCACGTCGGTACCGGCCAGTGCCGCGCGAATGGCATTGGAGGGTTGGTGCAGGAGTGAGGGGTCGGGTCCGGCCACCTGCCCGTAGCCGACGATCTCACCCAGCGGGTCGAGACCGCGGCGGGCCGCGGTGGCGGAGCTCATGACGACCACGGCCGAGGCGCCATCGCTGATCTGACTGGCGTTGCCGGCGGTGATGCTGCCGGCGTCGGTGAACGCCGGGCGCAATGCGCCGAGCGAGTCGACCGTGGTCGCCGCCCGTATCCCTTCGTCTTCGTCGACCACTGCGGGTTCGCCCCGGCGCTGGGGAACGGCGACGGCGACGATCTCCTCGGCGAAGATGCCGTCCTTGGTCGCACGCGCCGCCCGCTCGTGCGACGCGGCGGCGACTTCGTCCTGGGCGACGCGCGACAGGCTCGCGGATGCGCCGTAACGATCGGTTGCCTCGCCCATGAGGCAGGCCTCGAGCGCACAGAACAGGCCGTCGTGGAACAACGAGTCGACCACGGTCTGGTCGCCGGCACGGAACCCGGCACGAGCGCCGGGAAGGAGGTACGGCGCCTGTGTCATCGACTCCATGCCGCCGGCCACCACGATGTCGGCGTCACCCGACTGCACCATGTGGTGGGCCAGATGGATGGCGTTGATCCCCGACAGGCACACTTTGTTGACGGTGGTCGCCGGGACCGTGAGGGGAATCCCCGCGTTGGCGGCCGCCTTGCGGGCGGAGGCCTGGCCGGCTCCTGCCTGTAGCACCTGGCCCATGACCACGTAGTCGACGTCGGTGGGCTCGACACCGCTCCGTTCGAGGGCGGCGGCGATCGCGCGTCCACCGAGGTCGGTACCCGAGAGCGAACCCAGCGCTCCCGACAACTTCCCGATGGGTGTGCGGGCGCCTCCGGCGATCACCGTGGTCATGAAGCAGAGGACTCCTGACCGGGTGTCTCGGGGCTGGCCATGGCATCGCCGACGGCGGTCCAGATGGCTCGCGACGTCGGGACGGCGTCCTCTTCGGGCTCGACGACGACACGCCGACGGTCACGCAGGTCGATCACGCCGTTTCCCATGTCGGCCAAGCGTTGGATCTCGATGGCGATCGACTGCACTCGCGAGCGGATCTCCGCCTCGACACTCTCCATCTCGGCCACCCGCTCCTCGGCCGCCGCCACCAAGGCGGCGGAGCGTCGCTGCGCATCCTCCTCGGCCTGCGAGCGGATGACGCGGGCCTCCTCGAGTGCGGTTTCGCGTGTGGTCTGTGCGTAATCGTCGGCCTGGGTGCGAGTGGTGTCGTCGTGGGCGTCGGCGGCTTGACGGGTGTGGACGGCGTAGTCGTCGGCCTCCCGCCGGGTGGTGGCGTGATAGACGTCGGCGGCCTGACGGGTCTCGGCGGCGTAGGTCTCGGCTTCGACCAGCGAGCGGCTGATGTCGGCTTCGGCGCCGGCGCGGGCCTGCTCGACCTCGAGGCGCGACTGTTCGGCGGCGGCCACCACCGCCGCGGCCTCGGCCTCGGCCTTGGCGCGGATCGATGACGCCGTCTCGTTGGCAGCCCGCAGCACCGAGGCGACCTCGTCGCCGAGCTGGCCGTACTCCTCCGGGGGCTCGGCGGCCGCCTTGGCCGCGAGCGCGCGAAGGAACGCGTCGACCTCGTCGACGTCGTAGCCCTTACGCGCGTGCGCAAAGGATGTGTTGGTGATGTCGGCAGGGGTCAGGCCCACGAATTCAACCCTTCTCCGTTTGCGACGACTCTAGTCGCGGACCCGTCGGTTGGGGAGAGCGGCTCCTCCTCTCCTGTGTCACGCTGGGTCGATGAACGTGCACCTCGTCGACGGCACCTACGAGCTGTTCCGCTTCCACTACGGCCCGAACAACCGCGACCTGCGACACGGCGCCACCACCGGCGTCCTGTCGAGCATGCTCGACCTGGTCCGTGACGGTGCCACCCACGTCGGTATCGCCACCGACCACGTCATCGAGTCGTTTCGCAACGACCTCTACGAGGACTACAAGGACGGCTCGGGCATCGACCCCGACCTGTACGCCCAGTTCCCCGAGATCGAAGATGCGCTCCGGTCCGCCGGGTTCGTGGTCTTCGCCATGGTCGAGCACGAGGCCGACGACGCCCTGGCGTCGGCTGCGGTCGCCGCCGCCGCCGACCCGCGGGTCGAACGGGCGATCATCTGCACCCCCGACAAGGATCTCGGCCAGTGCGTGCGGCCCGACGGCCGCATCGTGCAGTACGACCGTCGCAAGCAACTCCTCATCGACGCCGCGGGCGTGACCGAGAAATTCGGCGTGGGGCCCGAGTCCATCGCCGACTACCTCGGCCTGGTGGGCGACAGCGCCGACGGCTTCCCCGGTCTTCCCGGTTGGGGTGCAAAGTCCTCGGCAGCCGTGCTGGCCCGCTACACCCACATCGAGAACATCCCCGATTCGGCCGACGACTGGGACGTCGTGGTGCGGGGTGCGGCCAAACTGGCGACCACGCTGGCCGACCATCGCGACGACGCGCTCCTTTTTCGTACCATCGCCACCGTGATCACCGATCTCGACCTGTTCGACTCCGTCGACGACCTGCGATGGGCCGGTCCGACGCCGGCCTTCACCGCGGTGTGTGCTCGGCTCGGTGTGCCCCAGCTCGCCGCGCGCGCCCGCGAGCTCGCACCGCAGCCATGATCGACCTTCGCCCGGCCACGCCCGATGACCTGCGTGTGGTCCTTCCGATGAACAATGCCGCGGTGCCCGCGGTGGGCCATCTCGACGCTGCATCGCTGTCGGTTCTGGCCGAACAGGCCCGATGGTTCACCGTGGCCGAACGCGGCGGCGAGCTCGTGGCCTTCCTGATGGGCCTGCACGGCCCCGGTCTCACCTACGAGAGCCTCAACTACCGGGCGTTCTGCGAGCGCTACCCCCAGGGCTTCCTGTACGTCGACCGCGTGGTCGTTCGCGCCGATCAGCGGGGACAGGGCCTGGGCGGGTTGCTCTATCAGGCCTTCGTCGACTGGGGACGGCTCGACGGTGCAACAGTCCTGGCCGCCGAAGTGAACGTCCGGCCCCGCAACGACGGCTCGCTCCGCTTCCATCGCCGGTTCGGGTTCCGACCGATCGGCGAGCAGGACACCGACGGTGGGGCCAAGCGGGTGCAGTTCCTCGCCTATCACCTCACTGACGGGCAACGCCCTCTCGACCGCGATCGGATGGTCGACCTCGTCGCGGCCCGAGACGCCGACCTCGCCTCGCGACTCGAGTTCGTGCTCGACATCGATCGGCTGAAGACGGTCGAGCGGAGGGCGGTCCTGGTCGACGGCACCCGGCGCGAGAACACCGCGGAACACTCGTGGCACGTCGCGATGATGGCGATGGCCCTCGCTCCTTACGCTGCGGAACCCGTCGACCTGAGCCGCGTGATCGAGATCCTGCTCGTCCACGACATCGTCGAGGCCGACGCGGGCGACACCTACTTCTTCGACACGGCTGCCGCGGAGGCGAAGCTGGCGCTCGAGAACGCCGCGGCCGATCGCATCTTCGGCCTGTTGCCCGGCCGGCAGGGGGCCGAGCTGAGGGAGCTGTGGGACGAGTACGAGACCGGCTCGACCGCCGAGGGTCGATTCGCGTACGCCTGCGACCGCGCCCATCCGTTCCTGCTCAACGCAGCCAACGGCGGGCGTCCGTGGCACGACCACGGGATCGGCGCCGACCGCATCGCCGAGGTGATCGACGCCATCCGACCGGGAGCACCCGCAGTGGCCGACATGGTCGAGGCCATCCTGGCCGACGCCGTGGCCAACGGCCACGTGCCCCCGACCAGCGGTGCAGCCGATGACTGATCCGATCACCCTCGAGCTGGCCGGGCACGACGTGCGCGTCACCCACCCCGACAAGGTGTTCTTCTCGAGGAACGGCGAGACGAAGCTCGACCTCATCGACTACTACATCGCGATTTCCGGACCGCTGCTGGCATCGATGGGCGGACGGCCCACGTTGATGCAGCGCTTCCCCGACGGCGCCGGCGGGAAGTCGTTCTTCCAGAAGCGGGTACCCGAGGGCGCGCCGGCCTGGCTCGAGACCACGGTGGTCTCCACGCCGAACGGCACGACGTCGAATGCATTGGTGGTGACCGACATCGGCCATGTGGTGTGGGCGGTCAACCTCGGCTGTCTCGGCTTTCACCCATGGCCCTACCTGGCCGCCGACCCCGACCACACCGACGAACTGCGGATCGACCTCGACCCCACGCCCGGCGTCGTGTTCGATCAGGTGCGCGAAACGGCGAGCGAGGTGAAGCTCCTCTTCGACGAGCTGGGCATTGCTTCGTACCCCAAGACCACCGGTTCGAAGGGGATTCACGTGTTCGTGCGCCTCGAGCCCCGGTGGGACTCCTACGAGGTCCGGGCCGCGGCGGTGGCCGCCGCTCGTGAGCTCGAACGTCGTCGACCCGACCTGATCACCGCCGCGTGGTGGAAGGAGGAGCGCGGCACCCGTGTTTTCGTCGACTTCAACCAGAACGCCCCACACAAGACGGTGTTCGGTGCGTGGTCGGTGCGGGCCCGGGTCGGTGCCCAGGTCAGTACGCCCTTCGCCTGGGAGGAGCTGCCCCATGTCGATCCCGACGCCTTCACCATCGCCGCAGTACTCGACCGGGCCGCCGACGTGGATCCCTGGGAGGCGATGTACCTCGACCCGCAGTCGATCGAGCCCTTGCTGGCGATGTCGGCGGCCGACATGGCGGCGGGCCTCATGGATGCGCCGTGGCCGCCGGTGTACCCCAAACAACCGAACGAGCCGCCACGCGTGGCACCCAGCCGGGCCAGGAGCGACGACTGAGCGCCGGGGGCCTCAACCGTTCGCCGCGAGCACTGCGCTGAAGGGAAGCGGGTCACTCTGCACGAGCTGGGTGTGCCGACAGCTCTCGGGATCGCGATCGGGTCGCCAGCGAACGAAGGACGTGGTGCCCCGGAAGCGACCGTTGCTGGCGTGGGCGTAGGCCACCTCGGCCACGCGCTCGATGCGCAGCGGGATCCATGACTGGTCACGATCGCTGCCCCAGCGGCTCGGCGCGCCCGGCATCGAGCCCGTGGCGTGGGCGCTCTCGTCGGCCCACGAGGCCCACGGATGCTCGGTGAGGTCGTCGAGCCGATAGGCCGCGAGCTCGTCGAGGAGCGCGGAGCGCATCGAGGCGCGAAAGCTGGCGGCGACCCCCACATGCCAGAGGGAGCCGTCGTCGCCGTAGAGCCCGAGGATGAGCGAGCCGACGCCGTCACCACTCTTGTGCATGCGGTAGCCCGCGACCACGCAGTCGACAGTGCGCCGGTGCTTCACCTTGATCTGGACCCGCTTGTCGGGCACGTAGGTGCCGTCGAGGGGCTTGGCCATCAGCCCGTCGAGCCCGGCGCCCTCGAACCGGTCGAACCAGTCGACGGCCGTCTCGTGATCGGTCGTGCTCGGCGTGACCAGCACGGGTCCGGCGAAATCGCTCGCCAGACGCTCGAGCACACCTCGGCGCACCGAGAAGGGCTCGTCGGTGAGGTCGATGTCGCCGACGGCGATCACGTCGAACGCGATGAACTCCGCCGGCGTCCGCTCGGCGAGCATCTGCACGCGTGAGTCGGCCGGATGGATGCGTTGACCGAGCGCATCGAAGTCGAGCTCACCGTCGATCCGGACGATGAGCTCCCCGTCGACCACGCACTTGTCGGGAAGGCTGGCCTTGAGCGGCTCGAGCAGCTCGGGGAAGTAGCGATTGAACGGTCGCTCGTTGCGGCTGCCCAGCTCGATCTCGTCGCCGTCGCGAAACACGATGCAGCGGAATCCGTCCCACTTCGGCTCATAGGCGAGATCGGGCGTGGTGGGAACCTCGTGCACGGCCTTGGCCAGCATGGGTTTGAGGGGCGGCATAACGGGCAGATCCACGGTGCGACGCTACTCGGCGGTCAGGTTGCCGCGCCCGCTGCGAGGTCGATGCGCCGGCGAGGAGCCAGTCGATCGAGCACTCCGAAGGTGATCACCAGACCGGCGGCGGCGGCGGCGAGCGCCGCCGCGATCGCGCCCTCGCCACGCGACTCGACCAGCTGACGGGTGAAGGTGGCGGCGCCGACGGCCCCGAGGCTCGATGCGGCGAGCTGGTAGCCGACGATCCGGGCGGTGCGGCCCGACCCGAGCCAGCCGGGGGTGAGCAGAACCAGGGCGGGGAAGACACCGGCCATGGCCAGGCCGATGACGGGCAACGCCACCAGGTCGGAGCCGGGAAAGGGATCGAACGAGAGGACGCCCACACCGATGCCGGTGGCGACCACCGAGAGTCGCAGCAGGGATCGCAGCGGCAGGCGATGGCCGAGCCAGCCGAGGGCGAAGCGACCGAGGGTGAGGCCACCCCAGAACGCCGACACGAAGATGCGACCGACCGTGGCATCGACATTGCGGTTCTCCGAGAGCAGGCTGAACGTCCAGGCACCGACCGAGGCCTCGGCGGCCACGTAGAAGAAGAACACGACGAGCAGGGCGATCACCAGCAGTGTTGCCTCGCGACCCTCGGCCGTTTCGGCCTCGACCACGGCGGCGGCCTTGTCGGCGATGTCGCGGTGGGCGACATACATGAGGAGCAGCGCTGCACTCGCCATCGACATGCCGATGTAGACGATCTCCCATGACGCCCCGCCGCGCAGCGACGCCTCGATGGCCAATGGCCCGAGCGTGGCCCCGACACCGAAGAGGCCATGAGCGGTGTTCATGGCGCGGGCATCGTGTTGCAGCGCGAGGTAGGCGTTCAGGCCGGAGTCGGTGATGCCACTGCCGCACGCCATCAGGAAGGCGCCGAGGAGCACCCCGATCCACAGTCCCGTGAGCGCAAAGACGAGGCCACCGGCCACGCTCGCCGATGCGGCGGTGACGAGCGCGTGGCCCAGCCCCCACCGCTCGGCGAGGTGACCCGAAGCCACCGACGCCACGAGGTAGCCGCTGGTGTAGGCCACGAGGACGAGCCCGAGGTCAGACGTCGGTCGCCCTACGCTGTCGCGGATCTCGGGCCACGCCGTTCCGAGCACTCCCTCGGGAAGGCCGATCATCATGAACGCCGCGAAGGCGACGATCAGCATCGTGCGGCGCGACGGGAAGCCGACGGTGTTCGAGTCGATCGGAGCCAAGGCCGGCAGTGACGCTACGGGTTGGACGCGAGGAACGGTGAGCCCTCGGAGTCGAGATCGGCCCGCAGCATCTCGAGCGCTTCCTCGGGTGAGGTGGCCCGGGCGATCACCCGCCGGTTGGACGGCCGGACGAAGCCGGCATCCACCACGGAGTCGAGGAACGAGATCAGGTCGGCCCAGAAGCCGTCGGGGTCGAGCAGGACCACTCGCTTGGGTGTGTCGTGCAATCGCAGCGTGGTCCAGGTGGCGGCCTCGAACACCTCCTCGAGGGTTCCGAGACCGCCGGGCAGCGCGATGAAGCCGTCGCTCAGGCTGTACATGAGCGACTTGCGAGCGTGCATGTCGGGTACGCGATGCAGTTCGGTGATGTCCTCGTTGGGGATCTCGCCGCCGAACAGGCCTTGGGGGATCACCCCGATCACCTCGCCGCCCGCGGCCATGGTGGCGTTGGCGATGGTGCCCATGATCCCGGCGCGCCCACCTCCGTAGACCAGGCCGATGCGGCGCTCGGCGAGCTGTTGCCCGAGGCGAACGGCGAGGGCGGCGTGTGACGCCTCGTTCCCGTCGGATGACCCACAGAACACACAGACTCGGCGCATGGCGTCACCCTAGGCGCCTCCGGGCGCCGACCGGATTCCCTCTTCCGTGGGGCGACGGCATGCGTTAGTATCTGTCCATGTACTGGACTGATGTCCGTATGTCGAGATGAACCCCGGGGGTAACTGCCGTGACGACCACAACGCCGATTCGTGAAACCGCGGTTCACCTGTCCCGGACCTATCCCAAAGCGCATTGGTACGTGATCGCCTCGTCCGACGAGATCGGTCGTTCGCTGCTGCCGCGGACGGTGGCCGGCGAGCACCTGGTGCTGTTCCGCACCGAGGCGGGCGAGGCGGTGGCCATGGCCGATCGGTGCTCACACCGGCGGTATCCGCTGTCGGCGGGTGAGCTGATCGGCGACGAGATCCAGTGTGGCTACCACGGGCTGCGCTTCGACTCGTGCGGCACCTGCACCTGGGCCCCTGGTCAGGACCGCATCCCGAGCCGGGCCAACGTGACCGTGCGACCCCTCGTCGAGAAGGCGCCGTGGGTGTTCGTGTGGATGGGCGATCCCGAGGCCCCCGATCACACGGCGGTGCCCGAAGTGCCGTGGTTCGGCCACGACCGCTGGGCCACCGTGCACGGTATGGAGCACCTCGACGCGCCCTATGGGCTCCTCATCGACAATCTGCTCGACCTGTCCCACGAGACCTTCCTGCATGCCGGGTACATCGGCACCCCCGAGGTGGCCGAGACGCCGACCGAGACCAACGTCGACGATTACGAGGAGATCATCTACGTCAGCCGGCACATGGAGAGCGTCGAGTGCCCGCCCTTCTACCAGGAGTCGACGGGCCTCGAGACCCCGATCGATCGGTGGCAGGACATCGAGTACCACCCGCCGGGGTTCTATCTCCTGCACGTGCGGGTCGCTCCGGCCGGCGTCGCGCCCGACGACGACGACGAACAGGCGGCCCACGTGAAGGTGCTGTACGCAATAACGCCGGTCGACGACGATGCCACCCTCGATTTCTGGGCGGTGGCCCGCGACTTCGCCATCGACGACGCCCGTGTCGACGAGTTCATCCATCGCATGAACCGCGACGTGGTGCTCCAGGATGTCGTCTGCCTGAACCTCATCCACAGTCGCTCGCGCACCGAAGTCGACGACACCGAGGTCAGCTTCAAGATCGACACCGGTGGCCTGGCCGGACGGCGCATGTTGCGCGACCAGACCGCCCGCGAATTCCGCTGAGGAACTGCCGCCCGATCAGTCGTCGATGACGCCGAAGGTGAGCCCGGCATGGGCTTGCAGTCGCTCGACGAGGTCGTCACCGAAGGCGGTGGCCGGCGTCAGGAACCCACCGCCCACCTGGGAGCGGTCGAGGTCGAGAAAGGCAACGGCGACCTCGCCGAGCATCTTGGCGGTCGATCCGTATCCCGGGTCGCGGTCGCCGGTGACCTTGGTGACGATCGTGTCCCCGTCGGCGGTGGAGCCGTGGAAACGGATGTCGAAGAAGCCCGCCAACTGGGCCTCGGGGCTCGGTCCCTCGCCGGGTTCGGGCAGCACCCGCCCGAGCAGACTGCGCGCCGGCTTGACTGCGGCCAGGGCCATGAACCCGCCGAGACCGCCGACCATCGCCGATGCCTTGGCCGCACCGATCGGGCCGGTGCCCATCATCATGGCCTCGTCGTACTCGAACCCTTCGCCCCACGGTCGACCGAGCAAGGCATGGCTGCGATGCACGATCTTGGTGTTGACCGCGGCCATCACGAACGGCGCCACCCAGGCGCCCGATGCCGCGTCGCGGGTGGGAAGCCGGACGTCGGGTTGACGTGGACCCCTGGCGGTGCCCGGCGGGACCAGAGCGTACGGATCGCCCATGACCCGGCGGAGCTCCTTGTCGCCCATCGCCTCCTCGACGGCGTTCAGCATGCTGGCGATGGTGCCGCCACTGGCCGTGCCCTTCAGCGCTTTCACCCGCATGGCGATACGAGCACACGGTGCGCCGAACCGGGCCTGGGCCTGCTGCTGGGTGAACCACACACCGAGGTCCGACGGGATCGAGTCGAATCCGCAGCTGTGCACGAGGCGAGCGCCGCTGGCCACGGCGGTTTCGTGGTGCAGTTCGATCATGCGGCGCATCCAGTGCGGCTCGCCGCTGAGGTCGCAGTAGTCGGTCCCCGCCGATGCCGCCGCGGCGACCAGCTCGGATCCGTACAGCGCGTACGGGCCGACGGTGGACACGACGACTCGCGTCGACTCCACCAGTGACCGCATGGCGTCGGCGTCGGCGGCGTCGGCCACGATGCGCTCGACATCGGCACCGGTGTCGGCGGCGACCTGATCGAGCTTGGCGGCGCTGCGGCCCGCGATCGCCCAACGCAACCCGGCGCGTCGGGCCGTGACGATCGACGAGGTGCCGACACAGGATCTGGCCGACGAAGCTGGTGGCGCCGAAGACGACGAGATCGAACGATCGGCCCGGGGTGCTGCTCATCGTCGCAGCCTAGGGCTCGCTCGGTGTACGTGCGGCCCGCTCCGAACGCCGCGAGTACCATGCGGCAACCATGACCGACGCCGCCCCTGCACCCTCGCTCGACGACAAGCTGGCCGACCTGCGTCGGCGCAAGAGCGAGGCGCTGGTGGCCGGGTCGGCTCGATCGATCGAGCGCCAGCACGCCAAGGGCAAGCTGCTCGCACGGGAACGGATCGACTACCTGCTCGATACGGGCTCGTTCCACGAGCTCGACATGTTGGCCCGTCATCGCGCTCATGACGCGGGCCTTCCCGATCGCCCCTACACCGACGGCGTGGTCACCGGTTGGGGCACCGTCGACGGACGCAAGGTGTTCGTCTTCTCGCAGGACTTCACGGTCATGGGTGGCGCCCTCGGCGAGGTGTTCGCCGCGAAGATCCACAAGGTCATGGACCTCGCGTTGTCCACCGGTGCTCCGCTCATCGGGCTCAACGACGGCGCCGGCGCTCGCATCCAGGAGGGGGTCGCCAGCCTCGACAGCTATGGCGGGATCTTCCGTCGCAACGTCGCGGCATCGGGCATCATCCCCCAGATCAGCGTGATTCTCGGCCCGTGCGCCGGGGGAGCCGTGTACAGCCCGGCGATGACCGACTTCATCTTCATGGTGCGCGAGAAGTCGCACATGTTCATCACCGGCCCCGATGTGGTCAAGACCGTCACCGGCGAGGAGGTCACCCTCGAGGAGCTCGGTGGTGCCATCAGCCATGCGAGCAAGTCGGGCGTCGCCACCTTCACCGGTGCCAGCGAGGAGGAAGTGCTCGACGAGGTCAAGACGCTGCTGACCTATCTTCCGGCCAACAACCTCGAGGCGCCCCCCGCCTTCCCCGCCACCGACGACCCTCACCGCCTCTGCCCCGAGCTGGCCACCATTCTCCCACCCAACTCGAACCAGCCCTATGACATGCGTCAGGTCATCGACGCGATCGTCGATGACGGCGAGTTCCTCGAGTACCACGCTCGGTGGGCGCCCAACATCGTGTGCGGGTTCGCCCGCATCGACGGCCATGCCATCGGCGTGGTGGGCAACCAGCCGATGGTGCTCGCCGGCGTGCTCGACATCGAGTCGTCGGAGAAGGCCGCCCGCTTCGTTCGCACCTGCGACGCCTTCAACATCCCCCTCCTGACCCTGGTCGACGTGCCCGGCTTCCTTCCGGGTGTCGACCAGGAGTACGGCGGCATCATCCGCCACGGAGCCAAGCTGCTCTATGCCTATTGCGAGGCCACCGTTCCCCGCGTGCAGGTCACCACCCGGAAGGCCTACGGCGGCGCCTACGTCGTCATGGACTCCAAGTCGGTCGGGTGCGACGTGGCGCTGGCGTGGCCGACTGCGGAGCTCGCCGTCATGGGGCCACAGGGCGCCGTCGAGATCATCAATCGTCGCGAGCTGCAGTCTTCGGCCGATCCCGTTGCCCGCAAGGCCGAGCTGGTGGCGGACTACACGGCTCGTTTCGCCAATCCCTACATCGCCGCCGAGCAGGGTTTCGTCGACGACGTGATCGATCCGGTCGACACCCGCGCCAAGGTGGTGGCGGCTTTCTCGGTGTTGCGCTCGAAACACGTCGAGCTGCCGCAGCGCAAGCACGGCAACGTGCCGCTCTGATGACCGATTCAGAGCCCACGGAGCCGCTGGTGGTTTCGAGCACCTCGACCGAGGTCCCGGCGGGCCTCGACATCCGGCCGGCGGCCACACCGGCCGAGGTCGCCGCCATCCTCGCCGCCTACGCCGAACTGTGGCCGCGGCCCGCCGTGACGGTCGTGGCGACGGAATCGAACGACTGGCGATTCGCCGGACGGTGGTGGCGCGGCATCGGACCACGCGCCCAGCTCCCGATTCGCCGCTGAGTCAGGGCGTCGGAGCCACTTCGATGCGGTCGCGGCCCCAGTCGCGTGCGCTGTGCAGGGCCTGCTCGGCGAGCCGCACCACCGTGTCGGCATCGAAGGCATGGGCGGGATAGCCCGCAACTCCGGCCCACACCGTGATGTCGTCGATCTCGTTCACGATCTGACGACGGAAACGCTCGACGGTCCAGATCGCCCCGTTCTCCGGGGTGTCCTCGAGGACGAGCGCGAAGCGCCCGTCGATGAGCCGGCAGGCGGTGTCGGCCTCTCGCAACGTCTCGGAGAGGGTCTGCGACAGCCGCACCGGATCGGCGGGGCTCGGGGTTCCCCGGTTCAGGCCGATGACCGCCTCGATCAGCACGACAGTGACCGGTTGGAGGTGGCGGCGAGCCGACGCCACGCGAGAGTCCACGCTGGCGCTGAAGTACTCCTCGCCGAACAGCCCGGTGAGGGGATCGGTGAGCTCATTCATCGAGCCGGTGGTACGGGCACGGATGGTGCGGAGACGATCGGCGAGAAGATCGCTGCCGAGCTCGGCCTTCTGGGCACGATGCTGAGCCGAGCGCGCATCGGCCTCGGCCGTGAGCCGGGCCTGGATCTGCTCGGCGGTGGCGTGCTCGAGCTGCTCGAGCCGAGTGCGGGTGGCCACCAGATCACGGCGCTGGGCGATCGACGAGCGAAGCAGCCAGACTGCGCCGACGGCCGCGAGCAGACCACAGACACCGGCGGGAAGCCCGAGGCGTTCATCGGACAGCGACAGCACGCCCAGGACGCCGCTGGCGGCGCCGGCGAACGCGGAGGAAACACCCAGCAACTTCATCGCTCTGTCCATCGGCCGGGGAGGCGCGAACTTGACGGGTCGACGTGAGCTTTGTGGGCGACGGCCATGGCGTCAGTCTCGCCGCTGGAAGCCGGCAGGGAAAGGCACGGTCAGACCCTGGCGCAGCCGGACGAGGTACTCGCGACGATCGATGGCGCGTGCACCGAGCGACTCCAGGTGCGGCGTGAGCCACTGCGCGTCGACGATCCGCGGGTGGCCATCGTCGAGCAGGTCGCGCAACGCCCACAGGGCGACCTTGCTGGCGTCGGTCTCGGTGTGGAACATCGACTCGCCCGCGAACACGCCGCCGAGGCAGACCCCGTAGAGCCCGCCGACCAGCTCGTCGTCGAGGCGTACCTCGACGCTGTGGGCCCAGCCGAGGCGGTGCAGCTCGCCATAGGCGTCGCGTATCTCCGGGGTGATCCACCCACCGGGGCGAGGCAGCTCGGCGCAGCGGGTCACGACCTGATCGAAGCTGCGGTCGACGGTGGTGGTGAAGCGACGGGCCGACCGACGCAGCGTCCGACCCGCCCGGATGTCGTCGATCTCGAAGATTCCTCGAGGGTCCGGCGACCACCAACCCATCAGTCCCGATCGGGAGATCGGCATCGGGAACAGCCCATTCCGATAGGCGAGCAGAAGGGTTCCGGGCTCGAGATCGGCGCCGACACCGACCACGTCGTTGTCGTCGGCCTCGGTCGCGGGAGGGAACATCCATGGACTCGGTGGCGGTTCGATCGGACGCCAGAGATGCTCCACGGAGCAGACCCTAGGCCCCGGCGGTGGGGGCAGCGGTAGCGTTGACCGTGATGGCCAACCCCTTGACCGACCTGCTCGGCGTCGACGCCACCCGGGCCACCCGAGCGGTCATCCGTGAACCGGTCGGTCGCCTCCTCGACCGAGCCGTCGGGGCGACGATCGATCTGTCCCCGGTGCAGTGTCTCAGCGGCGAAGCGGTCGTGTGGGCGCCGCGTCGGTCCGACGAGCCGAGCGATCGCCCCTTCGACACGGTGGTGTCGGTGTTGCGAACCACGATCGAACGCGGCGTCGATGGCTACGCAGTTCGACTGGCATCGCTGCTCGAACCGGCCGGTGGTCGGCTGCTGTTCGCCGAACCGACACGAACCGGCGGTGTGGTCGGCGGGCTCCAGCGCCTGTGGCGTCCGGCCACCGAGGTCTCGGCCAACCTCCGGATTCACTCCGGGTTCCGGCTGGCGCTGTGGCGCGTGGACTGAGCGTCATCGAGGTACACCGCATCGAGCTGCCCCGCTGGGCGTGGCCCATGACGTCGGTGGCGGTCGGAGTGGCCCGGCACACGCCCGCCGGGGCGCGCAACGAATCGCCGTGAACGGCGCCGGTCGGTTCAGGCCGGCGGCGGAATCGGACCGATGGTGACCGAGTTGATCGTGACGGTCTGGCTCGGCCGTCCGCCGGTGACACTTCCCGCGTCGGGAACGTGCAGGTCGAGGATCGCCTGAAGCACGTCGAGACCCTCGGTGACCTGGCCGAACACGACGAAGTTGCCCTGGGCGTCGAGCACGCCGGCCTCGGGGCCGACGGTGAAGAAGTAGGCGCTGCCCGCGCTGTCGGGCGCCTCGGTGCGGGACATGGCCAACATCCCCGGGCCGTAGACGAAGCCGGTGGCCTCGTCGGCGATCGTGTAGCCCGGACCCGGATCGGATTCGTCGTTGGTGGCGGCACCCGAGGTGACGGTGCTGGCGAGGGGGTCGGTGCGGAACACCTCGAGGCCGTCGTAGTAGCCGCTGCGGGCCAGGTTCACGAAGTTGTTGGCCGTCCCGAAGGTCTCGATGGTGTTGAGCTCGGTCACGATGGTGCCGAGGCTGGTGTCGAAGGTCGCCTGCAGCTCCTCGCCCTGGTCGATGCAGCGCTGGGGCGCGTCGTCGAACGATGTCGGTGCGGGCCCGGCTCCGTCGGCGCACGGACCGGTGCCGAAGTCCGACGTGAGGAAGGTCAGGTAGTTGGCGTCTTCCTGGGTGATCACGCCGTCACCCGTGTCGTCGCCCGACAACAGGAAGCCGATGACGATGAAGGTGACCACGATCGCAGCCATGATGATGGCGAAGCGGCGGAAAGCGAGGTTGCGCTGCTTCTTCAGCCGCACGTTGCGCACGGCCTGGCGCCGGGCATCGACGGCGGCGGCGTCCTTCGGCGCCTTGGCGCTGCGACCGGGAGTGGCGGCCACCACCTCGACCGCCGGCTTGGCCGCCGGTTCGGGCCCGGCGTCGGGGATGTCGGGAAACGAGCCGTCGTCGACCGCCTCACCTGCGGGTGGTGTCTTGCGGGCCTTGGCCTGCCGGGCAGCCTTCTGGCGCCGACGCTTTTCATTCGCCATGGCCGGTCACGGTAGCAACGAAAGACTCCGTGTCGTTGGGTGGGCCGTGGGTTACCGTGACGGCTCATGGCTCTGCTCGTGCAGAAATTCGGCGGCACCTCGGTCGGTGACGCCGATCGGATCCGAGAAGTGGCCGACCAGGTCCGCCGTTGTCGGCGACGGGGAGACTCCGTCGTGCTGGTCGTCTCGGCCATGGGCAAGGAGACCGATGAGCTCCTGCGCCTCGCCGGAGCCGTGTCGTCGACTCATCCCGGGCGGGAGATGGACATGCTCATCACCGCCGGCGAGCGCAAGGCCATCGCGCTGGTGTGCATGGCGCTGCACGACCTCGGCATTCATGCCGACAGCTTCACCGGATCACAGGCCGGCCTCCTGACCGACACCAATCACCGCAACGCCAAGATCCTCGACGTCACTCCCGAACGGGTGCGCGCGGCCCTCGACGCAGGCCGCGTGGCCGTGGTCGCCGGCGCCCAGGGCGTCTCGACCGACCGCAACGTCACGTTCTTGGGTCGCGGGGCAGCGACACCACCGCCGTCGCGCTCGCCAAAGCCCTCGGAGCCGACTCGTGCGAGATCTACACCGACGTGTCGGGGGTGTTCACGACCGACCCGCGGATGGTCGCCGGCGCCCGCAAGATGCACCGCATCTCCTTCGACGAGATGTTGGAGATGACCGCGGTCGGATGTCCGAAACCGGCCATGCGATCGGTCGAGGTCGCCCAGCGGTTCGGGGTGCCACTGCACGTTCGCTCCGCGTTCACGTGGGAACCCGGCACGCTCGTCACCCAGGAGGACCAGATCATGGAACAGGCAATCGTCTCGGCCATCACTCCCGACACCTCCGAGGCGAAGGTGACGGTGTCGGGAGTTCCCGACCGTCCCGGCGTCGCGGCCCGCGTGTTCCGTGCCCTCGCCGACGAGTCGCGCCAATGTCGACATGATCGTGCAGAACACCTCCGCCGACGGTGTCACCGACATCTCCTTCACGGTCCCGCGTGAAGATCTTGCCAACGCATTGGTGGTGTGCGAGGCCATCGGCTCCGAGATCGGCGCAACGGCGGTGACCGCCGACGAGTCGATCGCCCGGGTGTCGGTCATCGGTGCCGGCATGAAGTCGAACCCCGGGGTCGCGGCCACGATGTTCGAGACGTTGGCGGCCGCCGACATCAACATCCAGATGATCTCGACTTCGCCGATCCGGATCTCGTGCGTGATCGCCGAGCGCGACATCGAGCAGGCCGTGCAGGTCCTGCACGCCGCGTACGAGCTCAGCACATCCACGCACTGAGGCGGGCCGAAAACTTGTCGTGATGCGTACGGATCATTGCGCGGACCCTTGCGGTGGGTCTCGGTCTAGTTTCGTGGCACAACGAGATTCAGCAACGAGGTGATCCAGTTGCGAACGACCGGGCGGTCCACTCACATCATTGTCAGCTGTCCCGATGACAGCTGTGATGGCAATTTGTTCTTCTGGCCCGAGGCGCGCACCGCCGAGGGCAACGTCGTGGCCGACTGCTGCACGTGCACGAGGCGCTTCAGCCTGAGCCACGGGCGGCTGTCGGAGCTGGCCCGGGCACCGGCGCCGCTCGACGATCTCGCCTGAAGCGAAACCGACCTCGTTCGGTCCGGGGACACCGGTAGTCTCTGCGATGTGAAAATCGGAATCATCGGAGCAACCGGTCAGGTCGGGAGCGTCATGCGCGCCCTGCTCACCGAACGGGACTTCCCCGTCAGTTCGATGCGGTACTTCGCATCGGCCCGCTCGGCTGGTCGAACCCTGCCGTGGGACACCGGCGACATCGTGGTCGAAGATGCCGACACCGCCGACTACAGCGGCATCGACATCGCCCTGTTCTCCGCCGGGGCCTCGACCTCGAGGATCCTGGCCCCCCGGGTGGCCGCCCAGGGCGCCATCGTCATCGACAACTCGTCGGCCTGGCGGATGGACCCCGATGTGCCCCTCGTCGTGCCCGAGGTGAATGCATCGGCCCTCTCGCTCGCTTCCAAGGGAATCATCGCCAACCCCAACTGCACCACGATGGTCGCCATGCCGGTCCTGGCGCCGCTCCACCGCGAGGCGGGCCTGAAACGGTTGGTCGTCAGCACGTATCAGGCCGTATCGGGTGCCGGGTTGGCGGGCGTCGAAGAGCTCGACGAGCAGGTGCGCAAGGTCGTGGAAGGAGCGGCCCAGCTCACCCACGACGGTCGCGCCGTGGAGTTCCCCGCCCCCGACAAGTTCGTCGACACCATCGCCTACAACGTCCTTCCCGCAGGGTCGATCGTCGACGACGGCAGCCAGGAGACCGACGAAGAGCAAAAGCTCCGGAACGAGAGCCGCAAGATCCTCGGTATTCCCGATCTCGCGGTGAGTGGCACGTGCGTGCGGGTCCCCGTCTTCACCGGTCACTCGCTGGCCATCAATGCGGAGTTCGTCGCCGATCTCACGCCCGAACGGGCTCTCGTGTTGCTCGCCGCAGCCGAGGGCGTGCAGCTGGTCGACTTCCCGACGCCGCTCGCTGCGGCCGGTATCGACGCCACCTTGGTCGGTCGCATTCGCCGTGACCAGTCAGTGGCCAACGGGCTCGCACTGTTCGTCTCGGGCGACAACCTTCGCAAGGGGGCGGCGTTGAATGCCGTCCAGATCGCCGAATCGCTCCTTGCCCAAGGCATCGTGTCCTGATGCCCTCCCCCCGATCACCCCGTCTTGTTGCCGCGCTCGTCGTGGCGTTCGCGCTCGTTGCCGGCGCCTGTGGCAGCGACGGCGATTCCAGTGCCGCAGCCGATGTCGCCGTCAGCGAGCAGTCGACGCCCGAGCCGGCGGCGCCCACCGGCCCGCCACCGACCACCGCCGACCACTGGCACGCGCCCTACGGACTCTTCATCTGTGACGAGACCGGCGAGGGATTCATCCAGCCGTTCACGGCAGCCGACAACCCCAGCGGCGTGTTCTCCCAGTCCGACGGCATCATCCACATCCAGCCGTTCTCCGAGGAGTTCTCGGGACCCGGCGCGACGCTCGGACTGTTCTTCACCGCAGTCGGACTCGAGCTCACCGACGACGCGATCTCCATCCCCGGCGGCGACGCCGTCACCGAGGGTTTCGACTGCACCGGCGAACCGACCGTCTTGCAGGTGGCGCGGTGGCAGCTCGACGACCTCGACGCCGATCCCGAGATCTTCACCGAGGGGTTGGCCGACATCGCCTTCGCCAACGATCTCGAGGTGTACACCATCGCCTATCTGCCCGAGGGAGCCGACCTGCCCCTCCCGCCGACCATCGGCAATCTGGCCTTCCTCGCCGACATCGATCCCGCCGACCGGCCGGTGCTGCCCGAAGGCTTCACCGTCGCGGTGGTCGACCCACCTCCCCCCGGCGCGACCCTCACCGGCGAGACACCGTGCCCCGGACCCGACGCCGAACGCACCACGGTGTTCGAACAGGCTCCGCCGATGTGCCTCGACCCCGGGGCATCCTACGAGGCCCTGTTCACCACGTCCGAGGGCGTGATACGGGTCGAGCTCGACACCGACACCACCCCCGAGACGGTCAACAACTTCGTCGTGCTCGCCCGCTACGGCTACTACGACGGCACGGCGCTGTTCCGCACCGACCCGTCGATCGACATCATCCAGGGCGGCTCACCCACGACGAACGCGCCCGGCGACCCCGGTCCGGGATACACCATCGCCGACGAGGGCGACTTCGTGCTCGACGAGGAGACCGGCCAGCTCACCGGTCCCTTCACCTATGCACCGGGCGATCTGGTCATGGCCCGGTCCCAGGGCCCCGATTCGTCGGGCGCGCAGTACTTCTTCTCGGCCGGTCCGAATACGGCGTTGCTCGACTCCCAGGGCACTTACCTGAAGTTCGGCACGACCGTCGAGGGACTCGACGTGCTCGAGACCGTTCTCGGCCTGCACGTCGACGACCCCGCCAGCGGCCTCGGCGGCGGCCCGAGTCGCGGCGTGATCGTGGAGTCGGTCGAGATCGTCGAGAGCTAGGGCGGATCGGTCACGTACCGGCGGGCGGCGTCGTCGAGGCTCAGGCCGAGCTGGTTGGCCAACGAGGCCAGCCAGGCGAGCACATCGCCCAGCTCGTGGCGCTGTTGATCGACCGATCCCTTGCGCACTGCCTGGGCCAGCTCACCCATCTCCTCGCACAACCAGGCAATGGTGGCCGGAATGCCGCGTTCTCGGTCGCCCTCGCCGTAGAGGGTCTCCATGAGCTGCTGGAACTCGGCGATCTCCATAGCGGGCGACGTTAGCCCGCCTCGGTGACGCGTTCGACGGCCGCCAGCCGCGCGGCCGAGGAGCCGAGCGCCCAGCCGAGGGTGCGGACGATGCCGGTCGCCGCGGGTCGGATCAGCAGCGGATCGCTGAGCGGCAACAGCGGGAGACCCAGCATGCGCCGCGTCGAGGTCGGCAGGAGTCCGGCGGCGGCGGCGAGCAACACGGCGTAGGCGGGCCGGGTCACGAGTGGGAGGGGAGGATTGAGGAGGAACCGGACGGCGGCTCGGCTCTGGCGGGTCGAGGCGAGCTCGGGCCCGTACCTCTCGATCTCGGCTTCGAGCTCGGCGACGCGGCGCGGTGCCTCGCTCATACCGAGACCCAGCCCGATCCGGGCCATCTCCGCCACGTAGCGGTCGGCGTCGGCGGAGCCGAGGGGCTCGCTTCCGTACCGTTGATGGGCGGCCAGAAAGCTCTGCACCTCGGTGGCATGGACCCAGCCGAGCAGATGCGGATCGTCGGCCCGATAGGGCCGCCCGTCGGGAGCGACGCCCTGGACGCGAGCATGGATGGCCCGCACCTGGGCGAGGGCAGCCTCGGCCACCGGGGTCGAACCGAAAACCGTGCGCCCGAGGAAGCCCGCCGTTCGGTGGAGTCGACCCAAGGGGTCGTTGCGATAATCGCTGTGGTCGGCCACCCCTGCCATGGCGAGGGGATGCAGGGTTTGGAGCAACAACGCCCGGACTCCGCCGATCAACATGGAGATGTCGGCATGCACGTGCCAGGCAGCGCTCTCGGGTCCGAACAAACCGGGATCGCCCGGCACGAAGAGGTCGGGCGGCGGGCCACCGTCGCCGGCGATGATCTGACGGGTGCGGCCGGCGATGGCCGCACGTACGGCGTCGAGCGGAGAGGTGGCCACGTGCTCAGTGTGGCCCAAGGGGTACCATCCTGGCACGTCACAATGGCGTGGTCCGAAGTCCGGTGAGATCCCGGCACTGTCCCGCAACGGTTGTCCGACCCGTTCCCCTGGGAGCGAGTCGGCGAGTCCGGTCGAGGCCCCGCCACCGACGAACCGTTGTGCCCTCGAGGAAGGGCTGGGTTCGACAGGGTCCTCCTGCCGACCGAGCGTGCACTCGACTCCAGGAGGAACCGTGAACCGATTGTCCGCCGTCATCGTTGCCATCGTCGTCGTCGGCGTCGCGGCCTGCGGCAGCGGCAGCCCCTTCCCCGAGTCGGCTCCCGCTGCGCCCACCGGCGAGGTGACGTTCCCGGTCGAGGTGGCCGGAGTGCGCATCGAGGCGCGGCCGGTTCGCATCGTCTCACTGTCGACGGTGAGCACCGAAGTGCTGTTCGCCATCGGTGCCGGCGACCAGGTGATCGCCGTCGATTCCCAGAGCACGTACCCACCCGCAGCTCCGGTGACCGACCTCAGCAGCTTCGAGCCCAACGTCGAGGCCATCGCGGCCCTCGAGCCCGATCTCGTCTTCACCAGCTTCGATCCCGGCGACCTCGTCGCGGGGCTCGAGACGCTGGGCATACCGACCATTCTGCATGCGGGCGCCACGAGTCTCGCCGAGGCCTACGAGCAGATCGTCCAGGCCGGAGCGGCCACCGGGCACACCGGCGAAGCGGCCGCGGTGGTGGCCAGCATGCAGTCCGGACTGGCCGCGCTGGCAGCCGATCTTCCCGACCCGGTCGTCGCCCCGACCTACTTCCACGAGATCGACAACACGTTCTACACGGTCACCTCCACGACGTTCATCGGCGAGATCTACGGGCTCGCCGGCCTGCGGAGCATCGCCGATCCGGCTGATCGCGACGGCTTCGGCTACCCACAGCTCTCGGAGGAGTTCGTGCTCGAGGCTGATCCCGGCTTCATCTTCCTCGCCGACACGGCCTACGGCGAGAGCGCCGAGACCGTTGCCGCCCGTCCGGGCTGGGATCAGCTCACCGCGGTGAAGAATGGCAATGTCATCGAGCTCGACTCCGACACGGCGTCGCGTTGGGGGCCGCGCATCGTCGACTTCTTCGCCGACATCGTTGCGGCGCTTCGTGGGGTGGCAACGGAATGACCTCCATGGCGACGCCCGTGCGGTTGCGAGCCGGTTGGCTCGTTGCGGGCGTGGCTGCGGTGGTTGCGGCCACCGTGCTCGGTGTCGGTCTCGGCCCCGTGTCGCTGCGACTCGACCGGGTGATGCTCGAGCTGGTCGACCACATGCCGGGACTGTCCGTCGATTCGGGACTCACACCGATCCAGGCCGACATCGTTTGGGAGATCCGCTTCCCGAGAGTGGTGCTCGGGCTCGTCGTCGGTTCCATGCTGGCCATCTCCGGGGCGAGCTATCAGGCCGCGTTCCGGAACCCGCTGGCCGATCCGTACCTGCTCGGAATCGCCGCCGGCGCCGGTATGGGTGCGACCATCGGGTTCGTCACCGATGCCGGCGACGCCGTCGGGGTGTTCGACGCCGTTCCCCTGTTGGCGTTCGCCGGAGCGCTGTCGGCCATCGGCCTCACCTTCGCCATCGGCGGTGTCGGCCAGCGGGGGAGCGCTCCGGTCACCCTGCTCCTCGCCGGCGTCGCCGTGGCCAGCTTCTTCACCGCGGCCCAGACCTACCTCGTGCAGAGGGATGCCGAAGTGCTGCGTCAGGTGTACTCGTGGATCCTGGGTCGGCTCAGCACCGAGGGATGGAGCGAGGTGCTGGCGGTGGTGCCCTACGCGCTCGTGTCGTCGGCGGTGATGCTGTGGCATCGCCGCGCCCTCGATGTCCTGTCGGTCGGTGACGAGGAAGCCCAGGCGCTCGGCCTCGACCCACGCCGGGTTCGCACCGTGGTCGTGCTCGCAGCGTCGTTGTCGGCGGCGGCTGCCGTGGCGGTCAGTGGCCTCATCGGCTTCGTGGGGCTGGTCGTGCCCCACGGCATCCGTCTGGTTTTCGGCACCAGCAACCGCGTGGTGCTGCCGTTGTCGCTGTTGTTCGGCGCCGCGTTCCTCGCGCTCGCCGATCTGGCCGCCCGCACCGTCGAGCAACCGGCCGAACTGCCGATCGGCGTCGTCACGGCCTTCGTCGGCGCCCCGTTCTTCCTGGTCGTGTTGCGCACGACCACCCGGGTGCGGGCATGAGCGTGGTCGCCCACGAGGTCACCGTCGATCTCGGTCGTCGACGAATCGTCGACGGTGTCGATCTGCGCGTCGATGCCGGCCAGTGGCTGTCGGTCATCGGGCCCAATGGCGCCGGGAAGTCGACGTTGCTGCGGGCCCTGCTGGGTCTGGTGCCTCACGGCGGATCGATCTCGGTCGACGGCGACGATGTGGGCGCGATGACCCGTAGGGAGCGGGCGCGGCGCCTGGCGTATCTCCCGCAGTCGCCGGCAACGCCCGAGGGAATGCGAGTGCTCGACTACGTGCTACTCGGCGTGAACCCCCGGCTCGCCCGGGGCGCGTGGCCCGGCGAGGCCGAGGCCGCCGAGGCCCAGGCGGCGTTGGGCCAGTTCGGCCTCGGCGATCTGGCGTCGCGTTGGGTGTCGTCGTTGTCGGGCGGCGAGCGGCAGCTGGCGTTGGTGGCGAGAGCGCTGGTGCAACGAGCTCGCACGCTGATCCTCGACGAGCCGACCACCGCTCTCGACATCGGTCACCAGGTCGAGGTACTCGACGCCGTCGACGACCTCCGTCGCCGCAACGGGGTGACGGTGATCGCCACGATGCACGACCTCGGTCTCGCCGGCGAACACGCCGACCACATGCTGTTGTTGGCCGGTGGCCGGGTCGTGGCGGGTGGCCGCCCGGCGGAGGTGCTCGATCCGGTGCTGATCGGCCGCCACTACGGTGCCAGCGTCGATGTGATCGTGCACGACGGGCGCCACGTCGTCGTCCCCCTTCGCCGAAACGAGACCAAATGACCGACGTTCCGCCCACCGACGATCCTCGGCCCGAAAAATTGGCCACGGCCGACTCGCTCGTGCTGGTGAACACCGGCGACGGCAAGGGCAAGTCGACCGCCGCCTTCGGCACCATGCTCCGGGCCCTGGCCCAGGGCTGGTCGGTGGCCGTGCTCCAGTTCGTCAAGTCGGGCGACTGGAAGGTGGGCGAGGAGGCGCTGGGCCGAAAGCTCGGCGTGCACTGGCAGGCGCTGGGAGCCGGCTTCACCTGGGACAGCGACGACCTCGACCACGATCGCCGCATTGGTGTCGAGGCGTGGGCGCAGGCGAGGGCGGTGATCGAGAGTGGCGACCATCGGCTGGTGATCCTCGACGAGCTCACCTATCTGCTCACGTGGGGTTGGGTCGATGTGGCCGAGGTGGTCGAGGTGCTGGCCGACCGGCCGAGCCACACCTCGGTGATCATCACCGGGCGCGACGCGCCCGAGGCGCTCATCGAGGCGGCCGACACGGTCACCGAGATGCGCAACGTCAAGCACGCCTACGACCGCGGCATCGCCGCCAAGAAGGGCCTCGACTACTGAAGGTGGCTCGAGGCGTCGCTCAGGCGACGCGGGTGATGATCGACCGATGCCCGGATCCGGGGAGGAACAGCTCACCGACCGACGACAGCATGTTCAGGTACGTCTCGTCGGCGTTGATCGCTTCGCGGGCCGCGTCGGCGCCGGCAGCATCAGGGCTCCCGCCGATCCACTGGACTGCACCGAAGGTTCCCGACTCCTCGGTGCCGAAGATCGTGGGTATCCCGGTGACCTCGTGCACCCTGGCGGCGGCCTCGAGCCCCCAGGCGATGGCGTCTCCGTAACGTCCGCCGGCCATGATGGCGGTGGTGATGGTGACGACCGATCCGACCGGCGGGGGATCGCCGAGGTCACCGGTGAGCGACGTGACCAGACGGTCTTCGGCGGGGGTGTGGACCCACTCGCGAGCCGTGGCCGCCTTGGCGAAGTAGTCGGCATCGGCGGCCAGCGGCGCCAGAGCGGCCTGCATACCGGCCAGTCCGTCGACCCGCATGCTCCAACCGAGCGTGCCGAGGGGCCAACCGAACATCGGCACCCACAGGGCGACCTCGTTGCCGGACTTGTCGCTCACGTAGGCCGTCATGTCGGTGGCCCAGGCCATGATCTCGTCCTGTGGTCCCAGTGTCCCGAGCGTCCGGCTGAAGATCTGCATGATTGCCCCCAAAGGTGTGTGCGGGAGGGCGCCCATCGCACTCCCTACGACCGGCCCCCTCGCCCCGAGCGCCGGATGTCGAACGTTTCACAAAAGCACTTGGCTGTCCAGTTGGCGGGCGCCGGCTCAGTCGAGCGAGTGCTCGGCCATGAACGTCCACCCGTCGACGGTGGCGTCGACATCGAGGGTGAAGTAGCCGAGAGCGTCGCCGATCACCTCTGCGATCGGCGAGTTGGGCCACGTGTGGCCGCCGCCGGTGATCTCGAAGAAGCTCATCGGCACGTCGTCGGTGCATCCGGTGTAGTCGTAGCGGATCACCTCGTCGGACACGGCGGTGACGGCCGGCTCGGCGGCACAACCGGCATCCTGGGTGAACTCGGTGAACTCGTCGGGCATCACCTGGTCGAAGAACGCGAGCGCCAGGGCATCGGGGTCCTCTTCGAGCAGTATCGACCCGCCGCCACCGAAGGGCACCACGATGTCGTCGGTGCCGTGGAAGGCGATGTAGGGCACCGGACGCGTCGGAGCACAGTCGGGCAGGTGATACGTGCCGGCGACCGACACCGCCGCCGCCACCCGATCGGCTCGTTCGCAGATCAGACGGGCGGTGAAGAACCCTCCGTTCGACATGCCGGTGGAGTACACGCGGGCGGGATCGGCGCACCAGTTGGTCACCAGCTCGTCGATGAGCAGGTCGGCGAAGACCAGGTCGTCGCGCCCGCTGTCGGGGTCGTCGAGCAGCTGCCACGACGTCCGCCCGCCTTCCTCGGGGAGCCCGGTGGGATGCACGGCGATGAAGCCCTCGGTCTCGGCCACGTCCTCGTAGCCGGTCAGCAGGCGCTGTTCGGTGCCGTTGGAGCCGAGGCCGTGCCAGTCGAGCACAACCGGTAGCGGCAACTGGCCGTCGAAGGTCGACGGCACGTAGATCCGCACGTCGTAGTCGTTGCCGAGCGCGGTGAGCGAGGTGTCGGTGGCGCCGGTGGGAACCGATGCACACGATGCCTCGGGGACCGTGGTCGGCTGCGGTACAACCGTCGGCTCCGGCGTTGGTTCGACCACGGGCTCGCTGGTGGGTGCCGCCGTCGCAGTCGGTTCCCCGATGTCGGCCGCCGCCGGAGCGGTGGCACCGGTGCTGCTCGAACACGCACTCGCGACGACGGTCGCCACCAACAGAAGCGCGCCGAGCCGTCGACCCACCGTTGCCGAGATCAACGGTCGCGGAGGAAGCGGCGAAGGATCTTGCCGCTGGCCGACTTCGGGATCTCGTCGATGAACTCCACGAGCTGGATCTGCTTGTAGTGCGCCACGTGGCCCATCACGAACGACTTCACGTCGTCCTCGCTGAGCTCGGTGCCCGAAGCCTTCACGACGAATGCCTTCGGCAGCTCACCCGCCTCGTCGTCGGGCACGCCGATGACGGCACAGTCGACGATCTCGGCGTGGGTGATCAACAGCGCCTCGAGCTCGGCGGGCGGCACCTGGAACCCCTTGTACTTGATGAGCTCCTTCAGTCGGTCGACGATCCAGAAGTAGCCGTCGTCGTCGACCACCGCGACGTCGCCGGTGTGCAGCCAGCCCTCGCCGTCGATGGTCTCCGCCGTGGCTGCGGGATTGTTGAGGTAGCCCTTCATCACCTGGGGCCCACGCACCCACAGCTCGCCCCGCTCACCGGTGGCCACGTCGGCTCCGGAGTCCTCGTCGACGATGCGGCACTGGGTGCTGGCGATGGTGAGTCCGACCGATCCGGGCTTGTCGACGAGCGCCTCGGGGAAGGCATGGCTCACCGGGCTCAGCTCGGTCATGCCGTAGCCCTGCACCACGTCGGCGCCGATGCGCGTCGCGGCCTGGGCGGAGATCTCGGCGCCGAGCGGGGCGGCGCCGGAGAAGAGGCGACGCAGCGCGGTGAGGTCGTAGTCGTCGACGATCGGGTGCTGGGCCAGTGCCAACACGATGGGTGGGACCACGAACGCCCAGGTGCACTGGTGGTCCTGGTTGAGCTGGAGGAACTGCGGCAGGTCGAACCGCGGCATCGTGATGATCGTCGCCCCGTTGGCCAGCCCCAGGTTCATCAGCACCTGCATGCCGTAGATGTGGAAGAACGGCAGAACGGCGACGAACGAGTCGTTGCTGCCGAGCTCGATGGCACTGTCCATGGTCTGGATGAGGTTGGCGACACAGTTGCGATGCGTGAGCACCACGCCCTTCGATCGGCCCGTCGTGCCCGACGAGTACGGCAACACCACCAGGTCTTCGGCCGGATCGATCGGGACCTGCTCGTCGAGGCGGGGCCCGGCCAGGAGCTCGAGAGCCGAGGTGGCGCCTTCGGCGTCGTCGAAAACGAAGATCTCCTTGACCTTCGTTCCCTCGGCTGCCTCCTTCGCCGTCGCGAGGAACATCGACACGGTGACCAGGAAAATGGCGCCGGAGTCGAGGAGCTGGTGGTGGACCTCCTCGGCCGTGTAGGTCGGGTTGATGGTGGTGGCCGCCCCGCCGGCCCAGGCCGCCCCGTGGAAGGCCACGGCGTACTCCGGGATGTTGGGCGACATGACTCCCAGAACGTCGCCCTTCTCGAACCCCCGAGCTCGGAGGGCGCCGGCGGTGAGCTTGACCGCCTCGAACAGACCCGAGTAACTGATGGTGCGTCCGCTCGGTCCGTCGATCAGCGCGGGCGTGTCACCGAGCTCCTCGGCCTTGCGCAGCACGTACGGGGTGAGGGCGATGTCGGGGATCTCGATGTCGGGAAACGGGCTGGAGATCATTGGTTCCTCGCGGAGTCGAACGGTCGTCGGTGGGTCATTGTGCACGCTGCGGATGGTGCGTCGCCAACCTCGACGGATGCGATCAGAAGGCGACGACCTCGAAGGTCGTTGCGTGCCGCACGCCGATCTCGGGACCGGCTGCTTCGGCGTTGGCCAGCAGGAACGCCGTGGGGTCCTCGTCGGCGTCGCCGTCGAGGTGGTCGAGATACAAGCGGTGTTGGCGCAGGGAGTCTCGTCCCCGGTCGACGTACCCGGTGATGTCGACGGCATGGGTGGGGTGGGGTGAACCGCTGAGCGCGGCGAACGTCACGCCGGTCCACGGGTCGTGGCCCTCGTCGACGAGGTCGGTGAACACCCAGCGGTTTGCCGCGTCGCGTACGGCGTCGAGGAGCGCCACCCCCACCGCCCGGTGGTCGGCGTGGTTCCAGCTCGGGCCGCCCCAACTGTCGCGGTGATTGATGGAGAGCACCATCTCGGGACGGTGGCGGCGGATGGCTCGGGCGAGATCGCGTCGAAGGTCGAGGTCGGCCACCACCTGCCCGTCGGCGTGGTCGAGGAACTCGACCACCGATACGCCGACCACGGCGGCGCTGGCGATCTCCTCCTCCGAGCGGGCCGGCCCGACGATGTCGGGTGACATGTCGGCGATTCCCGCCTCACCGTGGGTGACCATGAGGTACCGGATGTCCTTGCCGGCGTCGGTCCAGCGGGCAACGGCACTGGCGGCGCCGTACTCGAGGTCGTCGGGGTGGGCCACCACGGCCAGACCACGATGCCAGTCGTCGGACAAGACCTCGAGACTCATTGCGCCGACCGTACACGCCAGGTTCGGCGCGGGGTCGGCGGGCGGAACACCGCGAGGGCCATCAGGTTCAGCGCAATCGCACACACCAGCAGGGTCGAATAGCCATCGGTGAGGTCGACGGTGATGCCCAGCAGGAACGGTCCTGCGGCGGAGGCCACGCTCATCACCACCTGCTGCATGCCCATGAGGGTGCCGATGCGGTGAGGGCCGTAGAGCTCGGCGGCGTACAGGCCCTGCAGCGGCGCAACCGTGCCGAAGGCGAGGCCGGTGACGATGACGAAGGCCCACACGAAGGATCCGCCGGGGATGAGGGCGGCGGTCCCGACGGCCATCATCAGGTAGGTGACGCGCAGCGCGGGAACGGTGCCCCAGACCGACACGAGGGGGGCACCGGCCGCCCGCCCTGGCAGCGAGAGCAGGCCTCGGATGCTGGCCAGAGTGGTGGCGGCGCCGAGAGTGAGCCCCGAGGCCTCGAGGGCGGGAACATGGTGCACCTGGATGGCAACGAGCGACATCATTGCGGCCGCCACCGCCACCAGCCACCGTCGCACCGTCGGTGAGCGCAGCGCAGCCGCGACATCGGCGAACCCGTTCTCGTCGTCGGCGTGGGTCGTGAGGGTCCCACGGGGGGCCGAGCCGCCCCGTACGAACACGATCGCCGGCAGCGAGCACACCACCAGGAGGCCGACCATGCCCCGAACAGCGTCGCGCCAACCCCAGGCCTCGACCATCCATCCGGCCAGAGGAAAGGTGGCCGGCGCCGCGAGACCTCCCAGCACGGTGAGCCAGCTGAAGGCGCGCGGTCGTTCGGCCGCCGGCGTGAGTCGCGTCGTCGCTGCCATGGTGGTGTTGTAGAACAAGCCGGCACTCACGATGCCCCCGCCGGTACCCCAGGCGAGCACGAACCACAGCGGATCGGTGGCCGACGCGGCGATCCACAGCAGGCTCGCCCCGGTGGTCAACGAGACCAACAGCACGGGGCGGATGCCGACGCGATCGAGCAGTCGCCCGGTGGCTATGGCACCCAGTCCGCCCGACAGGGCGCTGAGTGAGAAGGCCGACGAGATGACCGTGTTCGACCATCCGGTGTCGTCACGAATCGGTCCGACGAACGCACCGAACGCGTAAAGCACGAGGCCGTACGCGCCGATGGTCATGACGCCGAGCAGGGTGACCGGCAGGCGCCAGTCAGAAGAAGTTTCCGTGTCGGGGACGCTAACCGGCCGCCGCACCCGCGTCGGGCGACCGAGTAGCGTGAACGAGAAGAGGGGACGATGGTCGAGTGAGAGCAGTCCAGCACCAGCACGGGCACGGCGACCGAACCGGCGCGATCCGAGCCCGAGCTGATCTCCCGTGGTGAGGCCGAGATCAGCCCAGCCGCCAGAACCCGCCGCTGAGACCGGCTTCTGACAGCAACTCCTGGTGGTGCTCGAGCGACCGGGGCGACCAGGTGGGCGACAGGCGATCGTCGTACCAGCCGATGGTGAGCGGCCACGCCGACGTCAACGGGATGACCCCGCCCGCTGGCGCCGCGTCCTCCGACCGGAGGAATCGGATGGTTCGTCAGGTCTCCACGATGTCGTCCCACCAGCGCCGAGCGGGCAGTGCGAAGTGCAGGAAGCCGTCGCCGCCGGTGAGCTCACCGTCGACGATTGCGAGGGAGACCGGTTCGTCGGTGTCGAGCCAACGAGCGTCGATACGGGCGTCGATGCCGAGCACGACCGGGATGGCCAATGCGTCCCACGCACAGTTGGCCCACCACGCCTGGTGGGCCGTCTCGACTCGATGATCGGTGGGGATGGCCGAGAAGGGGAGTGCCATCCGGATCGAGTCGGACCGGCCGTTGTCGTCGAGCACGATCTGGTGCGCATCGTGCAGGTCGCGAAGACCCTGTCGGGCCTCCCGTCGGTCGGGCGTGGTGTCGTGCAGCCACTCGGCGACCGTGTCGAAGGTGGGCGCCCGACCGGTCTCGGCCAGCGCCGAGTAGATGCGGTGCCGCAGCGTGAGATCGACCACCTGGTCACGTTAGGGTCATCGGGTGGACAAGCGCTTCGTCGAGCTGGTCAACGACCCCGACACCACCGAACTGGCCGAGGGCGCCCTCCTGCTCGCCGCCCGTGCCGACTCGGCCGTCGACATCGAGAGCGAGCTGGCCCGCCTCGAACGGCTGGCCGGTCAATGCAGTGAGCCGACCCTCGACGGCGTGCGCCGGCTCTTGTTCCGTGACCTGGGTTTCGTCGGCGATGGCGCCAACTACTACGACCCGGCCAACTCGTTGCTGCCGTCGGTGCTCGATCGCCGCAAGGGACTGCCGATCTCGTTGTCGGTGGTGATGATCGAGGTCGGCCGCCGCATCGGTGCTCCCCTCGACGGCGTCGGCATGCCGGGCCATTTCCTCGTGCGCGACCGCGTGCTCCCCGAGGTCTTCGTCGATCCGTTCCACGGAGGGGTGGTGCTCGACATCGACGGTGTTCGCCGTCTGTTCGAGCGGATCACCGCCGGGCGTCTCCCGTTCGAATCCCGTTTCGTCGAGCCCACGCCGGCGGCCCAGATCCTGGCTCGGATGGTGGCGAATCTGGTGAACGCCTACCGACGGCTCGATCAACGGGCCGATCTGTTGTGGGCGGCGCGGTGGCGCAGTCGGTGCCCCGACGTCGGCGTCGACGAACTGGTCGACCTGGCCGATGCGATGGCCCATGCCGCCGCCTTCGACGAGGCGGCGGCGCTGCTCGATCGGGTGGCCGAGCGTCTCGACCCCGACGCCGCCGACGGACTCGTCGTTCGGGCCGCCGACCTCCGCGCCCGGATGAACTGAGTCCGCCCGTACCTTGGACACGATGAGCGCAGCATTCGTCGGTTCGGTGTTCATCGCCACCTCGCTCGACGGGTTCATCGCCCGTCGAGACGGATCGCTCGATTGGCTCCCCGGCGCCGACGGTCAGCCGGTGATCACCGAGGGCGACTACGACGGTGACTACGGGTACGCGTCGTTCATGGCTTCGGTCGATGCGCTCCTGATGGGGCGAGCCACCTATGACGCCGTGCTCGGCCTCGGTCAGTGGCCCTACGGCGAGACCCCGGTGGTGGTGCTGACCACGAGGGATCTGCCCCTTCCCGACGATCCGACCGCGGTCGTCTCCGCGATCTCCGGTGGCGCCCACGACGTGGCCCGCCGACTGGTCGAACAGGGTCATCCACGCGTCTACATCGACGGTGGTCGCACCATCCAGCAGTTCCTCGCCGCCGGTCTGATCCGCCGCCTCGTGATCTCACGGCTTCCGATGTTGCTCGGTGAAGGCATACCGCTGTTCGGCGCACTGTCGGCCGACGTTCGGCTTCGGCACGAGGCGACCGAGTCGTTCCCCACCGGCCTGGTGCAGAGCAGCTATCGAATCGACCGGCCGGCCGGACCCGAGGTGGCGACCGGAATCAACTAACCGGTCGGCACGCCGAGGTCGGCTCGCAGCATCTCGATGAACTCCTCGAGGGTCGCCGCCTGTCCGTAGTACCAACCCTGAATGGTGCGAAAACCGATGGCTCGCGCCGCGGCCAGCTGTTCGGCGGTCTCGACCCCTTCGGCGATCACCCCGAAACCGAGCGCGCCCGCCAGGTTCACCATCGCCTGGGTGATGGCCAGTTCATGGCCGCCACTGGTGAGGCGGATGATGAAGCTGCGATCGACCTTCACGGTCGACAACGGGAGGTCCCGAAGATGGGAGAGCGACGAGTAGCCGGTGCCGAAGTCGTCGAGCGCGATGCGGAACCCCATGGCCGAGAGCTCCCGCAGCGCACGGATCGACACGTCGGCGGTGTCGAAGATGTCGGACTCGAGCACCTCGATGCAGATGCGCTCGGGCCGCACCCCGATGCGGTGCACGACGTCCATGACCCGATCGACCAGGTCGGGTTGCATGAGGGTGGTCCCCGAGAAGTTGCAGGAGATCCACAGCGGATGGGAGGGATACGTGAGGGTCAGGCTGCGAGCGGCGCCACACGAGAGCTCGAAGGCCCGATGGTCGAAGTCGATGATCAGCGACGTTCCCACCACCGAGTCGATCATGGCTCCCGGGCCGATGAGCAGCCCGTTGTCGGCTCGGATGCGGGCCAGTGACTCCGCCCCCACGAAGCGACCCGTGTCGGAATCGACGATCGGCTGCAGATGCATCTCCAGGCGGTTCCCGGCGAGACAGTCGCGGATCAGCTCGCGGTGGCGCTGTTCGGTCTCGGTCCGATGGGCCAGCGCCTCGTCGAAGACCTCGACGCGGTCGCGGCCGTTGGCCTTGGCCACGTAGAGGGCAATGTCGGCTTGCTGCAACAAGAGCTCGTGATCGAAGCTGCCGAGCGGCGCGGACGCCATCCCGATCGATGCCGTCATGTGATGGGGCACGTCGTCGACCACGTAAGGATCAGCCAGCGCCGCGCGCATGGCCTCGGCTCGTTGTCGGAGATCGGCCTCGTCGCTGCCGTCGAAGACGAGGGCGACGAACTCGTCGCCCCCCTGACGGGCGAGGAAGTCGACCTGGCTCAACTGGGCGGTGAGTCGCTCGCCGGCCAGACACAGGATCGCGTCGCCGACGCGATGGCCGTGCACGTCGTTCACGTACTTGAATCCGTCGAGGTCGATGAAACACGCGGTGATGGTGCCGGGCCCCGGCGATGTTCGCAGCGCTTCGAGGCGGTCGCGGAGATGGCGGCGATTGGCCAGGCCGGTGAGTTGATCCTGCAACGCCAGTGAGATGAGCTTGGCGTCGGCCTCGCGGGCGTCGGTCGTGTCGTGGATCACCAGCACCATGCCGAGATGGTCCTCGTCGGACTCGACGTGCTCGGCCCGCAGGTCGACGTTTCGCAGCCCGGCCGGGCTCATGATGCAGCAGTCGAGCGCCACCGCGCCCGTGATCGAGCCGGGGAGCAGCGGGTGGGCCTGCTCCGGCAACGGCTGACCGTGCGCGTCGAGGAGGGGCAGGTCGGTGAGGGTCATGGCGGCGAGCGCCACATCGGGCTCGATCCCGAACAGTGCACGGGCGGTGGTGTTCATGAGCCGGATGGCTCCGGCTTCGTCGGTGGCCACCACGCCGTCGCGGAGATCGCGGACGATGGCGTCGGACCGCCGCCGATTGGTCTCGAGCTCCCGTTCGACCTCTGCTCTCCGGTCGTCGCCGCGTATCGACAGGACGAGTCCGCTGATTCTCGGGTCGTCGCTCCAGTCCATTCCGGTGATGGTCATGCGTTCGTAGTCGCCGCGGGCATGACGGAGGCGTAGTGCGATCTGGTACAGCTCGTGGCCGGCCCGGAGCCTCACGATTGCGTCCAGTGCCTCGGCCAGATCGTCGGGATGCACGAGCCGGGTTGCGTCGCTCCCGATGATCTCGGCCTCCGACCAACCGAGCTGGGCGCCGAGCGACTGGTTGCACCAGGTGATCTCGAGCGCGTCGTTCACCACTACGACCAGATCACGTATGCCGTGGAGGATGGCGAGGGGCCGGGTCGCTTCGTCGGACTGCGACGGGGGTGATTTGGGGCTCCATGCCGGCGCGACGAGCCGGCTGAGGATCGACATGATCTCGATGGAGGAGGCGTCGACGGCCACCGCCACCGTGAGCGAACCGACCGTTTGCCCGCTGTCGGAGCGAATGGCGACGGCGGAGTACTGATCGATCACCGAACTGGCGGCGCCGTCACGAACCGCTCGCTCGGCGTCGCTCAACGGGCGGGGCTGGTGGATCGACGGCGTGAGCGCTCCCACCACGACACCGCGGTGGCCGTCGAAAGCGATGATCTCGGCGTCACAGACGGTGACCAGCGACGCGACCCGAACCGCATCGATGAGGAGAGGGTGGCGGCTCAGCTGATGCAGCCGCCCCCCGGAGAGGGATTCAGCCATGGGTTGCCAGGGGGTGTTCGCTTCGAACGAGGCGGAAGTTCCGCCCTGAGCTTCCTGGGAGAGCGTACCGGAGCCCGCAGAGCCCATTCTTCCCCTTGGGTAGAATGGACTAGCGTCGTGGTCATGGCGAAGGTGACGATCTACCACAACCCCCATTGAAATTCGTCGAGCAATGCCGTGCGCATTGCCGAGGAGCTCGGCGTCGAGGCCGACGTGGTGATCTACCGCAAGGAACCGCCCGACGAGGCCACGCTGCGTGACATCATCGCCAAGCTCGAGGACCCGGTGACCGACCTGGTTCGCCGCGACAGCCTGTTCAAGAAGCTCGAACTCACCGACGACGATGTGGCCACCGCTGACCAGGTGGTGGCCACGATTCTCGCCAACAAGATGCTCATGCAGCGGCCCGTGGTGGTGGCCGGCGACAAGGCCATCATCGGCCGTCCCAAGGAACGCATCGTCGAGCTGCTCCGCTGATGCTCTCGAAATCGGTTTGTGAGAGCCCGGATATGGGCTCTCACAAACCAATTTCGGACCGGGGGGTGGGTCAGGAGAGGGACGGGCGGGGTGGACGGCTGCGCACGGCCAGCGACACCACGACGGCGAGCACCAACGGCATTGCCACCAGCACCACGCTGATCGACAGCCACGGCAGGCGCAGGTGTTCGCCGTCGTTGAGGGCCCGACGGAGCTCGGCCAACAACAACAGCCCGACCGGGATGCCGAGGATTGCGCCCAGGGCGGCGTGATAGCCGGCCTGGAGACCGAGGAACCGGCGCCGCAGCGATGGTGCGGCACCGACCCGCACCATCGTCGCAATGTCGTGATCGCTCTCCGTTGCCGCCACAGCGATGAGACAGCCGCCGATCAGCAGCACCAGGCCCATGGCGATGGTCAGTGCGATGAGTTGCAGCTCGAGGATCGACAGCCCGCCCGATCGTGGGTCGTTCACAGAAGGAAAGATCGATCCGCTTTGGAACCCGTTCTCGCCGATGAGGGTCAGGCGGTCCTGCGGCCCGGCGCTGAGATCGCCGTACCAGATGTCGTCGACCTGGTTGCCGGTGAGGGGAGCGTCGGCCACGAGGATCGCCTGCGTCTGCACGGGCACCAGCCCGAGCTCGTCGGCCACCGAGGGTGGCACGAGGAAGCCCGGCACCGACCACGAGAACGGACGACCGTCGATCGGAACGGTCTCGACCACCGTGTTGGTCATGGTGGTGTCCGCCGCGACGGTCGGGTCGTCGAAGGCAAGGCTGCGGACGTTCGGGCTGAGGGCGACCACCCTGCCCGCGTCGAGTGCGTCGGCGGCCGCCTGGGGCAGTCGCAGCGCGGCCACCGCCTCGTCGGTTCCCAGGCCGACGGTGACGCCGTACCCGTCGAGTGATCCGTAGATGCTCTGTCCAAACCGTTCGTCGAACATGGTGCCGAGCAGTTCGACGGTGCCCGCCTGCTCGATGGTGACGATGCCGGCCACCCGCTCGATGGCGGCAGCCAACCCCGAGCCATCGTCGCCCGGCGGGGCGTAGTCGGTGAGCACCACCTCGTCGACGAGCGCGTTCGGTGCATCGTTGCCGTTCTTGGCGTGCTCGGTGAGGGCCACCGAAGCCACCACCACGGGCAGGGCCATCACCACCACCAGGCCGGCCACGGTGACCGACGACCGGAAGCGCTGGCGGCCGGCGTCGCGGGCGACGAGTCGCAGCGGAACCGGAAGCCGCTCGGCCCGGGCGGCGATCCGGTCGACCACCCAGGAGGCGAGCAACGCCGAGCCGGCGAGGCAGAGCAGCGCGCCGAGCACGATCGTGAGGATCTGACCGTCGGAGACCGTCGAAGGTGTTGCGGCTGCGCTCGGCGGCGGTGCCCGACATCACGAGTCCGACGGCGAGCAGGCCGAGGGCGAGCGGCACCACCCGATGTTTCACCTGCCGCGTGGGCATGCGGCCGTTGAGGGCGGTGAGCGGAGCCACCCGCGACGCCGTACGAGCGGGCATCCAGGCGGCTGCGACGGCGGCCACCACACCGACCACGGCCGGAGCGATCATCTCGCTCGGCCGAGCGGTGGCCGAGACGACGGGGTGGTAGGCCATGTGCCGAATGACACCGGTGGCCATTCGGGTGCCGACGGCACCGAGCACCACGCCGACGATCGATCCCGCCGCGCCGAGTACGAGGGCCTCCGCGATGACGAGCCGACGGATGTGGGCGGGTTCGGCGCCGATGGTCGACAGCAGTCCGAACTCCCGCAGTCGTCGCCGGGCGCCGGTGCTGAAGGCCGCGGCCGCAATGAGGGCGACCTCGACGAGCAAGAGCGACGCCACGACGCCGGAGAGCACGGGCGGGCGGTCGAGCCGGAGGGGAGCACTCTGGTCGTAGCCGAAGAGGGTGGCGGTCTCGGTGGTCTGCACGCCCCCGACGACTCGGCGGCCGTCGGCGGCTCCCGGCCCGGCCTCGCGGTCGAGAATCACGTCGAGTCGATCGATGGCGGCATAGCCGTTGCGGATTTCGCCGCCGATGAGGATACGGCCCGAGCTGAAGGGCAGTGGGTCGCGGCCCGGCGTGATCACCGCCAGCGAGTCGTCCGCGTTCGAGCGCAGGAACAGCCCGGTGACCGTAGCCGGTCCTCCCTCGGGCAGTTCGATCGTGTCGCCGATGGTGAGATCGAGGCGGCGCGCGAGCGGCTCCGACAACGCCGCCTCGGTTGCATCCGAGGCGAAGGTGCCCGCCGTCAAGGTGTAGATGCCGTCGGCCAGGGGATCCGCGGCGTCCAGCGAGGTCGCTTCGACGTAGTCGCGGCCCAGCAGGTACCCGCCGGTCCACGACGCCACGACGTCGGTGGTGCCGAAGGCTTCCTCCACGAGTGCGGTGTACTCGTCGAAGGTCGTGGCACCCTGCCAGTCGAGGAACTGCTGCACCGCAGGCGCGGTTGTCGCGTCGAGTCCGTAGTCGGTGATGACCTGGTCGATCTGGTCCTCCGACAGTGGCCGGCCGAACGTGCCGGGCCCGAACGACTCGACGATCCAGGGGGCCTGGCCCGAGTACCACGACTGCTGTTCGGCGGCCGACGGATTGATGGTGCGCTGGCCGGCGGCCACGATGATGGCGGCGGCAACCGGCACGGCGATGAGCGCCACGACCAGAAGTGAGCGCCAGAGGTTGCGGCGGGCGGTACGGGCGCCGAGGCGCAGGAGGGGCCGCCAGGCCTTGTCGGCGGGAAGCCCGCCGGGCGCGTCGATGGCGGTCATCGCGGCACCGTCGCCAACACCGTGTCGGGATCGGAGCGCTCGGTGATGGTGTCGACCCGACCGTCGCGCAGTCGGACGACCCGATCGGCCCAGGCGGCCTGCGACGGGTCGTGGGTCACGATCACGGCGGCCGCACCGTCGTCGCACCGGGCTCGGATCAGGCGCAGGATGCCCTTCGGCGGTCACCTCGTCGAGCGCTCCGGTGGGCTCGTCGGCCAGGATGAGCCGTCGGGTACCCACCAGCGCTCGGGCGATGGCCACCCGCTGGCGCTGTCCACCCGAGATCTGATCGGGGAAGCGGTCGGCGAACTCCTCTCCGGCCACCGCCTCGAGCGCGTGGCCGGCCTGTCGGCGGGCATCGGCGGTCGAGGCGCCCTCGAGCTCGAGGGGCAGCATGACGTTCTCGATGCCGGTCAGGGTGGGCAGTAGGTTCAGATCTTGGAAGACGTAGCCGACATGGCGGCGCCGGAGTCGTGCCAGCTCTCCGCCTCGCATGGCGCCCAGCGCCTGGCCGGCCACGGTGACCGAGCCTCGGGTGGGTTGGTCGAGGCCGCCGGCCAGGTTGAGCAGCGTCGACTTCCCACATCCACTGCGGCCGGTCACGGCCACGAGCTCGCCGGGCCCGACGCTGAGGTCGACGTCGGCGAGGGCGATCACGTCGCCGTCCACCGTCATGGTGGATGCGAGTGAGGTCGCGGAAGGTGAGCACGGTGGTCATCGGGCTTTCTCCTCTTCGGGAGCCGACGTCTCGGGGTCGAGATCGTCGAGTGAGTGGTGGGTGGGATGGGGGAGGTCCTTGGTGCGGTCCTCGATGAGGTCGAGCCAGCGCAGCTCGGCTTCGGTGAGGTAGATCAGGCGGTCGACATGGATGAGCCAGGCGAGGTCCGAACCGTCGGCGGCCGCCTTGAGCGCCGTGTAGTCCTGGAGGGCCGACATGGCGGCGGACCGTTCGCTGCGCAACACGTCGTCGAGCGACACGGCGCCGGTCGACAGCGCGAGCTTGATCTTCATGGCCACCTCGTCGCGTGCGGCCACGTCGCGCGAGGCGGGGGTGGCGAACCAGGTCCGGGCCTCGGTTCGCCCCGACGGGGTGATGCGATAGCTGACCCGGCCGTCGTCGTCGGTGCCGTCCTGTTCGACGGCCCCGTCGCGTTCGAGACGCTGGAGCGTCGTGTACACCTGGCCGACGTTGACCGTCCAGGCCGCGCCGGTGGCGGCCTCGAGCTCCATCTTGAGCTGGTAGCCGTAGCGCGGCCCCTGGCTCAGCAGGGTGAGCAGACCCTCACGGACGCCCATGACGGCCGCTCCCGCACACCAGGTCGTAGATGCATACTCGGTATTCATGTTCGGAGTATGCATACTGAGGATGCATGGCGTCAAGCGCGAAACGGAGAAATCGCACCCACCGACCGGCGAGTGCGATGGAGTCGGGCAGGCGGGATTTGAACCCACGACCTCCTCGTCCCGAACGAGGCGCGCTACCAAGCTGCGCCACTGCCCGTGTACGCGTGCCGCAATGCTACCGAGCGCGCCCAATCGGCGCACCCGAACGACGCGAATCAGACGGGCTCGGCGGCGAGCAGGCCGACCATGGCGCGGCGCAGCTTCATCGAGTCGAGCGGCTTCACGATGTGGGCGTCGGCCCCGGCCTGGGCCGAGAGCCACACATCGACCTCACGGTCGAGCAGCATCAGGATCTTGGTGGCGGGGAGTCGGCCCGCGCCGGCCTCGAGACGCAGATGCCGACAAGCTGCGGCGCCGCCCATGTTGCCGATCTGGAGATCGAGGACGACCACGTCGGGCTCGATCTCGGCAACGGTGGGTGCCACCTCCACGCCGGCGTGCACCCGGCTCACCATGGTTCCGGGACGGGCCAAGGCCGCGGCCACCTCGTCGTAGATCCAGTCGGCGTCGGTGGCGAGCAACACGTGGGTCATCGGTGCGCAGGCTAGTGCAGATCGCTGCCTGCCCAACTTCGATACAGTCCGGGTGCACACCACTCCGGAGGCCTGATGCTCGAGATCACCATCGACGAAACCGACGACCACATCGTGTGTCGCCCCGCGGGCGATCTCGACGCGTACACGGTTGCCGCCTTCCGGGAAAAGCTCACCGCTGTTGGCCACGTACTCGCGAGTCGTCATCGACCTGTCGGGTGTCCCGTTCATGGACTCGGCCGGCCTCGGCGCTCTCATCGGCGGCATCCGCAAGGCCCGGGAAAACGACGCTCGTGTGGTGGTGGCCTGCGATCGCCCGGCGCTGACCCGCCTCTTGCACACCACCGGGTTCGACCGCATCGTGCCGGTCACCGAGTCCTACAAGGACGCCATCGTCGCGCTCGACGCCGACGACTAGCGCGTCGCACGCCCGCTACCCGAGGTGGCGGGCGATCGTCTCCACACCCTCCAGGTCGCGAACGTCGTGGGGAAGAAGGGGGACCTCGACCACGGGCGCGCCGGCCACGAGCGCGGCCAGCTCGGCCACGGCGTCGCGCTCGGTCTCGACCGTGGTCTGTGCATCGACCAGTGCGGCGAACGCGGCGCCCAGAGGCCCGTCGGCGTGCCGGGTCGACAGCTCGGTGAGCTCGGCGACCGGTCGATCACTGAACGACGGGTGCGCCCGGTTGACCACCAGGCCACCGATGCGCATTCCTCGCGCCAGCACCTGTTCGGCGAACCAGCGGGTCTCGTCGATGCTCTCGCGCCGTGGGGTCGTGACGAGCAGCACCGTGGTGCCCGAGTCGCTCAACAGGGCGGTGACCTGTTTGGCGCGCTGGCGAAAGCCGTCCTCCATCCCTTGGAAGGCCCGGAGGAACGCCTCGCCGTCCTCGACGATCCGGGCGCCGACCACCGAGGAGACCTGACGCAGCATCAACCGGAGCCCGGCGTTCACCACCCGCCGGACCGTGCGCGGGAACAACAGCCGCATCAGCTTGCCGTCGAGGAAACCGACCAACTTCTCCGGTGCCTCCAAGAAGTCGAGAGCATTGCGGGTCGGTGGCGTGTCGACCACGATGAGGTCGAAGTTCCCCGATTGGTGCAGCTCGAACAGCTTCTCGTTGGCCATGAACTCCTGCGTGCCGGACAGAACCCCCGACAGATTCTGGTAGAGCCGGTTGTCGAGGATGTGTTGGGCCTGCTCGTCGCTGCCCGCCTCGCGGACGACCAGATCGTCGAAGGTCGCCTTGGCGTCGAGCATCATCGCCGACAGCTCACCCGGCCACGGCCCCTCGATCGGTTGGGGCTGATTCGACAGCGGAATGCCGACGGCGTCGGCCAGACGGCGTGCCGGGTCGACGGTGATCACGGCCACCCGCCGTCCCTCGGTTGCCGCACGGACACCGAGCGCGGCCGCAATGGTGGTCTTGCCCACCCCGCCGGTGCCCGCACACAGCACGACCGTGGCCTCACGGGCGATCGCCTCGAAGGTCATTGGTCTCCGTCGTCGGTCAGGACGTCGGCGGCCACTGCGAGGTGATCGGCGAGCTTGTCGATCTCGGCTCGTCCGAACTGAGGGGCATCGAGATGGGGCAGGTGGACGCGGGGGAGCGGGAGCAGTCGGGTGAGGCGATCGAGTTGTTCGTCCCGGGCGACGCCCCGTGTTCGGGCGAAGTCGATCGCGCCGGTCAACGAGGCGGCCATCTCGTCGTCGACGGTGCCCAGGTGGTCGCCCGACGGGGACCCGGGCGCCTCGCTCAGGACGGCGTTCACCACCAGGGGGGCCAGGGCGACGCCGATCTCGTCCTCGAGCGCGAAGGCCGTGTCGATGACCTCGCTCACCGGCGTCTCCTCGGCGAGGGTGACGAGGACCACCTGGCAGCGGTCGGGGTCGGCCAGCATCGCCGCCACCTCGACCGCCTGCTCGCGTATCGGTCCGGCGTCGACCGAGTCGAGCACGCCGGCGGCGGCCCGAACGAGCGTGAGGGCGTGCCCCGACGCCGGCGCATCGACGATCACCACGTCGTAGGTGCCTGCCTGCTCGATCTGGCGGATCTTGCCCAGCACCAAGAGATCCTTGACCCCCGGCGTCGAGCTGGCCAGGGCATCGAGGACCCGGTCGCCCTGCACCCGTTTGAGGGCGCGGTACAACCCGCGACCCTCCAGGTAGTCGGCGAGGGCGTCGTCGGGAGTGATCTTGCAGGCCCAGAGGGGTGCGGCGGTGTCGCCGAGGTCGAGCCTTGTCGGCTCATAGGTGAGATCGGGGACCTCGAACAGCCTGGCCAGCTGGCGCGTACCATCGATCTCGACCAGTAGGGTGGACGCGCCGTTCCGGGCCGCCGCTGTGGCCAGGGCGGCCGCGACAGTGGTTTTGCCCACGCCGCCCTTCCCGGCGACGATGAGTACACCCGAAGCCGTGGCGAAGCGCCCCTGGTGCAGCGACATGGTGTCCATCGCGTGATTCGAAAGCCGTTCTGTCGTCCGGAGTGTCGTGCGAAGACTACTCAGCGCTCTACTCATCGCCGCCGTTGCGTTCGTCGCGATCTCCATCGGTCCCGCTGTTGCCCAGGGCGACGACTCCGGCGCCGACGCCGGCCAGGTGACCGTGGTGGAGCTGTCGGGTCTGCTCGACGACATCGTCGCCGACTTCGTGTCCGACTCCATCGACGCCGCCTCGAACAACGGCGACCTGGCGCTGGTGCTACGGGTGAACTCACCCGGCGCCGTGATCGCCGACGCCGACGTCGTCGCCCTGGCCGATCAGATCGCCACGTCACCGGTGCCGGTGGTCGTCTGGGTCGGGCCGTCGGGTGCACGCGCCACCGGGGAGGTGGCCCAGCTCGTGAGCGTGGCCGCGTCGGTCAACGTGGCTCCGGGCTCGCGCCTCGGCGACACGGGCGAGCGGTTCATCGAACCGACCCTCTGGTCGCTCGAGAACGCCGATCGGATGCGCGATGCCACCCTCAACTGGGAACAGGTGATCGATGTCGGGATCGTGCCGTGCGACCCGGTCGATGTCGACGAGCTCGGCCGAACCCTCACGCCCGAACAACAGCAGTTGCGCTGCGCGGCGCCCACGGTGGGCGACTTCGTCGTCGATCTCGACGAGTTCGGCTTCCAGACCCGTCAGATCACCGAAGCCGACACCATCCGGCTCGAGCCGCTCACCCAGGTGCGGTTCCAGGGCCTCGACCTCCTTTCGAAGCTCATGCACACCGTGGCCAGCCCGCCGGTGGCCTATCTCCTCCTGATCATCGGACTGGCGTTGTTCGTGTTCGAACACTTCTCGATCGGTGTCGGCATCGCCGGCGCCATCGGCGGTGTGTTCATCGCCCTCGCGAGCTACGGCTTGGCCGTCTTGCCGTTCCGATGGTGGGCCCTGGCCCTGATCCTCGTGGGCTTCGCCATCTGGCTCATCGACGGACAATCGGGTGTGCCCGGGCCTCTCACCCTCCTCGCGACCGTGGTCTTCGCCGTCGGCACGCTGTCGCTGTGGGACGGCGTCTCGATGAGCTGGGTGCCCATGACCGTCGGCATCGTCGGCCTGTTCGTCGTGATGTGGCTGGGCATGCCGCTGACCATTCGGGGTCGCTTCGGCACCCCGCGGATCGATCGCGACGGGTTCGTCGGCGAGGCGGCCCGGATGGTCGCCGACGGTCGGATCGAGCTCCGAGGCGCCGAGTGGCTGGCCCGGTCCTCCGAGGGAGCGGTCCTGGCGGTCGGCGACGAGGTGACCGTCACCGGGGTCGACGACCTGGTCTTCGCCGTCGAGCCCGTCTCGGCGCACGATCAAGCGGTTTGACCCACCGGCGTCGGGCGTCGACCGGTCGCCGTTCCCGGTCTTGTAACCGTCGGAAGTCCTTGACTAGGGTGCCCGAAACAGGGGAACAATCGAGGGGAACCCACGTTGGGCGCGCTGAGAACCGAGAATGTGTGGCAGCTCAAGGCGGCTTGTCGAGGGCCGCAGGCCATCGTCTTCTTTCCCCCGTCGCAGTTCGAGCGCAAGGACGAGAAGATCGAACGCGAGATGCGAGCCAAGCGCATCTGCGCCCAGTGTTCGGTTCGTCAACCGTGTCTCGAGTACGCCATCGAGATCCGGGAACAACACGGGATCTGGGGCGGCCTCAACGAGAACGAGCGCAAGTCGCTGCTCGCGGTCAACTGACCGATTCCGGCGCCCGCTCGAACGCTGCGGGCAGATCGGCCACGCAGGTGCATCCCTCACCGCCCACATCGGCCAACAGCGTCGCCTCGGTGGCCACTCGGCCTGCGTGGAGCACTCGCAACATGATCTCGACCACCTCTGCGTCCCACTGTGCGCCGGCGTGCTCGCGCAGTACCGCCCGCACCTTCTGGTCGTCCATGCCGATGCGGTAGTGGCGCGTGTGGGCCATGGCGTCGTAGGCGTCGCAGACACTCACGACGCGGGCGAGCAGCGGGATCGCCTCGCCCGCCAGGCCATCGGGGTAGCCGGTTCCGTCGACCCGCTCGTGGTGATGCCGCACGATCGGTGCGATCTCGGCGAGCACCGTCGACGTCTGCACCATCGCCTCTCCGTGTTCGGCGTGCTGCTTGATCGTCTCGTACTCCTCAGCGGTCAGGCGCCCCGGCTTGGTGAGCAGGCGGGTGTCGATCCGGAGCTTGCCGACATCATGCAGAATGGCTCCCAGCCCGAGGTTGCGGAGATCGTCGGCGTCGAGACCGAGTTCCTCGCCGACCACCAAGGCCGCTTCGGCTGTGCGGATCACATGGCCGCGGGTGACCGCATCCTTGCTGTCGAGATCGGCGATGAAGTCCCGCACCACCGGATCGAGCCCGAACTCGAGCGCATCCAGTGGGTTGCGGAGCGTCAGTGGTCGCATGGTGTCGCGTTCGATCGCACCGCGCCGGTAGGCGAGTGCCGCGACGATCGTCACGCAGAACACGCCGCCGATGTCGAGGAGGTGGGCCGACCAGAACCCGAAGGTCATCGGGGCGCCGTTCAACCACACCAGGTTGGACGAGGGCGACGAGCGGCAACACGAACTTCCGGGTCGTGCCCAGTGCATCACGGATCTCGGCGATGGTGACGCCTTCGGGCCGGTCTGCGAGCAGGCCGGCCACGACCCTGGCCGCTTCGTCGACGGCGCTCGCCGCGAAGAACACGCCGTCGTGCGCCACGACGTCGCCTCGCCGCACCAGGGCGCTCACCTCGCCTCGGTCGTAGCCGTCGGCCGACGGTGGGGTGAACGGTTCGGCTTCGAGCGCCGCGACGAAGGGATGGTGGGCCAACGGGTCGGTCGCGCCGCTGGGGCGAGCGCTGCCTTCGACCATCTCGATGCCGTCGAGGGTCGCCAGAACCGCTCGTTCCCGAGCGTCGAGGGTGGAGGTGTCGAGACCGAGCCCGCCGGCGTCGGCGATGGCGCCGCGAACGCGGGCTTCGGCCTCGGCGAGGGCGGCGGGGCTGAGGACCCATGAGCCCAGTGTCGGCTCCCGGCGCTGGCCGGTGAGGCGTTCGAGGTGGTCGACATCGACCCAGCCCCGCTCGGCGATCACGCGGTCGACCGATCGGTCGGGCTGGGCTCGGCTGGCCGGTAGGAGGGGGTCGATGTCGACGATCTCCCCACCCCCGAGCGTCTCGACCCGGCCCGACTCGCGGAGGACGAACCGATCGCCCGGCAGCAGCGGCAGAGCCACGGGCAGGTGGAGGCGCACGGGGCCCGAGGCTCCCGGGGCCAGCTTCTCGCTTCCGAGCACCCGGAGGCGGACGACGTGCTCCCCCGAGCCGACGTAGATCACGTGCGCACCACGACGGGAGACCTCGTGATCGACCGAGTCGAGCACGTCCAAGATGGCGTCGACCCGGTCGGTGCTGTGCCACTGTCCGGCTCGGACGATGACGTCTCCCCGGGCGAGCTCGTCGTGGTCGATGCCACTGAGGTTCAGTGCGACCCGGTTTCCCGGCCCTATCGAGGTCTGCTGCTCGTAGAGCGACTGGATGCCTCGCACCCGCACGGTGCTGCCCTGCGGCAGCACCGTGAGCTCGTCGTCGATGCTGACGGCACCCCCGGCGAGCGTGCCGGTGACCACGGTGCCCGAGCCCTTGGCCGCGAACACCCGATCGATCCACAGACGCGGACGACCGGCGTCGACCGCAGTCGGGGTGGTCTCCAGGAGCGTGTCGAGCGCCGAGCGAAGCTCGTCGAGTCCCGATCCGTCGACTGCGTCGACACCGACGATGGGAGCACCCTCGAGGAAGGTCCCCTCGACGTGCTCGACCACCTCGAGCTCGGCCAGCTCCCGGAGCTCGTCGTCGACCAGCCCGATCTTGGTGAGTACGACCAGGCCGTGCTGCACGCCGAGTACGTCGAGGATGCGGAGATGCTCCTCGGACTGTGGCTTCCATCCCTCGGTGGCGGCGACCACGAACACGCAGGCATCGACGGCGCCGACCCCGGCGAGCATGTTCTTCAGGAAACGGACGTGACCGGGCACGTCGATGAAGGCGAACCGCCGCCCCGACGGTAGTGCGGCGCCGGCGAACCCCAGATCGATGGTCAGTCCCCGCGCCTTCTCCTCGGCGAGGCGGTCGGGGTCGGTGCCGGTGAGGGCGCGCACCAGCGTGGACTTGCCGTGGTCGACATGGCCGGCCGTGGCGACGACGTGCATCGAACGAGGTCAGCCGAACGAGCGCAGCGCGTCGGCCACGATCTTGTCGTCGGCGGGTTCGATCGTGCGCAGGTCGAGCTCGGTGATGCCCTCCCGCACACGGGCGATGATGGGGCGAGGTTCGACCGCCCGCAGCTCGGCCACGCAGTCACCGTCGACGGCGACTCCGGCCGACGGGATCTCGACACCGGGCAGCGTTCCGCCACCGGGGACCGACACGAGGTCGACCGGTCGACCCACGCCGAGCGCCTCCGCGCGGTCGCGCAGATCGGTGACCGGGATGGTGGCCAAGGACCAGAACGGCAGCGAGTCGAGGTCGCGGTGCAGGTAGTTGAGCGCCAGCTCCTGCAGTGCGGCGAGCACCAGGCCGCCCGGTCGCAGTGCCCGCGCCAGCGGGTGGGCGGCGCAGCGATCGACCAGCTCGGCCGATCCGGCGATGATGCCGGCCTGGGGCCCGCCGAGAAGCTTGTCGCCCGAGAACAGGACCAGATCGGCGCCGGCTTCGAGCGTCTGTCTGGCGGCCGGTTCGCCATCGAGCCAACCGGGTGGACCTCCCGGCAGCCAGGGGCAGGCGCCATCGAGCAGACCCGAGCCGATGTCGGCCACCACCGGCACGCCGAGATCGATCAGGTCGGCGACCTCGACCGTCTCGGTGAAGCCGACGATCCGGTAGTTCGACTGATGGATCTTCATGACCATCGCCACGTGATCGGCGACAGCGGCGAAATCGGAGCGACGGGTGCGATTGGTGGTCCCGACCTCGATGAGATTGGCGCCCGATCGTTCCATCACGTCGGGAATCCGGAAGCCACCCCCGATCTCCACGAGCTCTCCCCGGCTCACGGCGACGTTCTCGCCGTCGGCCAGGGCCGCCAGCACCAACAGGACAGCGGCAGCGCAGTTGTTCACCACCATTGCCTTCTCCGCCCCGCACAGGCGCGCGAGCAGGAAGCCGGCATGGGCCTGTCTCGAGCCGCGTTCGCCCGTCTCGAGATCGAATTCGAGATTGACGTAGGAGCCGGAGTCGGTGAAGGGGTACGGCGCCCGGCCGAGATTGGTGTGCAACAGGACCCCGGTGCCGTTGATGACCGGGCGCAGCAGCCGCCGGCTCAGCTCGTGGGCTCGGAGCTCGGCCGATTCGGGGTCACCGGCGGCGATGACGGCTCGGGCCACGTCGACCAGCAACGGATGGGGAAGCCCGGTGAAGGCCAGCGAACGGGCCAGTGAATCGACCGAGGGAGGGCGCACCCGCGACAGCGTAGGGCACCCGCAGGGCGGGGCCAGAGCCGCATCCCCGTAGACTAGGAGCCGTTGTGTTCGGGTTCTTGCTTCTCGCCTTTCTCGTGATTCCCATCGTCGAGCTGTACGTCATCGTGCAGGTCGCCAGTGGCATCGGCGTGCTCGACACCCTTGCCCTGCTCGTCCTGGTCAGCATCGTGGGTGCCTGGCTGGTGCGGCACCAGGGCCTCTCGATCATCGGTCGCATCCAGCAGCAACTCGTGGCGGGTCATGTGCCCGGCGACGAGCTGATCGACGGCGGCCTCGTACTGTTCGCCGGCGCCCTGATGCTGACACCCGGCTTCGTCACCGACGCCACCGGGCTGCTCCTGCTGTTGCCGCCCACCCGTACCCCGATCCGTGGCCTGCTGAAGCGCCGCTTCACGGGTCGGGTGTCCACCTTCACCGCCGGCTCGTGGCGCGGCTCGCGCGGATCCGGCCCCGGCGGATCCGTCGTCGATGTCGACGGCCGCGAAGAACAGAATCCCGACGACCCAGAAGGATTGCGAGAATGGAGACCATGATCGACGGCGTCGAAGAGGAGGTACGCGAGGAGATCATCCCTGGCGTCGCCCGGGCGCTGAGCCCTCTCGTGCGCCGGATCCTCGCCACCAATCCCTCTGCCCGCACCGGCATCGGCACCAACACGTACCTCGTCGGTATCGACGAGATCGTCGTGATCGACCCCGGACCCGACGACAAGTCGCACCGGCGCTCGATCACCGGCTGCGGCGGCGACCGGATCCGCTGGATCATGCTCACCACCGGTCGCCCCGAGCATGCTGCAGGCGCCGAGGCGCTTCGCGCCGAGACCGGGGCCAAGATCCTCGCCACGCCGAAGCTCACGAGCGTCGACGTCGACGAGACCGTCAAGGACGGCTACACCCTCGTTGGCACCGAGTTCCGCCTCCGCGTGCACTACACGCCGGGCACCGGCCCCGAGGCGATGTGTCTCGAGCTGCCCGAGGAGAAGCTGTTGTTCACCGGCGACCTGCTGGTCGAGGGGTCGTCGATGGCGGTCGTGCCGCCCGAAGGCGACATGGCCGACTACCTGGCGTCGCTGGCCGCCATGCAGAAGATCCGGCTCCACCGCATCGCTCCCGGCCACGGGTACATCATCGAGGAGCCCAAAGCTGGCGATTCAGGAGCTCATCGACCACCGTTTGGCCCGTGAGACCGAGGTGCTCGACGCGTTGGGCTTCACTCGACGCCGCCACCGTCGATGCCATCACCGACCTGGTGTACGACTCGCCGACCGGTGAGTTGCGCACGCTCGGCGCCGGCACCGTCGAGGCGCACCTGGCCAAGCTCAAGACCGACGGCAAGATCAAGGCGAAGGCGGGCATCTACCGCCTGGCCTAGCCCGACCCATCTAGGGTCATCGGGTGGACGCCTGCGCGTGTGGATTCAGCGACCCGACCGTTTCCCGTGACGAGATCGCCGAGCGGACTCGCCGTGGCGTCGTCGCCATCGAGGCCCTCGTGGTCGGGGTGGCGGGGCAGCCGTCGATTCGGCCACGGCCCGAGCGGTGGTCGACCCTCGAGTACGCGGCGCATGTCCGTGATGTGCTGTTGACCATCCGAGACCGCCTGGTGATCGGTCTGGTCGAGGACCATCCGACGTTCTCGTCGCTGCACCGGGACGAGCGGATCGAGCTGGGTCTGTATCGAGCGGACACACCCGCCGAGGTGGCCCGCGAACTGCGAGCGGCGTCGTCGATGTTCCTGCGGCTGTTCGCCGCCATCGACCCGAACGCCATGGACCGAACCGTTCGGTACGGGAATCCCGACCCCACCACGCGGACGCTCGAGTGGATGGGCAAGCAGGCCGTGCACGAGATCGAGCACCATCTCGACGACATGGCGGAGAACGCACGGCTCCTCGCGGGCCGCGAGCTGACGCGTCGTTGCGACCCGCTCAGCCGAAGTCGACGGTGACCTCGGCCGCGGGGAGGTCGGATGGTCCGGTCATGGCGGCCTGCACGGCCTCGACGATGCGGGCGCTGCAGCCGGCCATCTCGGTGGGTGGCACCGCCTCGGCCACGATGTGATCGACGATCTCGTTGAAGCGCATCGGAGGCCGGGCCCGAACCGAGCACCGTCGGCTGACCGTTGTCGCCGCCATCGGCGACGGCGTTGTCGATGGGCACCCGCCCGAGCAGCGGCACACCGACGTCGGCTGCGAGCTCCTCGCCGCCCCCGGATCCGAAGATGGCGTACTCCTGCGCCGTCGGGGGTGACGAAGCTGGTCATGTTCTCGATCACGCCGACGATGCGCAGATAGTTCTTCCGGCCCATGTTCGCGGCCCGGACCGCCACCTTCTGGGCGCTGCGAGCCGGTGTGGTCACGATGATCATCTCGCTGCGGGGCAACAGCTTGGCCAGGCCCATCTGCACATCGCCGGTTCCCGGCGGCATGTCGATGAGCAGATAGTCGAGCTCGCCCCAGCGAACGTCTTCGAGGAAGTGCTGCACCGCCCGATTGAGGATGAGGCCACGCCACATCAGTGCGCTCTCCTCCTGATCGACCAGGAAGCCCATCGAGACGATCTTCAGCAGGCCCTCGCCCACCACCCGTTCGTTCGGCAGGATCTTCTTCTCGCCGGGAACGCCCTCGAGTCGGCCCTCGACGCCGAGCATGCGAGGCACCGAGAACCCCCAGATGTCGGCGTCGAGCACGCCGACGGTGAAGCCCCGGTTGGCCAACCCGGCCGCGAGGTTCACCGTGATCGACGACTTGCCGACGCCACCCTTGCCCGAGGCGACCATGATCACCTTGGTGGTGGCGGAGATCTCGGTGTCGGGAGCGTCCTTGCTGACATTGAGGCGGGCCCGGGCCATGGCCGCGGCCTTCTCTTCCTGGTTGAGCTCGGACCACTGGATCTTGACCTTGGTGACGCCGGGCAGATTCGCCAGGCGAGCCTTCACGTCCTTTTGAATCTGACCACGGAGGGGACAACCCGACGTGGTGAGAGCCACGATCACGGTGACGAGACCGTCGTCGTCGATGGTGGCGCCCTTGGCCATGCCCAGCTCGACGATGTCGGAACCGAGCTCGGGGTCGATGACCCCCCGCAGCAGGTTCATGATCTCCTCGACGGAGGTGCGATCGGTAGGCATGGTTCGATGGTATCGGCAGGGACGACGCCGGAATCGACCGCGCTACACTGCCGGAATAGCGCTGCGGCCGACGAGGTTGGCTGGAGCACCCGAACCACCGAGGAGACCCCCGTGATTGCTCTCACCGACTCCGCCGCCAACAAGGTGGGCGAGCTCATCAAGGCTGAAGGCGACGAGAAACTCGCTCTGCGGGTGGCCGTTCGGCCCGGTGGGTGCTCGGGCTTCAGCTACGAGATGTACTTCGACACCGACAAGGCCGCCGACGACGTCACCATCGAGTACCACGGTGTGAACGTCGTGGTCGACCCGTCGAGCGCCATGCTGCTCGAGGGCGCCACGCTCGATTACAAGGACGGCCTCAACGACGCCGGCTTCGCCATCGACAACCCCAACGCCCAGCGCACTTGCGGCTGCGGCCAGTCGTTCAGCTAGATCCCGACCGCCGCCAGCGCTTCCTCGAACTCGCCGAGATCCCAGGCGAAGTCGAGGCGAGCCTGCACGATTCCCCCCGGCTCGGCCACCCAGAGCGCCGGCTCGTGGCCGAGCTGGTAGGTCTGTACCACGTCGGTCGTGCCGTCGGGAGTGAGCACCACCTGGTCGTTTCTCCAGACCTCGGCGTGGACCACGGCCACGTCGGGGCGGCTGGCCAGTCGCTCGATCATCATCTCCACCACCGGTCCGCAGATCGTGGTCTGGCAGAACGCCGGTGTGGCGATCAAGAACACGACGGGCCGGCTCGAAGCGATGGCGACGTCGAGCGACGTGGCGTGGAACGGACATGGATCCGGTAGGTAGGTGCACAGCGGCTCGACCCCGAGCGGGTCGTCGGTGGTTGCGGTGGGCGTGGCGATGAGCGGATCGCCGACACCGAGGTAGGGCACGGTCCCTCCGTCGGCCACGAGGAACTCGAACCCGACGAATTGCCCGTCGATCTCCGCATTGACCTCGTAGGTGCCGGGCTCGTCGACGGCGATGACCGGCGAGTAGTGGGGCACGAAGATCCCTCGGCTGCGGGCCGGGAGCAGCTGGGTGTCGATCACGGCGCCGTCGCGGAGGATGCGCACGGCCAGATCGGCCGGCGTTTCGTCGGCTCGCAGCGGCCGCCCGGTGTCGTCGGCGAGGAAGATGGGCACGAGCTGCTCGCGCCCGGTGACGAGAAAGGCGGGAGCTCGGAGGCCGTCGGCGAATCCCGGCTGGAGGAACAACGCAGCCGGTTCGGTGCCGGAAGCTCCGCAGGCGGTGGCCATGGCGGCGGCTGCACCGCCGGTGAGAAAGGCACGACGACTGACGGGGGGCAGGGCCGAGATCATCGGTACCGACCGTACCCTTGCGCCGGTGACTACTCCTCGGCAGATACCGCTGGTGGTCGACGGCACCGCGGTGAGCGTCGACGCCGACGGCACGCTGCTCGCCGCCCTACGGGAGCAGCTCGACGTCCGAGCGGCCAAGGCCGGATGCAGCCCGCAGGGTCAGTGCGGATGCTGCACGGTGATGATCGACGGTCAGCCCCGCGTGGGCTGTGTCACACCGGTTCGTCGGTTGGCGGGCCGCGAGATCACCACCATCGCCGGCCTCGACGAAGACGTTCGCCGGGCATGGGGAGCGGCGTTCTTCGCCGCGGGCGGCAGCCAGTGCGGTTACTGCACGCCGGGAATCATCATGCGCTTCGAACGCCTCCGTCGTGACGGCGTCGCGCCCGGTGATCCGTTGGTGGCGAGAGTGCTGCACGCGCACCTGTGCCGGTGCACGGGATGGCAAACGGTGCTCGACGCCTACGCCGCCTACGGACGGGCGGCGGAAGAACGCGACATCCCCGCCGCCGAGCAGCGGGCCCTCGTCGAAGGTCGCTCACCGCAAGCTGTCGGCCCGGACGTGGCGCTCGGGGCCGGCAACTTCGCCGACGAGTCCGCCCCCAGCGGCGCGCTGGTGGCCGTACCCGATGGTCGAGACGGCTGGGTCGTCGCCGACACGTTGCCCCTCGCCCGGGCGGCCGCCGGCAAGGTGCAGGGTCGCCGTTCGACGGTGAAGGCGACGCCGCCGTTGGTGGTCCCGGCCGGAGAGTGGACCGCGTCGCTGCGCACCAGCTGGGTCGAGCCCGCCTACCTGGAGACCGACGCCTCCTGGTGTGAACCAGGGGGCGAACCCCGATCGGTGATCGGCACCGGCGGAGCTTTCGGGGGCAAGGTCGACTCCCGGCTGGGTGAGGTCGCCCGCCGGCTGGCCGACGAGCACGGTCGGGCGGTGCGGGTCGTCCTGTCGCGTGAGGACGTCGTCCGGATGGGGCCCAAGCGACCACCCGTGGCCGGCGGCGCCCGGCCGGATGGGACCGGCAACATGGTGGTGGCCCGGACCGCAGGCGTCGCCCACGCGATCCACGCCGTCGCGCCCGATCTGCGGGTCGAGGAGGTCGACCTGGTCGGACCGACGACGTCGGCCGCCATGCGAGGAGCCGGGTGGGCCGAAGCGGTGGCCCTACTCGCCGGTGCTCGTGGCCACGTCGGGATCGTTCAGGGTCTCGACACCGGCCGAGCCGAGGCCGAGGTGGACGACGGCTCGATACGCGTTCGAGTGGCCTGTGGTGACGTGCTCGACGAGGTGGTTCTGCGGTCGTACTGCATCGGCGCGGCCCACATGGGCTACAGCTGGGTGACCAGCGAGGGCATCGCCGTCGACACCGACGGCGAGATCCACGACCTCACGATTCGATCCTTCGGTGTCGTACGAGCCACCGAGACGCCGCCCATCGAGATCGAGATCGACCCCACGCCCGGCGAGCCGGTGAATGGATCCGATGCCGTCTTCGCCGCGGTGGCCGCGGCCACCTGGCTGCACCGGGGAACGCCACCGTCGTGGCCGACCGACCGTTGACCCCGCAACCCGCCCGCGAGGTAGCGTCGGCGTCATGACCAAACCCGTTGGCCCCTACACCCCCCTCGTGCGCACCGACGGCTGGCTCGTGTGCTCGGGCCAGATCGCCCTTCGCGACGGCTCGCTCATCGACGGCTCGGTCGGCGACCAGGTCGACCAGGCGCTCGCCAACCTCCGCGACCTGCTGGCCACCGAAGGCGCCACCCTCGATCAGGTGATCAAGACCACGGTCTTCCTGGTGAGCATGGACGACTACGCCGAGATGAACGAGCACTACATGGCGGCCTTCGGCGACCATCGCCCGGCACGCAGCGCCATCGCGGTGGCGGCCCTGCCGCTCGGCGCTCGGGTCGAAATCGAGGCGTGGGCCCGAGTTGGGGCAAACTAGCGCCATGGCTGGAACCGTCGTGATCATCGTCGTCCTGCTGTTGGCGCCGGTGGCTGTCCTCATGGGCTCGCTGTTGCTCACCGCCGCGCTCGGCTGGGTACTGAACGCCGCCGTCGATGCCGAGCACGAGGGCAGCGAGCTGCTCGCCCTCGCCTATCCCGACGAGGGTTAGTTCTCGAGCTCGACGCCGAGGCCGTCGGCGATGCGGTTCACGTACGCGTAGTACGCGACGACTTCGCAGATGTCGAGGACGTCGCGATCACCGAAGCCCACGTCGCGCAGCGAGTCGACGTCGGTCGCGACCATTGCGCCCGGCGTTCGGGTGAGCTTCTCCGCGTAGGTGAGCATGGCCCGACGGCGCTGACTCAGGTCGGCGGTGGGCCAGTCGGCCTCGATGGCCTCGGCGAGGTCGTCGTCCTTCAGGAGCCGCCGCAGACCGCGGCGGTGGTGGACGACTCAATAGTGGCAGTCGTTCACCTTCGACACGATCAGGGCGATCAGCTCTCGTTCGACCTTGCGCAGCGTGGCGGTGCCGGCCATGGCCGACGCGTAGAGCGCGTTGTGGGCGGCGAGGCCGGCGGCGTTCAACGAGTGGACCGCCATGATGTTGTCGACCGCTCCGGTGTCGCGGTCGCGCACCTGGTCGAACAGTGCTGCCAGCTCACCCTCGGCGTCGTCGTCGGCGATCGTGCGAATCCATGCCATTGTCCGGCGACCCTAGATCGAAATCGGTTTGTCCGGGTCCGCATGTGGGCCGCCACAAACCGATTTCGGCGATTTGGGGGGCGGATCAGAGGCCCCAGCGGCTCTGGCCGAAGCTGTAGCCGACCGAGCGAACGGTCTGGATCAGGTTGGCCCGCTCCTCGCCGAGCTTGGCGCGGAGGCGCCGGATGTGCACGTCGACGGTGCGCGCCCCGCCGTAGTAGTCGTAGCCCCACACCCGGCTCAGCAGCGTCTCGCGGGTGAAGACCTTGCCGGGGTGCGAGGCGAGGAACTTGAGCAGCTCGTACTCCATGTAGGTGAGGTCGAGGGGCCGTCCGTCGATGGCCGCCTGGTACGTCTCGAAGTTCAGCGCCAGGCCCGAGTACTCGAGCAGCTCGGGCCGGGTTCCGACGCCCGCTCGCCAGAACAGATGACGGAGGCGGGCCTCGAGCTCACGCGGATGGAACGGCGAGAGGCAGAAGTCGTCGAAGAGGTCCTCGCGGAGCTCGAGCTCGGACAGCTGGCCCCCGTTGACCAGCACCAAGAGCGGTTCCAGCGGCACGTCGCCCTTGCGAACGGACCGACACACGGCCCAGGCCGCCTCGGGATCGGAATCGGCGACCACGATGGCACCGCCCCAGCCGTCCTCGGGGATGTCGCGGCTCGCCGCAACGTCGTTGGAGACCGCTTTCCAGGCGTACCCCGCGAGGTCGAGGGCCTGGGCGAGCTCCGGTGGGGCCGGATCGGGGAAGACGAGTAGAGGTTCCATGGGAGAGTGATTCAGATGTTCGGAAGATACCGCTCGAGCTCGAAGGGTGTCACCTGTCGCTCGTAGTCGTCCCACTCGGCGCGCTTGTTCCGGAGGAACCACTCGAACACATGCTCGCCGAGCGCCTCGCGTACGAGCTCGGACTCCTCCATCAGTCCCACCGCCTCGTGCAGCGACCGTGGCAGTGAGGGCAGCCCGGCCCGCTTGGCCTCGCTGCGGTCGAACTGGTGGAGGTCGGCCCGGGCCTCGGGTGGCAGTTCGTAGCCCTCGATGATCCCGCGCATGCCGGCGGCGAGGATGACCGAGAACGAGAGATACGGATTCGAGGCGGCGTCGAGCGCCCGGTACTCGATGCGCGTCGACGAGTGCTTGTTGGCCTTCACCACCGGCACCCGCACGAGCGCCGACCGGTTGTTGCGGGCCCAGCTCACGTAGACCGGCGCCTCGTCGCCGATGATGAGGCGCTTGTACGAGTTCACCAGCTGATTGGTGACCGCGGTGATCTCGGGGGCGTGGTACAAGAGCCCTGCGATGAACTGTCGGGCCACCGTCGACAGGTGGTACTCGTCGTCGGGGTCATAGAACGCGTTCGTGTCGCCGTCGAACAGCGACATGTGCGTGTGCATCCCCGAGCCGGGCTGATGGCTGAAGGGCTTCGGCATGAACGAGGCGAACAGACCGCTGTCCATGGCGGTCTTGCGCACCACCAGGCGCAGCGTCATGAGGTTGTCGGCCATCTCGAGCGCATCGGTGTAGCGGAGATCGATCTCGTGCTGGCTCGGGCTGAACTCGTGGAACGAGTACTCGACCGGAATGCCCATGGCCTCGAGGGTGTGGATGGTGCGTTTGCGGAGGTTGCTCGAGACGTCGGCGGTGGTCAGGTCGAAGTACGAGGCTCGGTCGACCGGCGTGGGGCCGGTGGCCGGGTCACCCGACTCGAAATAGAAGAACTCGACCTCGGGAGCGCAGAAGAACGAGTAGCCCTGCGCCTTGGCCGTCTGGAGGTTCCGGCGCAAGATCTGCCGAGGATCGCCATCGAAGGGCCGGCTGTCGAGGGTGTGGATGTCACAGAACATGCGCCCCGACGGTTCCTGCGGATCGGCCCACGGCAACAGCTCGAAGGTGCTCGCGTCGGGGACGGCCAGCACATCGGATTCCTGGATGCGGCTGAAGCCGTCGATCGACGAGCCGTCGAACTGCACGCCTTCCTCGAAGGCGGCGTCGAGCTCGGCGGGGGTGATGGCCACCGACTTGTGCTGCCCCAGCACGTCGGTGAACCAGAGCCGGATCAGTCGTACGCCGCGCTCCTCGACCGTGCGCAGCACGTACTCCTTCTGTGGTTCCATCGGCCGAGTATGGCGGACCGGCCACTGCCGGTCACCGGCCACCGATCCTGGTTCACACGCCGTTCACAATTGTGCAACGACCAGGAAATGAGAGGGCCGGTACGTTTCGGGTCATCGGTCGGGTGGGTCCCGTACACTGCGCGGCCGACACGCAGAGTCGTGCGGCGCCTCCGCACGTCCAGATCAAGGAGACATCCGTGGCATACCGGGCTGAATACCTCTGGATCGACGGCACCGAGCCGACGCACGAGATCCGATCGAAGACCAAGATCCTGGCCGATGGCGACGAGCCCGGTGTCTGGGGCTACGACGGCTCGAGCACCAACCAGGCCACCGGCGACAACTCCGACGTGGTGTTGAAGCCCGTTTTCCAGTGCCCCGATCCGATTCGGGGGGGCGACAACATCCTCGTGATGTGCGAGACCTTTCTCACCGACACGGTGACCCCGCACCCGACCAACACCCGGGCCAAGGCCCGGGAGGCAGAGGAGAAGTACGACGACCAGGAGCCATGGTTCGGGCTCGAGCAGGAGTACACCCTCATCAATCCCTCCACCGGCTGGCCCGCCGGCTTCCCCCCCAACGGGTTCCCCGCTCCGCAGGGTCCGTACTACTGCGGTGTCGGCGCGCTCAAGATCCACGGGCGCGATCTCGTCGAGGAACACACGAGCGCCTGCATCGAGGCCGGCCTGAAGATCTCCGGCACCAACGCCGAGGTGATGCCGGGCCAGTGGGAGTTCCAGATCGGCCCGGCCGGTGTGCTCGAGATCGGCGATCACGTCTGGGTCGCGCGCTATCTGCTCTACCGCCTCGCCGAGGAATACGGCGTCGAGGTGAGCATCGAGGCCAAGCCCATGAAGGGCGACTGGAACGGTGCGGGCATGCACACCAACTTCTCCACCAAGGCCATGCGCGAGGGCTACGACGCGATCATCGCCGCCTGTGAGGCGCTGGGCGCCCTCGGCAAGCCCGAGGAGCATCTCACCGGCTACGGCGTCGGCATCGAGGACCGCCTCACCGGCGCCCACGAGACCCAGCGCTACGACCAGTACAGCTACGGCGTCTCCGATCGCGGCGCATCGGTGCGCATTCCCTGGCAGGTTCACGCCGACCAGAAGGGCTACATCGAGGACCGTCGCCCGAACGCCAACGCCGATCCGTACGTCATCGCCGCGCTGATGACCAACACCATCTGCTCGGCGCTCGTGGGCTGAGAACCGCCCGTCCGAGCACGGAATTCGTCGAAGGGAGCGCCTGCGGGCGCTCCCTTCCGCGTGCATGACAAGATTGCTCAGGTGATCGGCCCCGGTTGCCGATACGACTCGGATATGCGACGCGCTCTCTCCACCTTCATCATCTTCGCCCTGCTCGCTCTGGCAGGGTGCTCGGCCGACCCGGGTGTGACCCTCGAGGCATCCGATGGCACCGACGATGCCGCCGCGCTGGTTGACACGCCCTCGTTGGCCACGTTCCAGTCGTTGGCTGCTCAGGTCGAGGCCACGTCGTCACGCTTCGAGATGGTGATGAGCATGGAATCGGGCTTCGGTTCGATGAACGTTCCCATGTCGGGTGCGGTCGACGGCGACCGGATGTCCATGGCGATCGACATGTCCCAGATCAGCGTGCCCGGCATCGGCGCCGACGACGCCGCCATGCTCGCCGCGGCACAGATCGAGATGATCGTGGTGCCGCCGTTCATGTACATGAACCTCGGGGGCCTCGACGCCGGCATGTTCGGCGGCGACTGGATCGCCATCGACCTCACGCAGTCGGCCGGAGCCGACGAGTTGTTGGACGGCCTCGGGGGCATGGGAGGCGATCCCTTCGGTTCGATGCAACTACTCGAACGAGCCGACAGCTTCGAGGAGATCGGCACCGACACGGTGCGCGGCGTGGAGACGACGCACTACCGCCTCATCGTGAATCCCGCCAGAGCGTGGGAGTTCCTCGACGAGGACGGGCGGGCGGCTCTCGAGGGGTCCCTCGGTGAGTTCGGTGCGGCACCGCCCGACATCGACATCCCCTACGACGTGTGGCTCGACGAGCAGGGGCGGGCGCGGCGGCTCGGATTCGCCATGAGCACCGATCTGTTCGAGCAGATGGCCGGGGCACGAGCCGATGCCGCCGAGTTCCAGGCCATGGGTGATCTGGCCATGACGATGACGCTGGAGATCTTCGACTACGGCGATCCGTCGATCGTCATCGAGGCCCCGGCCGGAGCGGTCGACATGACCGAGCTGTTCGGTTCGCTGCCCAACTGATCCCGAACGGCTCGCCGCGCCGGTCACCCTGAGCAGCCGGGTCGGTGCGCGTCCGCGCCAGTCACTACCCTGAGCAGCCGTGTCGATCCGCGTCGCGCTGTGTCAAATCAACCTCACCGTTGGCGACCTCTCCGGCAACGCCGACCGGGTCATCGAGGGGCTGGCCGAGGCCGAGGCTGCCGGGTGTGATCTGGCGGTGTTCCCCGAGCTCGCCATCAGCGGCTATCCGCCCGAAGACCTGGTGTTCAAGCAGCGTTTCCTCGCCGACTGCCGACGCGAGCTCGATCGGGTGGCCGCGGCCACCAGCGACTGTGCCGTTGTCGTCGGTTTCGTCGACGGCGACCACGAGCGACACGCGTACAACGCCGCGGCGGTGTGTGCCCGCGGCGAGATCGCAGGGGTGGTCCACAAGCGTGAGCTCCCGAACTACACGGTGTTCGACGAACATCGGCACTTCGTCGCCGGGGCAGGGCCGATGAGCCTGTTCACCGTCGCGGGCGTCGATGTCGGCGTCACGATCTGCGAGGACCTGTGGATTCCCGGCGGTCCGGTGAATCAACTCGCGGCCGGAGGGGCCCGCCTGACGGTGAACATCAACGCCTCGCCGTACCGGGCCGCGAAGCGCCATCGCCGGAACGACATCGTGGTCACCCGTGCCGTCGAGACGGCGGTGCCCATCGTGTACGTCAATCTGGTCGGCGGCCAGGACGAGCTGGTCTTCGACGGCGATTCGGTGATCGTCGACGGTCGGGGTTCGACCGTCGCGCGGGCGAGCCAGTTCCGCGAGGAGATCCTCGTGGCCGATGTCGAGCCGGCACCCCCAGCGGTGGTTCCACAGACCTTCCCGGTGATCGAGGTGACGCCGGCTCGCAGCGCAGCCGATGTCGTCGGATCGATCGAGCCGATCGTGCACGAGCCGCTCGCTCCGCTCGACGAGATCCATGCGGCGCTGGTGCTCGGCACCCGCGACTACGTGCACAAGAACGGGTTCGCCGACATCTGCCTCGGCCTGTCCGGCGGCATCGACTCCGCCCTGGTCGCCGTGATCGCCGTCGATGCCCTCGGCGCCGACCACGTGCACACCGTGGCCATGCCCAGCCGCTTCTCGAGCCGTCATTCGATCGACGATGCCGCGAAACTCGCGCACAATCTCGGGGTCGACCATCGGGTCGTACCCATCGAGGCGAGCCATCAGGCCATGCTCGACATGTTGGCGCCGTCCTTCGACGGTCGTGGGGCCGACGTCACCGAGGAGAACATCCAGTCGAGACTCCGCGGCGTGGTGCTGATGGCGCTCGCCAACAAGTTCGGCTGGCTGGTCCTCACCACCGGCAACAAGAGCGAGACCGCCGTCGGCTACTCGACGCTCTACGGCGACACGGCCGGGGCGTTCGCGGTGATCAAGGACGTCTGGAAGCTCATGGTGTACGACCTCTGCCGTCGCCGCAATGCGGTGGCCGGCTCCGAGCTGATCCCCGACAGCATCCTCACCAAGGTGCCATCGGCGGAATTGCGCCCCGATCAGCGCGACGACCAGAGCCTCCCGCCCTACGAGGTGCTCGATCCGCTCCTGATCGAGCTGGTCGAACGCGACCGCACCGCGGCCGACCTGATCGCCGATGGCCACGACCCCCGAATGGTCGAACGGTTGGCTCGACTCGTCGACCAGGCGGAGTACAAACGCCGCCAGAACCCCATCGGCCCACGGGTGAGCCCGAAGGCGTTCGGCAAGGACCGGCGCATGCCGATCACCAACCGGTACCGGAGCCCATGACCGAACGCCTCCTGCTCGACGAGCTCACCACATGGATGGCCGAGTCGGTGGCCATCGACGAGGCACTGTTCGCCCTGCTCGGGGCGTGGTCGATCGACGAGCCCGTCGCGACCCACCGACTCGCCTTCGCCACGGTCTCCCGCTGGCTCGGTGAGCACGCCATGGCCATGCGCGGACTGCTGCCCGACTCACCTGCGCTGGCGGCAGGAGATCGTGTGGCGGTTCCGGGCGAATGGGTCGAACGGCTCAGGGAAGTCTCCCCGTCGACGGACCGCCGGACGCACTGCGCGTCGCTGGCGAGGGCTCGAGTCGACCGTGACGACCTGGTGCGCGATCGACTCGATCCCGCCGCCGACGGGGCACTGATGCGCCATCTGACCCATAGCCGCGTCGATCTCGTTGCCTGGCAGGGCACCATCGACCGGCTTTAGCACGTATCGACGACCCAGGGTTGGAGGGGTTGACCTACTCGGTATCGTGCTTCAGAGTCACCATCCAGACGAGACGGCACCGGGCGGCGACTAGCGACCAGTGCAAGCGTTGTCCGCAAACCGGGGAGTGAGGCGTCTGTGGCCAAAGAGCGTGTCGAGCGGGACGAAGAAGACCTCGTCCGTCTCTACCTCACCGACATCGGTCAGTACCCGCTGCTCACCAAGGACGACGAAGTCCGCCTCGCCCAGGCGATCGAAGCCGGCAACGAGGCTCGCGCCGAGCTCGACGCCAGCACCAAGCTCAGCGTGGCTCGCAAGCGCGAGCTGCGCCGCACCAGCCGTCAGGGCGAGGACGCCGAGCGCACCTTCGTGCAGTCGAACCTGCGTCTCGTCGTGTCGCATCGCCAAGAAGTACCAGGCGTCGGGCCTGCCGCTGCTCGACCTCATCCAGGAGGGCAACCTCGGCCTCATGCACGCCGTCGAGAAGTTCGACTGGCGCAAGGGCTTCAAGTTCTCCACCTACGCCACGTGGTGGATCCGCCAGGCCATCACCCGCGGTATCGCCAACACCGGCCGCACCATCCGTCTGCCGGTGCACGCCGGCGACACGCTCGCCCGGCTCCAGAAGGCCCGCGCCCGCCTCGAGCTCAAGCTCGGTCGTCCGGCCACGCTTGTCGGAGCTGTCGGCCGAGGTCGAGATGCCCGAGGACAAGGTCACCGAGGCGCTGCGCTTCGCCGCCGAGCCGCTGTCGCTGTCCGAGCCGCTCCGCGAGGACGGCGACGCCGAGCTCGGCGACGTGGTCGAGGATCGTTCGGCCGAGTCCCCCTTCGAGGTGGCCGCCACCGCGCTGCTCCCCGAGGAGATCGCCCGGCTGCTCGCTCCGCTCGACGAGCGCGAGCGAGAGATCCTCAAGCTCCGCTTCGGTCTCGACCGCGGCGAGCCCCGCACCCTCGAAGAGGTGGGCGAGCACTTCAACCTCACCCGTGAGCGCATCCGCCAGATCGAAGCCCGGGCCATGTGCAAGCTGCGTCACCCCTCGAGCGACACCGGCGCTCGCGACCTCCTCGCCGTCTGAGCACGACTTGCCGGTAGCTTCGGGGTACCCCCGGGAGGTGTCCGAGTACCTGGTGGGCTCCCCCGCCTTCAAAGCGGGTGGGACGGGCGATCCCCGTCCGGCGGGTTCGATTCCCGTCCACCTCCGCCATGCGTGACATCCTCGGCGACCCCTTGCGCTCCCCGTGGACCTACGCCGCGCAGTGGGTGGCTTTCGTCGGGCTCGGCCTCATGGCCGCGAAGAAGGCCGCCGACGTCACCCGCAAAGCGCCCCTTGCACCGCCGCGCTGACCGACCGTAGGGTGCACTCGGGTTCTTCCTCCGGCACTTCCTCGCCTGGTCTGGTCGTCGAGGTCGTGTCGTGCTCACGGTTTGTTGGTCGTGCAAGGGTGGAGTCGGCACCACCGTCGTAGCGGCGCTCGCCGCGCTGAAGAGTGCCGCCTCGTCGCCGACGCTGGCGGTCGGTCTGAACGGTGACCTGGCCGCAGCGCTTGGGGTGGCGCTGGCGAGCGACGACGCCGGGTTCGGCGAGTGGGTGGCGGCGGGCCCCGACGTTCCCACCGATGCCCTTGCCCTTCTCGGTCACGACGTCGCCCGAGGTCTGCTGGTGGTGGCGCCGGGCTCGCCGTGCGACCCCACGAGGCTGGCCGGCGCCGTCGCCGCGATCGGTCGCGTCGGCGCCAATGTCGTCATCGACGCCGGGCGGGTCGACATCGATCCGGCTGCCCGCATACTGGCCGAGGGGGCCGACTCGTCGCTCCTGGTCACGCGTCGGTGCTACCTCGCGCTGCGGCGCTGTTCCCGACTCCCCGTGTCGCCCACGGGGGTGGTGGTCGTGAGCGAGCGGGGTCGTGCGCTCGGTGTGGCCGACGTCGAGCGCGTCGTGGGGGTGCCGGTGGTGGCCGACATCGCGGTCGACGAGGGCCTCGCTCGCACGGTCGACGCCGGGCTGTTGGCCTCGCGGTTGCCCCGCGGCCTGATGAGGAGCCTCGACCGTGTCGCCTGACCACGCCGCCCTCGACGACGAGATCCATCGCCGTCTCCTGCTGCTGCCCGCCGACGCCACGGCCGATCGGTCGACCGCGCTGCGGCGGATCGTTCGGGAGATGGCGCCGCTGCTCACCCCCGACGAGGTGGCTCGCACCGTCGAGCGCGTCCATGCCCGGGTCGCCGGTCTCGGCCCCGTCTCCCCCCTTCTCGACGATCCCTCGATCTCGGACATCTTGGTGAACGGCACCGGGTCGGTCTGGGTCGAGCGCAACGGTGAGCTCGAGCGCACGGGAATCACCGTCGACGGGGCCACGGCCGAGCACCTGATCGAGCGGATCATCTCACCCCTCGGGCGGCGAGCCGATCGGACCTCGCCTCTCGTCGATGCCCGCCTGCCCGACGGGTCGCGCGTGCATGCGGTCGTTCCGCCGGTGGCGGTCGACGGGCCCTGCCTCACCATTCGTCGCTTCGGCGTGCGTCCCATCGGCCTCGACGAGTTCGCCGCTCCCGCCGAAGCCCGTTTCCTGACCGATGCCGTCGCCGGTCGGGCCAACATCGTGGTGAGCGGCAGCACCGGCGCCGGCAAGACCACCCTGCTCAATGCGCTGGCCGGGCTGTTTCCGGTCGACGAACGCATCGTCACCATCGAGGACGCCGCCGAGCTGCGCTTGCCCGGCGCTCACGTGGTGCGCCTGGAGAGCCAACCTGCTCTGGGCATCGACATCCGAACCCTGGTCCGCAACGCCCTTCGCATGCGACCCGACCGCATCGTGGTGGGGGAGTGTCGCGGCGCCGAGGCCTTCGACATGTTGCAGGCCATGAACACCGGCCACGACGGCTCACTGTCGACCCTGCACGCCAACTCACCCGTCGATGCGCTGCGCCGCCTCGAGGCGATGGTGCTGATCGATGGGTCGGCGTTACCGCTGCGAGCGGTCCGCGAGCTCATCGACAACGCCATCGACCTCGTGGTGCAGGTGCGGCGCACCGCGGGCAAGCGGCGCGTGGTCCACGAGATCGCCCGTGTCGTGGGCGGGCGGCCCCGCATCGAATCGGTCACGGCGGCGAGCGGGCGATGAACACGGCGCCCACTGCCGTCGCGATCCTCGGGTGGCCGATGGTCGTTGTCCTCCTCGCCGCCGCCAGGCAGAGGGCCGCCAGCAGCCGTCTGATCGACGAGGTCGGTGTCGGCCATCCGGTCGGATCGGCCTCGCCGTTCGGACGGGCCCTCCGCTGGCCGCTGCGACGACGACCACGCGTGGTCGACGACCTGCCGGAGGTACTCGACGAGCTGGCCCGTTCGCTGCGGGCGAATCTGTCCTTGCGGCAGGCCCTCGTTGCGCTACCCGATCGGGGCGCACTGGCCGGAGCCACCCGGAGGCTTCGCCACGAACTCGACCTCGGTCGGCCCATTCCGGTCGCGGTCACCGCGTGGGTCGACCGGCTCGGCGACCCGCTCGCCGATCTCGCCGGAGCCGCGCTCTCGGTGGTCATCGAGACGGGCGGCGCCGGCGCCGCAGCCATCGATCGCGTGGCGGCCACGGTGCGCGACCGACGGGCCATCCAGCTCGAGGCGGCCGCCCAAGCCAGCCAAGCGCAGGCGTCGGCGCTGGTCATCGGGCTGCTACCGGTGGGATTCCTCGCGTTGGCCGCCTCCGCCGATCCCGCGTCGATCGGATTCCTGCTCGGCACACCCCTCGGCCTGATGTGTCTTGTGGTCGGGCTCGCCCTCGACGGGCTCGGGATCTGGTGGATGCACCGCATCACGACGAGTGTCCGATGGTGACCTTGCCGGCCGTGGGGTGGCTGGTGCTGGTGGGCATCGCAGCGGTCCGGTGGCGCCCCATCGTTCGCGCGGTGACCCCGACGGTGGTCGTGGTCGAACCGCGTGCCCCAGTCAGCGAGCGACTCGGTCGTCGCCTCACCCCCCGACGATGGTCGCTTTCGGCCACCCGGCACGCGGCAGGTCGGGCTCAGCGTCCCGGCGGCCGTGGTCGGCGTCGTCGTGTGGGCCCCGTTGGGCGCGGCCGCCGCTCTCGTTGCCTGGGCCCTACCGCTCCGTCGACTGCGGCAGGCAACGAGGGTCCGGGAACGCGAGCTGATTCGCGATCTGCCCGACGTGGTCGACCTGTTCATCCTGGCCTTCGGTGCCGAGCTCAACCTTCGCCTCGCCATCGAGACCGTCACCCGCTCGGGCCATGGCCCGATCGTCGACCGCCTCGCCACCGCGCTCGCTCAGGCCGACCGGGGTCAGCGACTCCACGCAGCGCTCGCGGCGGTGCCCGACGACCTCGGCGACGCCGTTCGGCCCCTGGTTCGCGTGCTCACCGATGCCGCGGCCTCGCCATCGGACCGACGCGATCAGCTGGCGCTGATCAGTGTCGATGCGCGACTCGATCGTCGCCGCAGCGCCGAGATCGACGCCCGGCAGGTACCGGTGCGCCTGCTGTTTCCCCTCGTCGTGGCCGTGCTTCCGGCCTTCGGTCTGCTCACGGTCGTTCCCATCGTCGCCGGCTCGCTGCGCTCGGTCACCGGCTGACGGCACTCGGCTTCCCCCACCGCAACGGCCGTCGAGGCCGCCACGACAGGAGTTCACGATGACACATCCGATTCACCCCCGCCCCTCGCTCGAGGAGAAGGGCCAGGCCACGGCCGAGTACGCACTCGTGCTGCTCGGAGCCGGTGCCATCGCCATGCTGGTGGTGGCCTGGGCCACCAAGTCGAACCGCGTCGGCGCGCTGCTCGACGCCGTGTTCAAGTCGCTCGTCGGCACCGTGACATGAGCTCGGGCCCGAGCCCGGCGGCGTCACCAGTGGGTGATCGCGGGCAGGGAACCGTCGAGCTCGCGGTGTTGCTGCCGGTGGTGCTGGTGCTCGCACTGGCCGTGGTCCAGGTGGGTCTGGTGGTCCACGCTCAGTTGCAGACCGCCCACGCCGCCCGCGAAGCGGCCCGGGTGGTCGCGGTCACCGGCGATGTCGGCGCCGCCCGCGAGGCGGCCGCTCGAGCCGCCTCGCTCGACCCCGATCGCCTCGATGTGGACGTCGACGGCGAAATCGTGCGGGGCGGGATCGTCACCGTCACGGTGCGGTACCGGGCCCCCACCGATGTCGTGCTGGTAGGGGCCGCGGCGGGCGATGTCGCTCTCGAGGCCCGAGCCAGCATGCTCGTCGAGTGATCCAGCTGCTCAGTCGAAGAGCGCGTGCAGGAGGGCGATGGCGCCGGCCTTGTCGAGGGGTTCGTTGCCGTTGCCGCACTTGGGCGACTGCACGCACGACGGGCAGCCATCGGTGCACGAGCAACCCACCAGCACGTCGAGGGTGGCGGCGAGATGCCGCGGCGCCGACTCGTACCCGAGCTCGGCGATGCCGGCCCCACCGGGGTAGCCGTCGTAGATGAAGATCGACGGCAGTCCGGTGTCGGCCTGCATGGCCGTCGAGACGCCGCCCACGTCCCAGCGATCACAGATGGTGAACAAGGGCAGGATCCCGATGGCGGCATGCTCGATGGCGTGAAGCGTGCCCGGGACGTCGACCGGTTCGACCCCGGCCGACTCGATCACCGCCGGCGTGAACGTGTACCAGAACCCGCGTGTGGCCAGGGTCTGGGGCGGCAGCTCGAGCTCGTGATGGTCGAGAATCCTCCGTGAGCGGATCTCGCGACGCTGGTACCCCACCACGGTGGTGGTGACCTCGAGGTCGCCGAGGTACAGGGTGGCGCTGCCGACCTGACGCCGCGCATCGGTGGAGGTGACGCCGATGTCGACGGTCGATCGGGCCTGCGTGTAGTCACCTCCGTCGTGCGTCTCGACCGTGGCCACGAAGCCGTCGAGGTCGAGGTCGACGACGCGGAACGTCTCGCCACGGTGGAGGTAGATGGCTCCGGGATGAACGACATCGAAGGCGCGGGCCAGGTCGACGGTTCCGACCAGTGTTCCGTCGGCCAACCGGATCTTGACCTCTCGCGACGAGCCACTGCGCAGGCCCACGCCACGACTCGGCCAGCCGGTGGTCGCCCACACGGCCAGGGGCCCCTCCGGCGTGGAGCGGACCCGCAGCCTCCCGTCGAGGACCAGCCGGTGCACGGCGCCGTCGAGCACCGACCCCCACCACTGCATGTCGTCGTGGCTGAGGGGCAGCTCGAAGGCCGCACAGGCGATGTGGGCGTCGGCCACCTGGGGGTTGTCGGGGTTGATCACCGCCGGTTCGGGCGGGCGGGTGAACACCTCGGTGGGGTGCCGCATGAGCCACTGATCGAGCTGATCCTCGCCGGCCACCAGCAGGGTGAGGCTGTCCTGGGCGCTCCGGCCGGCCCGGCCCGCCTGTTGCCACATCGAGGCGATGGTGCCGGGGAAGCCGTTGAGGACGCACGCATCGAGCCCGCCGATGTCGACGCCGAGCTCGAGGGCCGACGTGGCGACCACGGCGCGGACCGAACCGTTGGCCAACTCGTCCTCGATGTCGCGCCGTTCGTTCGCGAGGTAGCCACCCCGGTAGGAGCGAACCGTTTCGGCCAGCTCGCCACGGAGCTTCGACCGGATGTCGCCGGCCACCAGCTCGGTCCCCTTGCGGCTGGAACAGAACGCGATGGTGCGGTGCCCGGCGGCCACGAGCTCGGCCACCGCACCGGCGGTCTCGGCGTTGGTCGAGGTCCGTACCCCGGAACCCTCGCCGAGCAGCGGAGGATTCAGGAGGGCGAAGCGACGAGCGTTTCGGGGCGAACCGTCGTCGGTGACGGCCACGACCGGCCGACCGCAGAGCTCGGACGCCAGACGGGCCGGATCGCCGATCGTGGCCGACGTGAAGACGAACGTCGGGTCGGCCCCGTAGTGCTCACAGACGCGCACGAGGCGCCGGAGCACGTGGGCCATGTGGGTCCCGAAGACCCCTCGGTAGGTGTGCAGCTCGTCGACGACCACGTAGCGGAGCCGCCGGAGGAACAGCGCCCAGCGACGATGGTTGGGCAGCAGCCCGCCGTGCACCATCTCGGGATTGGTGAGGATCACGTTGGCATGGTTGCGAACCCACCCTCGTTGGTCGCGATCGGTGTCGCCGTCGTAGGTGGCCGGGACCACGAGAGGGAAGTCCACGGCACCGAAGCTGCGGAGCTGATCGTGCGCGAGCGCCTTGGTGGGGAAGAACGCCAGGGCGGTGGCCACCTGGCCGGTGTCACCGACCGCTTCGGCGATGGGCACCTGATAACACAGGGACTTGCCCGACGCCGTGCTCGTGGCGACGACCACCGACGTGCCCGATCGGAGCAGATCGATGGCCTCGACCTGGTGGCTCCAGAGCCGGCTGGCGCCGAGTCGGGCGGCGACGGCGGTGGGGAGAGGGAAGGCGAGGTCGCCGCAGCGCTGCGGTCGTGAGGGAAGATGTTCGACGTGCACGATGCGACCGTCGTCGCTCAGCCGCTCGAGCAGCGCACCGATCGCGTCGACCCCCGATCCGTCGGTGAGGTCGATGACCGAGTCGGCGCAGGGCGCGCCGACGCCGGATGGGCCGAGGTCGATGACCCCGTCGGCGGCGACAGTGAGAGCGATGCGCCCATGGTAGAAGTTCCACGCGTGGAACTACAGCGGTGCAACACGCGCCACGCGATCCGGACCGGTAGCGTTGCCGGCAAGGAGGCCACGTGCAGGTCGGATTCAAAGCGACGCAGCGTGACGGATGGACCATCCTCCACGTCGTGGGCGAGATCGACATGGCCACCGCGCCGCGGGTGCGCCAGCACGCGATCGCGCTCGTCGCCGATGGGAATCTCCATCTGGTCGTCGATCTGTCCGGTGTCGACTTCTGCGATTCGACCGGACTCGGTGTGCTCGTGGCCGTGGTGAAGCGGGTGCGCACCGCGGGTGGCGACCTCCGCCTCGTGACCGACGACGAGCGTCTCACGGCGCTGCTCGAGCTCACCCGCCTCGACCAGGTGTTCGAGGTCTACCCCCGCGTGATCGACGCCACGTCTGCGCCGAGAAGCGATCCGGCATGACCGGCGAGGGCGTGGAGCTCGAGATCCCGGCTCAGCCCGAGTACCTTGCGCTCGTGCGCGCCATCATCTCGGCCGCCGCCGCCCTCGATCCCCAACTGCGCGACGATCGCATCGAGGATCTGCGACTGGCGGTCTCGGAGGCCACCACGAACGCGATCGAGGCCCACTCCCGCCTCGACAGCGACGAGCGCATCGTCATCCGGTGCAACCTGAGCGACGAGCGGGTCGAGGTCGAGGTCCACGATCAGGGTTCGGGTTTCGACAAGGACGGACTGACCCGTCATCCCCCGGTCACCGACCCCGAGCGCCTCGAGTACGAGCGCGGTCTGGGCCTGCCGCTGATGCGCATCCTCGCCGATGAGCACGAGATCGTCTCCAATGACCACGGGACGTCGGTTCGTCTGGTCGTGTACGCGACCGGTCGTTCGCGACCACCGCGCATCGAGGGGATCTGAGTTGCACGACCACGACGACGAGGTGGACGCGCTCCCCAAGCCCGACGAGCTCCTGGCGCTGCACACAACGTCGGCCGAGCTTTTCACCCTTCTCCGCAAGTGGTTCGGCGTCGGAGCCACCGTGGCCCTCGACTTGCGGCACATCGACTCCGCCACCGCCGAGCTGGGTGACCCCCAGATGATCGCCGCCGTGGCCATGCGCAAGCTCCAGGCGCTGCACCTCATCGCCACGCCGGGCATCCTCACCGCCACCGACGTGGTGGTGGCGATCATCAACGATCTCAACCGTGCGCTCATGCAGGGTCCGAGCATGTACCTCGAGCTGAAGGCGCAGTCCACCGACTGGGACGATGCCTTCGCGAACCTCGAGTCCCTCTCCGACGCCGCACCGTCGAGCGTGGAGGCGACCGACCCCGAGATCGAGCGGTTCATGGAGCTGCACGCCTCCCTCCACGACGCGCTCATTGCGGTGGTCGAGGCGTCCGACGGCGAGATCCGGTACTTCGCATGAGGGCGAAGCGGGTGTCCGAGGGGATCGTCCGGGTCGGCGGCCGCGACATCGTGGTGAGTCGGCACGATCCCACCGATAGCGTCGACTCGGGAATGGCAGGGAATCCGACCTCCTACAGCGACATCACCTGGCTCGGCAGCGACCACAAGCTGGCCCGCAATCTCGGTCGACCGCTGAATCGGTTCTTCCACATCGAAGCGGCGGGGGGCATCGTCCTGCTCCTCGCCACCGCCGCCGCGCTGATCTGGGCCAACTCGCCGTGGTCCGAGAGCTACCACCAGCTCTGGGAGTCCGAGCTGGAGCTGCAGGTCGGGTCGATCGAGGTGTTCAGCAAGGCCGGGCTCGAGGGATTCAACCTCGAGGAGTTCGTCAACGACGCCCTCATGGCGGTGTTCTTCTTCGTCGTGGGCCTCGAGATCAAACGCGAGCTCGTCACCGGCATGTTGCGCAACAAGCGTGATGCGGCCCTCCCCGCGGTGGCCGCGCTCGGCGGCATGGTCGTGCCGGCGCTCATCTACTACTCCTTCAACGCCGGCACGAACGCGTCACAGGGCTGGGGCATCCCCATGGCCACCGACATCGCCTTCGCCGTCGGGGTGGTGTCGCTGCTCGGTTCCAAGGTGCCACGAGGGCTGCGCGTGTTCCTGTTGTCGTTGGCCATCGTCGACGACATCGGCGCGATCCTCGTGATCGCGATCTTCTACACCGACGAGCTGTCCTTCGGATGGCTGCTGACCGCGGCCGCGATCGCGGGGGTGGTCTACGGACTGCGCCGAGCACAGGTGTGGTACATCCCGATCTACATCGTGGTGGGAGCGTTCCTGTGGTGGGCCACCTTCAAGTCGGGCGTCCATGCCACCATCGCCGGCGTCGGTCTCGGCTTGATGACCCCGGCCCGGCCCCTGCAAACCGAAGCCCAGAGCCGTGAATTCGCCACCTGGCTGCGCGACAAGCCCGAGGTGTTCCCGGCCGACATCCGGTTCGCGAGCTTCCACATGCGCGAGTCGATGTCGGTGGCCGAGCGGCTCGAGTCGGCCATTCACCCGATCACCAGCTTCATCATCATTCCGGTCTTCGCCCTGGCCAACGCCGGCGTCGAGTTGTCGAGCGAGGGCATTCGCGATGCAGCCACGTCCCGCATCACCCTCGGCGTCATCCTCGGGCTGGTGGTCGGCAAGACCATCGGCGTGACCCTGTTCTCGCTCGTCGCCACCCGCACGGGCCTGGCAACGATGCCGCGGGGCATGGGTACGCGTCAGCTCGTCGGTCTGTCGATGATTGCCGGCATCGGGTTCACCGTCTCGCTGTTCGTCACCGGCCTGGCCGGGTTCGAGACCCAGATGGAGATCGACGACGCCAAGATCGGCATTCTCGTCGCCTCGGCGCTGGCCGCCACTGCCGGTCTGATCACGCTCTCCAGGGGAACCGCACCGCGCTCCGCCGACGACGAGTAGTCGTTGCCCGCTACGGTGCCCGTCACGTTGACCCAGCTCCGGCAGGGTTGACACGACCCCTCCACGTCCCGTTAGTTACTCACCGTGCCCAACGCTCTTGTCATCGTCGAATCGCCGGCCAAGGCGAAAACCATCGCCGGGTATCTCGGTGATGGTTTCGTCGTCGAGTCGTCGATCGGCCACATCCGCGACCTGCCGCGCGGAGCCGCCGACGTCCCGGCGGCCTACAAGGGAGAGAAGTGGGCGCGCCTCGGTATCGATGTCGACAACGACTTCAAGCCCCTGTACGTGGTCTCGTCCAACAAGAAGGACCAGATCAAGAAGCTGAAGTCGTTGCTCAAGGACGCCGACGAGTTGTATCTCGCAACCGACGAGGACCGCGAGGGAGAGGCCATCGCGTGGCACCTGCTCGAGGTCCTGTCGCCCAAACCCGGCGTGGTCGTCAAGCGCATGGTGTTCCACGAGATCACCGCCGACGCCATCCGGGCGGCGATCGAGTCGCCCCGCGAGCTCGACCGTCGTCTGGTCGATGCCCAGGAGGCCCGCCGCATCCTCGATCGCCTCTACGGGTACGAGGTGTCGCCGGTGCTGTGGAAGAAGGTCATGCCGAAGCTGTCGGCGGGCCGGGTGCAGAGCGTGGCCACCCGCATCGTGGTCGAACGCGAGCGGGAGCGGATGGCGTTTCGTGTGGCCCGGTACTGGGATCTCCGTGCCACCTTCGCCGTCCGCGGTGAGGTGCCGACGGGCGAGCCGAGCGAGTTCGCTGCCACCCTCCAGTCGGTCGACGGCCGGCGACTGGCGGTCGGCCGTGACTTCAGCAACGACGGAACCCTCGCCTCGAGCGAGGTCGTGGTCCTCGACGAGGACGCCGCCGGTCAGTTGGCCGTGGCGCTCGAGGGGGCCGACTTCGCAGTGAGCTCGGTCGAGCCCAAGCCGTATCGTCGCCGGCCCGCCCCTCCCTTCATCACCTCGACCTTCCAGCAGGAGGCGGGTCGCAAGCTCCGCCTCTCGTCGGCGATGGCCATGCGAGCGGCCCAGTCGCTGTACGAGAAGGGATACATCACCTACATGCGCACCGACAGCACCACGTTGTCGGAGACCGCGCTCACCGCGGCCCGCAACGAGATCCGGAGTCGCTTCGGCGCCGGCTTCCTGCCGGACGCGCCACGCCACTACGCGAAGAAGGTCAAGAACGCTCAAGAGGCCCACGAGGCCATCCGGCCGGCCGGCGACACGTTCAAGACCCCTGATGCCGTTCGCCGCGAGGTCCCGCGCTCGGAAGCCGACGTGTACGAGCTCATCTGGCAGCGCACCCTGGGTTCGCAGATGACCGACGCGGTCGGCGAGACGGTTCAGGTGAAAGTCGCAGCGACGGCTCGCGATGGCCGCCACACCGAGTTCGCCGCCAGCGGCACCGTGATCACCCATCAGGGGTTCCGTCGGCTGTACGTCGAGGAGTCCGACGACGACGACGCCTCGGCGGGCAACGAGCGCCGTCTGCCCCCCGTTGCGGTGGGCGACGACCTCGACGTCGACGATCTCGCATCGAGCGGTCACGAGACCCAACCACCGGCGCGCTACACCGAGGCCTCGCTCGTCAAGCGGCTGGAGGAGCTCGGCGTCGGTCGTCCGTCCACGTACGCATCGATCATGGGCACCATCCAGGATCGCGGCTACGTGTGGAAGAGGGGTTCGGCGCTGGTCCCGACCTTCACCGCCTTTTCGGTGGTGGGGCTGATGGAGGATCACTTCCCGAATCTGGTCGACTACGCCTTCACCGCTCGGATGGAGGACGATCTCGACGACATCGCCTCGGGAGCCGGAGAGGCGATCCCGTGGCTGACGGAGTTCTACTTCGGGTCCGACGAGCCTGGGCTCAAACAGAAGGTCGACGAGCGGTTGGGCGAGATCGACGCCCGTGCCGTGAACTCCATCCCCCTCGGGGTCGACGGCAACGGTGAGATCGTCATGGCGCGAGTGGGTCGATACGGCCCGTACGTGCAGCGTGGCGAGGACACGGCGTCACTGCCCGACGAGCTGGCACCCGACGAGCTCACCATCGAGGCGGCCCTCCAGTTCCTCGACGCCCCGAAGGGCGACCGCGAGGTCGGTGTCCATCCCGACACGGGGCTTCCCATCTTCGCCAAGGCCGGCCGATTCGGGCCGTACCTGCAGATGGGTGAGCACGACGACGAGACCGGCGAGAAGCCCGCCACCGCCTCGCTGTTCAAGGACATGACGCCCGAGTCGGTGACCCTCGACGAGGCGGTGCAGCTGCTGAGCCTGCCCCGTGTCGTGGGCGTCGATCCCGCCGACAACGTCGAGATCTCGGTGCAGAACGGGCGATACGGTCCGTATCTCAAGAAGGGCACCGACAGTCGCAGTCTGGACACCGAGGATCAGCTGCTGACCATCACCCTCGAAGAGTGCCTGGCCATCCTCGCCCAGCCGAAGCTTCGCCGCGGGCAGACGGCCAAGCCACCCCTTCGCGAGCTTGGTGTCGACGGGGTCAGCGGGAAGCCCATGGTGGTCAAGGACGGTCGGTTCGGCCCGTATGTGACCGACGGGGAAACCAACGCGTCACTGCGCAAGGGCGACACCGTCGAGGAGATCACCGACGAGCGGGCCGAAGAGCTGCTGCAGATGCGGCGCGAAGCGGCGCCGCGGGCGAAGAAGGCCACGAAGAAGAAGGCGGCCAAGAAGAAGACGACCAAGAAGACGGCCGCCAAGAAGAAGGCGACCAAGAAGAAGGCGGCCAAGAAGACGGCGGCCGAGACGACGGCGGCTGGAGAAGCGCCCACGAGCCCGCCCGCCGCGCCGAAGTCCCCGGTCGGACCGGCGGCCGCCGAGACGGCCGGCGAACAGGTGCCGTAGGACCGTGACCGATCCGGGGGGTGCGCCGGGGGTCGAAGCACCGCCACCGTCGGGGCTGTTGAGGCCCTTCGGCTCGACCGCCTTCTTCCGCCTGTTCCTCGCCCAGGTGGCCTCCTCCACCGGCGACTGGCTCTGGTTCCTCGCCGTGGCCATCACCGGCGAGCGCATCGGTGGCTCCGGCTTCACCATCAGTGCGGCGCTGCTGGCCCGCATCGCCCCCGCCTTCTTCCTCGCACCGCTCGTCGGTGCACTGGTCGATCGCTGGGACCGCAAGCAGGTGATGATCATCTGCGACATCGGTCGCGCCTCGATGCTGCTCCTGTTGCCGCTCGTGCAGGAGCCCTGGCAGCTCGTGGCCATTTCGCTAGGGTTGGAGATCTTCACCTTGTTCTGGGCTCCGGCCAAGGAGGCGTCGGTCCCGAACCTGGTACCGCGCAGCTACCTCGCCAACGCCAACTCCTTCTCGGTGGGCGCGGCCTACGGCTCGATCATCCCTGCCCGCGGCGATCTTCCTGGCGCTGGGGTTCGTGGCCGACGGCATCGGCGATCGCAGCTTCCTCGGGGTCGACATCACCAAGGAGTCGTTGGCCTACCTCGTCGATGCGGGCACCTTCCTGTTCTCGGTGTTCATCATCTGGACGTTGCCGCTGCCCCGACGCCAGATCGACCACAAGGTGCCCACGGCCACCATCTCGGTCGGTGCGGTGTTCCGTGACGTCGCCGACGGATGGCGATTCACCTTCACCGAGCCGGTGGTTCGCTCGGTGAACCTCGGCCTCGCGACCGCCCTGCTCGGCGGGGCGGTGTTGGTTCCCCTGGGTCTCGAGTTCTCGACCGTCGTGCTGGGCACCGAGGACGGCCACGGCATTCTGCAGACCTTCTTCGGCCTCGGTGCCGCATTCGGAGTCATGGCGTTGGCGTGGGGGGTGCGTCACGTCGACAGCGAGGGCAAGGCCCAGCTGTTCCCGATCGTGGTGGCCGTCGGTGGTGTGCTGCTGTTCATCACCGCCTCGACCACCACCCTGCTCGCCGCCACCTTCGCCGTCGTGTTCGTGGGCGTCGCCGCCGGGGCCATGTACGTGCTCGGCTTCACCCTTCTGCACGAGCGGGTGAGCGACGAGCTGCGGGGCCGAGCGTTCGGCTCGCTCTACACCTTGGTGCGTCTCGGGGTGATGTCGGCCTTCGTGGTGGGTCCGGTGCTGTCGGAGGGCATCGATGCCCTGACCGAGCGCCGATGGGATCGGCGGATCGGCGTGTTCGGTTGGGAGGTCTTCGTGCCTGGCGTACGTGTCACCCTGTGGCTGGCTTCGTTGGTGATCGTGGTGGCGGCGGCCGCGGCGGCGGCTTCGCTGCGTTCGCTGCCGCGATCGATTCGCTCCGCCGCGCCCGCCGACGAGGTCGACGCATGACCGGACGCTTCATCGTCTTCGAGGGCCCCGATGCCTCGGGCAAGACCACCCAGGCGATCCGTGTCGCCGATCGGCTCGGCGCGGTGTTCACGCGCGAACCGGGTGGGTCGCGCATCGGCGACCACATTCGGGATCTGCTGCTCGATCCCGAGTTCGACGAGATGTCGATGCGAACCGAGGCCCTGCTGTACGCGGCAGGTCGGGCTCAGCACGTCGACGAGGTGATCCGCCCCGCGCTGGTCGCCGGCCTCGACGTGGTCTGTGACCGGTTCATCGCCTCCTCGCTCGCCTACCAGGGCGTCGCCCGTGGGTTGGGCGTCGACGAGGTGTATGCCCTTTCGCACTTCGCCACCGGCGGCCTGCAGCCCGACCTCGTCGTCCTCGTCCAGGTGCCCCCCGAGATCAGCCTCGCCCGACTGTCGGGTCAACACGACCGGATCGAGCAGGCCGGGCTCGACCTGTTCGCGAAGGTGAGCGAGGCCTACCAGGCCTTCGCGGCAGCCGACCCGGAGCGGTGGGTCGTCGTCGACGGGAGCGGCCCGATCGACGAGGTCGCCCTGTGGGTCGACGCGGCCTTGGCCGAACGGCTGCCGTGAACGCGTCGCTCGACCCCTTCGCTGCAGTGGTGGGTCAGCCACAAGCGGTCGAGCGACTGCGGGCGGCGGCCCGCCAGCCGGTGCACGCGTACATGTTCCTCGGCCCGCGGGGGAGTGGCAAGCGGGATGCCGCCGCCGCCTTCGCGGCCACCGCCCTCGCCTATGCCGCGGGCGACGATCGGGCGGCGGCCGAGCGTCACCTGGCGCTGGCATCGACGTGGAAGCACCCCGATGTCGTGTTCTTCGCACCGGAGGGTCGGACCCTTCGCGGCGAGGATGCCGCCCGCCTCGTGGTCGAGGCGTCCCGGTCGCCGGTGGAGGGCAAGCGCAAGATCATCGTCTGCGACCGCTTCCACACGGCGGAGCCGGGTGCCGCCGCCAGCCTGTTGAAGACCATCGAGGAGCCGGCCGCCACCTCGATCTTCGTGCTGCTTGCCGAGGAGGTACCTCCCGAGCACGTCACGATCGCCTCTCGCTGCACCATCATCGATTTCGGCGAGGTGTCCGAGGAGCTCGTGGCCGACTGGCTGGTCGAGCAGGGGATCGCCCCCGATGTCGCCGTGATCGCGGCGACATCGGCCCGCGGTGATCTGCATCGCGCTCGGTTGCTCGCCTCCGATCCCGGCGTGGCGGCTCGCCGCGCGCTCTGGCTCGAGGCACCGGTGCGACTCGACGGAACGGGTGCGGCGGTCGCCGCGGTGGTCGACGAGCTCCGGGCAGTCATCGACCAGGCGCAGGGTCCACTGGATGCCCTCCAAGCGGAGGAAGCAAACGAGCTCGAACGACAGGCCGAGCAACTCGGTGTGACCGCAACCACCCGCCGGGACATGACGGCGCGCCACAAGCGGGAGGCCCGGCGGCTCCGCGACGACGAGTTGCGCCACGGATTCGCGGTCCTGGCGGCGCGCTACCGCGCCGAGCTCGACGGGGGCGACGCCCATGCGGCGCTGGCCGCGATCGATGCGCTGCGCGACGCGTCCGACGCCCTCGTGCGGAATCCGAACGAGGCCCTGCAGCTCCAGCGGCTGTTCCTGCGGCTGCCGCCACTGTCGGCCTGACGGCTGCCTCGGGACGGGTTCGCCTTGTTAGCCTTGTCGAACCCGCCCGAGTAGCTCAGTCGGCAGAGCAATTCACTCGTAATGAATAGGTCAGGGGTTCAATTCCCCTCTCGGGCTCCAAGGAAGCGAACTCGGCCCGTCGCACCGACATGACGGGCGCCACCGTCGAGAAATCGGCCTGCCCCACCGACGTGACGGGCTCGGTTGACGGGTGCGGTCGAACGCTGGTCGACTGGAGGCCGTCCCCTGGCGGTTGCGCCCGCCGAGACGAAGGAACGCCCATGAACGACGGTTCAGCCGACGCAGTCGAGGTGGAAGCGGCGGCTCGTGACTACATCGAGGGCTGGTACACCGGCGATGCCGCGCGATCGGTGACGAAGGCTCGGATGGTGCAGCTGACCGAAGAGGGCGGCGGCTCGAATCCCGACGCCGAGGTCGAGATCTTCGTCGACGACTGCGCGGGAGACATCGCAGCCGTGCGCGTGCTGTCGCCCGACTATCTCGATTACCTGCATCTCGTCATGACCACCCGGGGCTGGAAGATCAAGACGACGTCGGGGCGGTGGGCTGACCGCCGGACGGCTCGCTAGGGTGAGGTGATGGCCGATCAGGCGGAGTTCGCCGAGCAAGCAATGCAGTACATGGACCAGCTGTACTCCACCGCGATGCGGATGACCCGCAACCAGGCCGATGCCGAGGACCTCGTGCAGGAGACCTACCTCAAGGGCTACCGCGGCTTCGGGGGCTTCACCCAGGGCACGAACCTACGGGCCTGGCTGTTCCGCATCCTCACCAACACCTACATCAACTCGTACCGCAAGAAGCAGCGCCGTCCGGTCGAGAGCGATCTCGCCGACATCCAGGACATGTACCTCTACAAGCGGCTCGGCGGCGAGAACGCCGACCTGGCCAAGAGCGCCGAAGACGCCCTGATGGAACACCTCACCGAAGGTGAGATCCGCGATGCCATCGAGGCGCTTCCCGAGCAGTACCGGCTGGCCGTTCTCCTCGCCGATGTCGAAGGATTCGCCTACAAGGAAATCGCCGAGATCCTCGACATCCCCATCGGAACGGTGATGAGTCGGCTGCATCGTGGAAGAAAACGGCTCCAGGAACAGTTGACGGAGTTCGGACAGCGCCGTGGGTATGTCGACGTTCCGGTCGACGACGAGGCTCGCGGGGGGTCCACTCTTTCCGAAACCCCGACCAGCATGGTCCCAGAACCCGTGGAGGCGCCGTGAGCAACGACTGTCCCGGTATCCCCGAAGACTGCGATCACGCCCGCCGAGTGCTCGACGACGCGTTGAACGGCTTCATCGTCGCTCCCCGGCTGATGGAGCTCCGCACCGAGATCGGTCACTGTGCTCCGTGCGTGCACACCTTCGACCTGGAAATCCGTTTCCGTGCGGCCATGTCGCAACGGTGTCCCGAGCAGGCACCGGCCGAACTTCGCATTCGGGTCACCGAGGCGCTGCAACGAGTCGACCTGGGCAACGTGAACATCACCGATCTCTGATCCGATTCGTCGGGAATGTCCACGGGCGCAGCCCGGTTCCCGGTTGCATGAGTGGATCACACGGCGCGGAGCGGATCACCAGCACCACGGCCTCGTCTACGAAAGGGCGAAAAGGCCGGATCTGTGACGAACCGGGCTGCGGGACGCACCTCTCCATCTACAACGAGTTCGAGTTCTGTGCGAAGCACCAACCGATGGTGTTCCCCCGGCTACGGGGTGTGATCCTCGATCGCTGAACGCCTAGGATGCGGGCATGACTCTCGCGGCTGTCGTCTGGCACTGGTGGATCGCCCTGCCCCTCACCATCGGGGCCGTCGGGCTCATCCTCGCCACCGTCGTCGGCTACGTGGTGAAGGTCGTCAAGCCGCAGTACGACCCCAACAAGAAGTAGGGGCATGACCGAAGCCGTCGATTGGGCTACCGCCCGTCGAGTCGCCCTCCGATTCTCCGGCCGCCACACGCCGTCGGCCGTCGGCGCGTATCGCAACCTGTCGGCCGACATGGACGAGCTCACCGCCCAGGCCCAGGAGCTGGTCGAGGCCGAGACCGGCATGGTGTCCACCGCCGGCGCCGCCCGCGGCCGGGTGGTCAACCGAGCCATGTGGATCGACGCCAACATCGCCTCGTTCCAGCGTCTTCTCGGACCACTCGTCGACAAGATCGGCGCGCCGGAGCCGACGGGGCCGCTGGGGGCACTCAGCCGTCGGGTCGGCGGATCACAAGTCGGGGTCGTCCTGGGCTGGATGAGCACCCGGGTACTCGGCCAGTACGACCTGCTGATCACCGAGGACGAGAACCCCCACGACCAGGACATCGTGTACTACGTCGGCCCGAACCTGCTCGGTCTCGAACACAAGCACGACTTCGATCCGCGACAGTTCCGGCTGTGGTTGGCACTGCACGAATGCACCCACCGCGCCCAGTTCACGGGAATTCCCTGGATGCGAGAACACTTCCTCTCGCTCGTCAACCAGACCCTCGATGCCGTCGACCCCGACCCGAAGCGGCTGCTGCAGGCCGCGACGAACGCGCTCGAAGCCCGTCGACGGGGCGAGGACGTGCTCGCCGACGGAGGCATCGCCGGCATGCTCGCGACACCCGAACAGCGCAAGGTCCTCGAGCAGATCACCGGTCTGATGAGCCTGCTCGAGGGTCACGGTGACGTCACCATGGATCGTGCCGGAGCTCATCTCCTGCCCGACGCTCCGCATTTCGCCAAGGTGCTCCGCGATCGGCGGAGCGCGGCCAAGGGGGTGAACCGGATGTTCCAGCGGCTCATCGGCCTGGAAGCCAAGCTCAACCAGTACGCGGCGGGTGAACGGTTCATCGAAGAGGTCGAGAAGGTCGGGGGCCCGACCCTGGTGGCCCGGGCGTGGGAAGGCCCGGAGAACCTGCCGTCGATGAGCGAGATCCGCGAGCCGCAGTCGTGGATCGACCGCCTCGTGGCCCCGTCGGCTCTCGCCGGCTGATCGTGGCGCCGGTCGCTGCCGCTCCGTCATCGGCTACGGCGCTGCTGCCGCGCTGCACCTTCCCGGCCCCCGGCACCAACGGTCGTGTGTGCGGTCTCGGGCGGGGCCGACTCGCTCGCCCTGCTCGCGCTCGCCGCCGCCGCCGAGTGTGACGTCACCGCCATCCATGTCGACCACGGCCTGCGCGCCGGCTCCGCCGCGGAGGCGCAGGTGGTCGCCCAGGCAGCCCATCGATTCGGCGCCCGTTTCGTGGCCGAGCAGGTCGAGCTGGACGACGGGCCCAATCTCGAGGCGCGGGCCCGTCAGGCGCGGTACGCCGTGCTGCCATCGGGGGTCCTCACCGGTCACACCGCCGACGACCAGGCCGAGACCATGCTCGTGAACCTGCTGCGCGGCGCAGGCATCGACGGGCTCGCGGGCATTCGACCGGAGCGTCGGCCCCTGCTCGGCCTCCGGCGTGTCGACACCGCCGATCTCTGTCGGACACTCGATCTCGATCCGGTCGTCGATCCGATGAACGCCGACCGCCGGTTCACTCGCGTACGCGTCCGCCATGAGCTCCTGCCGCTGTTGAACGAGCTTGCCGGGTGCGACATCGTGCCGATTCTCACTCGACAGTCGGTGCATCTCCGCGACGCGGCCGATCTCCTGTCCGACCTGGCATCGAGCCTCGATCCCACCGATGCGCGGGCGCTGTCGGCGGCTCCGAGGCCGTTGGCGGCTGTTTCGCTCCGCGAATGGTTGCGCGCCGAGACCGCGGCCGACCATCCCGTCGACGCCTCGGCCCTCGATCGAGTGCTCCGGGTGGCCAACGGCGACGCGCGCGCCGCCGAGATCGCCGGCGGCCATCGCGTCGCTCGCCGTGGTCAGCGCCTGCGTGTCGAGCCCGCAGCGGGCGAGAGGGAGAGCTAGGGTCGGAACCCGTGGTCGACGGAGCACCGGGTGACATCATCCTGAGCGAGGCACAGATCCAGACCCGGGTCGCCGAGCTCGGCGCTCAGATCACCGCCGACTACCAGGGCCGCCGTCCGCTGTTGCTGGGCGTGCTCAAGGGCGCCTTCGTCTTCATGGCCGATCTCGCCCGTGCCATCGACCTGCCGGTCGAGGTCGACTTCATGGCCGTTTCCTCGTACGGCTCTGCGACCAAGACCTCCGGAATCGTGCGCATCGTCAAGGACCTCGACATCGAGCTCCAGAACCGTCACGTCCTCATCGTCGAGGACATCATCGACAGTGGGCTGACGCTGAACTACCTGCGCCGCACCCTGGCGGCGCGCAACCCGGCGAGCCTCGACGTCTGTGCGTTGTTGATACGGTCCGGGCGTCAGGCCCCCGATGTCGACCTGAAGTACATCGGATTCGAGATTCCGCCCGACTTCGTGGTGGGATACGGGCTCGACGCGGGCGAGGTCGGTCGAAACTACCGCGACGTGCGGATCTGGATCCCCGACCCCGAGCTCGAGAACTGACCGTCTCGTGAGCCCTTCGGCTCACTTCCCGGGCGAAGTGTCCGATCGGATCAGGGTGCCTCCGCCCTCTACGCTGGGAATCTGGTGAGAACTCGAACTCGAATCATCGCGGTCGCCGCGACGGTGGCGGCCATCGCCGCCATCTTCTTCGCCGTGCGCATCACCGACGACGAGGCGCGCGAGACGCTCACCCTCACCGAGCTGCAGCAGGAGATCGCCGACGGCAACGTGGCGAGCGCAACGCTCCTCGAGAACTCACGGATCGTCACCGGTGAGCTGGTCGACGGTACGCGGTTCAAGAGCACCTTCATTCGTGAGTACGGCGACGAACTCACCACCGCCCTCACGGCCGATCCGGCCATCGATGTCGAGGTCAACACCGAGCAGCGGCCGCTGTGGGAACAGATCCTCCTGAGCCTGATCCCCATCCTCGTCCTGATCGGTGCCTTCGTCATCCTGTTGAACTTCGTCCAGGGCTCCGGTTCGAAGATGATGCAATTCCGCAAGGCGGGGGCTCGCCGCCTGAACAAGGACGACCCCAAGGTCACCTTCGCCGACGTGGCCGGTGCCGACGAGGCCGTCGAGGAATTGCGCGAGATCAAGGACTTCCTGTCGGATCCGGCGCGTTTCAAGGCCATCGGCGCGTCGATTCCGAAGGGAGTGCTGCTCTATGGTCCTCCCGGCACCGGCAAGACGCTCCTGGCCCGGGCCGTGGCCGGTGAGGCGGGGGTGCCCTTCTTCAGCATCAGCGGATCCGACTTCGTGGAGATGTTCGTCGGGGTCGGCGCCAGTCGCGTACGGAGTCTGTTCAAAGAGGCCAAGGACGCGGCGCCGGCCATCATCTTCGTCGACGAGATCGACGCCGTCGGTCGCCACCGCGGCGCCGGCACCGGCGGCGGACACGACGAACGCGAACAGACCCTGAACCAGATGCTCGTCGAGATGGACGGTTTCGACGTGAGCAGCGGCGTGATCATGATCGCGGCGACCAACCGGCCCGACATCCTCGATCCGGCTCTCCTGCGACCCGGTCGCTTCGATCGCCAGATCGTCGTCGACAAGCCCGATCTGACCGGGCGCCGCAAGATCGTCGACGTCCACGCGAAGAGCAAGCCGCTCGATCGGGAGGTCGACCTCGACATCGTCGCCCGGCGTACACCGGGATTCACGGGCGCCGATCTGCAGAATCTGCTCAACGAGGCGGCGCTGCTGGCCGCCCGTGAGCGTCGCCAGACGATCACCCCCGAAGACATCGACCGCGCCACCGATCGAGTCATGGCGGGATCCGAGCGTCGCAGCCGGCTGCTGAGCGAGCGGGACAAGCTGATCATCGCCTATCACGAAGCCGGACATGCGTTGATCGGGCACGTGCTGCCCCATACCGATCCGGTGCACAAGGTCACGATCATTCCCCGCGGACAGGCACTCGGCTGGACGCTCGCTCTGCCCGAGAGCGAGTCGTACCTGCGTTCGAAGGCCGAGCTGGTCGACAACCTGGCCATGCTCCTCGGCGGCCGTACCGCCGAGGAGATCATCTTCGGCGACGTCACCACCGGGGCGGCCAACGACATCGAACGGGCCACCGAGATCGCCAAGTCCATGGTCACCCAGTTCGGAATGAGCGAGAAGCTCGGCCTGCGGAAGTTCGGCACCAAGCACGGTGAGGTGTTCCTCGGCAAGGAGTTCGCCCACGAACCCGACTACAGCGACGAGGTGGCCCGCCAGATCGACGAGGAGGTGCGGGCCTTCATCGACTCGGCCCACGTCGAGGCCCATGACCTGCTCACCGTCCATCGTCGCACGCTCGACCGATTGGCCCAGGCGCTCATCGACCACGAGACCCTCGAGGCCGACGATCTCGAGCTGATCTTCGCCGACATCGACGGGACCGGGACGGTCGAGGAGCCGCTCGGTCACGATGTGCACCCGGCGGGTGTTCGTGCGGTCGAGTCCGACGACGCGGGTACCCCGATGCCGATTCCCCGTTTCGAGTAGGCCTTCGGGCGGCTTTGCGACGTACCCTTCGAGGTTCCGTCGGTCGCCGAGGAAGGCCCCCAGATGAGTGACCAGAAGAGCCCCGTCGATCACCCCCGCATCGAGGCGGCGGTGCGGGAGATCCTCGCCGCGATAGGGGAGGACCCGGACCGGGATGGTCTCCTCCGCACGCCGGCGCGAGTGGCCCGCATGTACGCCGAGGTGTGCGGCGGCCTGCACGAGGATCCGGCGACCCACCTCCTCACGACCTTCGAAGCCGACCACGACGAGCTGGTCATCGTGCGTGACATCTCCTTCTACTCGCTCTGTGAGCACCATCTCCTGCCCTTCTTCGGGGTGGCCCACATCGGCTACATTCCCAACAAGGACGGCCGAGTCACCGGTCTTTCGAAGCTGGCCCGGCTCGTCGACGGGTACTCGCGCCGGCCCCAGGTGCAGGAGCGCCTCACCACCCAGATCGCCGACGCGATCGACCACGTGCTCCAACCACGTGGCGCCATGGTGGTGATGGAGGCCGAGCACTTGTGCATGGGAATGCGGGGTGTGCGCAAACCCAACTCGAAGACGTTCACCTCGACGGTACGCGGATTGCTCCGCAGCGACGAGAAGAGCCGGTCCGAGGCGTTGAGGATGATCGGCCACTGACGATCTCCGTGCCGGGCTGATCGGGCAGAAATCCACGGTTTCTCACGACTCGGGCGAGCGCGGGCTTGTAGGGTCGGCCTCGACATGACCGCCGAACCACGCCGCCGCACCGCCATCATGGGTGTGCTGAACGTGACCCCCGATTCGTTCAGCGACGGTGGAACCCACCCGGACTCGCCGTCGGCGATCGAGGCCGGCCTGCAGATGTTTGCCGACGGAGCCGCGATCGTCGATGTCGGTGGGGAATCGACCCGCCCGGGCGCCGAGCCCGTAGCGGTCGACGTCGAGCTCCACCGCGTCCTCGACGTCGTCGCGGCGCTGGCGCCGCACGGCAGGGTGTCGATCGACACCAGGAAACCCGAGGTGGCCATCGGCGCGGTCGATGCGGGGGCCACCGTGATCAACGACGTCGGCGCGACGCTCGGGCCCGTTGCCGGAGAGCTCGGGGTCGGGTACGTCGCCATGCACTCCGCCGGCACGCCCGCCACCATGCAGCGCGAACCGCAGTACGAGGACGTCGTCGCCGAGGTGCTCGGTCGCGTCCTCCAGCTGGCCGAGGTCGCCCGCGCCGCCGGCGCGCCCGAGGTCTGGATCGATCCGGGTCTCGGCTTCGGCAAGACCGTCGCACACAACTACTCGTTGCTCGCCCACATCGGCGACTTCGTCGCCACCGGCTGGCCGGTTCTGGTGGGCGCCAGCCGCAAGTCCTTCGTCGGGCGGGTCCTGGCGCAGTCCGACCACGTGGCCGAGGTGGGCTTCGACGATCGGCTCGAGGGTTCCTTGGCCATCACCGCCTGGTCGGCCATGAACGATGTCGATCTCGTCCGGGTGCACGATGTGCCCGAAACCCTTCAGACGTTGCAGGTGAGCGCAGCATGAACGACAAACCGGCGCCCGTCACCGACACCGAGGGCAAGCCCATGCGCGGTAAGTGGGCCCAGGGAATCGTGCCCCGGCACTTCCGGTGGGTTCTCACCGACCGCCTCGCCATCTGCGAGCGACCCGGTGGCCACGGGCAGAACCACCGCCGGGTCCGGCGCCAGGAAGAGATCATCTGGCTGCGCCAGAACGGATTCGACTGCGTGATCTCGCTCATCCCTTCGAGCCACAACCTCCACAACTACGACGAGCTGGGAATGCCGTTCCTGCACCGTCCCGTCGACCGACGCAGCCCCATGGCCACCCGTCTGCCCCAGATCTACGACGAGATCGTCGCGTTGGTCGAGAGCGGGCAGCGCCTCGTGGTGCACTCCGATGCCGTCGACGACACCGTCCTGGGATTCGTCGGGGGCTATCTGGTGTGGACGGGCCTGCTTCCCGGCGTACCCGAGACGGTCACGGTGGTCGAGCGGATGCTCGAGCGCCAGCTCGGCCCCGACGCCCGGGCCATGGTCGCGGCGGTGCACGAGGCGCGAAGTGGCTGACCTCATCGTGCTGCGCGCCCATCGGGTACTGGCCTACATCGGCGCCCTGCCCGAAGAGCAAGCACGGCTTCAGCCCTTCGAGGTCGACCTCGACATCGAAGCCGACCTGTCGGTCGCCGGAGCGTCCGACGATCTCACCCAGACCATCGACTACGGCGCCGTGACCGCCGCGGTCGAGGACGCCCTCACCGGCGGTCGGCTCACGCTGCTCGAACGGGCGGCACAGGTCGTGGCCGATCGCGTCCTGGAGCATCCTCTGGCCACGGCGGTCACCGTCGAGATCCGCAAGCTGCGCCCGCCGGTCCCCAACGACCTCGCCACCAGCGGAGTCCGGATCCGCCGCACCCGATGACGCGGGCGTTCCTCGGCCTCGGTTCCAACCTCGGCGACCGCGCCGCCCACCTCCGAGCCGCGGTGGCGTCGATGCCCGACGTCGTCGCACTGTCACCGGTCTATGAGACCGATCCGGTGGGTGGACCCGACCAGGGTGCCTACCTCAACCTCGTGGCCCAGCTCGACACCGAGCTCGACGCCCGGGGGCTGTTGGAGGTGTGCCGCCGGCTCGAAACGGCGGCACAGCGGGTGCGACGCGAACGCTGGGGGCCACGGACCCTCGATGTCGACGTGCTCTGGATCGACGGCGAGGAGGTCGACGAGCCCGACCTGATCGTTCCGCATCCGCGCCTGTTCGAACGGGCCTTCGTGCTCGTCCCACTGCGAACCCTTGCGCCCGACCTCGTTCCCGCCGACTGGTTCTCGACCGACGAGGCAGGCATCCACCTGCTGGGACCGCTCGAGTGAGTGGGCGTCGGGCCACCGTGATCGGTGGTGGTCGAGCCGGTTCGGCCTTCGCCGGGGCGCTCACCCGACGAGGGTGGAGCATCGTCGACGTGCTCGGTCGCAGTGACGACGTTGCCGCCGTTGGCGCTCACAGTGACCTGGTGCTGATCGCCACGCCCGACGGGGCCGTGGCCGAGGTGGCTCGGAAGATCCAACCGACCGACGAGACGGTGGTGGCGCACGTGGCCGGTGTGCTCACGCTGGAAGTGCTGGGTCCGCACCCGCGCGTGGCGTCGATCCACCCGCTCATGTCCATCCCGCACGGTGAGGCCGGCGTCGATCGGCTTCTCTCCGGGGGCTGGTTCGCCGTGGCCGGCGACGGCATCGCCCGTCGGGTCGTCGACGACCTGGCGGGGACCGCGATCACCGTGAGCGACGATCATCGGGTCCGCTATCACGCGCTCGCCAGCATCGCGTCGAATCACCTCGTCGCCCTGCTCGGTCAGGTCGAGCGGCTCGCCGTGGGCATCGACGTGCCCTTCGAGGCCTATCTCGATCTCGCCGCCGGCTCGCTGGCTGCGGTCGAGGCCTCCGGACCCGCCGAGGCGCTCACCGGTCCCGCGGCGCGTGGTGACCGCGCCACGCTCGGTGCACACCTCGCCTCGCTGCCGGTCGCCGATCGGGTCGCCTACGTCGCGCTCATGCGCGAGGCCCAACGGCTGGCGGGCACGATGCTGCCGAACGCCGGAGCACCGTGAAGATCATCCACGACCTCGGCGAGGCCCGGGGTTGGCTCGACGACGAGCGGCGCCACGGCCGAACCGTGGGCTTCGTTCCCACCATGGGATCCCTGCACGACGGCCACCGTTCGCTGCTGCGCCGCGCCGCCCGGGCCTGCGATGTCTCCGTGGCGTCGATCTTCGTGAATCCCCTCCAGTTCGGCCGCGACGAGGATCTCGACGCCTACCCACGGTCCCTCGATGCCGACGTCGCCATGGCAAGCGAGGAGGGCGTCGACGGGGTGATCGTCCCGTCGACCGAAGCCATGTACCCCGAGCCGACGAAGACGTTGGTGCGGGTCGAAGAGCTGTCGTCGGGCCTGGAGAGTCTCAGCCGCCCGACGCACTTCGACGGCGTCACCACGGTGGTGGCCAAGCTCTTCAACCTCGTCGGTGCGTGCTCGGCGTTCTTCGGCGAGAAGGACTATCAACAACTCGCCCAGATCCGGCGCATGGTCACCGACCTGTCGTTCCCGGTCGAGGTGGTCGGCTGCCCAACGGTACGCGAACCCGACGGGCTGGCCATGTCGAGCCGGAACGCCTATCTCGACGGGCACCAGCGCGCGGCGGCAACCGTGTTGTCGCGGGCCCTGCGGGCTGGAATCGACGTGATTTCCGGAGGCGAGTCGTCGCCGGCGGCCGTCGAAACGGTGATGGCCGAGACCGTGCACGGCGAACCCCTGGCCGAGCTCGACTATGCGGCCGTGCGCGATCCCGACACCCTCGAAGAGCTCGACACGATCGCCGACCGGGTGCGGCTGCTGATCGCGGCCCGGATCGGCACCACCCGGCTCATCGACAACGCCGACGGGCGGCATGGCCTCGGCGAGTACCCTGACCGACGATGACCACGACACCTCCGACGCCCGCCGAGTGGTACGCCGACCCCTGGGGTCGTCATGAGCTTCGCTACTGGGACGGATCCCAGTGGACCGAGCACGTGTCGTCCCACGGAAACCAGAGTCTCGATCCACCCACGGGAGAACCGAAGACGGTGGCCGGTGCCCAGTCGGCGGCCAAGGTTCAGAGGCAGGTGCAACGTCAGGCCGGAATCACCGAAGGCGGCGCCATCGGCACCACGGGCAACGCCATCTTCGACGCATCGGTGCTGGTCGTGAACCAGAAGGCCAAGCTCATCGAGGTCAACAGCGAGTACGCCATCTTCGACGATCAGGGCAACCAGATCGGCATGGTCCGCCAGGTGGGTCAGAGCAAGGCCAAGAAGGCCATGCGCGTGCTCACCAGCCTCGACCAGTTCATGACCCACAAGCTCCAGGTGGTCGACATGGCGGGCAACGTCGTGTTGGCCATCACCCGACCGGCCAAGGTCGTGAAGTCGAAGGTGCTCATCCACGACGGAGCCGGCAACGAGATCGGCGAGATCGTCCAGGAGAACGTGTTCGGCAAGATCCGGTTCGGGTTGATCGCCGGCGGGCAGAAGGTCGGCTCGTTGAACGCCGAGAACTGGCGGGCGTGGAACTTCTCGATCGCCGATGCCGATGGCGTCGAGGTGGCCCGGATCACCAAGACCTGGGAAGGCATGGCCAAGACCCTCTTCACGACGGCCGACAACTACGTCGTGCAGGTGCATCGAGCCCTCGACGATCCACTGCGCTCGATGGTCGTGTCGGCGGCGCTCACCGTCGACACCGCGCTCAAGCAGGACAACCGGGGCCTGAGCTGAGTCCATGCGGCCTCAACTGCTCGAGCCGCCATCGGGCGATGTGCGCGACGCCGTGGCCCGAGCCCTTCGCGAAGACCTCACACCACTCGGTGACCTCACCGCGGCCCTCCTGCCGGCCGGCGCCACCGCCTCGGCTCGGTTCGTGAGCCGCGCTCATGGTCGCCTCGCCGGCGTCGCGTGTGCCGCAGAGACCTTCGCTCAGGTCGACGCGACCGTCGAGGTCGTCTGGCACGACGCCGACGGCGCGGTCCTGCGACCCGGAACCGTGATCGGCGAGGTGTCGGGGTCGTTGGCCTCGATACTCGTCGCCGAACGGACCGCGCTCAACTTCCTCGGCCACCTGTCGGGGATAGCCAGTCGGGTGGCGCAGTTCGTCGAGCTGGCGGCCGGTGGCGCACGAATCTGGGACACCCGCAAGACCACGCCCGGCCTGCGCAGCCTCGAGAAGGCGGCCGTGCGGGCCGGGGGCGGTCACAACCATCGCGGCAACCTCTCCGACTGGATCATGCTGAAGGACAACCACCTCACCGGCATGTCGATCTCCGAGGCGGTGGCCGCCGCGCGCGATCGGTGGCCGGCCCGCACCGTGCAGGTGGAGTGCGATCGCGTCGATCAGCTGAGCGAGGCCATCGACTGTGGTGCCGACCTCGTGCTGCTCGACAACATGACGCCCGACGAGGTCCGACGGTGCGTCTCGGTGGCCGCCGCCGCCGAGCAGGCCGGCCAGCGTCGTCCGTTGCTCGAGGCCTCCGGTGGCATCGACATCGACACTGTCGCCGCCTACGCCGCCACCGGTGTCGACCTGCTGTCGAGCGGCGCCCTCACCAACTCTGCGCCGGTGCTCGACATCGGCCTCGACATGGGTGCCTGAGGTCTCATGCTGCTCGCGATCGACATCGGCAACACCAACATCGTGAGCGGATTGTACGAACGCGATGCATCGGCGGACGCCGCCGGCTCCGGCCTCATCGACAACTGGCGGTTCACCACTGTCCACGATCGCACGCCGGACGAGCACGCGATCATGTTCCAGGCCGTGTTCGACCAGGTCGATCTCGACTGGCCCGACATCACCGGCGTCGCCGTGTCCTCGGGGGTGCCGCGGGTCACCACGTCGGTCCGGGGCATGATCGACCGCTACCTCGACATCGAGCCGGTCGTGCTCGGCGCCGGCGTGAAGACCGGCATGTCGGTGCTCTACGACAACCCCCGCGAGGTCGGCCCGGACCGCATCGCCAATGCGGTCGGTGCCTTCGACCTCTTTGCCGGTCCGACGATCGTGGTCGACTTCGGCACGGGTACCACCCTCGACGCCATCTCGGCCGCTGGTGAGTATCTCGGTGGAGCCATCGCACCCGGCGTCGAGATCAGCCTCGACGCCCTTTTCGACCGGGCGGCCGGACTGCGGGCTGTCGAGATGATCCCGCCTCGCACTGCGGTGGGCCGCACCACCGCCGAGTCGCTGCAGGCGGGTACTTTGTACGGCTTCGCCGCCCAGGTCGACGGTCTGGTGCGACGTTTCGAGGTCGAGATGGGGACCTGCTCCATCGTCGCAACCGGCGGCCTGGCCCCGCTCATCTCGCCCCACTCCGAGGTGATCGAGCATGTCGAGCCCTGGCTCACCCTGCACGGTCTCCGTGTCATCCATGGAATGAACCAGTGACCGCCAACCAGCCGTATCGCTACGACGTCGACGCAACCGCAGCGCACATCAAGGCGGCCCACGGCGGGATCGACGACGGCGCCGAGACCGGAGTGAACGTCTCGATTGCCGGCCGCCTGATGCTGCGACGAACCCAGGGCAAGCTCGCTTTCGGCACCCTCGACGACGGCAGCGCCAGGATCCAGTTGTTCGCCATGGCCAAGTCGACCCCCGACTTCGACGACTTCTGCGGCCTCTCGATCGGCGACTGGATCGGCGTGGCCGGCGAGGTCATGAAGACCCGTCGGGGGGAATTGTCGGTACGGGTCGACTCGTGGACCCTGCTCGCGTCGACCGAGCGCTCGTTCCCCGACAAGTTCCACGGCATCACCGAACAGGACACCCGGTTCCGCCAGCGCTATCTCGATCTGTGGGTCACCGAGGGTGCCCGCGACACGTTCGTGCTGCGATCGAAACTGGTGTCGCTCACCCGCCGTTTCCTCGAGGACGAGCAGTTCCTGGAGGTCGAGACCCCCGTGTTCCACCCCATACCCGGCGGTGCCCTCGCCCGGCCCTTCACGACGCATCACAATGCTCTCGACCAGGAGATGTACCTGCGCGTCGCTCCCGAGCTCTACCTGAAACGGCTGATCGTCGGCGGCTTCCCCCGTGTCTTCGAGATCGCACGGGTGTTCCGCAACGAGGGCCTGTCGACGCGCCACAACCCCGAGTTCACGATGCTCGAGTGGTATCAGGCCTATGCCGACTGGAACGACACCATGGTGTTGGCCGAGCGCCTCGTCGAGCACCTCGCGGTCGAGCTCACCGGCTCCGCGGTGGTCACCTACGCCGACCGCGAGGTCGATCTCACCACCCCATGGCGTCGGGCGACCCTGGTGGAGCTGATCGCCGACCACACCGGCGTCGAGGTCGGCCTCGAGCAGTCGATCGACGAGCTGCGCTCGATCGCCGAAGGGCTCGGCGTGCACGTCGAGCCGCACTACGGCCGGGGCAAGCTGATCCTCGAGATCTACGAGAAGACCGTCGAACCGAACCTGTGGGGGCCCGTGTTCGTCACGGAGTACCCCGAGGAGGTGTCGCCGCTGTCGCGTGGGCATCGCGATCATCCCGGATTCACCGAGCGCTTCGAGGCCATCGTGGCCGGCCGAGAACTGCTCAACGGGTTCTCCGAGCTGACCGATCCGGGCGAGCAGCGGCAGCGCTTCGACGAGCAGGTCACCCAGCGCGACGCCGGTGACGACGAGGCGATGGTGGTCGACGAGGACTATCTGCGGGCCCTCGACTACGGTTTGCCTCCCACCGGCGGCATCGGCATCGGTATCGACCGACTCGTGATGTTGTTGGCCGACGTCACCACCATTCGCGACGTCATCCTCTTCCCCACACTGCGACCGGAACAAACCGACGGGTCGGCATCGGCGGCCGCAGCGGAGAACACGAGCGAGCCCGAAGGAGGCGAGGCCTGATGCGAGTCTTCATCACCGGGATGGGGGGCGAGATCGGCACCCGTGTGGCGCGGCTGATCGAGGCCGATGCCCGGGTGACCGCAGTGGCCGGGGTCGATCTCGAACCACCGCGGCGCATGCTCCGCCGAGCCGAATTCCACTTCCTCGATCCCACCGATGCCGCTGCGCTGGCTGCGGCGGTGGCCGAGGTGAGGCCCACCGTCGTGGTGCATCTCGGTATCTACGAGCCACACTCGCGGAGCACGCCTCAACAGGCCGAACAACGGACCCTCGCCGGCACCGAGGTCCTGCTCGGCGTACTGCGCAAGCAGGGCGGCGTCGAGCATCTCGTGGTCCGTTCCGGAATCGAGATCTACGGCCGGGGTCCCGAGGCCGACGAGTTGCCCGACGAGGCGTCACCGGTCGACCCCACGAGCCACTTCGGTCGGATCCTGGCCGGAGTCGAGGCCATGGTCTCCGACAGCGCAGCCGAATTCGACGCAACGGCGCTGTTCCTGCGGTGCGCCCCCATCTCCGGCGCGCACATGCCGTCGCCCATCGCCCGCTACCTGCGGATGCCGCTGGTCCCGGTGCCGCTGCCGCCGGGCAAGCCCTTCTCGTTGATCCATGTCGACGACGTCGCCCGAGGTATGGCCGAGGGGGCGCTGCGCGGCATCGACGACACCCTCAACCTCGTCGGTGAGGGGTCGATCAACGTCTACCAGGCGCTCCGGGTCGGGGGTCGACTGCCCCTTCCGGTGCTCGGCCCCGTGCTGCGCCTGACCCGTGTGATCACCGAGCTGGCCGGTTCACCGCTGCCCGACCACACGCTCGAGCTGTTGACGCGCGGCCGCATGGCGGTCACCCGTCGCGGCGTCGACGTCTTGGGCTTCGAACCGGCCTTCAGCACCCCTCAGGTCGTCGATGATCTCTACGATTGGAGCGCCGAGACCTACCTCGGCCCTGCGGCCTGAACCGCAGGCCACCGGGTCGTCGGTGGTGTTGGCGATGGGCGAATCCACCCGTTGTCCCGAAGTCGGCGGTCGGGGCGGGTACCGTTGAGTCGTCATGGCACGGGTGGTAACGGCTGACGGAACTCGCATTTCCTACGACGTCTTCGGTGATCCCGCGGGCGAGCCCCTCCTGCTCGTGATGGGTCTCGGCGTCGATCGATGGGGCTGGATCCGCCAGCGCGGTGCCTTCGGCAAGCGGTATCGGTGCATCTCGCCGGACAATCGCGGCACCGGTCTGTCGGACAAACCGCGCGGTTCCTATGACCTCGAGGTGATGGCCGCCGACATGATCGCCGTCCTCGACGCCGAAGGCATCGATCGGGCTCATGTGATCGGCGGGTCGATGGGCGGTGCGATCTCGCAGATCCTCGCCCTGCGGTACCCCGAAAGGGTGCGTACCCTCGTGCTGGCGTGCACGACGTGCCGGGTGTCGCCGTGGCGCCGGAAGCTCCTGGGGGAATGGATCGAGCTGCTCGACGAGCGAGGCCGCATCCGGTTCGGGCGCGAGAACATCCGCTGGGTGCTGGGCGCCCGCCATCTGAAGCGGCTGCTCCCGCTGGCGCCGTTCGTGGCACCGCTGGCGGTACGGGCTCCCTCCCACGGCATCCGCGGTCAGATCGAGGCGATCCTGGCCGTGAGCCCGCTGGTGGTCGACAACCTCGAGTACATCCGGGCCCCGACCTTCGTCATCACCGGCAGCCAGGACGTTCTCACCCCGGTGGCCGACGCCGAGGAGCTGACCGAGCGGATCCCCGATGCCGAGCTCAAGGTGATCATGGGTGCCGCCCACGGCTTCATGGTCGCCAACGCCGGTATCTTCAACCGTCACGTCCTCGAGTTCCACGATCGGGTCTCGGCCCGCGTCTGAACCCGGCCACGGGTCGGCTATCGGACCTCGGTGGCGCCACTGGCCCGAGCGATGAGGTGGTCGGCTGCGGTCTGCAGCGCGCGGGTGGCGTCGGTGGGGGGCAGCGCCGTGAGCGGAGCCGCCGCCTTGTCGGCCCATGCCTGGGCGCGGCTCCTCGCCATGTCGACCCCGTCGCTCGATCGGACGATGGCGATCGCCCGCTCGTGAGCCACTTCGTCGAGGGGCGTCGACAGCAGCTCGCGCAGCTCGCTGCCGTCGGCGCCGTCGAGGGCGACGATCACCGGCAACGTGAAGACGCCTTCGAGCAGATCGTTCCCGGCCGGCTTGCCGAGCTGCTCCTCGGTCGCGATGAGATCGAGGATGTCGTCGACGATCTGGAACGCGAAACCGTACGCCTCACCGAAGTCGGTGACGGCGTCGATGTGGTCGCGGTGCAATCCGCCGGTGATTCCACCGATACGACACGCGGTGGCGAGCAGTGAAGCGGTCTTGCCCGCGATCGAGGCCTCGTAGGCCTCGGCGGTCCGGTGGATGTCGCCGGTGGCCTCGAGCTCACGGATCTGGCCGTCGCACAGCCGAGCAATCGTCGACGCCAACAACCCGGCCACTTCGGTCCCGAGCGACGCGGCGATCTCCGAGGCGCGAGCCAGCAGGAAGTCGCCGGCAAGGATGGCGCGGTGGTTTCCCCACGCCACGTTCACCGAGGGCACTCCCCGTCGGACCTCGGCGTCGTCCATGACGTCGTCGTGGTAGAGCGATCCGATGTGCACCAGTTCGACGGCGGCGGCACCGGCGATGACCTCGTCGGGTACGGATCGGGCCGGGTCGAACGACGTGGCGGCCGACGCAATCGCGAAGCCAGGGCGGACACGTTTGCCGCCGGCGTTCACGAGATGAGCGGCAATGTCCCCGAGCAGAGCGAGATCGGCGACGACGGATTCCTTCAGTGCAGTCTCGACACGACCGAGATCGTCGAGCATCGTGGGCAGGACACGGAGCGGATTGTCGTCGGCCACTCCCCGAGGATAGGGCGCGATCGTTCCGGGTCCGAAACCTCCCGGCCCTCGAATCCGGCGAAGATCCGCCGATGGGAACACCGGAGCCCGGCGCAGGGTTGCACCGGGCCAGGTGTTTCTCGGACAGCACGACCCTTCGGGGTGGCGTCACCCTCGATACACTGCTCGCATTGCCAACCGCGCGGAGGTCGCCGGTGTTCGAACGCTTCACAGACCGAGCTCGTCGGGTCGTCGTACTGGCCCAGGAAGAAGCTCGGCTGCTCAACCACAACTACATCGGCACCGAGCACATCCTGCTCGGGCTGATCCACGAGGGCGAGGGCGTTGCCGCCAAGGCCCTCGAGTCCCTCGGCATCTCGCTCGAGGCCGTGCGCAACCAGGTCGAGGAGATCATCGGCCAGGGCGGGTCCTCGCCGAGCGGCCACATCCCCTTCACCCCGCGGGCCAAGAAGGTGCTCGAGCTGTCGCTTCGCGAGGCGCTCCAGCTCGGTCACAACTACATCGGCACCGAGCACATCCTTCTCGGTCTCATTCGCGAGGGCGAAGGCGTGGCGGCCCAGGTGCTCGTCAAGCTCGGCGCCGATCTCAGTCGCGTGCGCCAGCAGGTCATCCAGCTCCTCTCGGGCTACTCGGGCCCTGGCGGCCAGGCCGGCAGCGACAAGGCCGGCGCCGCCACCGGCAGCGGCTCGGGCGCCGGCGAGCAATCGGGTTCGCTCGTGCTCGACCAGTTCGGTCGCAACCTCACCCAGCTCGCTCGCGAGAAGGCCCTCGATCCGGTGATCGGGCGAGCGCGCGAGACCGAGCGCGTCATGCAGGTCCTCAGCCGACGCACCAAGAACAACCCCGTGCTGATCGGCGAACCCGGCGTCGGCAAGACCGCCATCATCGAGGGTCTCGCCCAGAAGATCGCCTCCAACGACGTGCCCGAAACCCTCACCGACAAGCAGCTCTACACGCTCGACCTCGGCGCCCTGGTCGCCGGCATCGCGCTATCGCGGCGACTTCGAGGAACGGCTCAAGAAGGTGCTCAAGGAGATCAAGACCCGCGGCGACATCATCCTGTTCATCGACGAGCTCCACACACTGGTGGGTGCCGGTGCCGCCGAGGGCGCCATCGACGCGGCCAGCATCCTGAAGCCCATGCTGGCCCGCGGCGAGCTCCAGACCATCGGCGCGACCACCATCGACGAGTACCGCAAGCACCTCGAGAAGGACGCCGCGCTCGAGCGACGCTTCCAGCCGATCAAGGTCGAAGAGCCGTCGGTGGCCCACACCATCGAGATCCTCAAGGGTCTGCGCGACCGCTACGAGACTCATCACCGGGTCACCATCACCGATCAGGCGCTGGTGGCTGCTGGCAACCTGGCCGATCGCTACATCTCCGATCGTCAGCTGCCCGACAAGGCCATCGACCTCATCGACGAGGCCGGTTCCCGTCTGCGCATCAAGCGCATGGAGACCCCCTCGGACTACAAGGACCTCGAGAACGAGATCTCCACGGTCTCGAAGCAGAAGAAGGCCGCCGTCGAAGCCCAGAACTTCGAGGACGCCGGCCGGCTCCGCGATCGCGAGAAGGAGCTTCTCTCGCAGAAGGAAGCCAAGGAGGCCGAGATCAAGGCCTCCGGTGTCGATCTGTTCGACGAGGTCGACGAGGAGGCCATCGCCGAGGTCTTGTCGCTGTGGACGGGGATTCCCGTGTACAAGCTCACCGAAGAGGAGACGGCCAAGCTCCTGCGCATGGAGGACGAACTCCATCAGCGGGTCATCGGTCAAGAAGACGCCATCAAGGCGGTCAGCCAGGCCATTCGCCGCACCCGTGCCGGCCTGAAGGACCCGAAGCGCCCGTCGGGCAGCTTCATCTTCCTCGGGCCCTCCGGCGTGGGCAAGACCGAGCTGGCCAAGACGCTCGCCGAGTTCCTGTTCGGCGACGAGCAGTCGCTCATCAGCCTCGACATGTCCGAGTACATGGAGAAGCACACCGTCAGCCGCCTGGTCGGCTCGCCTCCGGGGTACGTGGGCTACGACGAGGGCGGCCAGCTCACCGAAGCCGTCCGTCGCAAGCCGTTCTCGGTGGTGTTGTTCGACGAGGTCGAGAAGGCCCATCCCGATGTGTTCAACACGCTGCTGCAGATCCTCGAGGAGGGCCGTCTGACCGACAGTCAGGGCCGCTCGGTCGACTTCCGCAACACCGTGCTGATCATGACCTCGAACCTCGGCACCCGCGATCTGCGCAAGGCCAACCTCGGGTTCACCAAGAGCGACGAGGCCGTGAGCTACGAACGGATGAAGGAGAAGGTGAACGAGGCGCTCAAGGATCACTTCCGTCCCGAGTTCCTCAACCGCATCGACGACGTCATCGTGTTCCACGAGCTCACCAAGGCCGAGGTCACCACCATCGTCGACCTGATGATCGCCCGGGTCGGCGGCCAACTCGAGGCCCAGGGCATGGGGCTCGAGCTCACCCTCGAGGCCAAGCTGCATCTGGCCACCAAGGGCTACGACCCCACGCTCGGTGCGCGGCCGTTGCGTCGTGCGATCCAGCGTCTGCTCGAGGATCCGCTCTCCGAGCGGTTGTTGTGGAAGGAGTTCCGTGCCGGTGAGAACATCATCGTCGACACCGAACCCGATCCCGACCAGCCCGGCGAGCAGCGCCTGAAGTTCGTCGGCGTCGAGGGTTTCGAGCCACCATCGGTCGAAGAGGTCCTCGCCGCCGACTGAGGCGGTGGGTCATTAGGCTGTCGTCGATGAATCTCGCAACGATTCTCGATGGCCATCCCGACGAGGCACTTGCCCTCGTCCACCATCAGCGTCGGTACTCCTACGGAGAGTTGCGCTCCATCGTCGGCCGGGCGCGCGGTGCGTTGGTCGATCTGGGGCTCCGACCCGGTGACCGACTGGGTCTCGTATCGGGGGCCACGCCCCGTTTCGTCATCTCCTACCTGGCCGCCCTGGGGGCCGGACTGGTGGTGGTACCCCTGAACCCCCGCAGTCCCGCCGCCGAGCTCGCCCGCGAGCTGGCCGACGTCACGCCCCGGGCGTTGGTGGTGGGGCCGATGGGGGCCGCGGTCGTCGACCAGATCCCACCCGACCAGCGGGCGACGGTCGAGTTCCTGATCGTCCCCGAGGGCACCGACATCGCCGGTGGCATCTGCCTCGACACCGCCGACTTCGGGGCCCCACCGGTCGTCGATCGATCCGACGACGATCTGGCCGTGCTCATGTTCACCTCGGGAACCGCAGGGGCGCCGAAGCCGGCCATGCTCACCCACGGATCGCTGCGGGCCAACCTCGAGCAGATGGCGGGGACGACTCGCAGCCTTCTCTCCGACGACATCGTCTTGTGTCCCATTCCGCTGTTCCACATCCACGGCCTCAACGCCGTCCTCGGGCCCACGTTGCGCTCGGGTGCGGCCATGGTCCTGATGGAGCGCTTCGATCCGGTGGCCGCGCTCGACCTGGTCGTTCACGAGCAGGCAACGGTGGTGAGCGGACCGCCCACCCTGTGGTCCTCCCTCGCCGCCACGCCGTACCACGGCAACCCGATGGCCGGGGTTCGGGTCGGCTATTCCGGCGGTGCCCCGTTGTCGCCCGAGACCCGCCAAGCGGTCCACGACCGCTTCGGGCTCTGGCTCACCGAGGGGTACGGACTCACCGAGTCGGGCTCGGCGCTCACCGTCGCCGGCGACGACATGCCGTCGGGGACCGTCGGTCGGCCGCTGCCCGGCGTGCAGCTTCGACTGGTCGACACCGACGGCGACGACGTCTACGTGGGCGACGAGGGTGAGGTGTGGGCGAAGGGCCCGAACATCTTCGCCGGATACTGGAACGACGACGAAGCCACCCGGCGGGCCATCGACGACGACGGTTGGCTTCACACCGGCGACCTGGCCGTGGTCGGCGACGACGGACTGATCCGGCTGGTCGATCGGGCCAAGGATCTCATCGTGGTGTCGGGGTTCAACGTCTATCCCGGCGAGGTCGAGGACATCGTCCGTCTGCATCCGGCGGTGGCCGACGTGGCGGTGGTCGGTGTCCCCCATCCGCATCAAGGTGAATCGGTGCAGGCCTACGTGGTCCCCCAGGACGGACACTCCGTCGAGGTCGATGCACTGATCGCGCACTGCCAGAAGCATCTCGCCAACTACAAGTGCCCCACGGCAGTGGCGGTGGTCGAAGACATTCCCCGCACGGTCACCGGCAAGGTGCGCCGGCGCGATCTTCGCTCAGCCTGAGCGGTCGCCCCGTCCGGACCCTTCGCCACTCCATGTCTCACCGTCGGCGAGTTCCTCTGCCGACCTCGCGGGGAGGGTGGTCACCGCGCTGAGGAGGCGGGGAGGCGAGGCGATCGTTGCGGTGAGGAATCCGGCGAAGATCAACACGATGCCGATCACCAGGCTGATGGCGAACGACGTCATCTCGCTGGCGAGACTGTTGAACAACCCACCGATGCTCAGCACCACCGTGCCGGCGGCGATGAGCAGGTTGGCGACGGCGGGCCGGGTCGGCGCGGACGAGCGAATCAGCCCGACGATGCTCGCGGTGGCACCGACGAAGATCACCAGGGCACCGACGCTGGAACCGACGGCGGCGAGCACCCGGGGAAGTGGACCGAACACGTCGGCGCCGCGGGGCAGGGTGTCGGCGACGATCGGCGCGCGCAACGGCGCGACGGTGAGCACCCCGGCCGAGAACACACAGAAGCCGGCGACGGCCGTGGCGCATCGCCTGCCCCAGCGGGGTCCGAGCAGCAACTCGATCGTGCCCAGCGCCAGGACGGGCACGTTCGCAATGGCACCGAGATAGTAGAACGCCCGGAACGTGACCGAGTCCCAGCCGATTCCCGCGCCGAGGAGCAAGCTGGCCGACGCACCGGCGAAGAGGAACAGCGCAATGGTCCACGCCGCCTCGTGGCGGCGGCGGGTGATCTGCCATCGATCCAGCGTCGACAGGGCGAAGGCCAGCGCGACCACCGTTGCCGCCGCGGCGAAGGCCATCTGCGCAGTCACCCCGATGATCGTACTCGGGTCCATGTGATTGTGAACACGAGAACCCGGCCCTAGCGTTGAGGATGATGGCGCCCGTTCCCCCCCGCCGGCGGATTCCCGAAGCGACGGTCGCTCGGCTTCCCGTCTACCAACGCAGCCTCACCGAACTCCGCGAGAACGGGGTGTCGACCGTGTCGTCGGAGCAGCTCGCCGACCTCGCCGGTGTCAACGCGGCGAAGGTCCGCAAGGACCTCTCCTATCTCGGCTCCTACGGCACCCGCGGCGTGGGCTACGAGGTCGAGTACCTCCTGTTCCAGATGAACCGCGAGCTCGGCCTGTCCGAGGACCTCCGCGTGGTGATCGTCGGACTGGGCAACCTGGGCCAGGCACTGGCCAACTACGGCGGATTCGGCGAACGCGGGTTTCCGGTCGGGGCCCTCGTCGACACCGATCCGAGCAAGGTCGGAACGGTCGTGCACGGTCACACGGTGCAACACGTCGATCGCCTCGACGAGATCGTCCGCGACGGCCCCATCAGCATCGGCATCATCGCCACGCCCGTCGATGCGGCCCAGCCGGTGGCCGACCGGTTGGTCGAGGCCGGCATCGAGTCGATCCTGAACTTTGCCCCCACCACGGTGCACGTGCCCGAGGGCGTCACGCTGCGCAAGGTCGACCTCGCCCTCGAGCTGCAGATCCTGGGCTTCTATCAGCATCGTGACTCCCCCGACGCTGCGGTCGAGGCCTGACATGGCCGGCGACGAGTCGCTCTACCCGGTGAACCTGCGCCTCTCGGGGCGACGCTGTCTCCTGGTGGGGGGCGGCCGGCGTGCCCTCGGACCGGTGCACGACCTCCTCGCCGTCGGGGCCCGCGTCGACGTGGTCGCACCCGAAGTGCTCGACGAGATCGCCGTGCTCGACCGCGTGTCGGCGCAGCGCCGTCCGTATCGCCACCACGACGTGGTCGGCTATCGCCTCGTGGTGAGCGCCACCGCCGATCCGGAGGTGAATCGCCAGGTCGTCGCCGACTGCGACGAGGCGGGCGTCCTGGTGGCCTCCGTCGACGATCCCGACACCGGCACCGTGACGCTGCCGGCGGTCCTGCGTCGAGGCCCGATCATCGTCACGGTGGGAACGATCGGGCACGTCGAAGCGTTCTCCGAGTGGATGCAAGGGTGGTTCGAAGCCGAGGTCGGTCCAGAGTACGAACAGCTTCTCGCCGTGTTGTCCCAGGTGCGAGACGAGCGGGAGGCCCGCGGCGAATCGAACGACGTTGCCGGTTGGCAGTTCGCCCTCGATTCGGGAATGCTTGAACTGATACGCGCCGGCCGTGCCGCCGACGCCAAGGAGAGACTCCGGAAGTGTCTGTCGTCGTCATCGGTGTGAACCACCGAACTGCGCCACTCGAGCTGCTCGAGCGCACGGCCATCGTCGAGACGCGCCTCGACAAGGCCATCACCGCCGTATCGCAGTGCTCCAACGTGAGCGAGACGGTGGTGCTCTCCACCTGCAACCGCACCGAGGTCTACGTCCTGGCCGAGCGCTTCCACGGCGCGTTCCAGGACGTACGCGACACCTTGTGCGAGATCGCGTCGGTGAGCCCCGAGGAGCTCAGCGATCACCTCTACGTCCACTACGACGAGGAGGCCGTCCGTCATCTGTTCCGAGTGGCATCCGGTCTCGACTCGGCCGTCCTCGGCGAACACGAGATCCAGGGTCAGGTGAAGGCGGCGTGGGAGCGGGCCCACGCCGACCACGTCACCGGCACGGCGCTCAACGGCGTGTTCCAACATGCATTGGCAGTGGGCAAACGGGCCCGCACCGAGACGGCCATCGCCCGCAACGTCACGTCGCTCAGTCAGGCCGCGGTGGCCATGGCCGTCGAGCGGCTGGGCAGCCTGGCGGGCAAGCACGTTCTCGTGTTGGGCGCCGGCGACATGGGCGAGGGCATGGTCGCCCGCCTGGCCGACGCCGACGTCGACCTGGTGGTGGCCAATCGCACGTGGGAGCGGGCGGTGAACCTGGCCGATGTGGTCGATGGCCGAGCGGCCAAGCTCTCCGATCTTCGCGCCGAGCTGATCGCGGCCGACGTCGTGCTCACCTCGACCGGTGCCACCGAGATGCTCGTCGAGTTCGCCGATCTCAGCGACGCGATGCAGCAGCGTGCCGGTCGCCCGATGCTCGTGGTCGACATCGCCGTTCCACGCGACATCGATCCGGCCGCCGCGACGATTCCCGGCGTCACGCTCCTCGACATGGACGACCTTCGGCTCTTCGCCCAGGCTGGCATCGCCGAACGTGAGAAAGAGGTGGCCGAGGTCAACGCCATCA
>CAWBCM010000009.1:0-162039 GCA_963787285.1 uncultured Acidimicrobiales bacterium | reverse complement strand
CAAGTCGACTGAAGCTTGATAGGCCTCGTCGCGCATGATGCGCGTGATATCCGCCGCAAAAGCACGAGCTTCATCGGTATCGTAGCGCAGACCCAACATTACTAATGCGTCACCCAATCCGGTGTAGCCGAGACCAACACGGCGCTTGTTCTGTGCTTCCTGCTGTTGTTCAGGTAAGGGCCAAGCGGTTACGTCCAGTACGTTATCCAGCATGCGTACTGCTGTGTGGACTAGTTGCTTGAAGGGTTCGTGGTCGAAACCTGCGTGCACTGAGAAGGGGTTCTTCACCATGCGCGACAGGTCGACAGAGCCAAGACAGCAGCAGCCGTATGGGGGGAGCGGTTGTTCAGCACAGTTGTGAACATATAAACCATTAGCATCGAAGGCATGTACTTCTGCAACGGTGTTCCAGGTGGTCGACGGTCGGCTGGTTCGCGTCGCGGGACCAGTGCGCCGTGTACCTCTTGACCGGAAGCTAGCGCTCGATCTGCCGCTTCAGCTGAGCGAGTTCGTGCCTGACGCTCGGCTATCGGGCCCCACTACGCTCCCGATGCGAAACCACGGAGATCGGTTCGTCAGCTCGAGCCCGCACCAGGTCCGGGTCGGCGTCGGTAGAGCTCGAGGTGCGCGGATGAAGCAGAAGGCCCGACCCTCGGGCGCGCCGATCTCCAGCGCGCCGGCCCTGATCTCTTGCTCGGTTGCCGAGGCCTGGTAGACGCGCCGGCGGTCGTCGCTCAGCTCGATGCCCTCGACCGCTGCGGAGAGGACTGTCCGAAGTCGACTCTCGGCCGCTTCCCAGCGCCGAGACTCCTCGCCTTCACGCTGCTGCTCGTCGCCGAGTTCCTCCCGCGGGGACGTGGCCGGGCGGCGCCCACTTCCCGGCGCGGGGCCGGAGCCGGTATTCACCGGGCACTGCGTTCAGGTCGAGCTGGTACCAGGTGTCGACGAGGCGGCGATCAGCGGCGAGGGGCACCCGCTCGAGGATCTCGTCGAACTCGATTGCGGGGATCCTCGACGGTAGTGCGAGCCAACCGTGGCGATTGCCGAGCAGGATCAGGAAGTTCGGGCGGGGGGTGACTTGCCGGCAGCGTTCGATCTCGCCGAGGCAGATGCTCATTGCCTGCTGGTCGCGGCTCGCCTCTTCGCTGACGCCCCAACGCAGGTCGATTGGCTGGAAGCGGGCCCCGTGCTCGGCACACAACTCGGAGAGGGCCGGATAGACACGCTCTCGGAGAACGTTGCGCTCCTCCTCCAGGTCACGGAAGGTGGAGCTGACGAACACCCGGAAAATGCGTGGTCGCTCGCTGGTTGCTCGCCCGGGGTGGTGGTGGAATCGGGCTCCTCGGTGGTGCCCTCGGTTGTCCGCGTTGCGAAGAGCTCGGCCCCCGCAGCGAGCAGAACCGCAGCGAGATCTCCGGCCGCGACCACGGCCCGGCCCGCGGCACGCGCCCGACTCGACGCTTCGGCCCTCAAGCAGTCCGGATCCCAAGTCTCGCCAGGGTCTCCCTCCTCGATTCGCCGCCGTGCAGCCGTCACGACTGCACCAGCGTCGACGTCGCCGGCGGCTCCTGCGACCACGCCCGGGTGCCCGTCGATGAGTAGCACGAGCACCTCGTGCAGCCCCGACGGACTCGGGAGAAGCGACAGGAGAAGCTGCTGCCGCGGAATGACTCAAAGGCACATCCGGCGCTGCTTGATCGTCTGGTTTCTCCTCGTCCTCATCGAGGAGCGGTTCCGCCTTCTCCGGCCCCGCCGCGAAACCCGGCCAGGCCTGCAGCGCGGCGGCCAGCATCGAAGCCGCAACGTCAGTCGTACCCGCCACGTTCCGACCTTGTTCTGCGGCCCGACCGGTCGCGAGAGCTACAACGTCGACCGCGGTCAGCGGTTCACCCTCGCCCAGCTCACGCTGTGCGACGGACAGCAGGCCATCCAAAGCTTGGCCCTCTGCCTCGGCCTCCGCGAGCGAGCGATCGTGTTCCACGAGCGCGACGAACCAGTCCGCCAACGGGGCCGCACCGACCTGGTGCTCGAGTCCGCTCAGTAGCTGTTCGGCACTGAAGCTCAACGACGCTCGACGGCCCGCCACCGGAGACCTCTGCGTGCCACCCGTCCGGGATCAGCGGAGAACGGCGCTGATGGTCGTGTCGCCGGCAATGAGGGCCTTCAGTTGGGGCCCGTACACCGAGACCAGCGGTACGAGGATCGTCGTGAGGCAGTGCTCGAAGGCTTCGAACGACAGGCCGTCGTGAATTGGCACACCGATCTTGACAGCGACCTCGCCGTCGTTGGGGTCGTAGCACCAGGTTCCCATCATCATCTTGAAGTTGAGCCCACCCGAGCGCGAGCAGGAGGTCGTTGAGTCGATCAGCCGGTGTCTCATCGGGTGGTGCTTTCGCAACCCCGACGGCCCGGAACTCGACCATGTGCTTTTCGAGGCTGGGATCGATGATGACGGCGTTTCCCATCCAACCGGTGACGACCATGCCCTCCTTTTCGGTGTCCTGATCGACCGATTTCATCAGCGTCCAGTTCAGGCGCTGGAGGTACTCTTCGATCAGATCGGTGGTGAGGTTCTTTGTGCCAAACATGGTGCGATCACCCCTCGAGTCAACATTCGGTCCGCTCAGAGTTGACGCTATTGATGCGCTGTGTTTCAGGCCAGAGGCTTAGGTCCCCGGAGCCTTCGGCGCAGAAGGGATTCGCGAGCGAACCGGCGACGAGGACGTTGTCGTCAGCGGCGGAGGTCGCCGAGCGGCATCGAGGCCAGTGTCTGGCCCTGGTCCAGGCGGATGATCCGCCGGTCGGTGACGATGGCGGTGATGAGGTCGGCGGGCGTGACATCGAAGGCCGGGTTGAGGGCGTCGGTGCCCGCGGGGGCGGTCGCCATGCCGGCCAGCGACACGACCTCGGCCGGACCTCGGTCCTCTATGTCGATCTCGCCGCCGGTGCCGGTCGCGGTGTCCACGGTCGATTCCGGCGCGACCACGATGAACGGGACGCCGGCATGTCGGGCGCCGAGCGCCAGCGAGAACGTGCCGATCTTGTTGGCGGTGTCGCCGTTGGCCGCGATCCGGTCGGCACCGGTGAGGACGACATCGGCCGCACCGCGAGCCAGCAGGAACGGACCGGCCGAGTCGACGATGAGGCGATGGGCAGCACCCATGCGGTCGAGCTCCCAGGTGGTGAGGCGAGCACCCTGCAACAAGGGCCTGGTCTCCAACGGCAGCGTCTCCCGGAGCAGGCCCCGCTCGTGCAGCGTCTGGACCACGGCAAGTGCGGTGCCCCGCTCGACCGCAGCCAGGCCCCCGGTGTTGCAGATGGTCATGGCCCGGACCGCAGCATCGGGAACCAGCTCGGCCACGAGGTCGGCGCCGTACTCTCCCATCGAGACCGACGCAGCCAACTCCTCGTCGCGGACGGCCATGGCCTCCGCCAGCACGCGGGGGAACCCCTCGCCGGCAACGCCTGCAACTCGATCGACCATCCGAGCAAGGTTGACCGCGGTGGGGCGAGCGGCGCGCAGCGACGCAACGGCTTCGTCCAACTGCTCGCCGCCGGTGCCGTGGGCCCTGACCGCCAGGGCGACACCGAACGCACCGGCGACACCGATGGCGGGGGCACCCCTCACCGAGAGCCGTTGTATGGCAGCGACCATCTCGGGCACGGTCTCGATCCGAAGGATTTCGAAGCGATGCGGCAGCTGCGTCTGGTCGATCAGCTCGACGGCATCGTCCACCCAGTCCAGCGTGCGGGTCGTGGTTGGTGCCATGTGTCCTCCCGATTGGCCTGCGAGCAGGAACCGTCGTTCGACTCCAGCTTCTATGGTGGTCCAGATTCCGAAGGGAGGGAGTTTGGATCGGTACGTCTGTGACCTGTTGCTCACCATGGACGACGACGAGACGACTCCCATCCACGGGGGCGTCGTCGACGTCGAGGACGGCGCAGTGATGTGGTCGGGACCATCGAGCGAAGCACCCGACCGAAGCGAAGCGGCACGCCACCACATCGACGGCGTGTTGATGCCGGGAATGATCGACGTCCACTGCCACACCCCGATGGTGCTGCTCCGTGGCGCCGGTGAAGGCCTTCCCGTCGACCGCTGGCTGCACGAGGTGATGTGGCCCCGCGAAGCTCAGCTCACCCCCGACGATGTCCGAGTCGGCATGCAGGTCGGTGGCGCCGAGCTGCTGGGCAACGGCATCACCGCCTCGGTCGAGATGTACTTCCACGGGGATGCCGTGGCTCAGGGCGCCACCGACGTCGGGTTGCGTTGCCTGGTCACTGCTCCGGTGATCGAGGACGACCAGCTGAGCCGCTTCGGCACCTGGGAGGAACAACTCGACGAGATGGTGGCCACCCGTGACCGCTGGCGGTCCAACGACCTCATCGGGGTGGGTCTCGGTCCCCATGCCGCCTACTCGGTGTCGGATGACTGTCTACGTCGAATCACCGAGATCGCTGTCGATCAGGACATGTTGGTCCACATCCATCTCGCCGAGGAGGAATGGGAGGACGCCGCAGTCCGAGAACGCTCCGGTCTCTCGGCGCCGGAGTACCTCGAGTCGATCGGCCTCCTCGAAGCCGACGTCCTGGCGGCACACGGGGTGTGGCTGTCCGAGACCGACATCGACATCCTGGCCCGCAACGACGTCGCCGTGGCTCACTGCCCGTGCTCGAACACCAAGCATGCGTCGGGCATGGCGCCCGTCGACGAGCTCTTGGCCGCCGGGATCCGAGTGGGCATCGCCACCGACGGGCCGGCCTCACACCATCGCCTCGATCTGTTCGAGGAGATGCGCACGGCCATTCGTCTGTCGCGGCTCCAGCACCGCGACGCCCAGCACTTCCCACCCGCCAAGGCGCTCCGGATGGTCACCGCCGAGGCCGCCGACGCCATCGGCCGGCCCGATCTGGGCCGCCTCACGGCCGGCTGCCGGGCCGACATGGTGGCGCTGTCCATGTCCGGCCCCGCCTTCCAGCCCGTCATCGAGGCCGAAGACGACCCCATCAACCGAATCGTCTGGTCGGGGTCGCCCGCGGCGGTGGAGAGCGTCTGGGTCGACGGCCGTCAGGTGGTCGCCGACGGTCAGGTCTCGACGATCGACGTGATCGGCGCCACCGAGCAGATGACCAAGACCGCACGGCGGTTGGCTCGATGAACGCCGACGACGTCGCCGACCTGCTGGGGCTCGAACCCCTGGCCCGCGAGGGTGGGCGGTGGACCCAGACCTGGCGCGACCGCGACAGCTGCGCCATCTACTTCCTGCTGGCGCCCGGCGACTTCTCGGCGCTGCACCGGCTCGACGCCCCCGAGATGTGGCACCACTACGCCGGCGCCCCGGTGGCGATGCTGTTGTTGGGGGGCGAGCCGCCGGTAGCCCGACCGATGCTGGGCGACGACCTCGCAGCCGGCCAACGTCCGTTCGTGCCGGTGCCCACCGGAGTCTGGATGGGCGCGTCGACGACCGGCGAGTGGTCGCTCGTGGGCACCACGATGGCGCCACCATTCCACGACGACGGGTTCGAGCTCGGCACGCTCGATCCACTCGTCGAGCGGTACCCGTCGGCGGCAACCGATATCGCCCGATACATCCGGTTCGACGAGCCATGAGCGACCTGCCCACCCCCGCCGCCATGATCGATCTCACCGGTCGAGTCATCGTGGTCACCGGCGCCGGCGGTGGGATCGGCGCGGGCATCACCCGCCGACTGGCCCAGGCGGGGGCGTCGATAGTGGCCCACACGCGCACCACTCCACTCGACGAGCTCATCGACGAGATGCCCGATGCGATCACGCCCGTCACCGTCGATCTCACCACGCCCGACGGCCCTGCCACGGTGGTGCGGGCTGCGGTCGACCATCACGGTCGCATCGACGGGCTGGTGAACAACGCCGGGATCCAGCCCGTGGTCGCGTTCACCGACCTCACCGACGAGCAGTGGACCGAGATCATCGACACGAACCTCACGGCGGCGCATCGGCTCACCCATGCCGTGGCTGCCACCATGCCGCGAGGGTGGCACTGTCGGCTCGATCGTTCACATCGCCTCCATCGAGGGTCGACATCCCACTGCGGTCCACGGTCACTACGCGACGTCCAAAGCCGCTCTCGTCATGCACGCCAAGGCCGCGGCGCTGGCCTACGGACCTCACCACATCCGCGTGAACAGCGTCTCCCCGGGTCTGATCGGGCGCCCGGGGCTCGAGGACGCCTGGCCAGAAGGGGTGGCGCGCTGGCTGGCGGCCGCTCCGCTGGCTCGGCTCGGAACCCCCGAAGACGTCGGTGACGCATGTGTGTTCCTGTGTTCTGAGCTGTCTCGATGGATCACGGGCCACGATCTCGTGGTCGACGGGGGCGTCCTCACGCACCCGACATGGTGATCCCGCCGATACCAAGGAGGTCCGGTGCAGCAGTGGAATGAGACCGACGCCGCGTCGCAAGCCGGTCATCTCGCCGAATGCGTCTACGGGTCGCGACTGATCGGCTCGGATCCCGATCTCGTCCTCCATGGCGGCGGGAACACCTCGGTGAAGGACGCCTTCACCGATGTCACCGGCCGGCTGATCGAAGCGTTGTACGTCAAGGGTTCGGGCTGGGATCTGTCGACCATCGAGGCTCAGGGCTTCACTCCACTGCCGGTGCAACGCCTGCACGAGTTGCTCGCCCTTCCGAGCCTCTCCGACACCGACATGATGCGAGAGCTCTCCGTAGCCCGACTCGATCCTGCTGCTCCGCAGCCGTCGGTGGAGACGCTCCTGCACGGGCTCCTACCCCACAGGGCCGTCCAGCACAGCCACGCCGATGCCATCATCACCCTGACCAACGTGGCCGACGGCGAAGCCCGGGTCCGGGAGATCTACGGCGACTCGGTGGTGGTGATCCCCTACGTGATGCCGGGGTTCGACCTGGCCAAGCTGGTGTCCGAGCTGTGGGAGGCCCAGTTCCACGGCGGCACCGTCGGGATGGTGCTGTTGAACCACGGTTTGTTCACCTTCGCCGAGACCACCCGCGAAGCGTACGAACACCACGCCGAGCTGATCGGCCTGGCCACCCGCTGGATCGACGAACACGCCCCGGTCCCGCCGCCCTCCGACGAGGTGCTCCCGGTGGTGCCGTGCGCCGAGCTGGCCCAGCTACGGCGGCAGATCTCGGTTGCGGCCGGCAAGGCCATGGTGATGACCCGGCACACCGATGCCACGAGCACCCGGTTCGTGCGCCGGCCCGATCTGGCCGGTCTGGCTTCTCGGGGGCCGCTGACACCCGACCACGTGATCCGCACCAAGCGGCTCCCGATGGTGGGCACCGACGTGGGCGCGTTCGTGCAGGAGTACCGCCGCTACTACGACGAGAACGAGCACCGGGGTCGAGCCGACCTGACCATGCTCGACCCCGCGCCGCGGGTGGTCGTCGACGAGCGGCTCGGTGTCCTCACCGTGGGCGAGACGGCGAAGGCGGCCGACATCGCGGCCGACATCTACCGCCACACGATGCCGGTCCTCGAACGTGTCGAGGACCATCTCGGGGGCTATCGGGCTCTGAGCGCCGGTGACCTGTTCGATGTGGAGTATTGGGACCTGGAGCAGGCCAAACTGCGCCTGGCCGGACCACCACCGGAGCTGGCCGGCGCTGTGGCGGTGGTCACCGGAGCCGCTTCGGGCATCGGTCGTGCGTGCGCTGCCGAGTTGCTGACCAGGGGTTGCGCGGTCATCGGGCTCGATCGCGACGACGCGGTCACGGCCGCTTTCGAGGGCCCTGCGTGGATCGGAGTCCCGGTCGACGTCACCGACCGTGAGGCGCAACAGGCCGCCGTCGAGCGCGGCGTCGAGCGCTTCGGCGGCGTCGACATCGCCGTGGTGGCCGCGGGCGTCTTCGGTGCGAGTGTCCCGATTGCCGAGCTGGATGGCGAGGCGTGGCGAAGCGTGCAGGCGGTGAACGTCGATGCGGTGGCCTCGCTCTTCGCCACGCTGCACCCGCTCCTCGCCTTGTCCCCGATCGGGGGTCGAGTGACCATCATCGGCTCGAAGAACGTCAAGGCTCCCGGCCGCAGCGCGGCGGCCTATTCGGCTTCCAAGGCGGCGCTCACCCAGCTCGGTCGGGTGGCCGCGCTGGAGTGGGCCGACGACGGGGTCCGCGTCAACACCGTGCACCCCGACGCCGTCTTCGACACCGGGTTGTGGAGCGACGAGCTCATCGCCGAACGTGCGAGCAAGTACGACATGACCGTCGACGAGTACAAGGCCCGCAACCTCATGGGCACCGAGGTCACGTCGGCGACGGTGGCGGGTGTCGTTGCCGAGCTGTGCGGCCCCCGGTTCGCGGCGACCACCGGGGCACAGATCCCCATCGACGGAGGGAACGAAAGGGTCATCTGATGAGCGACCTGTACGAGCGTCTCGTTGGCTGTCGTGATGTGTTGGCCGAGCGCACCGGCTGCCAGCGTCACGATGTGGTCGCGGTTCTGGGATCGGGCCTGGGCCTGTACCCCGACACGCTGACCGACGCGGTCGCCGTCCCGTACCGCGACCTTCCCGGGTTCCCCATCCCCGCCGCGGCGGGCCATGCGGGGACGGCCTATTCGGTGCAGATGGGCGACAACCGCGTTCTGTTGCTCTCGGGGCGAGCCCACGCCTACGAAGGGCATGCCATGGATGTCGTGACCTTCCCGGTACGAACGGCGATCCTGGCCGGCTGTCGATCGGTCCTGTTGACCAATGCCGCCGGGGGCTGCAGCGACGACATCGCCCCCGGCGATCTGGTGCTCATCACCGACCACGTGAACATGGCGGGGTTCAGCGCGTTGAAGGGCGAGAACGACGATCGTCTGGGACCCCGCTTCCCTGACATGTCCGACGTCTACACACCCGAGCTGCGCCGCCGGGCTCGCGCCGCCGCCGAACGCGCCGGGGTGTCGCTGAAGGAAGGCGTCTACTTCTGGTGGCAGGGGCCCATGTTCGAAACTCCAGCCGAGGTCCGGCTCTCCAAGCAGCTCGGTGGCTCACTGGTGGGCATGTCGACGGTGCCCGAAGCCACGGCGGCCCGGCACATGGGTGCCGACGTCTTGGGGATCTCCCTGTGCACGAACTTCGCGGCCGGCATCGCGCCGCACCGGTTGTCGGGTGAAGAGGTGATGGAGACCGCAGCCGTCGCTGCCGAGAAGTTCTGCGCGCTGTTCGACGAGCTGCTCCCGGTCTTGTGACCGGCTCAGGCGTCGAGGTCTCTCGAGTCGTCGTCGATCTCGATGGCGAACTCGGGGCAGTTGTCGGCCGCCAGGCGGGCCTTCTCCTCGAGGTCGGGCGGCACGGGGCCCTCGACCCGAAGCACCGCGTACCCCTCGTCGTCGGTGTCGAACAGCTCGGGGGCCAGGATGTAGCAGCGGTTGTGACCCTGGCAGAGGTCCCGGTCGAAGCGAATCCTCATGCCGCGGCCTCCGACGTCGCCACGATGTGGACGGGCAGCTCGCGTGGGCCGCGGATCTGACCGGTCGACCAGCGAACCTGTGCGGGGTCGGCCAGCTCGAAGTCGGGAATTCGGCGCAGCCACTCTTCGACCGCCACCGAGAGCTCGAGGCGGGCGAGGTTCGACCCGATGCAGCGATGGATGCCGAGGCCGAAGGCGAGGTGACGGTTGCGCTGGCGATCGATGACGAACTCGTCGGCCCGCTCGAAGGCCTCGGGGTCGCGGTTGGCCGCGGGGAAGGGGAGCAGCACCCAGTCGTCGACCTCCATGGGGCAGCCGCGCACCTCGACCGGCTCGGCGACGAGGCGGGCCATCGTGACCGGAGCGTAGAAGCGGAGCAGCTCCTCGATCGCGAACGGGCGCACGCCGGGGTCGTCGATCCAGCGGCGGCGGTCGTCGGGATGCTGGGCGAAGTGCCAGAGGCTGGCGCCGATGGCCGACCAGGTCGTGTCGATTCCGGCGAGCAGCAACAGCGCGCAGGTTCCCCGGACGTGCGCCGCCGTGAGTGGTTCGCCGTCGATGGTGGAGCGGGTCAGATAGGTGATGAGGTCGTCGCGTGGCTCGGCCTGTCGCTGGGCGACCAGCGCATCGAGGTACGCGTCGAGCGTGTCCTCGGGTGCGACCTCGACGGCACCCGGGTTCTCCAGGATGCGATGGATGAATCCGCGGAACAGGTGGCCATCCTCCTTGGGCACGCCCAACATGTCGGCGATGACCCGCACCGGGATGTGCTGCGCGTACTGCACCGCCGCGTCGACGGTGTCGGTCGCCGGGGGCGAGCAGATCGTCGATGAGCTCGTTGCACATGACGCGAGCCGGCGCTTCGAGCTCGGCGATCGCCTTCGGCGAGAACGCCGTGAGCAGGAACTGGCGAGCGATCTTGTGGAACGGGGGGTCTGACGTGATCGGCGGCGCGTAGCCCATCGGCTTCGGGATGTCGGGGCGCCACTCGGTGACGACCACGCCCTGTGAGCTGAAGTGGTCGGTGTCCTTGGCGATCGCGCTCACGTCGTCGTGACGGATCGGCAGCCACGTGCCGCCGAACCGGTCGGAGTGCGCAACCGGGCACGACGGACGCAGCTCGTCCCAGATCTCGGGGCGCTCGCGCCGCGTAGGCGGCTTTCGTGTGGTCGAAGTCGGTGGCCCAATCGGCCACCGGCGGGCGTTCGGGTTCGGTCATCGTTGACACCTCCGGGTGCCCGTCAGTCTGGCCCAGCCCAGTCGCCGCCGCCACGACCCATCCTCTCAGTGAAATTGGTTTCCCCAGGCCCACAGACGGTCATGACGAAACCAATTTCGGCTCGGGGCGTCGGTTGGCGCTGCGACTCCTCAGGATGGAAGATGCGGTGGAGAACCGCGACGACGGAGGGAACCCGCGATGGGATCGGCTGGGCACACGCTTTCGCCTGCGTCGGCCGGCCGATGATCAGCTCCCGGCTCACCCCTTCGACGCGACGGCTCGATTCTGCTCGTCGGTCTGGCCGTGATCGTCGGTGCGACCGCCGGTGGCGCTGCCTATCTCCTCATCCGGACGATCGGTTTGATCACCCACATCGTGTTCTACGGTGACCTCGTCTGGGGCGACATCCCACCGATCTCCGAACTGGACGCATCGCCCCGACTCCCGATAGCGGCGGCCATCGGCGCGCTGATCATCGCCTCGATCGCAACCGTTGCGCCGATCATTCGCGGTCATGGCATTCCCGAGGCGATGGAGGCCGTCCTTCGGCGCGACAGCCGAATCGCTCCCAGGACGGCGGTGGCCAAGCCTGCTAGCCCGCGGCGATCGCGATCGGCACCGGGCGGCCCGTTCGGCGCGGAGGGGCCGATCATCGTCACGCGGTCGGAGCCATCGGTTCGCTCGCCGGTCAGATCCTCAAGGTCACACCCTCCGAGCGGAAGATCCTGCTCGGCTTCGGAGGGTCGGCGGCGGGAATGGCCGCCACGTTCGGCGCCCCCGTGGCTTCGATCCTGCTGGCCATCGAGCTCTTGCTGTTCGAGCTCTCGGTGCGATCGCTGATCCCGCTCACCGTGGCGACATCGATCGCCGGTGGCATCCACTCCGCCGTGTTCGGGACCGGCCCGCTGTTCCGTGCCCCGCCCCACGACTACGCGGGTCTTGGCAAGTTGCCGCTGTACGCCGGTGCTCGGGCTCATGTGTGGACCTCGTTGCCGTCCTGATCGCTCGTGGGCTTTTCGTCGCTCGAGCGAAGACTTTCGTCGAGTTGACGATCCCGATCTTCGCGGCAGCCTCTGATCGGATCACTCGTGTTCGCCGGAATCGGGCTGGTGGTACCGAGATCGCTGGGCGTCGGCTACAACGTGATCGACGACGTCCTCGCTCGCCGGTTGACCCTTCTGCCGCTGGCTGCGCTGCTCCTGGCCAAGATGGTTTCGCTGGCGGATCGCGCTCGGGTCGGGCACATCGGGCGGAACCCTTGCGCCGGTGCTGTTGATGGGCGCCAGCTTCGGCGGACTCTTCGCGATCGTGGCGCTCGACATCGCGCCGGGCTGCAACATCGCCGTAGGGTGCGTTTGCCGTCGTAGGCATGGCGGCCGTCTTCGGTGCCGCGACGGGGGCCCCGCTCACCGCCGATCGGTGTTCGTGTTCAGCGATCACCCGAGCGCTTCGAGGTGGTGTTGCCGCTGATGTTGGCCACCGTGCTGCTCGGCCTTGGTGTTCAACATCCTGTCCGATGAGAGCATCTACACCGAGAAGCTCTCCCGCCGGGGCATCCGGGTCGGCAACGAACTGGTGGCCGACTCGCTTCGGACCACGGCCGTGGCCGATGTGATGAATCGGCTGGTGGACACGGTTGCTCCGACCGACACGGTGGGCGAGGTCGCCGACCGCATCACTCGTGGCGACCACGGGGCCTTCCCCGTCGTCGATGCCGACGGGCACTGCCTCGGCATGATCACCCGTCGCGACCTGCTCACCGGCGACCACCGGCGGGACGCCCCGATCTCCGACGTCGCCTCGTCAGATCTCGTGGCGCTCGGACCTGAGGCGAACCTCGTCGACGCCATGCAGTTGATGGCCGAGGAGGACGTGACCCACATACCCGTGATCGAGCACGACGTCATCGTCGGCATCTGCACCCGGGCCGACATCGTTCGTTCGCGCAGCGACGAGTTGGCGCTGGAACGGCTCGAGCCCGGGTGGCTCGCACCGGTGGTGCAGCCGGCGCGACCGGGTAGGGCCGCGGCTGCTCGTCGTGGGCAATCAGTCGCTGGGCGGGCGGGCCCTCATGGCCGAACTGACGCGACGCGTCGAGCGTGAGCCCGGCATCCGCTTCCATGTCGTCGTCCCGCTCCCCGCCGGCGGTGACCTGACCGCGGCGCGCGAGAGGCTCGAGGTTCAGCTGGGTCTCCTGCAGAACCTGGGGGTGCAGGCCAGCGGGGAGATCGGCGACTCGGACCCACTCGCCGCGATCGAGTTCGCGCTCCGGCACGAGCCCGCGTCGGAGATCATCCTGTCGACGCTGCCCCCGGGCCGATCGAGATGGCTCCGCTCGAACCTGCCGAGCGGCGTCGCCCGGCGGATCGACCTTCCCTGCGTCACGGTTCACGATCGCGACAGTGAGACTCCGTCGTCGTAGTGAGGCCACGGTCTCCTGTCATCCGGCAACAAATTCGGCGAGGAGGGCCCACAGGCGGTCATGCCGAAACCAATTTCGGCTTCGGGTGGGTTCACTCGTGGGCGATGGCGTCCAACACGTTGAGGCGAGCGGCCCGCCGCGCGGGGAACGAGGCGGCCAGGAGCCCCGCGATCGTGGCGATGATCACGTAGATCACCAGCGTCGTCGTCGGGATCGCGAGCCGGTCGATGACCGACTCGGGGATGGCGAGAACGGCCAGCCACCCGAAGAGCAGACCCACCACGACGCCCAACAGTGCTCCGAACAGCGACACGATGGCCGCTTCGAGGCGGATCATGACGCGTGTCTGTCGGCGGGTCATGCCGATCGCTCGCATCAGACCGATCTCCCGAGTGCGTTCGAGCACCGACAGCGCCATCGTGTTGGTGATGCCCAACAGTGCAATGACGATCGCCAGCCCGAGGAACACGTTGATGATCACGAGGAACGAGTCGAGTGCGCCCTCGAGTCGGTCGGTCCACTCCGACTGTGTCTCGAACTGCAGCTGTGGGTACTCGGACTCGAGCGGCGCCAGCGCCGCGTCGGCGGTCGCCAGATCGACACCGTCGGTGACGCGGGCCGAGATCACGCTGTCGTTCCGGTCGTCGAAGTTGGCATCCCAGCTCGACAGATCGACGACGTAGTGCCCGATGAGGAACTCGTTCTCGTAGATGGCCCCGACGGTGAGGGTCTGCACGCCGGTCGCGGCGAATTCGACGTCCATGGTGTCGCCGACGACCACGCCCTCGTCGTCGGCTGCTTCCTGCGACAAGACGATGGAGTCGGGCTCGGCACTGGCGACCGGGTCGCCCGAAAGCACCCGTACGTCGAGCAGGTCGGTGAGCACCGTCAGATCGGTACCGGCGAGGCCCTTCTCGCTCCCGTCGATGCGGACGTTGCCCCATCGGACCGCCGAGACCGTGTCGAACTCGGGGAGCGCGGCGACCTCTCCGGCGATCTGGTTGCTGAAGCCGACATCATCCTCCGACGTGATCACGTAGTCGGCGATCATCGTCGATCCGAGCTCGGATTTGAACGAGGCCTTGAGCGATTCGGCGACCACGCTCGCCATGGCGATCAGAGCCAGCCCGATCATCAGGCCGGCGGCCGTCGAGGCGGTGCGTTTGTTGTTGCGGGCCGCGTTCTCGCGGGCCATGTGGCCGGTGAAGCCGCCGCCGGGTACGTGCTCGAGCGGTGCACCGAGCAGCGACGCCGACGGGCTGGAGAACAGCGGTGCGTACATCGACACGGCCACGAATATGAGGACCGCGCCGATGCCGAGTGCCATCAGGAGTAGGCCAGTGTTGTCCGACCCACCGAACAAGCCATAGCTCATGGCCGCCACGCCCAACACCGAGAGGACGATGGCGATGATGGTGCGGCGCGTGCCCTCGCCCGAGCCGAATCGGAAGCCCGCGCGCATCGCAGCAATCGGTGGCACCTTGGCGGCGCGGCGGGCTGGTGCCAGAGAGGCCAGGAGGGTGACGCCGATTCCGACGATCAGCGCAATGATGATGGTGCGCGGTGAGATGATGATGTCCATGCCCGGCAGTGTCATGCCGAGGCTGCTCATGAGGCTGCGGAGACCGAGGGCGAGGAGCACCCCGCCGCCGAGGCCGAGCACCGAGGCGATCACGCCGACCACGATCGACTCGAAGATCGAGCTGAACCGCACCTGCCCTGAGCTCGCCCCCAGTGCCCGTAGCAGGGCGAGCTGGCGGACCCGTTGGCCGAGGATGATGTTGAAGGTGTTGCCGATGATGAACGTGCTCACGAACACGGCGACCAGCGCGAACGCCAGCAGGACGTTGCCGAAGATGTCGACGATGCCGGTGAGATCTTCCTTGGCCTCGTCGACGACGACATCGCCGGTCACGGCTTCGACATCGGCGGGCAGCACGGCCTCGAGGCGGTCGATCAATACGTCGGTCTCGACATCGGAGGCGATGTCGATGTACTGGATCAAGCCCTCGGTGCCGTCGAGCCGCTGGATCTCGTCGAGGCTGAACGAGGTCATCACGGCTCCGGCCAGCCCGTTCTCCTCACCGAAGCGGTTGAGGCCGACGAGCTCGAACGGTTCGCGACCGTCGACTCCGATGATGTCGTAGGTCTCGCCCAACACGAAGTCCTCGCGTTCGGCTGTGCCCACGTCGAGTGCGAACTCGTTCGGACCGTCGGGAAACTCTCCCTCCACGAGCGTCAGCGTGTCGAGAGAGGAGTCGCCCCAGTTGATCGAGAAGATGGGTGCCAGCGTGTCGATGGTGGTGCCGTCGGCCTTGAGGGGAATGACCTTCAGGCTCGTTGTGATGGGAATTGCCTCACGGACGCCGTCGACGCTCTCGACGACCTCCAGGAGACCGTCGTCGAACGGGCGGTCGCCCAGATCGACCTCGGAGAACTCGTCGCGCGCGCGGATCTCCACATCGACCTCGGCGTTGGCATCTTCGATGATGGTGTCGAACGTGCGGGTGAGCCCGTCGGTGAGGACGAAGGAGGCGACCACGAAGCTGACGCCGAGGAGCACGGCGAAGGTGGTCAGGGAGAATCGCAGCTTGTTGTGGGTCAGGCTGCGGATGCTGAGCTTGAACATCGTGCCCATGTCAGACCTCGAGCTCCTTGATCCGATCGAGTACTTGATCGGCGGTCGGCGACTCCAGTGTTCCGACCAACGCTGCCGTCTCGCAGGAAGACGACGACGTCGGCGTAGGAGGCGGCACCCGGGTCGTGGGTGACCATCACCACGGTCTGCTTCAGGTCGTCGACCGCCCGCCGCAGGAAGCCGAGCACCTCGTGGCCGCTCTTGGAGTCGAGGTTGCCGGTCGGCTCGTCGGCGAAGATGATGTCGGGCTGCGACACGAGCGCGCGGGCGACGGCGACCCGTTGCTGCTGGCCGCCGGAGAGCTCGTCGGGATGATGCTGCAATCGGTCGCCGAGCTGCAGGCTCTCGATCACCTGGTTGGCCCACACTTCATCTGGCTCGCGGTTGCCGAGCAGCAGCGGGAGAAGGATGTTCTCCTCCGCCGTCAGCGTCGGGACCAGGTTGAACGCCTGGAAGATGAAGCCGAGCCGTTGCCGGCGCAGCAGCGTCAATTCCTTGTCGGACAGCTCCGAGATCAGCGTGTCGCCGACGCGCGCCTCGCCGTCGCTGACGGAGTCGAGCCCGGCCATGCAGTGGAGGAGGGTGGACTTCCCGGAGCCAGACGGCCCCATGATCGCGGTGAGCTTGCCCGATTCGAATCCGATGTCGACGTGGTCGAGGGCAATCACGCGGGTGTTGCCCTCGCCATAGATCTTGGTGAGCCCGTCGGCGCGAGCGGCCATCGTTGCGGGTTCCCCCCGCGTGGCCAGCGCGCTGATGCTCTCCCCTGTGGGGTCAGCCATGAGCGGTCCTTTCGCCATCTTCCAGTGGCGCACTTCTCGGCCGGAGCCGCCAGGGACCAAGGTCCTTGTCGACCTCAGGCCCCAGGTCAGGAGTCGACGAGGCCCATCGACAGAAGCCAGGATGCTGCGACCTCGGCGACGGGCTCGTCGTCTTGTACCCGGCGATTCATTGCCTGGAGCTCATCGGTGGTGAGCAGGTTCGACAACTCGTCGAGGGTGCGCGTCATTCGGGGACCCCAGCGATCGACGGTCGCCTGGCGCACGACGGGGACGATGTTCTCGGCCGGTTGCAGGCCAAGGTCGTCGGCGAGCACCCGAAACGGTCCCGAGCTGAGCTCGGCGGCCGTCGAGAACATCACGCCGACATCGATCTCCTCACGGATCAATGCTTCGGCGGTGATCGCAAGGGTCCGATTCGGCACGAACTCCGCGAAGGACAGCCCGTAGGTCGCCTGGAGCCCGGCGAGGCAGAGTGGTCGGTCGGGGCACTCGACCGGCCCGCCGAACGCAAAGCTCGATGCGACCTCGGCCAGATCGCTGATCCTCTCCAAGCCATGCACGCCGGCCGTCTCCTCGGTGACGACGAACACGTTGACATCCTGGGCCGGCGAAGGCTGGAGCGGTTCCAGCCCCTTCGCCTCGAGTGCCGTGGCCAGATCGGCCACGCTGTCGGTCGGCGCGCCGAAGTACTCCGCGGCAGTACCGAGGTACTCGGGTACGAGGTCGATGTGGCCTTGCTCGAGCGCTGGGGCCACGACCTCGCGTGGGCCGACTGCCCCCAGCCTCACGACATCGAAGTCCTGCCCTTCGAGCGTCTGTGCGTACAATTCGCCAATCAGGCGACTCTCCGCGAAATCGAAGCTCGCGATGCGGACCCCGGCGGTCTCCCTCGCATCGGATGTCTCGGTGTCGTTCGCGCCGCAGGCGGCCACGATCGTCGCCGCGAACACCACAGCCAGCAACCTCGTGCGGCTCACCCGGGCAGCATCGCGCAATCGACTGGTGGTTGCACCGTGAGCGCAGTCTCCGCGGCCGACGTCGCCCCTCGTCGGCGGCGACCCAGCGGCGAGCCGCCGCCGCTTCCCCGCGAACTCAATCGGGTCGCGATCGCGTGGGTGATCGCGTTTGCGTTCTGGGCGGTGCTGTGGGTCTGGGTCTTCCTGTCGGACGATCCGGCGATCTGGATCACCCGGCGTGATCTCGAGGTCATGGCACCCATCGTCGACCATCGCGCCACTTGGCTGACGCCGTCGATGCAGGCGGTCAACGAGATCGGCACCCACTGGGCGACGCCCCTCATCGGCTGGTTCACTCTGGTCGGATCGCTGGCCGCCAAGCGCATCCGTCACGCGCTCGTCCTCGTTGCGTCGCTGTCGGTCGTCGCCGGCGCGGTCACGATCGTGTCGGTCAGGATCGGTCGACCACGACCGCTCGGCGTCACCCAGATCGGCGATTGGGAGGGCTTTGCCCAACCGTCGCGTCCGGTCGCGCTGTTGGCCGCCGCGCTCGTGGCCGCCGCGCTGTCGCTCGTGCCGATCGGTCGACGACGCGCCTGCTACCTGGCGGCGGGCGTCCTGCTCACGGTGTTCGGGTTCGCACAGGTCTACACAGGGGTCGACCACCCCACCGACGTCTTCGCCGCGGCGACCGTGGGCGTGGCGGTAACGCTCGTGCTCTACCGCACGATCGCTCCCGAGGCGGTCTTTCCCGTCGTGTACGGGGCCGGCAAGACCGCCCACCTCGATGTCGGCGGAGCGAGAGGCGATGCGATTCGCAAGGGGCTTCGTCGGCAACTCGGCATGGAGGTGGCCTCGGTGGAGCCGGTTGCGCTGGAGAGCTCATCGGGCTCGACGCCCCTGCGGATCGAGACCGCCGAGGGAGACCTGTACTTCGCCAAACTGTACGCCCGAAACCACCTCCGCTCCGACCGCTCCTACAAGCTCGGACGCACGTTGCTCTACGGTCGGCTCGAGGATGAGCAGCGGTTCACCTCCGTGCGTCGGCTCATCCAGCACGAGGACTACATGTTGCACGTGATGCGTCGCGTGGGCCTGCCGTGCGCGGAACCGCAGGGCGTCGTCGAGATCACCCCGGACCGCGAATACCTGCTGGTGGAGGAGTTCTGTCACGAGGCGACCGAGATCAGCGAGGCCGATGTGACCGAGTCGGTCATCGACGAAGGCCTCGAGATCATCGAGCGACTGTGGGACGCCGGACTCGCGCACCGCGACATCAAGCCGGCCAATGTGATGATCCAGGATGGACGAATTCGGCTCATCGACGTGGGGTTCGCCCAGGTGCGGCCATCACCGTGGAGGCAGGCGGTCGACCTCGCCAACATGATGCTGGTGCTGGCCCTTCGGAGCACGCCGGAGATCGTCTACGAGCGTGCCCGTCAGCGCTTCGGCGAGGACGAGATCTCGGAGGCATTTGCCGCGTCGAGGGGCGTGACGTTGCCGTCACAACTGCGTCGAGAGCTCCGTGCCGACGGTCGCGATCTGCTCGCACGGTTCCGAGAGCTCGCTCCTCACCGACCCCAAGTCGCTATCCAGCGCTGGTCGCTCCGCCGGATCGGCCTGATGGCGTGGATGGCGCTGATCGCAGTCGCCGTCGTGGCGGTGTTCGTGTCGAATCTCGCCGACATCGGGTTGCGATGAAGCGGGCCCGTGGTGTCGTGGTCACCGCGGCTCTGGTCCTGCTCGTCGGCGCCTGTTCGGTGGAGCAGGCTCTTCCGGCGCCGAGTTGCGCCGACGGTAGCTCGGCCCTGATTGCGGCACAGTCGGTGTCGACGGCGAGCCAGATCCCCTGCCTGGAGCAACTGCCCAACGGATGGCAGGTCGCGTCGGTGAAGGTCGACCAGCACGGCACAGTCGTGCGGCTCGACTCCGATCGGGCCGGCGACAACGCGGCGACCCTCCGACTCGAAGCCGGGTGCGACATCTCGGGAGCAGTGTCCTCCCCGAGTGAGCTGCCCGCCGCCGCAAGATACGACCAGATCGACCGCCTCGAGCCGGGGTTTCGCGCGAGTCGCTTCTACGTCTTCCCGGGGGGTTGCGTGTCGTGGACCTTCGACTTCGACAAGGGGGCGTCGGCCACCGAATCGGTGGCAATCGGTGACACGTTGACGCTGGTCTCGCGCGAGTCGCTCAACGACAACATCCGCGAGACGTTCATCGACGAGGACATCTGATGCGCGTCGGGCGACTCGTTTCCGGTGCAGGGGCAGCGATCGCCGTTGTGTGGTCGGCTCGGGCGGCCCGGCGCCGGCCGGTGTCCGACCCTGAGGCGAAGGTCTTCCGCTGGTTCAATGACGCACCCGACGCCCTCGAACGTCCCGCCTGGGTGCTGATGCAAGCGGGCTCTCTCGGAGCCGTGGTCGTCGTGTCAGCGATCACCCATCGACGGCGCGGCCCGCGCGAAGCGCTCGAGGTGGGCGCGTTCGGCACCGCGGTGTGGGGAGGGATCAAGCTGATCAAACCGGGCGTAGGTCGAGGCCGGCCCGACCAGCACCTCGACGCGGTGGTGGTGCGAGGCCGCCCACAGAGCGGCCTCGGATATCCGTCGGGGCACGCGGCGGTGTCGACGACACTCGCCTTGGTGGCGACGAGTCCGGGTCGCTGGCGCCGTCGGGCGCTGATCGTGGCGGGACTCGCCGGATGCAGCCGCATGTACGTCGGGGCTCACTTGCCACTGGATGTGGGTGGCGGCTTCGCCGCCGGCGCTCTCGCAGGGTTGTCGGCCAACGCACTGCGGTCGCAATGGAGGCGCCGCTGACGGGCCGGGCCGCCCCAAGCCGAAATTGGTTTCCGGTCGCTCACCGGTGGACCTGAAGAAACCAATTTCGGCCTCGGGGTCAGGACCTCAGAAGGTTCACCAGGCGCTGGGCGGCTACAGCCGGCGAGATCGCCTTGTCGTCCGCGAGTCGTACGAGCTCGGCTCCCTCGCCGTCGAGGATGAGGGTGTCGGCGGCGGTGGTGAGGAGTTGGTGGGCGCGATTGGTCACCTCGGTGCGGATTCGGGTGGCGCGGCGTTGTTCGAGCTGGTCGGTCTCGTTCAGGTGGACGCCGTGTCGCTCGATCGCCTCGAGTACGTCGGCGGCGCCGGTGCCGTCGATGGCCGAGGTCATGATGATGGGTGGGCGATAACCGCTCTCGTCCTCCTGCCCGGTGACATGGCTGAGGTCGAGCATGAGCTCGAGGTCGCGGCGGGCGTCGGTGGCGCCGGGGCGGTCGGCTTTGTTCACGACGAAGATGTCGGCGACCTCGAGGAGGCCGGCCTTGTTGGCCTGGACGGCGTCGCCCCATCCGGGGGTCACGACGACGACGGTGGTGTCGGCCGCGCTGACGACGTCGACCTCCACCTGGCCGACGCCGACCGTCTCGATGATGATCGGATCGAATCCGCACGCGTCGAAGAGTCGCACTGCAGCGGGGACGGCCAGTGCGAGTCCACCGGAGTGCCCACGCGTGGCCATCGACCGAATGAAGGCGCCCTCACCGACGACGTCGTCCATGCGGATGCGGTCGCCGAGGATCGCTCCGCCGGTGAGCGGGGAGGAGGGGTCGACGGCGAGCACCGCGGGTCGACGTCCGGCCGTGGGCAGCAATCGGGCAAGATGACCGGTCAGGGTGGACTTGCCCGCGCCCGGCGCTCCGGTGATGCCGATCACCTGAGCTCGGCCGGCGTGGTGGTGGGAGAGCTCGGTGACCTGGTCGGCCCCCGCCCCTCCCTGTTCGATGACGGTGAGCAGCCGACCGATGGCCCGTCGGTCGCCGCGCTGCGCGAGATCGAACAGCTCGCCGGGGGCGAGACCGCGGATGTTCGAACTCTCAGGCACGCGTTGCGACAGCACGGCGGACGGTCTCGACGACTTCGGCGGCCGACGCACCAGGGCCCAGAACCGCGGCGACGCCGACATCGAGCAGCTCGGCCATGTCGTCGTCGGGCACGATGCCACCGATGACGAGGGGGATGTCGAGTCCCGCGTTCGCGGAGCGTGGCGAGCATCGCCGGTGCCGAGCGTGAGGTGCCCGGCGTTGTGCATCGACAGGCCGATGGCATCGGCGTCCTCCTGCTCGGCGGCAGCGACGATGCTGTCGGTGGTCTGGCGCAGGCCGAGGTAGATCACCTCCATTCCGGCATCGCGGAGGATGCGGGCGACGACCTTGATGCCGCGGTCGTGGCCGTCGAGGCCGAGCTTGGCGAGGACGACCCGGGTCGACGGTTCGGCCATCAGACGATCGCCTTCTCGACGTAGGTGCCGAACACGGATTCCATCGCCTGCCGCGATCTCCTCCTCGGTGGCGTAGGCCGCGCACCGCCTCGATGATCGACGGCATCAGATTCGTGACGTGGGTCGCGGGCGGCCTCGGTGATCGCGGCCAGCGAGGCAGTCACCGCGTCGGCGTTGCGGCGTTGCTTCACGTCGTCGAGGCGTTTGCGCTGGTAGTCCTCGACCTGCTGGTCGATGCGGAGGAGGTTCGTGCTGTCGTCCTCGTGCTCCGTCGGTGAACGTCGTTGACACCCGACGATGATGCGTCGGCCGGCGTTGACCTCGCGTTCGAACCGGTAGGCGGGTCGGCGATCTCGCCGACGAAGTAGCCGTTCTCGATGCCGGCGTAGACGCCTTCGAGGATCGAGCCGTCGCCCAGGTCGTCGAGGTGGGCGAAGATCGCCTCGGCCTGGCGTTCCATCTCGTCGGTCATCCACTCGACGTAGGGGGAGCCGCCGAGCGGATCGGCCACGTTGGCCACGCCGGTCTCGTGGGCCACGATCTGCTGGGTGCGCAGCGCGATGCGGGCCGCCTTCTCGGTGGGGAGCGCGAGCGCCTCGTCGTAGCTGTCGGTGTGCAGGCTCTGCGTGCCGCCCAGGGCGGCGGCCAGGGCCTGGATGGCGACGCGGGCGATGTTGTTCTCGGGCTGCTGGGCGGTGAGCGACACGCCGGCGGTCTGGGTGTGGAATCGGCACATCATGGCCCGCTCGTCGGTGGCGCCGTAGCGCTCCTGCATCCACCGGGCCCAGATGCGGCGGGCGGCGCGGAACTTGCCGATCTCCTCGAAGAAGTCGATGTGGCTGTTGAAGAAGAAGCTCAGCCGCTGGCCGAAGTCGTCGACGTCGAGACCCTGCGGCCAACGCCGCCTCGACGTAGGCGAAGCCGTTGGCCAGCGTGAACGCCAGCTCCTGTGCGGCGGTCGAGCCCGCCTCGCGGATGTGGTAGCCCGAGATCGACACCGGATGCCACCGGGGCATCTCGGCGGTGGTGAACTTCACCATGTCGGTCACGATCCGCATCGACGGTCGTGGCGGGTAGATGTACTCCTTCTGGGCCTGGTACTCCTTGAGAATGTCGTTCTGGATCGTGCCCGACAGCTGCGCGGGGGCGACGCCGTTGTTCTCGGCGACGGCGACGTACATGGCCAGCAGGATCGCCGCCGGGCCGTTGATGGTCATCGACGTCGAGACCGATGCGAGATCGATGTCGGCGAAGAGGTCCTCCATGTCGGCGAGCGTGTCGATGGCCACGCCGGCGCGGCCGACCTCACCGAGAGCCCACGGCGATGTCGGAGTCGCGGCCCATCAGGGTGGGCATGTCGAACGCGGTCGACAGACCCGTGCCGCCGTTGCGAAGGATGTCCTTGAACCGGGCGTTGGTGTCCTCGGCGGTACCGAAGCCGGCGAACATGCGCATCGTCCACAACCGCGAGCGGTACATCGAGGGAAACAGACCCCGGGTGTAGGGGAACTGCCCGGGATACGGGCCCTCGCCGTACACGGGCTCGACCGGCACACCCGACATCGTCTCGAAGGGTGCGTCGCGCAGGGTCGCCGCTTCGTGGTCGGCTCGCCACGTGGCCCGGGCATCGTCGTCGGGGTGATCGGTCATCGGGCCTCGTCTCGAACTCGTCCAATACTAGGACGTCCAACTAAATCGGCTCTATGCTACAACACATGGTCCTGAGGTTCGACCCCATCGAAGAGGCCGAACGAAACTGGACGGCCAACCATTGGCCGGCGAGCCTGGCGATGACGGCGGCCACCGCGATCACTCGAGCCCATCAGATCGTGCTCGCCCGCCTCAACGCGTTGTTGTCGGACTTCGATCTCAACTTCAGCCGGTTCGAGGCACTGGCGTTGCTGTCGTTCACGAAGAAGGGCGAGCTGCCGCTCGGCAAGATCGGCGAACGCCTCCAGGTCCACCCCACCAGCGTCACCAACACCATCGATCGCCTCGAAGCCGACGGTCTCGTCGAGCGAGTGCCGCACCCCTCGGACCGACGGGCCACCCTCGCCCGCATCACCGACGAGGGCCGGGCCAGAGTCACCCGAGCCGCCGCGGTGTTGGGTCGACCACGAGTTCGGCCTTGCGTGCCTGTCCGATGCGCAACTACGCACGCTCGGGCTCGAGCTCACCGACCTGCGAGCCGACGCCGGCGACTTCGAGCTGGGCTGAACTGAGGCCCGCAGAGCCCGGCCTTCCCGCAGCGCAGACGGCGCTTTGTGTGTGGGTCGATGGGGTGCGAGGGTTGAGGAATGGATTCCTCGAATGGGCCGGGCTCGCTGCGTTTCCATGTTCCCGAACCGTCGGCCCGTCCCGGCGACGAGCCCGACTTCTCCTATCTCGCCGTGCCGCCGGCGGGTGAGGCCCGGCGACCCGACATCGCCGTCGATCCCCACGACATTCGCGATCTCGCCGACACGATCATCCGGGTGCTCGACGACGACGGCCATGCGGTCGGCGACTGGGTTCCCGACATCGACGCCGACACACTGCGTCGCGGACTGCGGGCGATGGTGACCACCCGCATGTACGACGACCGGATGCTCCGATCCCAGCGCCAGGGCAAGACCTCGTTCTACGTGCGCAGCACCGGCGAAGAGGCGATCGCCGTCGGCCACGCGCTCGAGCTCGGCCCCCGCGACATGTTCTTCCCCACCTACCGCCAGCCGGGATGGCTCATCGCGCGCGAGTGGCCGATGGTCGACATGATGTGCCAGATCTTCTCGAACGAGAAAGATCGGCTGCACGGCCGTCAGATGCCGGTGATGTACTCCGCCAGGGAGGCGGGCTTCTTCACCATCTCGGGCAACCTGGGCACCCAGTTCGTGCAGGCGGTCGGGTGGGCGATGGCCGCGGCGATCTCCGGCGACACCGCCATCGCGGCAGGGATGATCGGCGAGGGCGCCACGGCCGAGGCCGACTTCCATCACGCTCTCACCTTCGCCGCCACCTACCAGGCTCCGGTGATCTTGAGCGTGGTCAACAACCAGTGGGCCATCTCGTCGTTCCAGGGCATCGCGGGTGGCGCGAGCAGCACCTTTGCCGCTCGTGCCGTCGGCTACGGCATCCCGGCCCTCCGGGTCGACGGCAACGACTACCTGGCGGTCGTGGCGGCGGTGCGCTGGGCCGCCGAACGGGCGCGACAGAACCACGGGCCGACACTGATCGAGTGGATCACCTACCGAGCCAGCGCCCACTCGACCTCCGACGACCCGTCGAAGTACCGCCCCGTCGACGAGTGGAAGGCGTGGCCACTGGGCGATCCGATCGACCGGCTCGTTGCGCACCTCGCGACGCGCGGTGAGTGGTCGGCCGAGCAACAGGCGGAGTCGGAGAGCGACGTACGGGAGGCCGTTCGGGCCGCGGCCAAGGAGGCCGAGGGGTACGGCACGCTGCTCGACGGTCACGTGGCGGGACGCAGGAGCCTGTTCGAGGACGTCTTCAAGGAGCTCCCGCCGCACCTTCGCCGTCAGCGAGACGAGCTGGAGAACCTGCCGTGACGGCCATGGCGATGAACGTGGCCATCCGGTCGGCGCTCGACACGATGTTGGAGCGCGACCCTCAGGTCGTGGTGTTCGGCGAGGACGTCGGCTACTTCGGTGGCGTGTTCCGCTGCACCGATGGCCTTCAGGCGAAGTACGGGCCGACGCGGGTCTTCGACACGCCGATCGCCGAGGGCGGCATCATCGGCGTCGCGGTCGGCATGGGGGCCTACGGGCTCCGACCGGTTCCGGAGATCCAGTTCGCCGACTACGTGTATCCCGGCCTCGATCAACTGATCTCCGAGGCGGCTCGGCTGCGGTATCGATCGGGTGCCGAGTTCACCGCGCCGCTCACCGTTCGCATGCCGTCGGGCGGTGGCATCCACGGTGGACAGACCCACAGCCAGAGCCCCGAGGCGCTGTTCACCCACGTGTGTGGCTTGAAGACGGTGATTCCCTCGACCCCGCATGACGCCAAGGGCCTGCTCATCGCGGCGATCGAAGACGACGACCCCGTGATCTTCATCGAACCGAAGCGGTTGTACAACGGGCCATTCGACGGTCATCCCGATCGCCCGATCGTGCCCTGGTCCGACCATCCGCTGGGTGAGGTACCTGACGACTACTACCGCATCCCTCTGGGGGTGGCATCGGTGCGGCGTGAGGGCGGCGATGTCACCGTTCTCGCTTACGGCACCATGGTGTACGTCGCCGAAGCGGCGGCCGACGAGACCGGCATCGACGCCGAGATCATCGACCTGCGCACGCTGCTGCCCCTCGACACCGAAGCGGTGGTCCAGTCGGTCGAGAAGACCGGCCGATGCGTGATCGTGCACGAAGCCACCCGCACCAGCGGCTACGGGGCCGAGCTGGCAGCGACGGTGCAGGAGCTGTGCTTCCACCACCTCGAAGCCCCCATCGAGCGGGTGACCGGATGGGACACGCCGTACCCGCACGCCCAGGAGTGGGACTACTTCCCGGGCCCGGCGCGGGTGGGCGCAGGCCTACGCAGAGTGATGGCGGAGTGAGATGAGCGAATACACCGTCAAGCTCCCCGATGTCGGCGAAGGCGTGGCCGAGGCCGAGATCGTCGAATGGCACATCGCAGTCGGCGACACCATCGACGAGGATGCGGTCATGGTCGACGTGATGAGCGACAAGGCCACCATCGAGCTGCCGTCGCCGGTCAGCGGCACGGTTCGCTGGATCGCGGGCGAGATCGGCGACGTCATCGCCGTCGGAAGCAGTCTCGTCGTCATCGACGTCGACTCCGAGGTGCGTGACTCCGACACCGAGCCGGTTGCCGCCACCACGAACGCATCGACGTCCGCCGAGGTTTCGACCTCGGTCGAGTCGGCGGGCAAGCCACCGGCGCCCACAAGGGCGGTCCGGTCGACCACCAGCGGTGACCGGCCGACCGCTGCCCCTGCCGTTCGAGCGCGCGCCCGCGATCTCGACATCGACCTGGGTTCGGTGACCGGCACCGGCCCCGACGGCCGCGTCACCCACCGCGATCTCGACATCGTCCTTCGTTCCGCTGCGGCAACCGCGCCATCACGTTTCCTCTCCGCCGCCGGCGCCGACCTGTTCGACGAGATCGAGGAGAGGAAGATCACCGGACTCCGTCGGAACATCGCCGAGCGGATGCAGGCCTCGATGCGCCGCATTCCCCACTTCACCTACGTCGAGGAGGTCGACGTCACCGAGACCGAGCGGTTGCGGGCCGAGCTCAATGCCTCGAAGACCGATCAACAGCCCAGGCTGTCGTTGCTGCCGTTCCTGATGCGAGCCGTCGTGCTCGCGGTTCGGGTCCACCCGGCGATGAACGCCCGCTTCGACGACGAGAACCTCGTGATCCGCCGGCATCGATCGGTCCACCTCGGCATTGCCGTACAGACCGACCGCGGTCTCATGGTTCCCGTGGTCCACGATGCCGACCGGCTCGATCTGTGGGCCAGCGCGAGTGAGGTCGTCCGTCTGGCCGAAGAGGCGCGCACGGCGAAGATCTCGCTCCACGAGCTGAGCGGCTCGACCGTGACGATCACCAGCCTCGGGGTGCTGGGCGGGATCGTGTCGACCCCGGTGATCAATGCGCCCGAGGTCGCCATTGTCGGGGTCAACAAGATCGTCGACCGGCCGGTGTACGTCGGCGACGACCTCGTGCGGCGACAGATCATGAATCTTTCGTCGTCGTTCGATCACCGGGTGATCGACGGCGCCGATGCCGCCGCCTTCGTGCAGACCGTGAAGAGCAAGCTCGAGACGCCTGCGCTGCTGTTCCTCCCGACCGGTGAGTAGGGCGAGAGCTCGAGCAGGGTCGAGGAGAGCGTGATCGGAGCCGAGCCTCGCCGGAGGATCTGACCTTCGGCTCTTCTCGGCCGTGCACGACGCGCCGGAAGCTGGGAGTGCAGGAGATTCAGCGGGAAGGCGGAAGCATGACTCCGACGACGCATCGACGACTTGTGGCCACCTTGGCAGTCTTCCTCCTCGTGTTTCTGGGCGTACCCGGTTGCGGGTCCGATGCCGGCGAACCGGTCGTCGCGCCGAGCCCGACGGTTGCCGTCGAGCCGACCCCGGAGCCCACCGCCCGGCCGGAACCGACGCCCACGTCCACCCCGTCGCCGAGCCCGACGCCGACCACCGCCGACCCGGCCTTCGACTTCACCTGTGACTCGACGACCGTGGGCACCGGAGAGATGACGATCCCGGGCGAGCGCTGCGCTCCCGGCGATTCCCTCACCCCGACACCGGCAGTGATCGTGCTCAACGGATGTGGCGGCTACGAGTCGGACTCCGAGATCACCGGTGCCGTCGTGCGGGCACTGGCCGACCGCGGCGTGATTGCGCTGCGCATCGACTATCTGGCCGCCGAACCGGCGCCACCCGACACCTACTGCGAAGCCGGGCCCGTCATCGGTGCCGCTCGACCACTGCTCCAGGCCATCATCGACGGTGTGGCCACGCTGCGCGCCGACCCCTCGGTCGATCCCGAACGGATCGGCACGGCGGCCTATTCACTGGGAGCGTTGGCCGCCATGGCGGCCGAGCTCGGGGGTGCGGGGCTGACCAGCGTGGAGCCCGCCGGATTCTCGGTGGCAGCGCTGCTCTCGTATCCCGATCAACTGCCGACCATCCCGGCCGCAGCTCGGGCCGGTGAGCTGCCGCCACTGTTCCTCATGACCGGTGAGATCGACGAAACGGCACCCCCTTCGGGTGCGACGGCCTTGGCGGAAGCGGCCACCGAGGGCGGCACTGCGGTCGAGGTGGTCATCGTTCCCGGACAGGACCACCCGTGGCGCGGCAGCGCGGCGTCGACCGCGGCCACTGCCATCGCCGACTTCCTGGCCGAACACCTCGGCGCCTGATCACCGGCGTATCGATCGAAGCAAATCGACACTCCCCGGTCGCCCGCCCGTCGACGTGCAGTACGATCCGAGCACCGGTTGGCGAAAGCCGATGCCGATCTTTGTTGAAGGGGCCACACCATGTCGAGTGCCAAAACCAAAATCGCCGCGATCATCGCCGCGGTCACCGGAGTGCTGTTCTTCTGGCGCAAGAAGAGTGCCGACAGCGAGGCCACGCCGCCTTCGTGACCCGAAGCGGGAGCCCACGGTCCCGCTGAACACGCACCTGGCACCCCGCACCATGCGGTGGGCCTCCGCCACCAGCGACCGACGTCAACCAAGCGCGAGGTCGATGAAGTCGTCGAGCGCGTTGTGGTCGACCGCGATGTGAAGGTGCCCGCCCTGTCGCTGGATGTCGAGCGAGGGGCAGAAGAACTCGTGACCATCGACGAAGAAGGAGGGCGAACCCACCACGCCGCGCGCCTTCCCCTCGGTGAGGTCGGCCTCAACGGCCGCTCGCGCCCCGGCGTCGTCGGCAACGTGCACACCGTGGTCGGCGGCAATGGCGGCGAGCACCTCGGGCCGGCCGATCGCCTTGCCCTCTTCGAACAGCGCGTCTCGCAACGCAAGGCTGAACGCCTCACCGATCTCGACTCCGTGTCCGTAGGCGAGCGTGGCCGTGCCGATGATGCCGATGGTGCTCCCCGGGAAGGCCGAGGCGTCGAAGCCGACGAAGAGATCAGCGGCTACCTGGGACCGAAGGTCGTCGATCTCGTCGGCCACTGCCGAGGCGCCCAGCGGGTGTGCGTTGACCAACTCGAGCGGCCAGGCGCGCACCCGGAGACGCACGTGCTCCGCTCCGGCGTGGGTGCGCCGCTCGACGAACCGCTTCAGGCCGAAGTGGGCGAACGGACACGACACATCGGCAAAGACGTCGATGACTCGATCCTCTCGCTGGTTCGGATCTGGCACGTGAGGTCCTTCCGTTCGCAGGGCCGAGCAACAGCCCAACACCACGGCGGCGGGGCGACAAGGGTCGGAGGTCCCTGGATCGGTCGTGACATTCGGGTCGATCGACCCTAGAGGCGTCGGCCGCCGCGCCGCACACTCCACTCATGGCATCTCGAGAACCCACCATCACCTGCGTCGGCATCTCCGTTCTGGACACGGTGTTCTCGGTCGATCACGCGCTCGAGTCGGGGGGGAAGAATCTGGCGACGTCACTGTGCGTTCGCGGCGGCGGTCCCGGCGCCAATGCGGCGGTCGCCGTTGCGGCGTTGGGAGGCAACGCCCGACTGGTCTCGAACCTCGGAGCCGATGACATCGGCGAATCGATCGTCGAGGACCTCGTCCGATACGGCGTGGATGTCGCCGCGGTCCAGCGGATCGATGGCGTACCGTCACCGCGGTCGAGCGTCACGGTCGATGGCACCGGCGAGCGAACCATCATCAACCACACGGACTCCCGTCTCATCGACTCGTCCCGTTCGGTGACCGCGGCCGAGATCGAGGGGTCCGACGCCGTCCTCGTGGATCTGCGGTGGCCCGACGGCGCCCGGTCGGCCATCGATGTCGCGAACTCCATCGGCATTCCGTCCATCGTCGATTTCGATCTCACCACCACCGCAACCCCCGACGATGTCGTCGGATCGGCGACGCACGTGATCTTCTCCCGACCGGGTCTCGTGACGCTCGTCGGAACCGCCAACATCGACCGAGCCCTCGTCCAGGTGGCGGCGACCACCGACGCGTTCGTCGCAGTGACCCTCGGCGGACGCGGCGTCAAGTGGGTGGAGAACGACCACGTTCGACTGCTACCGGCGTTCCCCGTTGCGGCCGTGGACACCCTCGGGGCCGGGGATGTGTTCCACGGCGCTTTCGCGTACGGCATCGCCATCGGGCAGCCAACTTCCGACGCCTTGCGATTCGCGTCGGCCGCCTCGGCGGTGCGGTGCTCACGACCCGGCGGCAGGGAGAGCTTTCCGAGTCGGGCGGAGGTCGAGAAGCTTCTGGGAGCGAGCGGGAGCATCTTGCGATGAGGCTCGGGATCATCGCCATCGCCCGACCGACCTTCGACGTCGCCCTCGCCGAGGCAACCGTCGACACCGCCGTCTCCGGCCTTGCGGGCGCCGGCCACGAAATCGTCGGCACGTCGCACCTCGTGATGGACGCCGGTGCCATGGCCATCGCCGTCCACGACCTGAGTGGATCACCGATCGACGGCCTGGTCCTCCTGCAGGCGACGTTCTCCGCTTCGTCGCTCGCCGTTCAGGCCACCGAGCTCGACGTTCCCGTCCTGTTCTGGGCCTTCCCCGAGGACCGGACGGGGGGCCGGTTGCGGTTGAACTCGTTCTGCGGCATCAACCTCGCCGGCTTCGCCCTGACCAATCTGGGTCGGCCCTACCGGTGGATCTACCGGTCACCCGACGACCCCCTGGCTCCGAAGGAGATCTCGTCGCTCCTCGCCGCCGCGACCGCGCCTCCCGACGTCGCCCCCGTCGCCGACTTCCACACGTTCTCGCCTACGGCGAAGCATGCCGCCCTCGCGGTGCGAGACCGGCTGCGGACGACGACCATCGGCCGGGTGGGAGAGCATCCCGACGGCTTCGAACCCTGCGCCTACAACTCCCAGGTGCTGAGCGAGAGGCTGGGCGTCTACGTCGACGACCGGCCACTCACCGAACTGTTCGCCCGGGCCGAGCGTGCCACCGCATCCGAGGTGTCGGGGATTCGCAACGAGGCGATCGCCTCCCTCTCGGGGGTCGACGAGCTCGACCACGCCGCCGTCGATCGGAGTCTGCGGCTGAAGGCCGGTCTCCAATCGATGGTCGACGAAGGGCACTGGGCGGGAGTGGCGACACGCTGCTGGCCCGAGACCTTCACCGAGTTCGGTGCCGCAGTCTGCACCCCCATGGCGATGCTGACCGAAGGACACACGCCGGGTTCCTGCGAGGCCGACGTGTACGGCAACATCACCAGCTTGATCCTCCAGCAACTGGCTGATCAACCGCCGTTCGTGGCCGATCTGGTGCACCTCGATCCCGCCACCGACACCGGGGTGTTCTGGCACTGCGGGCTCGCGCCGGTGTCGATGGCCAACCCCGAGGCGACCCCGGTCGCGACGATCCACTCGAACCGTCACAAGCCGCTGCTGAACGAGTTCCCGCTCAAACCCGGTCGGATCACGTTGGCCAGAGTGAGCCGGTCACGGGGCCTGCATCGCCTGGTGATCGGCGGTGCCGAGATGCTCCCCGATCCGTTGGCCTTCAGCGGCACCGCCGGGGTGGCGCGCTTCGACCGGCCCGTCGACGACGTCATCGCCACCGTGCTCGGAGAAGGCCTCGAGCATCACTACGGCATCGTGTACGCCGACGTCACCGAGGAGCTCCGGGCTCTGGCGGGACTGCTCGGTTGGCCGGTGGTCGAGCTGTAGCGGGGTGAGATGGGCGACACTGAGGTCGTGACACAACTCCGTCCCGGTCGACGTCGGACTGCAGCACGATCGATGTTGGTCGTCGTCGTGCTGGTTGCCGCATGCGGAAGCGACAACCCCCGTCCGAGTGACGAGTCGTGGCGTGCGGTCTGGGAAGGACAGCAGGCGTTGGTGCCCACCGCCGACGAGGTCATAGCCGAGGGCGCCGACCTCTGTGGAGAGCTGGTAGGCGTGTTCCGGTCGAGTCGCGACGATCTCTTTCCGACTCCCAACGACGCCCTCGACGCCGCCGTCGAGACATGGATCGCCGACGTCGAGGGAATGGTGTTCGACTGCTCGAACGATCGGGCGATCCTCGACGATCAGCTGGCAGAGCTCGATGTGCTCGTGGCCGAGATCGATGCCGGCCTGAGGGCCGACCAGGGCGGCTGAGTCACCCGTCGGTCGACGGTCGGCGGGTGGGAGTGGCGATGACCTGGACCACCGCACCTTCGCCGGTGTGGCCCGGCCCCTCGATGACGGGCCGGATCTTCTCGATGCCCTGCTCGATGGTCATGCCGCGTGAGCTCGCGACGCAGTCCGTCGAGGGTCATGGTGAGCTCGGGTATCGGTGGCCCGCCGGTGCCGCGACCGATCTGGTCGGGCGTGTAGGCCTCGAGGATGAAGCGTCCGCCGGGTCGGAGCGCACGGGCGACGGCGGCGTGCACGCGGGCTCGAACCGCCGGCGGCGTGTGCGCGAACACCGAGACGATGAGGTCCCACCGGTTGTCACCCAGGTCGAAGTCGGCCAGGTCGGCGACGATCGTGGTGAGCTCGACGCCTCGGTCGTCGGCCAGGCGGGCGGCCTTCGCCAAACCCGTCGCGGCTGACATCGACCGACGTGACGCGGTGGCCGAGCTCGGCCAGGATACACGCCGTTGCGGCCTTCGCCGTCGGCGAGACACAGGACGTCGCCGATCGGGAGACCGACCACCGACTCCGCGACGAAGTCGTTGGGCTCGGTGCCGTAGAGGATAGGCATCGTCGGCGGCGTCAGCGCGCTTCCCACATCTGGTCCGGCGTGAGGGGGCGGGGATCGGTCACGGCGCCAACCGTACTCAGCGGCGAATTGGATGTAATGTCCGTACAGCTTGAAGTGAGGTCAAACCTCGTAGTGAGGTCAAAGGAGTCGTGATGACGCTCACGCCGCTGGATCGCAACAGTCCGATGCCGCTCTGGGCCCAGCTCGAGAGCGACCTGCGGCGACGACTCGAAGCCGACGAGTTCGCCGAGTCGTTCCCCACCGACCTCGAGCTCACCGAGGCCTACGACGTCAGCCGTCACACGGTGCGCGAGGCGGTACGGCACCTGAACAAGACCGGGGTGCTCAGGCGGGAGCGGGGGAGAGGCACCGTCGTCAACCGGTCGGAGTTCGAGCAGTCCCTCGGCACCCTCTACAGCCTGTTCCAGTCGGTCGAGTCGGCCGGGGTCGAGCAGACCAGCGAGGTTCTGCGAGCTCGGCGTCGTGACCGACACCGGTGGCGGCCTCGCATCTCGAGGTCGCCGAGGACGCCGACCTCGTCCTGCTCGCCCGACTCCGGCTCGCCGGTGGCGCCCCGCTGGCCGTCGATCGGGCATGGATGGCGCACGACATCGCGGCGCCGCTGCTCGACGTCGACTGGGCTCACACCGCCCTGTACGCCGAGCTGGCCAAGGCCGGTGCGCCGGTGCCCAACCAGGGGTGGGAACGGCTCACGCCCATCGTCCCCACTCCGGCTGACCGATCGCTTCTCGGTCTTCGGAAGACCGACGCGGCGTTCTTCCTCGAACGCCTCGGGTGCCGAGACGGCCGACCGATCGAGTGGCGCACCACCATCATCCGCGGCGATCGGTACCGGTTCGTCACCGACTGGTCGGCCGGTGGCCGCAGTGAGCTCCGCCCGGCCGCGTCCTGACCCGGAGCGTGGACTCGTTGCGCCTGTTGACCGGCACTCCGAAAGGACGTACATTTCGGACAGCGGCGTCCGCCGCGACCGCCGAGGACCCTGGAGAATCACGTGACCCGTCTCGGATTCCTGCTCGACAGCGACAGCTGCATCGGCTGTCACGCGTGCACGGTCGCGTGCAAGAGCGAGCACGACGTGCCGCTCGGCGTCAACCGCACCTGGGTGAAGTACATCGAGACCGGCACGTTCCCCGACGTGGCCCGCAAGTTCAACGTGATGCGCTGCAACCAGTGCGACGACGCACCGTGCATGACGATCTGCCCGACGTCGGCGCTGTTCCGCGCCGACAACGGCGTCGTCGACTTCCAGGACGACAACTGCATCGGCTGCAAGTCGTGCATGAACGCCTGCCCGTACGACGCGCTGTACATCAACCCCGAGACCAACACCGCGCACAAGTGCAACATGTGCAATCACCGCCTCGAGGTCGGGCTCGAACCGTCGTGCCAGATCGTGTGCCCGACCGAGGCCATCAAGATCGGTGACCTCGACGACCCGACCTCCGAGATCAGCCGCATCATCGCCCGCGACGACGTCGCGGTGCGCTCGCCCGAGCAGAACACCAAGCCGAAGGTGTTCTACCGGGGCGCCGATCAGGCGTCGCTCGACCCGACCCGTACCGCCATCGCCAACGACGGCATGATCTGGGCCGACACCCTGCGCAACGCATCGGGACCACGTCATCCCACGGTGCCGGTGCACCTCGGCAACAAGCCGTCCGACGAGCTCGGCGTCGTCGCCCGCACCGCCTACACCACGGCCCACCAGATGACCTGGAAGGAGAAGGTGTCGGGCTACCTCGTCACCAAGGCGGTCGCCGCCGGCGTCATGCCCGTGGCCGCGCTGCTCGTGCTGCTGGGACACAGCGACAGTCAGGCTGCTGTCGGTGTCGTTCCGCCGATGGTCGCCGGCGTCTTCCTCGCCATCACCGGCGTGCTGCTGATCGCCGACCTCAAGCAGCCGAGCCGATTCCACTACCTCCTCACCAAGGGCGAACTGGTCGTCGTGGCTGGTCAAGGGGGCGTACGTGCTCATGGCCTTCGCCGCGGTGTGCGGGCTCTGGTTCCTCGCCGGGATCGCCGAGTCGGCCGGGCTCCTCGAGGTCCTCGCCATCCCGGCCGCCCTCGGTGCGGCAGGAACCGCCGGCTACACCGCTTTCCTGTTCGGGCAGTGCGAAGGTCGAGACCTCTGGCAGACGCCGCTGCTGTTGCCGGTCCTGCTCGCGCAGGCCGTGACGGCCGGCGGCGCGACCTACGCCGTCCTCGACGTGTTCATGGACCGTTCCCGAGGTCACCGCGATCCGTTGGGTCCTGCTCGGCGGTGTCGCTGCCACGGGGGCACTCGTCGCCATCGAGCTCTCGGCCCACGGGAGCCGCCACGTCGAGCTGGCCGTCGAGGCCATGACCAAGGGTCGCTACGCCCGCCAGTTCTGGTGGGGCGGTGTCGGGCTCGGCCTCGTGGTCCCGGCCGCCGCGGTCGTGGTCGCGCTGGCCGCCGACATCGACAACCCGGCCCTCGCTGCCGTCGCGGGGGCATCGGCCCTCGTCGGAATGTTCGCCTACGAAGACGCCTTCGTCCGGGCCGGCCAATCCGTCCCCCTCTCCTGACCTCCTCCAGAAACGACCTGCCGTGACCGATCTCCACAAGTACCCACCGCACGACCAGTGGCACGACTGGCACGAGCTCGACGCCAAGGCGTGGCCCGACAAGGTCGAGCGCAAGTACACGCATGGTGCCCACCACCTGCTTCAACTGCGAGGCGGGATGTGGTCTGGTCGCCTACTTCGACCAGGAGACCGACGAGATCACCAAGATCGAGGGCAATCCCGAACACCCGGCCAGCCGCGGTCGCAACTGCGCCAAGGGCCCGGCCACGCTGAACCAGGTCTACGACACCGAACGCATCCTGCACCCGATGAAGCGCGTGGGTGAACGCGGATCGGGCCGCTGGGAACGAATCAGCTGGGACGAGGCGCTCGCCGAGATCGGTGCCCGAATCCGGACCGCCATCGAGGAAGACCGTCACAACGAGGTGATGTACCACGTCGGGCGACCGGGCGAGGACGGCTACACCGAGCGGGTCCTGAAGGCCTGGGGCGTCGACGGCCACAACAGCCACACCAACATCTGCTCGTCGAACGCCCGCATCGGCTACCAGTCGTGGATGGGCCACGACCGCCCGTCGTCGGACTTCGCCAACGCCGAGGTCATCTTCCTGATCTCGGCTCACCTCGAGGCCGGCCACTACTTCAACCCGCACGCCCAGCGCATCATGGAGGCCCAGAAGAAGGGGGCCAAGATCATCTGCGTCGACCCCCGGCTCTCGAACACCGGCGCCAAGGCCGACTACTGGCTGCCCACCTGGCCCGGCACCGAGCCGTTCCTGCTGCTGGCCATCGCCCGCATCCTGGTGGCCGACGAGACCTGGAACGCCGAGTTCTTCCGGCGGTGGACCAACTGGGACACCTACCTCGCGCGAGACCCGGCCCGATCTGCCCGTCGAGTGGGAGTCGGTGCGCCCGGCCATCCTCGACGAATACGCCGAGTACACCCCCGAAGCGGCCGAGCAGAAGACCGGGATTGCGGCCGACACGATTCGCGAGATCGCCGCCCTCATCGGCGACCATCCCACCAAGTTCGCCAGTCACAACTGGCGAGCCGCCGGCGCGGGCAACCTCGGCGGCTGGCAGGTGGCCCGCTGTCTGTTCTTCCTCAACGTGCTCACCGGTTCGGTGGCCACCAAGGGAGGTACCGCGGGCAACGGCATGAACAAGTTCAAGCCGGGCGACCCGATCGGGGCGCCGGGTCTCGACACCTGGAACGAGCTCGAGTGGCCCAAGGAGTACCCGCTCGCGTACCACGAGATGTCGATCCTGCTGCCGCACTTCCTCAAGGAGGGAAGAGGCAAGCTCGAGGTCTACTTCAGCAGGGTCTACAACCCCATCTGGACCAACCCCGACGGCTTCACCTGGATGGAGGCGCTGAAGGACGAGTCGAAGGTGGCCTGTCACGTGGCGCTCACCCCGACGTGGTGCGAGACGGCATGGTTCGCCGACTACGTGCTGCCGATGGGTGTGTCGGCCGAGCGCCACGACATCACCAGCTACGAGACCCACGCCGGTCGGTGGATCTCGTTCCGCCAGTCGGTGTTCCGGCGCTACGCCGAGATCAAGGACCGCCAGAACGGCGGCACCGGCGATCTCGGCCCCGATGCCCGCAGCTACGACTACAACCCCGGCGAGGTGTGGGAGGAGAACGAGTTCTGGATCGACCTGTCGTGGAAGATCGACCCCGACGGGTCGATGGGCATCCGCAAGTGGTTCGAGAGCGAGCAGTACCCGGGCAAGCCGCTGACGATCGACGAGTACTACGGCAAGATGTTCGCGGAGAAGGTCCCCGGCCTGGCCGAGGCTGCGGCTGCGGTCGACCAGACCCCGCTCGAGTTCATGCGTGATCGCTCGGCGTTCGCCGTTCCGGGCGACCCGTACGAGCCCTACGAGCACGTGGTCGACGACACCACCCTCGCCGGGACGGTCAAGGACGAGAGCGGCGTGTACCGAAAGCCGGGCACGGCGGGTACATGGTCGGGTGATCTCGATGGGCTCGACGACATCACCCTCGCCCCCCTCGGCGACGGGTCACCGGCCGTCGACATCGACGGTGTGGCCCGAGAGGGCTTCCCCACGCCGTCGAAGAAGCTCGAGTTCTACTCGTCGACGTTGGCCGACTGGGGATGGAAGGACGTCGCCACCCCGAAGTGGATTCCGTCGCATGTGCACTGGGAAGACCTCGACCTCGCCGGGACCGAACGCATCCTCCTCCCGACGTTTCGCATCCCGACCCTGATCCACACCCGGTCGGCGAACTCGAAGTGGCTCAACGAGATCAGCCACCGGCATCCCATGTGGATCCACCCCGAAGACGCCGAGAAGCTCGGTATCGAGGAGAACGGCCTGGTCCGGATCTCGACCCGGATCGGCCACTTCGTCATCAGTGCCTGGCGCACCGAGGGCATCCGTCCCGGCATCGTGGCCGTCTCCCATCACATGGGCCGCTGGCGGTTGGAGGAGGGCGAGGCTCGCTCGTGGGCGGCGGGGAAGGCCAAGATCACCAACGACGGCAGCACGTGGAAGCTCGAGCGTGAGCACGGCATGGAGCCCTACGCGTCGGACGATCCCGACACCGGTCGTATCTGGTGGACCGACACCGGCGTGCACCAGAACGCCACGTTCTCCGTTCAGCCCGATCCGGTCTCGGGGATGCAGTGCTGGCACCAGCGGGTGCATGTGACGCCGGCCCAGCCGGGCGACGCGTACGGCGACGTCGTGGTCGACACCGACAAGTCACGCGAGGCCTATCTCGACTGGCTCACCAAAACCCGTCCCGCCGGGTCCGGTGACCCCACGGCGAAGGAGCACGGCCTGCGCCGGCCGCTCTGGTACGCCCGGCCGATGAAACCGGCCGCCACCGCGTACCGACTCCCGGACTGAGCCCGGAGCCCGCTCGCGGTCAGCTCAGCTTCAGGAACAGCTTCTCGAGCTGGTCGAGGTCGGTGTCGGAGTCGGCGTTGCCGATCGCCGCCGTCATCAGTCGGAACCCCACACGGTCGAGCGCGCCCTTGGCTGCGGCGAGCTGGGTGACGATGTCGCGGCACTCGGCCTGCTCGTCGACGAGGCGTTGAAGACCGCGGATCTGGCCTTCGAGTCGTCGGAGGGCGACGATCGCCTCGGCGGAGGTCTCGGTGGGGAACTGCACGGTTCGAGCATACCCATAGGGGTATGGGTTGACGATGGGATCAAATGTACGTATATTCGGTCATATGAGCCCTCTCGCCCGATTGCTTCCCATCCTCGACTGGGCGCCCCGCTACGAGCGCACCGATCTCCGCAGCGACCTGGCGGCCGGCCTCACCGTCGGCGCGATGCTCGTGCCCCAGGCCATGGCCTACGCCCTCCTCGCCGGACTACCGCCCGAGGTCGGCCTGTACGCCGCCACCATTCCGGTGGTGATCTATGCGCTGTTCGGCACGTCACGCCAGCTCGCCGTCGGCCCGGTGGCCATCGTCTCGCTGCTCACGGCATCGGCCCTCGCGCCGCTGGTCGAGGAGGGAACCTCGGGCTATCTGGCCGCAGCGGCGCTCCTCGCGCTCATGGTCGGTGTCGTCCACATCGTGCTCGGCGTCGGCCGACTCGGTTTTCTGGTCAACTTCCTCTCGCACTCGGTGCTGGTCGGATTCACCGCAGCCGCCGCCATCATCATCGGGTTCTCGCAGGCCAAGCACCTCTTCGGGATCTCGACCGAACGCAAGGACCATTTCTACGAGACGGTGCTCGAGTTCTTCGACAAGGTCTCGGGCACCAACTCGACGACGCTGATCCTCGGCGTGGTCGCCCTGCTGGCGCTGTTCGCCATGAAGCGGTACGCGCCGCGCGTGCCGGCGGCGCTGGTCGTCGTAGTCGGATCGATCCTGGCCGTGGAGGCGTTCGACCTCGAGGACCGGGGCGTGAAGGTCGTCGGCGACATCCCCGACTCGCTGCCCGCCTTCGGCTTTCCCGACTTCGGCGGGTCGCTGGTCGGCAACCTCGCCACCACGGCCGTGGTCATCACCATCGTCGGCTTCATGGAGTCGATTGCGGTGGCCAAGGTGTATGCCCGCCGCCATCGCTACGAGGTCGTCGCCAACCGCGAGCTCATCGGGCTCGGAGCCGCCAACGTCGCCGCGGGCCTCTTCGGCGGCTATCCGGTCACCGGCGGGTTCTCCCGCACGGCGGTGAACGACACCGCCGGCGCCCGGACGCCCCTCGCCTCACTGGTGACCGCCGGTGTCGTGCTGGCCACGATTGCGTTCTTGACGCCGCTGTTCGCTTCGCTGCCCAACGCCGCCCTCGGGGCCATCATCGTGATGGCCGTCGTCGGCCTGGTCGACGTCGCCGAGATGCGTCACATCGCCGAGGTGAAGAAGAGCGATCTCATCGGGCTCTCGGTCGCCTTCTTCGCCACGCTCGCCCTCGGCATCGAGCTCGGAATCCTTGTCGCGGTCGTGGCCTCGATGCTGGTGGTCTTCGCCCGGATGTCGACTGCCCCACAGCGCCGTTCTCGGCCACGTCGACGGCACCACCAGCTACCGCAACGTCGATCGTTTCCCCGAGGCGCAGGTGATCGACGGGGTGCGGATCGTCCGCATCGACGCGGCCCTCTCGTTCGTGAACGCCGCGAACGTCAAGAAGCTGATCCTCTCCCACGTGGAGGAGATCGACGCCGAGCCGCGTTCGCTGGTGCTCGATGCATCCGGCATCAACGATCTCGACGTCACCGGTACCGAGATGCTCCAGGAGCTCTTGACCGAGATCGACGAACGTGGCGTCACGATTCACCTCACCGACGTGAAGGGCCCGGTGCGTGACGTTCTGCGCCGCTGCGGCCTGTGGGACCGCCTCGGCGATCGGATCCACACCTCGACCAACGACGCGGTCGAAGCCATCGCCGCCCGTCGACCGGCGCCTCGCGACCAGCGTCGGTACGGCATCGACGAGCGGCTACCGACAACGACGGTCGACAGCCATGTCTGATCGCAGCTGGCACCAGCTGGTGCAGGCCCATGCCCGGGCCGAGACCCCCCGGACCGAAGCGATCCCGGTCCACCAGCCGCTGGCAGCCATTCTCGCCTGCTCCGACGCTCGAGTGCCGCCCTCGGTGGTGTTCGACCAGCCCGCCGGCTCCCTCTTCGTCGTGCGCATCGCCGGCAACACCGCGGGCGACGCGGCGCTGGCCAGCCTCGACTACGCGGTCGACCACCTCGGAGTGGACCTGCTCGTCGTTCTCGGCCACACCGGATGTGGTGCGGTCCAAGCCGCCGTCGCGGGAGCGTGCTCGGGCGATCTCGCGCCGATCGTGGAGCCGATCTGTGGCATCGCCCGCAGCCGACCCGACGCCGACGTGGACGAGATCGTCCGCCTCAACGTGGCCCGCACGATCGAGGTCCTGCAACGCCATCCTGGACCGGTCGGCGCCGCCGCCCGGTCCGGACGCATCGACCTACGCGGTGCCGTACACGACCTGCGGTCCGGCCACCTCGAGATCATCGCTCGCAATTCCACCCATCCATCAGCCAAAGTGGAGGCACTATGACAACCATGGCCATCCCCGCAACCGACACCATCGACACGAGCCGGCTCCGCCAGCTCCGGCTCGAGGATCCCGACATCCGGATCCTCGACGTCCGCACCGGGGGAGAGTTCGAGACCGTTCACATCCCGGGGTCCTACAACGTCCCGCTCGACACGCTCGGCGAACACGTCCGCGACCTCGCCGAAGTGGCGCATCCGGTTGTCCTCGTCTGCCAATCGGGTGGCCGCGCCACGCAGGCCCACCAGAAGCTCACCGCTGCCGGCAAGGACACCCTGCACATCCTCGAAGGCGGAATGGCGGCATGGGAGAACGCCGGCGGCGACGTTGTTCGCGGTCACACCGACCGGTGGGCCATGGATCGCCAGGTTCGCCTTGTCGCCGGATCGATGGCGTTGGCCGGAATCATCGCCAGCACCGTCGTCCCTCGGGCCAAGTGGCTGGCCGGGGGAGTGGCCGCCGGTCTGACGTTCTCCGCGATCTCGAACACCTGTGCCATGGGAACGGTGCTCGCCAAGCTGCCGTACAACCGCACCGACAACTGCGACATCGCCGGCGTGCTGGCCGACCTCAACAAGCAGGCGGCGTAGACGTTTGACAGGGTACCCCTGGGGGTATAATGTCCGTACATATCAGGAGAAAGGGTTCGACCATGAAGTTCACGCAGTACTACCTCGACTGTCTGTCGCAGGCGTCGTATCTCATCGGTGACGAGACCACGGGGCGGGCGGTGGTGGTCGATCCGCGTCGCGACATCGACGAGTACGTCCGCGACGCCGAGGCCGCCGGACTCACGATCGAGCTGGTGATCGAAACCCACTTCCACGCCGACTTCCTCTCGGGCCATCTCGAACTGGCTGCGGCCACCGGCGCCGAGATCGCCTACTCCTCGGTGGCCGAGACCGAGTTCCCCTCACGCAAGCTGGCCGACGGCGAGCGCCACTCGCTCGGCGAGGTCGAGCTCGAGTTCCTGCACACCCCGGGGCACACGCCCGAGTCGATGAGCATCGTCGTCTACGAACACGCCGGTGACGACGTCCCCTACGGCGTGCTCACCGGCGACACGCTGTTCATCGGCGACGTCGGTCGCCCCGACCTGCTGGCCTCGATCGGCTTCACCCGAGACGAGCTGGCCGACAAGCTCTACGACAGCCTGCACGACAAGCTGCTCCCGCTGCCCGACGCCACCCGCGTCTACCCGGCCCACGGGGCCGGATCGGCGTGCGGCAAGAACCTGTCGACCGACACCTGGTCGACGATGGGCGAGCAGCGGCTCACCAACTACGCCCTGCTGGCGCCCGACAAGGAGACCTTCGTCGATCTGGTGACCGAGGGCCAGCCCCCGGCTCCCGACTACTTCGTCTACGACGCCATCCTGAACCGCAAGGACCGCGAGCTGCTCGACGAGACCGCCCGTCCCGAGGCCCTCGACCTGGCCACCGTCGAACGTCTCGTGGCCGGCCGGAGCGATGCTGGTCGACGGTCGTGATCCCGAGGAGTTCGCCCACGGCCATCTGGTCGGTTCCATCAACGTCGGACTCAACGGTCGCTACGCCGAGTTCGCCGGCTCGGTGGTGCCCGCCGACGTCGACATCGTGCTCGTCGCCGACGACGGTTTCGAGATCGAGGCCAAGAACCGGCTGGCCCGCATCGGGTTCGATCGGGTCGTCGGCTATCTCGAGTCACCCCTCGAGGTCATGGCCGCTCATCCCGAGAAGGTGCGGCAGGCATCGCGGATGACCGCCATCGAGTTCGAGAACGTGAAGGCCGACATCGAAGGCCTCCAGCTCATCGACATCCGCAACCCCGGCGAGATCGCCCTCGGGACGATCGAGGGGGCCGCGGCCATTCCGGTCGGCCAGCTCCCCGGGCGACTCGACGAGCTCGATCCCGATGCTCCGACCGTCGTCTTCTGTGCCGGCGGCTATCGCTCGTCGGTGGGCGCAAGCGTCCTGCGCCAGGCCGGCTTCGGCGACGTCTCCGACATCCTCGGCGGCTACGGAGCGTGGGCCGAGCTGATACCCGCCTCGGCCTGAGACCCTTCCTTCGGTGGCCCATCGCTGACAGCACCGAGACCCTGCTTGCCGTGGGTCCGGCGGCGTAGTTGGCTCGAAGCCACGAGAGGAACGGGGGTGCGGCGATGGCCATGCACCGAATGCCAAGTCGGCCCGTGGTCGCGGCCTTGGTTCTGGCTGTCGCGGCCTGTTCGGGGTCCAGCACCGGGCTCGTCGCCCCTCCCACCGCCGAGCCGCAGGCGAACAACGAGGTCGAGGTCGAGCCGACGGCCGATGCTGCCGAGCCCATCGCCCCGATCGAGGCCGTCGAGCCGATTCCGGCCGCGCCGATTGCCGATCGGATCGGCACCCGTGTGGTCGACGGGGTCGGCGAGTTCTACGTCAAGGAGAGCGGCTCGACGTTCGTCCCACGGGGCGTGAACTACGTCGACTTCCAACGGACACCAGACGGCGGATACGAAGACCGGGTGTTCGCCACCGACACCTACGATGCGGCCCGGGTTCGAGAGGCATTCCGAAACCTGTCGGCCCACGGCTACAACACGGCTCGGATCTTCATCGACACCTGTGGACCGTACGCGGAATGTGTGGCTCGGGCCGGTGGAGTCGGGCTCAATCCCGCCTACCTCGACAACATCGTCGAGGTCATGCACATCGCTGGCGAGGAGGGCATCTGGCTGGTGATGACGGCCAACTCCCTCCCCGATACCGGTGGCTACTGGGACGTGTTCGACTCGCACTTCGAGGCCGGCCACCGCGGGTTCACGCGTCGCGAGAACGCCGACTGGCTCCACACCGGGGGAGTCGAGGCCAAGGCCGTGTTCTGGGACGATCTCCTCTCCGGGCTCGTCGATCGGGAGGCGCCGTTCGAGGTGCTCCTGGGCTGGCAACTGACCAACGAGTTCTGGCTGTTCAAGCAGTTCGAACCCCTGTCGCTCGCGTCGGGACCGGTGGACACGGCGAACGGGCGCACTTACGACATGGCCGACTCGGAACAACGGCGTGCCATGGTGATCGACGGGGTCGTGTACTTCGTCGATCGCATCCGACGGGTGATCGACGAGTACGACCCCGAGACGCTGGTGACCATGGGGTTCTTCACCCCGCAGTTCCCGAACCCCACCTACATCGGAGGCGACTGGTACGTCGACACGGAGCCACTTCTCCGCGAGGCCGATCTCGACTTCTTCGACTTCCACGCCTACTACGACACCGACCTCACGGTGCCCGAGCACGCGGAGAACTTCGGCATGGCGGGTCACGACGAGAAGCCGGTGCTCATGGGCGAGACCGGCTCCGGCAAGGCGACGGTGCCGTCGGCGCGGGCGGCGGCCGCCCGCGGCTACCGCTTCATGGCCGAATCGTGTGTTGCCGGATGGGACGGGTGGCTCAACTGGGGATACTACGTGTGGCCCGACGATCAGGAGGGTCCGGCGTGGGCCCTCCTCGACGCCGACGGTCTGCTGCTCGATGCCTTCTCGCCCGCTCGTCAGCCCGACGCCTGTGTGGTTCCACCCGATGCGCCGACCGACCTCACGAAAGGGATCACACCACGGGTGTCGAGATCCGAGTCGTCGCGCCCCGCGTCGTACGCCGTCGACGACTCGCTCGAAGCATGGGGCTCAGGCGACTACCCGCCCCAGTGGATCGAGATCGAATTCGCGGCACCGTCGGTCATCGGGGAGATCGGCCTGGGCGTCGAACAGTGGCCGCCGGGCATCAGCCATCACCGAGTATGGGCGACACGGACCGACGGCTCGACGGTCCTTGTCGCCGATGTGCGACGCTTCACCGCACCCGAGATGCTGCTCGACACCACGCTGGCGACCGGCCTTTCCGACGTCGTCAGCGTTCGGATCGAGACGCTGGAGAGCACCTCGTGGGTCGGCTGGCGGGAGATCGAGGTCATCTCCGCGTCCGACGGTGGCGGCGCGTGCGTGGTCGAGGGAGGTCCACTCAGGGTCGCGCCTCGCGACGACGCGCCGGCCCTGGCCGGTACCGAGGCCGTGGTGGCGCTGGCAGAAGCCCGGTACGCCCCGGATCCGAGATGGTTGCGCGTGCCCGGCGATCGATGGGTTGCCGCCGCGAGCTCCCCGTGTGCCGACCTGCCCCTCGTCGACGGCAGCTCCCTCGACCTCGTCGAGGTGACGATCGAGGTCCGGGTGCCCGAGGGCTCGGGTGAGGTGTTCGTCCCCGGCGCGTTCGGCGCGGAGATCCCCGTCTGGAGCCCGTGGTCGGTTCTCGCCCTCCCGGAAGCCGAAGATGGGACAAGGTTGAAGGTGACCATGTTGCTTCCGGCGGGCACAACTTCGGAGTACACCTTCACCAGAGGTGACTGGGACAAAGTCGAGCGCACCGCGGCCTGCGGTGAGGTTCCGGCTCGGAGCTTCGAGGTCGAGCAGGGGTTGGTGGTGAGCGCCGAGGTCGAGCGATGGGCCGACCGGTGTTGAGCTCGGTGGCCGAGGAGACCTTCGACCCTGGTGTTCCACCGCTTCGGGGTGCAAGCTGAAGGCGAGAGGTCAGGAGCCTGGAAATCCTGGCGCGCCAGCGCATCGAAGGTGAAGACATGCAGGTTCTGAACACCAGTTTCAGTGAGCTCAAGAAGAAGAAGGTCCGCGATGCCGACGGGTTCACCGTCGGGAACGTCGTCGACATCGAGTTCGACGAGAACGGCGACGAATGGTTCGTTCTCGGTGGAGGTTTCGTCGAGGAGACCCTCGAGATGCTCCACATCCGGCCCGACATCGACCTCTTGGTACCCACCGAATGGATCGAGACCATCGGCGACAAGGAGATCGTCCTCAAGCTGACGCGTTTCCAGCTCACCGCGACGTGTGAGGAGCACTGGCAGCGGGAGAAGGAGGAGTTCGTCCGAGCGGCGACCAAGGCAGCCTTCGACGACACCGCCGCGCTGCGTCTGCGTGAGTATCCCCATCGGGTGGTGTGACGGCGGCGGCCCTCCACGAGAGAGGAGGCGTGATGGTGACGGCGAGAACGCTGGCATGGAGCCTGCTCACGATCGCGTTGAGTCTGGCTCTGGCGGGGTGCGGCGGAGGTTCGGACCGCATCGTGCTCGGCGACGCCGACAGCGGCAAGACCGTTCTCGTCGCTTCGGGCGATCGCTTCGAGGTCCGGCTCGAGTCGAATGTCACCACGGGATTCGAATGGGTCGTCGATCCCGAGTCGGCGTCCGATGTGGTGACGGTTGTGTCGTCCACCTACGACGAACCGGAGACCGATCTCGTCGGCGCACCCGGAACGCAGATTTTCGTCTTCGAGGCCACGCGAGCCGGTGCGGGCATTCTCCGACTGGAGTACCTCCGTCCCTTCGACGATCCGCCGGTTCCCGAACGAATCGTCGAGCTGATCGTGAGTGTCGACGACGTGCCGTGGACGCGCAGTACCGAGGAGCCCCCGACCACATCGACCGCCACCGCGCCGACGCCCGCACCCGTCGACGACATCGGTGTCGGCGAGCTGTTCGACGGCGAGGGCGCTCGCGACGGGACATTCACCGGTTTCGTTCTGTGGGACCGGACCTCCGCCCGGCTCTGCGAGGTGGCGATGGAGTCGTTCCCTCCGCAATGCGGGGGCATGTGGGTGGTGATCGCCAACCCGGCCGGTCTCGATACCGATCTGCAGGAGGCGGAGGGAGTGAGATGGACCGATGAGTTCGTTCAGCTGGTCGGTCGTTTCGACGGGCAGCGGTTGATCCTCGACCGCCAGGCCGACACCGTCGTGCCGACGGCCGCCGATGAGGCACTGGCCTCCTCGTTCCTGGCCCACGCCACCGCACCAACCGAGACCACGGCCGCGAACCTGCCCTTCGCCGACGGGACGGCGATCGGTCTGGGTGATCAGATCCTGACCACGCTCACGCCTGCCGATTTCGCCGATCCGGGCCGGTGGTCGCTCGACGTTGCGGAGTACGACGGGTATGCCGGCCCGTTCTCGGCGCTCGACGTCGTGGCCGAGCCGGTGGTGGTGACCGTCGGTGCCCACGCCCGGTGCGCGGCCCCGCCGGTGCCTGCGCCGGCTGGATTCGAGGAGCTGCGACGGGTGAGCATCCAGCCCGAGGTGGCCACGAGCTGCCTCGAGTGGTGGACGGTCGACTTCTTCGTCGACGACGACGACATGGTGCAGGCCGTGACGCTGGATTTGTTCGGGCCCTAGAGCGGCCGTCAGCCGAACCGGCCGTGACGGCCCTCGCCCTCCGCGAAGCGTTGGGCCCCGGCGACGGTCTCACCCGATCGGATCGTCGCCAAGCCGAGATCGACTTCTCCGCGCAGCGCGGTGCCGAGGTCGAGCCCGTGTTGGCCGTACATCGAGGCACGGTCGCTGCGCAGGCAGCGCGGGGGGAACGCACCGAGCTGCTCGGCGAGTTCGATCGCGGCCGTCAGCGCGCCGCCGGGCTCCGTCACTCGATTGACGAGTCCCATCTGGTGCGCCTCCGGCGCCGCCACCTCGCGTCCGGTGAGGATCAGGTCGGCGGCGCGGGACTCGCCGATCAGACGGGGGAGACGCACCGTGCCCCCGTCGATGAGCGGTACGCCCCAGCGGCGGCAGAACACGCCGAGCTTCGCGTCGGAGGCGACGACCCGCAGATCGCACCAGATCGCCAGCTCCAGACCCCCGGCGACGGCGTAGCCCTCGATGGCGGCGATCACCGGCGTGTCGAGCCGTAGACGAGTCGGTCCCATGGGTCCGAGCGATCCGACGATCTCGTCGGGGCTCTCCTGGCCGACCCGGTTGCCGGCTCCGGTGGCGAGGGCCGACAGGTCGGCGCCGGAACAGAACGTGCCGCCGGCACCGGTGAGGACCGCCGCCGCGATCTCTGCGTCGCGGTCGGCGTCGGCGAAGGCGTCGAAGAGGGCGCGTGCGGTGGGTCCGTCGACGGCGTTGCGCACTTCCGGTCGGTCGATGGTGATGATCCGGACGGATCCGATGGTGTCGATACTCACGGTCATGGGACAACTATCGCCCGAGGTTCCCCAGTCGTGTCGAGCATTAGCATCGGCCGATGGGTCCGGACCGAGTCCTCCACACCGTGAGCTGCCATGCCGAGGGTGAGGTCGGCGACGTCATCGTCGACGGTGTTCCGCCCCCGCCCGGCGAGACGCTGTGGGACCAGGCTCGGTGGATCCACACCGACGGATCGCTGCGGAACCTCCTCCTGAACGAGCCCAGGGGAGGCGTGTTCCGGCACGTGAACCTGCTCGTGCCGCCACGAAACCCGGCGGCCCAGATGGGCTTCATCGTCATGGAGCCCATGCACACGCCGCCCATGTCGGGTTCCAACGCCATGTGCGTCGCCACGGTGGTGCTCGAGACCGGGCTCGTCCCGATGGTGGAGCCGGTCACCCGCCTCACCCTCGAGGCGCCCGGTGGCCTGGTCGAGGTCGAGGCCCGGTGTGCGGCGGGCAAGGTCGAGGCGGTGACGCTCACCAATGTGGCCTCGTTCGTGTCGGAGCTCGATGCGACGATCGAGGTCGAGGGGTTCGGGTCGCTGCGGGTCGACACGGCCTTCGGGGGCGACAGTTTCGTGATGGTCGATGCCGCCGACATCGACCTCGAGGTCGTTCCCGCGGCCGCCGCCGAGCTCGCAGTGGCCGGCGCCCGCATCACGGCGGCCGCCAACGAGCAGCTCGGGTTCTCCCATCCCGGCAACGACGCCGGCCTCGAGTGGAACCACCTCTCGTTCTGTCAGATCGCCGAGACCCTCGAGCCCGAACCCGGATCGGCCGGGTCCGACTGGATCCTCAGAAGCACGTCGGTCATCGACCCGGGGAAGCTCGATCGCTCACCGACCGGCACGGGCGTGTCGGCTCGCATGGCCGTGCTGGCCGCACGGGGCCTGATGGACGTCGGCAATCGGCTCACGATGCGCTCGGTGATCGACTCGACCTTCGTCGGAACCATCTCCGCGCGATGCACGGTGGGGGAGCGCCCGGCGATCGTCCCGACGATCACGGGCCGGGCGTGGATAACGGGAACCCACCAACACACGGTCGACCCGACCGATCCCTGGCCCGAGGGCTACCGGCTGTCCGACACGTGGCCAGGCGCCGGCAGTCGACAGACCGACGCTCCTATCGGGAAGCGACGAAATCGGTGATGTCGGGGTCTTTGTGGAAGCTGCCGTCCTTCATGATGCCGACGAGGTTGGAGTGGTCCTGCAAGACCGTGATGTCGGCGAGGGGATCGCCGTCGACGAGCAGCAAGTCGGCGAGATAGCCGCGTTCCACCTTGCCGAGCTTGTCGTTCGCCATGATGGCGCCTCCGTGAACCGTCGCCGCCCGGATGGCCTCCATCGGCGTGAAGTCGAGGAGCTCGACGAAGTGCTGGAGATCGCGGGCGTTGGTGCCGTGTGGCGTCCAGGCGAAGCCGTAGTCACCGCCGGGCAGCACCCGGATGCCTCGTCGATGCATCTCCTTGAGTCCCTCGATGCCGGCGTCGAGCTCGAGCTTGTAGCCCACCGCCTCGGCCGCCTCCTGGGGAAAGCCGAAGGCGTCGGCTTCGTAGAGCGAGGCGTACAACCAGTGCAGCCCCGGCGCGACGAAGACCTCTTCCTTCCGCTCGGCGATGAGGTCGATGCACGCCTCGTCGGCGTAGCTCATGTGGTAGAAGATGTCGACGCCGTTGCGGGCCGCCTTCAGGCAGCTCTCGGTGCTGCGGGCATGCGTTGCCACGCGGCGCCCGAGCCGGTTGGCCTCCTCGACGGCCACGGCGATCTCGTCGTCGGTGAGGTAGTCGTCGCCGGCCCACGCCCGTTGGGTGATCGACTCGCCGCTCTGGATGATCTTGACGATGTCGGCGCCGAGCCGAAGGGCCTCCCGCACCGCCTTGCGCATCTCCTCGACCCCGCTGACCTGTGTGGAGATACCGGGAACGAGCATTCCGGCCGGCGAGCAGATCTCGCGTACCGACGCCAGGTAGCGCGGTCCGGGGATCATGCCCGCGTTGATGGCGTCGCGGGTGGCGATGTCGAGTCGCATCTTGGCCGCCGCGGCTCCGACCGCCATGGTGTAGCCGGCGTCGAGGAGGATCCGGGCCGATTCGGCGCACACGAGCACGTGATCCTCGACCTCCATCGACGCAATGCCGTCGAGGTCGCCGCTGTTCCAACTCAGGTGGGTGTGGGCATCGCACAAGCCCGACATGAGCGTGCGACCCCTGCCGTCGATGACGCGGTCGTCGCTCTCGGGCAGGCCTCCGCCCCGCTCCACCGCTGCGATCACGCCGTCGCGCACCAGCACCTCCGCGGCGAAGGCCTCGTCGGCGTTGCCGTCGATGACCTGCACGTTCTTGAAGACGACGTCCTCGGTCTTGCTCATTGGCCTACTCCCCCGTGAATGCAGCGATGCTGCGATGCGTTGTCGTTGTCGTTGTCGTTGTCGTTGTCGTTGTCGATCTCAGTCGAGGAACTCCGCCACCAGCGAGGCGACCTCGACCCCGGCTTCGACGACGGTCCAGTGACCGATGCCGTCGATGACGTGAACGGTGGCGTCGCCGAACCCGGCGGCGATGTGCTCGGTCTTCTCCGGTGGCGCGATGCCGTCGGCGGTTCCGGTGACGAGCAGGACCGGACAGGTGATGGCCGCCTGGTCGGCGTCGACGGTGTCTGCTGCCGCCTCGCAGGCCACGGCGTACCCCTCATCGGTTTGTCCGAGCACGCTTTCGCGAACGTACCCGACGATCTCCGGCCGCTCGTCCTTCGTCTTCGGCCCCGTGCCGGCGTTGGCGATGGTTCCGGCAATCGCTCCGATCGTCTGGGTCCGAACGGTCGCCGCTCGCTCGCGCAGTCCGTTACGACCGGCGTCGGGAAGCTCCCGGATGGGCCCGAGGAGGACGAGTTTGTCGACCCGATCCGCGTGGCTGGCCGCGAAGGTCTGAACGACGGCCGAACCCATGGAATGACCGATGACCGACGCCGAGTCGGCGCCGACATGATCGAGCACGGCACCCAGGTCATCGGCAAAACTCTCGATCGACACTGCGCCGGTGAGCGGGCTGCGGCCGTGGCCATTGAGATCGAAGGCGACGACACGGTGGTCGTTGGCCAGCCGGGAGGTCACGGCGTCGTAGAAGGTGGTGGTTCCACCGAGGCCGTGCACCATCACCACAGTCGGACCGTCTCCCGTGGTCTCGAGCCAGAGCTGTTTGCCGTTGATCTGGGTGAGCATGCGTGTGCCTTCCTTGGGCGCTACTTGAACGGGTTCTCGAGGGTGCCGATGTTGGTGACCTCGATGGTCACCCGATCGCCGGACCGGAGGAACTGCGGCGGATCGAGGCCGATCCCGACGCCCGCCGGGGTGCCGGTGGCGATGATGTCGCCTGGTTGCAGGGTGAAGCCGGCCGAGATGGTGGCGATGATGTCGGGCACCGAGAAGATGAGGTCGCGGGTGTTCGCGTGCTGACGGCGCTCGCCGTTGACGTAGCTGGTGACCCAGGTGTCGGCGAGATCGATCTCGTCGGCGGTCACAGCCACCGGGCCCATCGGGCAGAAGGTGTCGAGGGTCTTGCCCAACAGCCACTGCTTGTGGGTCTTCTGTCGGTCGCGGGCGGTGACGTCGTTCACGATCGTGTAGCCCCACACGTGACCCATCGCGTCGCCCGGCGTGATGTCGCGACCGCGAGCGCCGATGATCACCGCCAACTCCGCCTCGTAGTCGACCATCGACGTGACGTGCGGCATCAGGTCGACCGTGTCGTGGGGCCCGATCACCGAGGAGGGGAACTTGGTGAAGACGATCGGATGCTCGGGTTCGGGCGCCTTGCCGGCGTTGTCGGACTGATCGAAGCCACTGGTTGCGAACTCGATTGCGTGCTCTCGGTAGTTCTTGCCGACGCAGAGGATGCTCCGTCGAGGTTCGGGAATGGGCGCGAGTCGGTGGACCACCGAGGCGTCGACGCGCTCGGTCACGTCGATCAGCACCGGTGCGATGTCGATGACATCGAGCACCGACCGGTACGACGCGGCCAACAGGTTCGATGACTCGGGTGTCGAGGGGTCGTCGATGGCCACCCGGCGGTCACCGCGGTACTCGACTGTCGCAAATCGCATGGACCACCACCGAATCCGAACCAATGCCAACCAATACTGCTATTGGTTGGCCTGTTCGGAAGCTAACGGGGGAGCCGACCGCTGTCAACCGGTGAACGAGCTACAGCGAGTCGCTTCCGAACATGTTCGCCGAGATCTGGCGGAGGTGCTCGGACACCCGAGCGGCTGCGGTGGCCGCGTCGCGTCGGATCAGCGCCTCGACGATCGACCGATGTTGGGAGTTGTAGGTCACACGGCGTTCGGCGGAGAACGAGGCCCGCTTGAGATCACCCCAGACCGTCGTGTCCCTCGCTGCGGTGATCAGTGCATAGAGGTCGGTGATGAGGACGTTGTGGGTCGCCTCGACGATGGCCGTGTGCAGCGCGGCGTCCCACGCTTCGAACTCTGCCTGTGACGGAGCGGCCTCTGCGGCGGAAAGGCACTGTTCCAGGCGATCGAAATCGGTCTTGGTGGCGTTGGCGACGACCAGGCTCATCATCGCCGGCTCCAACAACAGCCGAACAGCAAGCACCTCTTTGGGGCTCACGTGCTCGTTCGTCGTGCGCTCGCCGGCCAGGAAGGTTCCTCTCCCCACCTGCCGGGTGATCGCTCGTTCCGACTCCAGGCGGGCAAGCCCGGTACGGAGCTGCGATCTCGACAGATCGAGCAGGCCGACCAACTCACGCTCGGGTGGCAGTCGATCGCCCGACTCGAGCCCCTCGTCGACCCAGTACGACCGGATTCTCGTCGCGATGTCTCTGCTGTTCACCCCCCGACCATGCACGCTGGCGGCACAGAATGCAACCAATCCGATCAATCGGAGGGAACTGGGCGAGATCGATGGCCTACGATGACGGCCCGATGCCGGCCCGACCGGGAGACACCATGATCCAGCACACCGTCGCGTTCCGCCTGAGTGACCGGGCCGACGTCGCCGACTTCCTCGAGAAGGCCCGTTCGCTCGCCGCCATCGAGGGCGTCGTCGACTTCCAGGTGCTGCGCCAGGTCGGAGCCAAGAACGACTTCACCCATGCGCTGTCGATGTACTTCGAGTCGCGGGCGCATTACGACGGATACAACGACCATCCCGACCACCTCGCGTTCGTCGCCGACGTCTGGATGCCCGACGTGGCCGAGTTCATGGAGCTCGACTACGAGGTCGTCGAAGCCTGAGCCGTTCGCTGCCGCTATGGGTCCAACGGCCAATCCGTCGTACTGTGCACCCTGATGGAGCAATCAGCGCTCGACCCTGCTCACGCCGCCTCGACCGACGACGTTCGTCGCCTGTACGCCGCTCTGCTCCAGGCCGAGCTCACGGGAAGCGATGCGCTGCTCGCCAGCCAACAGATGCTGCAGATCCTCATGGACTCCATGACCAACGCGGTCTTCTGGAAGGACTCCGACTCGTGCTACCTCGGGTGCAACGAGGTCTTCTCCACCTTCGCCGGGTTCGAGTCGGCCCTGTTGCTCGGGAAGTCCGATCGCGACATGCCGTGGGCCGACGACGCCGAGTACAGCTCCGAGTGGTTCATGGACTGGGATCAGGCGGTGATCGAGAGCGGTGAGCCGCAGTACGGCATCCTCGAACGACTCCGTCGGGCCGACGGCGAACTCCGGTGGATCGAGACCAACAAGGTGCCGCTTCGCGACATCGACGGTCAGATCATCGGGATCCTCGGGACCTTCGAGGACATCACCGATCGGCGCCGGGCCGAAGAGGAGTTGACGAGAACGCTCGACGATCTCGACGAGCGGGTGATCCAGCGGACCAACGAGCTGGTGCGGGCCAACGAGGCGTTGCGGCGTGAAGTCGAGGACCGCATCCGGCTGCAGGCCGAGGAGCGCCAGCAACGCGCCTACGCCGAAGCGCTGCGTGACACCGCAGCCGCGATGTCGAAGACCTTCGACCTCACCGCGGTCGGTGAGCAGGCGCTCGGGGGAATCGAGCGACTCGTCTCGAACGACCTCGCAGCGATCGTGCTCGCCGATGCCGACGGGAACTGCGAGCTGAGCCACTTCCACGCCGGTTACGGCTACCTGCCCGCGTCGATCGACATCGAGGCGTGTGACATCGAGGCGCTCACCGTGATCCGCCGGCTCCGGGCCGAGCACGGACCGGTGATCGTCGATCGGCCCATGGCGGCGATCGGGCCGGCCCGGTCGACACTGGGTGCCCGCATGCAGGTCGCCGATCAGCTCGTGGGGTACCTGATGGTCGAGAGCGCCACCCGCGAGTTCTTCACCGAGGGTCACGCCGACCGTCTCGGCGCGGTGGCCGACCAGGCCGGTGCCGCCTTGTCGAACGCCCAGCTGGCCAGTCGGATGTCGGAGCTCGCGGCTGCCGAGGAGCGGCAACGGCTCGCGCGCGATCTGCACGACGCCGTCAACCAGACTCTCTGGACGGCCGCGCTCACCGCCGAGTCGCTTCTCGGCGACGTCGCCGGCGACTCGAACCTGCATCATCGTGTCGATCGCCTCCGCCAGCTCACGCGGGGAGCACTGGCCGAGATGCGGGCGCTGTTGCTCGAGCTCCGGCCCGAGGGGCTGACCGACGTCGACCTCCACGAGCTCATCGAGTTCCTGCTCGCCGCCCTCGAGTGTCGCCGTACCCTCGACGTCGAGCTCGCCCTCGAACGGGTGAAGCTCGAACCCGCCCTCCACATTGCCTTCTATCGAATCGCCCAGGAGGCGCTCGGCAACGTCGCCCAGCACGCCGAAGCCAGCTCGCTCACCGTCGAGCTCACCGCGGGACCACCGGTGGCGCTTCGCATCTCCGACGACGGATGCGGCTTCGACCCTCACTCGGTTCCCGGTGGACACTTCGGGCTGCGCATCATGTGCGAGCGAGCCGAATCGGTCGACGCAACGCTTGCAATCGACAGCAGCGAAGGGCGCGGCACCACGATCAGACTGCAGGCGCCGAGTTGAGCACCATCTCGGTGGTGGTCGTCGACGATCACGACCTGCTGCGCGAAGGGGTGAGCGCGTGTCTCTCCTCCTTCGACGACATCGACGTGGTCGGGGAGGCCGCCAACGGCGAGGCCGCCATCCAGGTGGTCGGCGCGACTCCGACCCGACGTCGTGGTGATGGATCTCGTGATGCCCGGAATGGGCGGAGCCGAGATCATCCGCCGGCTCCGCAGTGGAGATCCCGATCTCGGAATCGTCGCCCTCTCGTCGTTCTCCGAGTCGAGTCGCGTGAGGGAGGTCATCGACGCCGGCGCCAACGGCTATCTGATCAAGTCGGTCGACGCTCCCTCGCTCGCCCGCGCCGTGCGCAGCGCGGCGGTGGGCCAGAGCACCTTCTCGCCCGAGGTGACTCGCTCGCTCGTCGATGAACGCCAGGGGCCGAGCACTTCTTCGCTCACCGCACGCGAGGAGCGAAATCGCCCGACTGCTGGCGCGTGGGCTCGACCAACGCCGACATCGCCGACGCAACTCGACCTCAGCGTTTTCACGGTGAAGAACCACGTGAGCAGCATCCTCATGAAGCTGCACGTGCGCACCCGCACCGAGGCCGCTTCGGTGATCCTGCGAGCCGCCGACTAGTTCGTTCGCGCCCCCTCCAACGTGCTAGCACGAGTGCGTCTCCTGGCTCTGGCCGGGAACGGGCTCGTTCATTACGTTGGCATGGGGGCAAACACGAAGTGACCAGTACGCAACAGCACGACGCCGCGCAGATTCGCTTCGGCGCACTCAGTCTGACGCCGCGTCAGATCGAGCGGCTGCGCAAGATCCCGATCGCGTTCATCGGCGCTGCTCGTCGCGTTCGCCCTGCTCTGGGTGCTGTTCATCGCCGACCGGTCGTGGACCGCACACACGTCGGCCGGTCCGGCCATCAGCGAACCGGGCGAGTTCATCGTCACGGTGCTCGACGGCCTCACCTTCGCCGGCCTGCTGTTCGTCGTTGCGTCGGGCTTCACCCTGATCTTCGGGCTCATGCGCACCGTCAACATGGCGCACGGTGCGTTCTTCCTGCTCGCCGCCTACCTCGCCATCGACATCCAGCAGACGAATGGTCGGCAAGACCCGCAACATCGAGTCCGAGTGACGTATCGCTGCTCCAGTGGATCCTGCCGATGCTCATCGCCGCGGGCGCTGGTCGCGCGTTCTCGGCGTGATCCTCCAGCAGCTGTTCCTGCGGTGGAACCAGGGCCAGGACCTGCGGCAGGCCATCATCACGATCGCGATCACGGTCATCGTCGCCGATCAGATGCTGTTCGAGTACGGCGGGCTGGCCAAGAAGATGGTGTGGCCCGGTGACGTCGTGCACTTCTTCGAGATCATGGGTCAGCGCTACGCATCGAGCCGGCTCTTCATGCTGGCGATCTCTCTGGTGGTGGGCATCGCGTTGTGGATCTGGCTCAACCGCACCCGAATGGGCATGGTCATTCGAGCCGGCGTCGACGACCAGGACATGGTTCGTGCGCTGGGCATCAACGTGGCGGCCGTGTTCGGCGTCACGTTCTTCGTCGGTTCGTTCCTGGCCGGGATGGGCGGCGTGATGGGAGCCTCCTTCGCCGGTGTAGCACCGGGAACCGACGGCCAGTGGCTGCTCAACTCGCTGATCGTCGTGATCATCGGTGGGCTCGGTTCGGTGAAGGGCGCCGTGGCCGGATCGTTGCTCTACGGCATGGTCACGGCCTTCTCGCCGGCGTATCTCCCCGCCGACTACACGTTCTACTCGATCATCTTCACCCTCGTGGTCCTGGCGGTGGTCCTGGCGGTGCGGCCCAACGGACTCTTCGGGAGAGTCGAATGACGCGGCCCTCGTCTCGCACGACCGCGGTGATCGTCGTCGTCGCATTGTTGGTGCTGCTGCCGCTCTACGGCACCGACTTCTTCGTCGACTTCGTGATGACGCGAGCCCTCATGCTCGGGCTCGCCGCCTCGACGCTCGTCTTCTTGTCGGCCTACGGCGGCATGGTCTCCCTTGCGCAATGGCTCATGTTCGGCGTCGCCGGCTTCGCCGTCGGCAACGTCGTGGCCGACAGCGGCCGGGGCCTCAAGCTCGGGTGGAACCCGTGGCTGGCCGTGGTCATCGCGCTCGTCGTGGTCACGCTGCTCGCGTTGGCCTTCGGGGCAATGTCGGCCCGGTCGAGCGGCATCTACTTCCTGATGCTCACCCTCACCTATGCGGTGATCGGCTTCTACTTCTTCGGCCAGGTCACCACCTTCTCGGGTTTCGGCGGCATGACCGGAATCGACGCACCGGGATTCTTCCTCGACCACCCCAAGCGGCTCTACTACGCGGGTCTGGTGCTGTCGGTCCTCGCCTATGCGGGCTTCCGGGCCATCGCCAAGACCCCGTTCGGCCTGGCGCTCCAGGGTGTGCGCGACGACCCCATCCGCATGGCGTCGCTGGGCTTCAACGTGCAGCTCCACCGCACGCTGGCCTTCACGCTCGCCGGGTTCGTCGCCGGTCTCGCCGGGATCCTCAACATCTGGTGGAACGGCCAGATCGACCCGACGTCGATCAACATCGGGCCGACGCTCGACCTGTTGATCATCGCGGTCATCGGTGGCGTCGCCCACCTCGAGGGCGCCTGGCTCGGGGCCTTCGTGTTCGTCGGGGCCAACATCTACATCCGCGACATACCGCTGCTCGGAGGCATCGGCGGCGTGGTCGAGGACCGGATCCTCGCCCAGGAGCGCTTCAACACGGTGATCGGGCTGATGCTGCTCGTCATCATGTTGCTCTCCCCCGACGGCCTGGCCGGGATCATCCAGCGATTGCGCGACACGCTTCGACGGGTCATCGGACGTGGTTCTGACCATGCGGTCTCCACCGACGAGACCTCGCTACAGGCGAGTGGGTCCTGATGGGCACCACACAGCAAACGACCATTCGTGGTCGACACCAACAACCAACGGAGGGAATCGATCCCATGAATCCAAACAAGAAGCGGAGACTGCTGAGCCTGCTCGGCATCCTCTTCACCTTTGCGCTGATCACCGCCGCCTGCGGCAGCGACAGTGACGACGGCGGAACCGCAGCCGAGGAACCGGCGGCCGAGGAACCCGCAGCCGAGGAACCCGCGGCCGAGGAACCCGCAGCCGAGGAACCGCGCAGCCGAGGAACCCGCAGCCGAGGAACCGGCCATGGACGAAGGCGGCGATTCGATCCAGCTCGGAATCATGGGCGAATGCGAAGGCGCCTTCGGCGGCTTCCACGAAGACGTCGTCGCCGGTGCAACGCTGGCGATGATCAACCAGGCCGGCGCCACGTCGAACTCGCCGACCACCGCCCTCGACGGTTTCTCCGGCGCCGAAGTCGCCGGAACCCCGATCGAGCTCGTGGGGATCGGCTGCGGCGACGACACCCCCGACACGGCAATCCAGGAGATCCGCACGCTGGTCGAGCAGAACGGCGCCAACGTCGTGCTCGGGCCACTGTCGGGCGACGAGGGCATCGCCATTGCCAACTACGCGCTCGACCATCCCGAGGTGACCTTCATCAACGGCATCTCCGGGGCGCAGGACGCGACCCTGCACGTGCAGGCTCCGAACTTCTTCCGGTTCAACGGCGACGGCGCTCAGTGGAACGCCGGCGTCGGCGACATCCTGTACAACGAGGTGGATGGGAGACCGCGGCGGTCATCGCCGACGACTACGGCTTCGGCTGGACCTCGGCGGCAGGCTTCGTGGCCGACTTCTGCGCCGCGGGCGGCGAGATCGTCAGCCAGGTCTTCCCACCGCTCGGAACCACCGACTACTCGTCGTTCGTGCAGCAGTTGCCCGATCCCGACGAGGTCGACGGCTACTTCTGGGTCATCGGCGGCACCGGCACCAATGCGTCGCTCGAGGCGTTCCTGAACGCCAAGGGCGATCTCACCGGTGATCAGCACGCCGGCAACCTGTTCTTCAGCCCGGCCCTCGCCGAGGCGCTGGGAACCGACATTGCCGGTGCCTACATCGGCGGGTTCGCCTCGCTGCCCGGCGACATCTCCACGCCGGAGATCGACCGAGTACCTCGCCAGCGCCGATGCGGCATGGGAGACCCTCAGCTCGGGTGCCATGACCGGCGGCGAACCCGGCTCTCCGTCGACTCTGTTGGGCTTCGGCTTCGCCTACGGCTACTACGCCGCCGGCACCGCCTTCGTGACCGCGCTCGAGGCAGACCGGAGGCGTGCTGGGCGAGAACAATGCCGAGCTCAACGCGGCTCTGTCCTCGACTCGAGCTCGACCTGCCGTACGGACCGGTCAGCCTCGACGAGAACCGCCAGGCGATCGTCGACACCTTCGTCGCACAGCTCGAGCTCGACGAGGCCAGCGGTGAGGTCGTCCAGAAGACGGTCTACATCGTGCCGGGGGTCGACCAGACCTTCGGTGGGACCTTCTCGAGCGAGACCGACCCGCCCGAGCGCGACAACACGCCGTGCGAGGCCAAGGACCTGCCGTGGCAGGGCAACGAGATCCCCGTCGTCGACGGCGTCCCCCAACGCTGATCGACGAACAGGAATCCGCCGATGAACTCCGACGCCACCGACACCGACGATCGAGACCCGCATTCCCCTCCTGCGGCTCGAGTCGGTTGCCGTGGCGTTCGGAGGTCTGCTCGCCCTGAGCGGCATCGACCTCGAAGTCACTCAGGGCGAGCGGCTGGCGGTGCTCGGCCCGAACGGGGCCGGCAAGACCACCCTCTTCAACGTCGTCGCCGGCGACATCACACCCACCGGAGGGAAGGTTCTCGATCAAGGGTGTCGACTGCACGGCCCTTCCGTCTCGGCTTCGTCCGCAACTGGGCGTGGCGCGGACCTATCAGAAGACCCGGTTGTTCGCCGGACTCACCGTCGGCGACAACCTCTACCTGGCCCAGACGGGCAAACAAGGCCGACATCTCGCGCTCCTGCGAAACCGCCGCGACGCCGAGCTGCGTCAGACCGCCGCCGAGGCGGCCAAACGGGTCTGGTTGGCCGATCAGCTCGAGGAAACGGTCGGCGACCTGTCGCACGGTCAGCAACGCCAGCTCGAGATCGGCATCGCGCTGGTGACCGAGCCCGACCTCATCATGTTCGACGAGCCGGCATCGGGTCTGTCACGGGGCGAACGAGAGCGACTCATCGAGCTGCTCGAGAACCTTCCCACCGACGTCACGATGATCTCATCGAGCACGACATGGACGTTGCGTTGAAAGTGGCCGATCGCGTCGTCGTGATGGCCGACGGCGAGACCGTCGCCAAGGGAACGCCCGACGAGATCCGACGGAACCCGCTCGTTCACGCCATCTACCTCGGTCAGGAAGGCACGTCATGACCGACGAACTGCTGCGGGTCGACGGCCTCTCCGCGGGCTACGGCGCATCTCGCGTCCTCGACGGCATCACCTTCTCGATGGGTCGTGAAGCCGTGTGCATCGTCGGTCGCAACGGTATGGGCAAGACCACGCTCTGTCTGGCCCTCATGGGCCTGCTGAAGCCCTCCGGTGGACAGATCACCTTCGCCGGAAAACGCATCGAGGGCAGTGCGCCCGAGCAGGTGGCCCGGCAGGGCATCGCCTACATTCCGCAGGGGCGCCGCCTGTTTCCGTCGCTCACCGTCGACGAGCACCTCGCGATGTTGGCCAAGGGCACCCGGGGCAAACGCTGGACACCCGAAGCGGTGTACGAGCTCTTTCCCCGGTTGGCCGAACGGCGCAAGAACGGTGGGGCCGAGCTCTCGGGTGGCGAACAGCAGATGCTGGCGGTCGGCCGGGCCCTCCTGTTGAACGGCAGCCTCGTGCTCATGGACGAGCCGTCGGAAGGCCTCGCACCGACCATCGTCGACACGCTCATCGAGGCCATCCACCAACTGGTCGCCGAGGGCACGGCGGTGCTCATCGTCGAGCAGAACCTGAGGGCGGCCACCTCCATGGCCAGCGACAACTCGTGATGGTCTCCGGGCGAATCGAGACCGAGACCACATCGGAGCTGCTGGCCAACGACCAGACCCTCCAGCGCCAGTACCTCGGAGTCGACGCATGACCGGCATCGGGGAGCTCGAAAGGAAACCGGACTCGTGACCGATCACCTCAACGTCGCCCTCATCGGCTCGAAGTTCATGGGTCGCGCCCATTCGAATGCCTGGCTCAACGTCGGCAAGTTCTTCGACCCTCGACCCCCAACCGGTCATGCACACCGTCGTGGGCCGCAACGCCACCGAGCTCGACGCCTTCGCCGAGCAGTGGGGATGGGCCAACGCCAGCACCGACTGGCGGGCCGCCGTCACCTCACCCGACATCGGCCTGGTCGACATCGGCACGCCGAACAACGTCCACGCCGAAGCAGGCCATCGCGGCGCTCGAGGCCGGCAAGCACGTGGCGTGCGAGAAGCCGCTGGCCGGCACGCTGGCCGACGCCCAGGCCATGGCCGACGCCGCGGCCAAAGCGAGCGGGCAGACCTTCGTCTGGTACAACTACCGCCGCGTGCCCGCCGTCGCGCTGGCCCACCAGATCGTCAAGTCGGGTGCCATCGGCCGGATCTACCACGCTCGGGCCTGTTACCTGCAGAGCTGGGGAGGCCCCGACACGCCGCTGCTCTGGCGCTTCCAGGGCGATGTCGCCGGCTCGGGCGCCCACGGCGACCTCAACGCCCACATCATCGACGCAGTGCGTTTCGTCACCGGCGAAGAGATCACCGTCCGTCGAGGGATCGATCGAACACACCTTCATCACCGAGCGGGAGATCATCGCGGGTGCCGGCGGCGGTGAGATCGAAGGCGGTGGCGCGGCAACGGCCGGAGCGATGGGGGCCAGCACCGTCGACGACGCCGTCATGTTCCTCGCCCGGTTGAGCGGAGGCGGTCATCGCTTCGTTCGAGGCCACGCGGCGTGGCCACCGGCTACCACAACGCCAATCGGTTCGAGATCCACGGTGAACACGGCGCCCTTCGATTCGACTTCGAGCGCATGAACGAGCTCGGCTACTACGACGCCCGCAGCGACGGCCGCACGGCAGGGTGGACCACCATCGACGTCACCCGCGGCGGCGACGGCCATCCCTACGCCGACGCCTGGTGGCCCGACAGCCACGGGCTCGGCTACGAACACGGCTTCGTGAACCAGGCCGCCGACATCGTCACCATGATCGGTGGCGGCGAACCCCGCTCGTTCCGATGCCCGACTTCGCCGACGCGCTCGAAGACCCAACGGGTGCTTCATGCGGCCATCCAGTCGGCGCGCAACGCGCCCCCGTCACCATCGACGCCACCTGACAGGAGGATCAGAGATGAGCGATCCCAAGCCCTTCGAGCCCACTACATGCCCGTCGGCGTGCTCACGGCCGCCCTCCAGGAGCTGACCCCGCGAGAACGCCGCGACCCCGACCCCGACCTCGCGGTCGAGGAGTGGTTGCAGTTCGCCGCCGATCTCGGGCGCCGACAGCATCGAGCTCTCCACCGCGCTGCACCCCAGCCCTCGCCGACATACCGGCCGAGGCCATGCTCGACCCGGTGGCCAACACCCTCGACCTCCGTGACCCCTTCGACGAGGTCCGAGCCAAGCGCGTCCTCGACGCCGTGCGATGCAACGGGCGTGAGCATCGCCGACGTCGGGTACTTCGACGACATGTTGCACGAAGACGCCGCCATCCGGCAGAAGAAGCACGACTTCATGATCGCGGCGATGGATGCCGCCGTGCTGCTCGGCGTTCCCGGCGGTGTGCGGCTTCGTCGGCCGTGATCAGTCCAAGTCGATGGAACAGAACCTCGATCGAGTTCGAGCGCAGCTTCATCCCGCTCCTGCAGGCGGCCAAGGACCGCGGCCTCCAGTACCGCGTCGAGCAGTGTCCGATGCCCGGCTGGACGGCGGGCGACAACTTCCACAACAACATCGGCTACACGCCAGGAACCTGGATCGCCCTGCACCAGATCTGCGAGCGCCACGGCGTCGGTGACCAGTTCCGCATCCACTACGACCCGTCGCACTCGATCCTGATGGGTCAGGACACCCGTTCGATCTTCCAGTACCTGAAGGACGAGGGCTACCCGTTCCTGATCGCCGGCATGCACGTCAAGGGCCAGGTCATCGACACGCAAAGGCGTCTCCGGTTGGGGGTACGGCGGCCAGACCGTTCTGCGGGGCGATCACGTCGACGGCGAGATCTCGCCGAACCCGGCCGACCTCGGCAACGCCTGGAAGAAGCAGACCGTGCTGTGCGAGCACGAGCTGCCGGGCACGGCCCGCCACGATCCGCTCGCCTACCTGCAGAACCGCACGGTGGACTGGCTCGACCACCAGCTCGCCGCCCGGGAGCTGCTCGACATCGACTTCGCGAAGACCCCGTTGATCGTCGAGCACGAGTACGCGCCGGCGCGGATCCAGGACAAGGATCTCCTGCGCACCGATCCTGCAGGGCTCGATCGACTTCACCCGCAACATCGACCGAGCGGCCGCGGCGATGTACGCCCTCCAGCACGAGGTGCTCGCCTCGCAGGGCATCCCGATCCAGGGTGTCGGACGCCAGGCCTACCGGAGTTGACGACATGACCGAATTCTTCACCGACGTACCCGAGCCCGTCGCCGTCGCCGGCGCCGACGCACCGATGGCGGGCTCGCCTATCGCGTGTATGACCCCGACCGCCTCGTCGCGGGCAAGCGCATGGAAGATCATCTTCGCATCGCGGTCTGCTATTGGCACAGCTTCAACTGGCCCGGCAGCGACATCTTCGGCGAAGGCACCTTCGATCGGCCCTGGTTGGAGCCGACCGACGATCCGATGGCGGCCGCGTTCGCCAAACAGGACGCCGCCTTCGAGTTCTTCGAGAAGCTCGGCGTGCCCGTACTACTGCTTCCACGACGTCGACATGGCCCCCGCCGGTCACACGCTCGCCGAGACCGCAGAAGAACCTCGAGATCCTCGTCGACCGAGCGGGCGAGAAGCAGGAAGCGACCGGCGTGAACCTGCTCTGGGGTACCGCCAACGTGTTCTCGCACCCTCGATTCGCCGCCGGCGCGGCGACCAACCCGAATCCGGAGATGTTCGCCTACGCCGCGACCCAGGTGCGCAACGCGCTCCGGGCCACGCACCGTCTCGGTGGCGCGAACTACGTGCTCTGGGGTGGCCGCGAGGGCTACGAGACGCTCCTGAACACCGACATGCGGCGCGAGAACGATCACCTGGCCCGGTTCCTCGAACTGGTCGCCGACTACAAGCGAACCGATCGGCTTCACCGGCACCCTGCTGCTCGAACCGAAGCCACAGGAGCCAACCAAGCACCAGTACGACTACGACTCCGCCACGGTTCACGGCTTCCTCGACCGCTACGACCTGGTCGACGAGTACCGCGTCAACATCGAGGTCAACCACGCCACCCTTGCCGGGCACAGCTTCCACCACGAGGTGGCCTACGCCTTCGGCAACGGCATCTTCGGCAGTATCGACGCCAACCGCGGCGACCCCCAGAACGGGTGGGACACCGATCAGTTCCCCAACTCGGTCGAGGAGATGTCGCTGGCGATGTTCGAGCTCGTCCGCGCGGGCGGGTTCAGCACCGGCGGGTTCAACTTCGACACCAAGCTGCGCCGTCAGAGCATGGATCGCACCGACCTGTTCCACGGCCACATCGGCGGCATCGACACGTTGGCGCAGTCCCTGCTCGTCGCCGACGCCCTGATCGCCGACGGCGTGCTCGACCACGAGCGTGCGAGCCGCTACGCCGGCTGGGACGGTGGCCTCGGCCGGCTGATCATGGCCGAGGGAGCAACCCTCGACTCCATCGCCGACGAGGCGACTCGCAGCGGGCTCGACCCGCAGCCCGGTCTCGGGTCGCCAGGAGTACCTCGAAGGCGAAGTCAATCGCATCATCTGGTCCACCACGTGAGGGAGCTGCTGTGAACAAGACCGTGCTCGTCGTCGGGACCGGCGACACCAAGAGCCGTGAGCTCCGCTACATCAAGGAGGTCATCGAGGCGGCCGGTGTGGCGGCCCGATTCGTCGATGTCGGTACGACCGGCCACGACTCCGACGCCGACGTCACCCCGGCCGAGGTCGCCGCCCATCATCCCGACGGCGCCGATGCGGTTCGCTCCGACGATCGGGGCGCCGCGGTCGCCGCCATGGCGGTGGCCCTCGAGCACTATGTCGTCGCCAACCAGGACCAGATCGCGGGGATCATCGGCGCCGGTGGCTCCGGAGGCACCGCCCTGGTCACGCCGGCCATGCGGGCGCTTCCCATCGGCGTGCCCAAGCTGATGGTGTCGACCGTGGCGTCATCCAACGTCGCCCCCTACGTCGGACCCTCCGACATCGCCATGATGTACTCGGTCACCGATGTCGCCGGACTCAACCGAATCTCTCGGCAGGTGCTCGGCAACGCGGCCAACGCGATGGCCGGCATGGCCGGTCACGAGATCGCCGCGGGCACCGCCGACCTGCCGCCGATCGGCCTGACGCATGTTCGGCGTCACCACGCCGCTGGTCACCCGCCTGGTCGAGGAACTGGCCGACCGCTTCGATCCGCTCGTCTTCCATGCCACCGGCACCGGCGGCCAGTCGATGGAGAAGCTCGTCGATTCCGGCATGGTCGTCGCCGTGCTCGACATGACCACCACCGAGGTGGCCGACCACCTGGTCGGTGGCGTGTTCTCCGCCGGCCTCGACCGGATGGGTGCGATCGCTCGCACCAGCGTTCCCTATGTCGGGTCCGTCGGTGCGGTCGACATGGTGAACTTCGGCGCACTCGACACGGTGCCCAAGGAGTTCGCCGATCGGAATCTGCACGTCCACAACCCGCAGGTCACGCTGATGCGAACCACGCCCGAGGAGAACACCGCCATCGGTGAGTTCATCGCCGCCAAGCTCAACGCCTGCGAAGGCCCGGTTCGGTTCCTGCTGCCCGAGGGCGGCGTCTCACTCATCGACGCTCCCGGTCAGCCCTTCCACGACCCGCAGGCCGACGATGCGTTGTTCGCGGCCATCGAGTCGAACGTGGTACAGACCGCAGACCGAGTGGTCCGCCGGGTGCCCGCCAACATCAACGACGAGGAGTTCGTCCAGGCCGTTCTCGCGGCCTTCGACGAAGTCATGGGAGGAACACGCTGATGGCCGCTCCAACGAGAGCCGACACGCTGGCCCGCTTCCGCGACATGATCGAACGCCGCGAGCCCATCGTCGGCGGCGGGGCCGGCACCGGCCTGTCGGCCAAATGGGAAGAGGCCGGCGGCATCGACCTCATCGTCATCTACAACTCGGGCCGCTATCGCATGGCGGGCCGCGGCTCGCTCGCCGGCCTGCTGGCCTACGGCAACGCCAACGAGATCGTGGTCGACATGGCCAAGGAGGTGCTGCCGGTCGTGAAGCACACCCCGGTGCTCGCCGGCGTCAACGGCACCGACCCCTTCTACCAGCCCGAGGTCTTCCTGCCCGAGCTCGCGCGCCTCGGGTTCGCCGGCGTGCAGAACTTCCCCACGGTCGGCCTGATCGACGGCGTGTTCCGGCAGAACCTCGAGGAGACCGGGCATGGGCTACGGGCTCGAGGTCGAGATGATCGCCGCTGCGGCCGCGCTCGACCTGTTGACCACCCCGTACGTGTTCAGTGAGGACGACGCCATCGCCATGACCGAGGCCGGTGCCGACGTCATCGTCTGTCACATGGGACTCACCACCGGTGGCAGCATCGGCGCCGAGACGGCTCTCACCCTCGACGACTGCGTGGCCCGGGTCGACGCATGGGCCGCGGCGGCCCGTTCGGTGCGGTCCGATGTGATCGTTCTGTGCCATGGTGGACCCGATCGCAATGCCCGACGACGCGGCCGTACGTGCTGCAGCACTGCGAGAGCATCAACGGCTTCTACGGGGCGTCATCGATGGAGCGCCTGCCCACCGAGCAGGCGCTGAAGGCCCAGACCGAAGCGTTCAAGGCCGTCACTTTCTAGAGGAGAACAGCATGTGTTTCATCTGTGTCGACGACGTCGAATGGGAAGAGCTCGACTGGGGTGATCTCGGATGGGTCGTGCGTCCGGCCAATGTCCCCGAGGGCTCACGGCTGTGCGTGCTCGACGTGAAGATCCAGCCGGGCCAGGGTCACGACTTCCACCACCACCCGAACCAGGAAGAGGTCATCTTGGTGCGCAGCGGAACCGTCGAGCAGTGGGTGCGCGAGGAGCGCAAGCAGCTGGTTCCGGGCGACGTCGCGTTCATTCCCATGGACACGGTCCACGCCACCTTCGTCGCCGCCGACGCCGCCGAGCCGGCCCGTCTGCTGGTGGTGCTGGGTCCGAGTCACGGCCCCGCCGGCTACGAGGCGGTCGACAAGTCGACCGAAGAGCCATGGGCGTCACTCCGTAATTCATGAGCAACAACCGCCGGAATTCCGGCGAAAGGAGAGGCGTGAGCATGCACCTGTCGATGCACAACTGGATGCGGTCCGAGCCCCTCGAGGTCACGCTCGCCCGACTGGCACGCTGCGGGTACGGCAGCATCGAGATCAAGGGGGAGCCCGACCAGTACGACACCGGCGACGTCCGCGACGCTGCTCGCCAAGTACGACCTCGAGTGCTGGGGTGCGGTCACGTTGACCCTCGGTGAACGCAACCTGTGCGCCAAGGACGAAGCGCAGCGCGCCGCGTCGGTGCAGTACATGAAGGACTGCGTCACGATGGTGAAGGAGCTCAACGGCCAGGAGATCACGATCGTGCCGGCCACCGTCGGCAAGATCGTGCCCGACGCCACCCCGGAAGAGGAATGGCAGTGGGCCGTCGACGGCCTCACCGAGATTCACGAGCTGGCCAGCGCCGGCGGTATCCGGATGGCCATCGAGGGCCTGAACCGGTTCGAGACCTACTTCGTGAACCGCGGCGACCAGGCGCTCGCCTTGGCCAACGCCGTGGCCCCCGACGTGGGCGTGTGTCTCGATGCCTTCCACATGAACATCGAAGAGGTCGACTTCCTCCAGGCCATTCGCGATGTCGGCGACCGCCTCGTCGACTTCCACGTCGCCGACAACAACCGCATGGCCTGCGGCATGGGCACACTCGACTGGCCCGCCATCGTCGCCACGCTCAAGGAGGTCGGCTACGACGGGGCACTCACCGTCGAGTTCGTCGCGCCGATCGACCGCACTCCGGCCAACCAGTATCCCGAGGCGATCGAGACGAATCCCGTCGACATCTCACCCGAGGAGATGCAGTTCATCATCGACCACGGCAGCAGTCTGCTGTCGGAAGGCTTCTACGACATGCTCGTCGAGAAGTGCGCGACGACGCTGCTTCCATTGATTTGAGTCGTCGATGCTGATCCGAGACGTGCGGGCTCGCTGGCTGCACTGCCCGATTCCCACCGAGCAGCAGCACGTCTCGGATTTCGGCCGAATCGAGAGTTTCGACACGGCCATCATCAGCATCGAAGTCGACAACGGGCTCGTGGGCTGGGGCGAGGCCAAGGCCGCGGTCGGTAGTGCGGGAGGATGCCGTTCGGTGGTGCGTGCCGTCGAGGACGAGCTGGCTCCGGCCATGATCGGGCGCGACGCCCGAGAGATAACGGCGCTGTGGGACGGCATGTACAACGGGTCTCGCGCCGGCTATGCGCTCGAACGGGGACGCGGCTTCCCGGTGCTCGGGCGCCGCGGCCTGACCGTCAGCGCCATGAGCGGCATCGACATGGCCCTGTGGGACCTGCTGGGCAAGTCATTCGACGTGCCCGTGGTCGCCCTGTGGGGTGGCGCCCGGACCCCCACGCTGCCCGCGTACGCGAGTGGAGGCTGGGCCGACGCCGCCGGCATCGGTGAGCAGCTCGGCGGCTACGTCGAGAAGGGCTTTCGCAGCGTCAAGATGCGCATCGGCGTGATGGACGGTGCGGTCCACACCAGCGTCGCCCGGGTTCAGGCCGCTCGCGACGCCCTGGGCCCCGACATCGGCCTCATGGTCGATGCCCACGGTACGTACAGTCCCTCGGAAGCGATGCAGTTCGCCGCAGGGGTGGCCCACCTCGGCCTGCGCTGGTTCGAGGAACCGGTGAACGCCGACGATCGCGCCGGTGCCCGGCGAGTTCGGGCCTCCACGGCGATTCCCATCGCCGCGGGTGAGAGCGAGTCCACCCGGTTCGAGTTCCGCGACATGATCGAGAACCAGTCGGTCGACGTGCTGCAACCCGATCTCGCCATCTGCGGAGGACCGACCGAGGGGCGTCGCATAGCGGCACTGGCCGAGGCCCACCAGATCGAGCTGGCCCCGCACTGTTGGGGCTCGGCGCTGTCATTCAGCGCCGGAGTGAGTCTGGCGTTCGCCAGCTCGGCGGCGCGCATCATCGAGTACTCCCTCGGTGGTAATCCGTTGCTGCGTGAGATGCCAGAAGAACAGATCGCAGTGCACGATGGTGTCGTGCCTGCACCAACCGGTGTCGGGTTCGGGGTGACCCCGCGACCCGACTTCCTCGACGAATACGAGGTGAAATGATGACTGGGGAATCCAGTATCCAACACGTGAATCTGATGGTCGACGATCTGGCGGCGGCCGACGAGTTCTACGGGGACGTGCTCGGTCTCGAGCGCACGCCTGCGCCGGACCTGGGCTTTCCCGCGCAGTTCTACAACGTGAACGGCGGTCAACAGTTGCACGTCAACGAGCTCGGCGATGTGCATCCCGAGCGGGCCCATTTCTGCCTGCGCCTGCACAATTTCGACGAGGTGTTCCGCCGCGCCCTCGACCTGGGCATCATCGAGACCGAGACCTGGGGCAAGGTCCGTCGGTTGCCGACCGGCGTCATGCAGGCGTTCATCCGCGATCCGTCGGGGAACCTCATCGAGCTGTCGTGCGAGGCCGACCAGCCGGTCGACCCGTCGATCTTCGAGCTCGACATCGTCGACTCCGAGACCAGGTTCTTCTCGAAGTCGAACTGAGGCCTCGTGATTCTCCTGCTCGAGTCGGTCCATGCTGACGCGCTCCGGCTGCTGGAGAGCGCCGACCGGCTCGAGGTGGTCGACGACCTGTCGGCCTTCGATCCCACCGTTGCCCGACCGGGCGTGCGGGCGATCGTGACCCGGGGGCGGGGTCGGGTGGGGAGTGAGATGTTCGACCTCATGCCCGATCTCGCCGTCGTCGCCCGGTGCGGCGCCGGCCTCGACAACATCGACACGGCCGCCGCGGCCCGTGCCGGTGTGGCAGTGGTGCATGCGCCGGGGGTGACCACCCACGCCGTGGCCGAACACGCCCTGATGCTGATGTTGTCGGCCGCCCGCCGCCTCGTCGAGGTCGACGCGGCCGTGAAGGCGGGCAACTGGGCGGTTCGGGAAGGGTTCGAGGGAGCCGAGATGCGGGGGAAGCGCCTCGGCATCGTCGGGCTCGGCGCCATCGGCGGACGGCTCGCCGATTTCGGCAAGGTTCTGGGCATGGACGTCGTGTGCAGTACCCGCTCCGACCGACCGGGTGAGGTACCCCGGGTCGAGCTCGCCGAGCTGCTCGCGACCTCCGACGTCGTACAGCTCTGCGTGCCGTTGACCGATGTCACCCAGGCCATGATCGGGGCCGAGGAGCTGGCGATGATGAAGCCGACTGCGGTGCTGGTGAACACCGCTCGCGCCGCGATCGTCGACCACCATGCGCTCGCCGTTGCGCTCGATCGGGGGACACCCGCCGCCTACGCCACCGATCTGTGGGATCCGGAACCACCCGACGTCGATGACCCGGTGCTGGTGCATCCGCGCACGGTCGTGACACCTCACGTGGCCGGCCTGACCGATGTGACCTACCGCGAGCTCTGCGTGCGGCCCGTCGAGGCGGTCGTCGCCATCCTCGACGGTCGTCAGCCCGACCCCGGGTCGGTCTTCTCGCTCCCCGGCCAATCGGGCTGAGGGGCGCGGGTCAGGCGACGCGGTTCACCAGCGTGCCGATCCCGTCGATGGAGATCGCGATGCGATCACCCGAACGGAGGGTGAAGTCGCTCTCGGGGACGATGCCGGCACCGGTCATGAGATAGCAGCCGTGGGGGAAGGACGTCTCCCGGGTCAGGTAGTCGACGAGCTCGTCGAAGGGCCGCTTGATCTGCGCCACCTCGGTCGCTCCCTCGAAGACGGTCGAACCGGCACGTTCGATGCGCATGCCGATGGCGGTGGATCCCGCGAGGGGGGCATCGCTGATCAACAACTCCGGGCCGAGGGCCGCCGACCCGTCGTAGGTCTTGGCCTGCGGGAGGTACAAGGGGTTCTCGCCCTCGATGTCGCGACTGCTCATGTCGTTGCCGATGGTGTACCCGAAGACGCGACCCGATGCCGAGATCGCCAGCGTCAGTTCGGGTTCGGGGACGTTCCAGTGCGAATCGGCCCGGATCCTGACCAGTCCGTCGGGGCCCACCACACGATGGGCGGTCGCCTTGAAGAAGATCTCCGGGCGGGCGGCGTCGTAGCACCGCTGGTACACATCGGCACCACCGGTGGCCGCGGACTCCTCCATGCGCGCGGTGCGGCTGACGTAGTAGGTCACGCCGGCCGCCCACACCTCCTGGTTGGCGATGGGGGCGAGTGGGGTCGTCGGTTCGACGGCACGGCCCGAAGCGCCGCCGAGGAGCGCCGGGGGATCAGGGTGGGAGAAGATGTCATCCCACCCGGTGTCGAGGAGCAGGTGCTCGCCGTCACGAACGAGTACGGGTCCGTCGGCGGTGAGACGAAGCTTCATGGGGACTGCCTGGCGATTCGATCGAAGAACACGAGGCTGTGCTCGATTCGGCTCGACCAGGCATCCCAGTCGTGGGCACCGGCGAAGGTGTGGGCCTCGTGGTCGGCACCTCGTCGGCGCAGCTCGTCGTGGAAGACCCGGTTGGCCTCGGCCAGCGGGTCGGCGTCGCCACAGTCGATGTAGATCGGCGGGGGAACCGACGGGCAACGATCGACGGCGGTGAGCAGGTCGCGTTCGGCGGGGTCGAGACCGGCCTCGGCGGCGACGTCGCCGGTCGTGAAGTGGGCCAGCTGGTCGAGGTGGGTGATGGCAGAGTGCATGGCGATGCCGGCCACCCGGTCGGCATGGCGAAGACCGAGCCTGGCTGCCCCGAAGCCCCCCATGGAATTGCCACCCAGGAAGACCGGGGAGGCGGCGGTAACGGCGTCGACGAACTCACGGACCACGGCGACGACGTCGTCGATGATCCACCGCTCGTAATCGCGATCGGGATGGTGCAGGTAGGCCGTTCCCTCGCCGCTCATGCCGTCGCTCGGGGTCACCAGCACCATCGGGGCCACCGAGCCCGCTGCGACCAGCCGGTCGAGCGCCGTATGGGCTCGGCCCGCCAGGAACCAGTTCCAGAAGCTGCCGTACACCCCGTGGAGCAAGACCACGATCGGCGCGCCCTCGGGCACCGCCACCGACTGGGGCACGTGAACGCCGAGGTCACCCCGCCCGCCGAGAGCCGGGCTCTGGACGGTGAGGAACGAGGAACCGGGGTCGAGGCTGCCCGGTGGCGAGGCGCGCACCGTGCGGAAGCGGGTGGGCCACGGATTGGTCGGCCAGGGTTGGGGCAGAGCGAAGGTCAAGGGGTGGGAACGAGCGTCGGTGTCAGCGCCGCCAGCTTTCCGGCCTTGATGATGCCGCCCTGCATGACCGCCCGGAGGTTCTCGCGGTTCTCCAGCAGGCTGATGTCGGCGAGGACGTCGCCGTCGACGATCAGGACGTCGGCCAGCTTGCCCGCCTCGAGCGTGCCGACCTCGTGATCGGTCTCCATGATCTTGGCGCCGTTGCGAGTGGCGCACACGATGGTTTCCATCGGGGAGAAGCCGACGTAGTCGACGAAGAAGCTCAGCTCCTTGGCGTAGTCGCCGTGCGGGTTCCATGCGAAGCCGTAGTCGCCACCCATGCCGAGGATGCCCCCGGCCCGCTGGATCATGCGGGCACTCTCGGCGCCGCCCTCGAGCGTTTCCTGGTGGGCGTCGACGACGGCCTGCGACATGCCGAACTCCGGTCCGTTGTGCACCGACGCGTACTCGAACTGGAGGGCCGGCACGCATGGCGTATTCCGCTCGAGCATCATGTCGAGGCACTCCTGGTCCATGAAGGTGCCGTGTTCGATCGAGTCGTAGTCGGCGAGCAGGGCCATCTTGATCCCCTCGGTCGCCCGGCAGTGGCCGTACACCTTGCGGCGGTGGTTGTGGGCGACCTGGGACACGGCCTGCATCTCCTCGAAGGTCATCGACAGCGTGTGATGGTCGTTGGTGGCCGGCGCGGCGGCATCGCCTGTGGGGTAGGTCTTGATCCAGTGCACGCCGTTCTTCACGAGCCGGCGGGCGGCCGATCGGGCCTGGTCGGGGCCGTCGACCACGAGGATGACGCCCTCCATGCCGATCTTGCGGAACTCCGGGTTCCAGTCCATGAGACCGCCCGCACCGCAGATCTCCTGGCCACCGGGTACGAAACGGGGTCCGAGGACGAGGTCGGCGTCGATGGCCGCAGTGAGGGCCACGTCGGTGTTGAACAGGCAGCCCGCCGAACGGGCCGACGTGTAGCCGCATTCGAGGGCGACACGGGAGTTGAACGCCGAGTGCAGCGCCACCGTCTCGGGCGGGTGAGCGATGTCGAGATCCTCGAGCACCAGAATGTTGAAGTAGCTCGCATGCCAGTGCGACTCGATGAGGCCGGGCATGACCGTGGCCCCGGTTGCGTCGATGTGTTCGGCGTCGGGGGGCGTGACCGGAGCCCCGTCGGCCCGGCCGGCGTAGCTGATCACGCCGTCGACGACCACGACGGTGGCGTCGGTGACCGCGTCGTCGCCGGTGCCGGTGATCAGCTTGCCGTGTTCGATGACCGTCGTTCCTTTGGCGTTGCGCATCATTCCCCCGGTTGGTCTCGGCTGGCCCCGCCGGCGAGCTCGCCGACATGGTGCGATGTTAGGCCGGTGAGCTCGTCGCGTCCCAAGGGAGCGAGCGCTCACCCCGACGGGGTCACCACGTCAGCATCGATCAGCAGCTGCCAGAACTTCGCGCGCTCGGGAACCGTGTAGTCGATGCTCAGATGGGTCGGGTCCTTGTACACGATGTGGCCGTCGATCAGCGGCAGGCAAACCGGCAGATACGGGCAGGCGAACCGGTCGAGGTCGAGGCTCACCACGTTGTCTCGCTCCGCGGCAATGGTGCGATAGATGGGGGTGATGGGAGACGGCTCGGGGCGGGTGAAGGCGCACTCCCCGACGGTGGCGGCGCCCGAGAGGCAGGCCGTGGGATCGGCGAGGTCGTTGTAGCCCAGCGGTTCGATCAGCACGATCGTGGCTCCCGACAGGGCGAGAGCATCGAGCGATGCGACGGTGCGTGCCGCAACCATGTCGCGCATGGCCGCGGGATCGTCGAGCTCGGCGACGGGCCCGTCGCCCACCGGCGTCCAGTAGGCCTTGTTCGGCACCGCTGCGAACTCGTAGCCGAGGTTCACCGCGATGATCACATCCGCTTGCAGGCGGCCGTCGGCGAAGCGGTCGTACCAGCTCTGGCGGATCTCATAGCACTCCTCCGGCGTCCGGTCGGTGCCCAGAAACAGCTGCCACGGACATCCCTGGTAGCTGCTCTCGGAGTACGTCAGCTCGTGATCGGCCGCCAAGGCCATCAGCATCGGACGGAACATCGACGCGTTCGAGTCGCCCATCAAGTGGATGCGCTCGCCGCTTCGGATCTCGCGAGCGCAGTTCGTCGGGTCGGCGTCGCGGCAGGCGTAGCCGGGCTGGCTCGTCACGGCCGTCTCGTAGTCGAGACCGGCGGGCACCGCCGCCGCGAGCAGGGCAACGAGCTCGGCGTTCTCGACCGCAGTTGCTGTCGGGATCGCGGTCGGTGTCGGATCGGATGGGGGAGTGGCCTCGGCCTCGGCGGACGACTCGTCGACCAGGGGGTGGGCTCGGGCGCCACCGCCGGCGTGGGCTCCGGTGGGGGAGAGGTCGCGACCACGGCGTCGTCGATGACGAACGGCGAGGTCTCCCGGATGGGTGGTCGGACATCGGAACGGAGAATCGGAGGCACGATCGCGACGGCCGCCAGCATCGACAGGGACAAGCCACCCGCCACCGACAGACGCGGCAGCTTCGCCAGGGTGGCACCCCGGCGAATCGGTTGCTCGAGGAACCGGTTGCTGACCGCAGCCAGTGCCGCCGACCCGGCGGCAGCCAGTACGGCCAACACCACCGGGTCGAGGTCGTAGGCCTCGCGCAGCACCAGCACGAGGGGCCAGTGGACCAGGTAGATCATGTACGAGATCTGCCCGAGGTAGCGCAGCGGTGCCAGGCCGAGGAACGCGGCCACCGGCGTCGTCGCACTCGAGTCGATGGCCACCACCACCAGGAGCGACGCAGCAGCGGCGACGATGCCGCGGCTGCTCACCGACATCGACAGCAAGTCGGTGCTCACCAGCACCACCACCGCCAGGCCCATCGCGCCCGCCGGGCCGGCCACCTTGGTCGAGATGCGAGCGCCGACCTGTCGCCGAAGGTGGATCATCGTGGCGACCGCTCCACCGATCAGGAGCTGATAGAGGCGGGCGTCGGTCCCGTAGTAGGCCCGCAGGGGGTCTCGGCCCGCCCAGACGACCTGGGAGAGCAGCGACAGGATCGCCAAGCCGGCGATCGCAGCGGCGAGGAGACGAAGTGACCGGTCGCGTGGGCGCGACCGCCGGGCCAGCCGGTAGACGCTCACCAGCACGAACGGGTAGAGCAGATAGAACTGTTCCTCGATGGCGAGCGACCAGTAGTGAAGGAACGGGCTCGAGCCGATGTCGTCGGCGAAGTAGTCGGTGGACTGTGCGATGAAGTGCCAGTTGGCGAAATAGAGCAGCGCCGAGCGGGCGTCGCCGACGAGGTCGGTGCGCGTGAGGCGGGGCAGGTACAAGAGCGCGGCCAGGCACGTACCGATGACCGCGGCGATGGCAGCCGGAAGCAGGCGGCGCACCCGGCGACCGTAGAAGGCGCCGAACTCGAAGTCGTCGAGGCCGCCGTGGAGCACGACCGAGGTCACCAGGAACCCCGAGAGCACGAAGAACACGTCGACGCCCACGAAGCCGTTGGCCAGCCATGGCACCTGTGAGTGGAAGCCCACCACGAGCAGGACGGCGACGCACCGCACGCCGTCGAGCCCTGGCCGGTAGGCCCATGTCGTGGCAGTCACTTCGGTCACGGTAATCGATCGTGACCTTGGCCCCTGGCGCAGTCGATGCCGCCAGATGACAGTGAGGTCGACCCGGAGAAACGACGAAGGCCACGGGAGGTGCAGTCGTGCTCGTCGTGTTCACCCTGGCCATGGGTCTCGGTTTCCTGGGCATGGTGTTGGCCAGCCGGCGGGCGGTCAATGCCGCCACCGAGCTTGCGGCCACTACCCAGATCCCACCGTTCTTCGTCGGTGCCACGCTGCTCGCGATCGGCACCGACCTCCCCGAGATCGCCAACTCGATCGCCGCCTCGGTGACCGACAACGGCGACGTGAACGTCGGCGACTCCGTCGGGTCGGCGGCCACCCAGATCACGCTGATCCTGGGCCTGCTTCCCCTGATCGGCGGCTCCATCGCCGTCCCTCGCCGGGGCATTCTCACCACCGGCGTCGCGACGATTGCCTCGCTCCTCCTGTTGATCGCCCTGATGTGGGACGGTCACCTCGGCCGCGTCGATGCACTCCTGCTCATCACCGGATGGGCGGTGGCCACCCGATTCATCTACTCGCGCACGGCCGTGAACCAGCAGCTCACCATGGTCGAGTCGGTCACCCCGCGGCTCCGTCTGGCCGGCCGGGCGCTCCTTGCGCTGGTCGGTGTGGCCCTCGCGGCGATGTTGTCCGTGTGGGCCATCGTCGAATGGGCCGAGTCCGTCGGCGCACCGCCGCTGCTCGTCGGCTTCTTCCTGGCGTCGATCGGCACGTCGATGCCGGAGCTGGTGTTCAACATCACTGCCCTGCGTCGTGGCGCGGTCGCGTTGGCGATCGGCGACATCTTCGGCTCGTCGTTCGCGGATGCCTCGTTGTCGGTTGCCGCCGGTCCGTTGATCGCACCGACCGACATCACGAGGGATCTGGCGGTCGAGGTGACCGTCGTTGCGATCGTTGCCGTCCTGGCCGCGGTCGTGATCATGACACGCGTCAAGGAGCACGACTGGCGAACCGGTCTGATCCTGTTGGCGGTCTACGGAGGGTTCTTCGCCGTGCTCCTGTGACGCGGCTTCGCTCGCCGACGGGTCACTCGACGACCGGGGCTTCGGCCCCCAGACGGGTGGCCAGTTGCTCACCCCAGGCACGCGCCCGTTCGAGCTCACCGGGAACCAGCGGGCCACTGCTGTCGGCTACGAGGAAGCTCATCGGATCTCCCACGAGGGAGAAGCCATGGTGGCGCAGGCGCTTGCCGATTCCCTTCGCGGCCGAACCCGTGATCAGTGTCGGCTGGTCGATCCGGGTGTCGTAGGCCGCGGCCGCCGTGTCGTTCCCAGGGGGAAGCTGTTTCAGCCAGCTCCGGAGTCCCGGCGCACTCGCGCTCTCGTCGAGATCGAGCTCGGGATCGGCGTCGGCCGCCTCGGCCGCAGCATGGCGGCTCGACTTGGAGCTCATTCCATGGACATGCGTGGGGCCCCCGACCACAAGGAGATCGCCGTCGAAGGTGGAGGGTGGAATCTGGTCGGTGCTCCCGACGACCACCTCGCCGAGGGCGCTCAGTCCCGTGGCGATCTCGTCGGCCACGGCGTGGGTGTTCCCGTACATCGATTCGAAGACCACGACGGCTTTCATGACCGCTCCTCTCGCGGCGTCGGTGCTGACGCCCTCAGCCTGACGTTCTCAGCGGCACCGCGGCCAGGGTCGAAGGACCCTCACGTTCGGAGCGCCGACGCTGGGACCAACGTCCCTACCCGGGCCTCCTTTCCGGCGCGAGGGTCGAGGCACGGTCGCCGTGGTCGGCGCCCACCGAGAAGGGATCAACCATGCGCACCATCATCGACGTGATGACCGGCTCTCCGATCACCGCCGCTCGGACCGACGCCATAGGCGCCCTCCGCGACGCGATGGCTCACTCTGGCGTGCACTGCATACCCGTGACCGACGACGGCGGCCATCCCGTCGGCATCGTGAGCTCGTTCGATCTGGTCGAGCAAACCTGGGCATCTCAGCCCGTCGAGGACGTCATGACCACGAAGGTGTTCACCATCGGCGGCCATCAGAGCGTTCCCGAGGCGGCGAACATGATGCGTACGCACTTCGTGCATCATCTCGTCGTGGTGGATCTGGCCAACGAGGTCGTGGGTGTGGTGAGCTCCCTCGACCTGCTCGAGGACCTGCTCGACATCGACTGATTCAGGCGTGGGGGTAGTCGTCGGTGAGAGCCGTGTCGGTGGCGACCGTCTCGTCAAGCGACTGGCCCGAGAGCTCCTGGAACTCGGCGCGCGCTCCGGGGACGCGCTCGGTCCATTCGTCGGCGAAGGCCTCGGCGGTCCCGAGATCGTCGAAAGACCCGACGTGGACCTGCTTGCCGTTCTCGAAGATCCGCACCTCGATGCGAGCGGACTGATCGGGGTCGAAGGTCATGACGGTTCTCCTCGTCATCGTCGTTTCCTCTCCTCGAGTGTCCAGGATCGGTGGTGCCTCACGTAGGGCCATTCGGCCTCAGTTCGGCCGGCCATGAGATGACCTTCGCCTCTTGGCCACGACGAGAACCCTCCGCATCGTCGATGATGGAAGCTGCACGTGAAGGCACGACACCGCACGAGACGGGAGCGAACCATGAAGGTCTTCGCCGACCGCCGAGCCGCCGGCCGCGAGCTGGCCGAACGACTCGGAGCCCTCGCCGGCGACGCCGCGGTCGTGGTGGTGGGGTTGCCTCGAGGCGGCGTCCCGGTGGCCGAGGAAGTCGCCCGGTCGCTGGCCGCCCCTCTGGATGTGATCGTGGTGCGCAAGCTGGGCACGCCCGGCAACCCCGAGCTGGCCATGGGAGCCATCGGTGAGGACGGCATTCGAGTGCTCAACCAGACCGTGATCGCCCGGTTGGGAGTGACCGAGGCCGAGATCGGGTCGGCCGAGTCTGGCGAGCGCGTCGAGCTCGAGCGCCGGGCGCGGCGATTCCGTCAGGGTCGGTCACGGATCCCGCTGGCGGGCCGCACGGTGGTGCTCGTGGACGATGGGGTGGCAACCGGCTCGACGATGCGAGCCGCGTGCGCGGTCGCTCGCGCGGAGGGCGCCGAGCACATCGTCGTCGCGGTGCCCGTGGCCCCGCCGGGCTGGACCGACCGCTTCGCCCGGATTGCCGACCGGTGCGTGAGCGTGGCCACCCCTGAGGGGTTCATGGCCGTGGGGCAGTGGTACCGCGACTTCGACCAGACCACCGACGACGAGGTCGTCGAGTGCCTCCTCCGCAGTGCAGCACCGCCACCCGTCGAGGTGGGCAGCGGACGGGACGTCGCTGTCGAGATCCGACTCGACGGTCTCGTGCTCGACGGACAGCTCACCGTGCCGCCGGACAGTGGCGGTCTGGTGATCTTCGTGCACGGGTCGGGGAGCAGCCGCAACAGTCCGCGCAACCGTTTCGTCGCGTCGGAGCTGAACGAGGCGGGACTGGCCACGCTGCTCTTCGATCTCCTCACCCGGAACGAGGAACACGACCGGGCCAACGTCTTCGACATCGAGCTTTTGGTCCGCAGGCTCCTCGCGGCGACGGCCTGGGTGAAGCATCAGCCCGACCTGGCCGATCTGCCGGTCGGATACTTCGGGGCGAGCACCGGTGCCGCCGCGGCGCTCCGGGCCGCCGCAGGGGCGGGCTCGGCGATCTCGGCGGTCGTGTCGCGTGGCGGGCGTCCGGATCTCGCGCTCGAGTGGCTGGCGGCCGTGCGCTCGCCGACCCTGTTGATCGTCGGTAGCAGGGATACGGCCGTGCTCGAACTGAACCGCCAGGCCGAAGCCCACCTGCAGTGCGAGAAGAGCCTGCGCATCGTCGACGGCGCCACCCACCTGTTCGAGGAGCCCGGTACGTTGCGGATCGCAGCCGAACTGGCCCGCGCCTGGTTCGTCGAGCACCTCGGCGGCGCTCGGGTCGACGGGCCGCCGCTGCCGTAGGCTGCACGGGCCATGGACGACGTCGAGGGGCTCCTGCGACAACACGGGCACCGGGTCACGGTGCCGCGGCGAGTCGTGTGGACCGTGCTGGCGTCGGCCGACGAACACCTCACGGTGGAACAGATCGCAGCTCGCGTCCACGACATCGACGAGAAGGTGAACCTCGCGTCGATCTATCGGGCCCTCGCGTTGCTGCGCGATCTCGGCGCGGTTCGCGAGTCACAACTCGGCGAGGGTGCCTCGCACTGGGAGATCGCCCATCCCGACGAGCACTTCCACGTGGTGTGCGATGTCTGCGGCAAGGTCGACCATCACGTCGGTTCGCTGGTGCAACTGATCGTCGACCACCTCGCGTCGGGCCACGACTTCGAGCCACGGACCGTGGAGCTCGTGGTCCGGGGCCGGTGCCACGACTGCGCCCACCGTGAGGTTGTTGCGAAGGATTCGCAGTACACGTAACCTGCGAACCGTTCGCAACAACCGGTTCCCGATCGACTCCCCATGCATGCACCCGACGGCTTCTTGAACGCCGGTACCGCCGTCGCCACCGGTGCGCTCAGCGCCACCGTTGTCGGCGTGGCCCTCCGTCAGAGCGGCCGCCAGCTCGCCGATGCCCGAGTGCCCCTTGCCGGCGTGTCGGCCGCGTTCGTCTTCGCCGCCCAGATGGTGAACTTCCCGGTGGCCTCGGGCACGTCGGGCCATCTCCTCGGCGGCGCCCTGGCGGCGGTGCTGCTCGGGCCGTCGCTCGGACTACTGGTGGTCACCGTCGTCGTGGTCGTGCAGGCGCTCATCTTCGCCGACGGCGGGCTCACCGCCCTCGGCATCAACACGTTCAACATGGCCATCGTCACCGCGCTCGGCGGCTACGCGGTCTTCCGCGCCGCTCGGCGACTCCTGCCGGCGAACACGGCCGGTGTGGTGAGCGCATCGGCCATCGCCGGCGGCGTTTCCGTGGTGCTCTCGGCCATGGCCTTCTCGATCGAGTGGCTCTTCGGCGCCACGGCCGATGTCGCGTTCCGACACGGTTTTCGGGGCCATGGTGGGAGTCCACCTCCTCATCGGCGTCGGCGAGGGCATCATCACCGGCATGGTGGTGGGAGCCGTGCTGGCGGCGCGACCCGATCTGGTCGCCGGGGCCGCCGACATCGCTGCGGCCGACCTCCGAGGACGCCGGGCGATCGATCGGCGTGGCCTCGTCGTGGCCGGGGGCCTGATTGCGGTGGTCGTGGGCGCCGTCGTCAGTCAGTTCGCGGCGTCGTCACCCGATGGGCTCGAGCGGGTGGCCATCGACCAGGGCATCGGAGCAGGCGAGGGCAGTCGACTCGGGACCTCGCTGTTCGCCGACTACGCCACCCGGGGTCTCGACAACGAGTCCCTCAGCCTCGCCGTGGCCGGCGCGTCGGGTGTGGTGATCGTGGCCGCCGTGGGTTTCGGGCTGCTGTGTGCTGTCCGCCTCGGTCACCCCGGTCGGTCCCGAGCATGACCGGCGACCGTTAGCGACGGGCAGGCGACCATGGGAGTCGGACATGCTCATCCGCTGCACTATCACGGGCACAGCGTCGTGCATCGGCTCGCGCCCGAGGTGAAGGTCGCGGCCACGTTCGCCTTCGTCGTCATGGTGGCGCTCACGCCGGCGCCGCCGGCATGGGGCTTCGGCCTGCACGCGATGGTGCTTGCCGCCGTCGTCGCGCTGGCGGGCCTGCCGGTTCGTTTCGTCGTTTCCCGTCTGCTGGTGATCGCCCCGTTCGTGGCGTTTGCGGTGTTCCTGCCGTTCGTGGTGGGTGGCGACACGGTGCAGGTTGTCGGCCTCTCGCTGTCGCGCGACGGGCTCTGGGCGATGTTCGCCATCGTCGCCAAGGCCGGTCTCGGAGCCGGGGCCAGCATCATCCTGTCGGGCACCACCGAGCAGTTCGCCATCCTCGCCGGGCTCGAACGGCTTCGCATGCCGGTGATCATGGTCACCATCGCCGCCTTCATGTTGCGCTACCTCGAGCTCATTGCCGAGGAGTTCGCACGCATGCGCACGGCCATGGCGGTGCGCGGGTACCAGCCCCGCTGGATAGGTGACGCCCGGCCGGTCGCCAGCGCGGCCGGAGCGTTGTTCGTGCGCAGCTACGAGCGCGGGGAACGTATCCACGCGGCCATGGTCGGTCGTGGGTTCACCGGCACGATGCCCGACGTGCGAGGGGGTTCTGCCGGTACGAGCGAGTGGCTCGCCGCTGCCGTCCTTCCTCTCGCCGCCGCACTGGTGATGGTGGCGGCCCGGGTGGTCGGCTGATGAGCCATCCCGCGGTGGAGATCGACGATCTGCACTTCACCTATCCCGACGGCACCCTCGCACTCGAGGGAGTCACGATGTCGATCGCGGTCGGCGAACGCGTCGCCCTGATCGGCCCCAACGGGGCCGGCAAGACCACGCTGGGGCTCCACCTGAACGGCATTCACGAACCCGACAGCGGCTCGGTGCGCGTGCATGGGGTGCTCGTCGAGGCCGACACCCTGGCGGAGGTCCGCCGACGGGTTCAGCTCGTGGCCGCCGACTCCAACGATCAGCTCTTCATGCCCACAGTGGGCGAAGACGTGGCGTTCGGCCCCGCCAACCTGGGCCTACGCGGCGACGAACTGACGGCGAGAGTCGATGCGGCGCTGGCCGAGGTCGGAGCGACGGCGCTGGCCGGACGCGCGCCACACCATCTCAGCACGGGCGAGAAGCGTCGTGCGGCGCTGGCCACGGTGTTGGCCATGGAGCCGGACATTCTGGTGCTCGACGAACCCACGGCCGGCCTCGATCCACTCGGACGACGCGAGCTCACCGAGCTCCTCGACCGGCTGAACCAGACCCTGCTCGTGATCACCCATGACCTGCCGTTCGTGGCCCAACTGTGCACGCGATCGATCGTGATCGACGGCGGTCGGGTGGTCGCCGACGGCCCGACGGCGGCGATCCTGGGCGACAATTCGCTGCTCCACGCCCACGGCCTGGAACTGCCCTACCGATTCGACCCTCGCCTGCTCAGCTGACGGCCCGAACGATGAGGGCCGCCGCCGACACCGACAGCACGGCGAGGACGGCCCGGTCGAAGACCTCGCCACTCATGCGCTTCCGCAACGCGCCGCCGAAGGGCACCATCGCGAAGGCCGGGATGAAGGTGAGCGCGGCGGGGGCGCCGAGATCGAGCAGCCGGCCGTCGGCGACGAACACCGCCAGCTGGGCGAAGCCGGTGATGGCGAAGAGCAGGGTGACCGCGAAGATGTGCGCGCCGGGGGCGAGTCGGTAGGCGTGAATCCAGGTGGCCACGATCGGCCCCGAGATCCCGGTGCTGCCCAGCGACACGCCGGCACCGAAGCCGACGACGGGCGACCACTTGGCCGATGCCGCGGAACCGACCTTGATGTCGGGTGCCGTCAGAAACCGCACCACATAGGCCAGCACCATGGTCGCCAGCGCCGCCATCACCACCCGTTCGGGCAGCGCAGCGAGCAGGAACGCGCCGAGCACCGCACCCGCGATCCCGAAGAGCGCGAGTCGGCCGAGATCCCGGGTCTCGTGCCGATGTGACCGCTCGCGCCAGCACAGCCATGCGTTCAACGCGACTGTCGGCGCCGCAATGACCACCACCGCATCCTCCACCGACACGAACAGCGCCATGATCGGCACTGCGATGATCGGCATGCCCATGCCCGTGACGGACTTCACCAGCGATCCGGTGAGGATTGCGATCACCACGATGACCACTTCGGTGGTGGTCACCGCCGGCCGGGCGCGGGAGTTGCCATCGGCGAAGTCGAACACGGGCGGTGATCGTGGGCAAGTCGGCTGGCGGGGCCGCAGGGCGGGGGGCCAGACTGAACCCATGGCGTCACGCATGCTCTGGGAGCCGTCGACGGCCGCGGTCGAGAGCTCGGCGATGACGTCGTTCATGGCCCTCGTTCGCGACCGACACGGTGTCGTGGTCGATGACTTCTCGTCGTTGCACCGGTGGTCGGTGCAGAACCTTGGTGACTTCTGGTCGGACGCGTGGGACTTCTTCGGCGTGATCGGTCACAAGGGGGAGCGCTTCTTCGAGCCCGGGACCGAGCTCATCGACGCCCGCTTCTTCCCCGATGCGCAGCTCAACGTGGCCGAGAACCTGCTCGGCCGCAACGACGACTCGGTCGCCATCGTTTTCCGAGGTGAATCGGGGATCGCCAGTGAGGTGACATGGGCGGAGTTGCACCGTCGAGTGTCCACGATGCAACAGGCCATGCGCGCCCACGGCGTGGCCGCCGGCGATCGGGTGGTGGCGTGGTTGCCCAACCTCCCCGACACCTACGTGGTCATGCTCGCCGCCGCCAGTCTCGGTGCCGTCTTCTCGTCGTGTTCACCCGACTTCGGCGTCGGTGGCGTGCTCGATCGCTTCGGCCAGATCGAACCGGTTCTCCTGTTCGCCACCGATGGGTACGTCTACGGCGGCCGACGCCACGACTGCCTCGATCGTCTGGGCGACATTCGCGCCGGCCTGCCCACGGTGACCTCGACGGTCCTGGTGCCGTACCTCACCGACGAGGTCCCCGAGGGCGCGCTCGGCGAGGGAGTGACGAGCCTGGTCCAGTTCACCGGTGGGTTCGATGCGGAGCCGGTCACCTTCGAGCGACTCCCGTTCGATCATCCGTGGTACGTGCTGTTCTCGTCGGGCACCACCGGTGCGCCCAAGTGCCTCGTGCACCGGACCGGCGGTGTCCTGCTCAAGCATCTGAGCGAGTACCGGCTGCACTGCGATGTGCGGCCCGGTGAGCGGGTGTTCTACTTCACCACCGCCGGATGGATGATGTGGAACTGGCTGGCTTCGGCGCTCGCGAGCGAGGCCACGGTGGTCCTGTACGACGGGTCACCCTTCGAGCCCGACGGGAACCGACTGTTCGATCTCGTCGACGACACCGGGATCTCGCTGTTCGGCATCTCGGCCAAGTTCATCGATGCGGTGGCCAAGGCGGGGCTCCAGCCGATGCGAACCCACGATCTCTCGTCGATGCGACTGATGTGCTCCACCGGATCCACGCTGTTGCCCGAGAGCTTCGAGTTCATCCACCGGTCGATCAAAACCGATCTGCACGTCGCATCGATGAGCGGAGGGACCGATCTGTGCGGCTGTCTCGTGGCCGGAGATCCGACCAGCCCGGTGCACGTCGGCGAGATCCAACGGCCGACGCTCGGCCTGGCCATCGACGTGGTCGACGACGCCGGCGCGTCGTGTCCACCGGGCGTGGCCGGCGAACTGGTGTGCCGCACCCCGTTCCCGTCGATGCCGCTGCGACTCTGGGGTGACGCCGACGACAGCCGATACCGGGCGGCGTACTTCGACGACTTCGCCGGCATGTGGCACCAGGGCGACTTCGCGGAGTGGACCGAGCACGGCGGCATCGTCATGCACGGCCGTTCCGATGCCACCCTCAACCCCGGTGGTGTGCGCATCGGCACCGCCGAGATCTACCGCCAGGTCGAACAGCTCCATGAGGTGCTCGAAGCGGTGGTCATCGGCCAGGAGTACGACGGCGACACGCGCGTGGTGCTCTTCGTGGTGTTGCGCGAGCCCGGCACGCTCGACGACGACCTGCGCAAGCGCATTCGCTCCCAGGTGCGGCGGGGCACATCACCGCGCCATGTTCCGGCGGTGATCGCCGAGGTGCCCGAGCTACCCAGGACCCGGAGCGGCAAGGTGGTCGAGCTCGCCGTGCGCGACACCGTGCACGGCCGCCCCATCAAGAACGCCCATGCGCTGGCCAACGCCGACGCGCTCGATGCCTTTCGCGATCATCCGACCCTGTCGCCGTGACATGTGGCGCGCTCAGGTGCCCAGGTCGCGGGCTGTGGCGTAGCCGGCTCGGACGGAAGCTGCGTCGGCTTCGGTCGACGGGTGGACGATCGTGGCCGCGGAGTTGAGGTTCCACCGGTCGATGACGGACGCGATGGTCGACCCCTCCACGACGGCGGCCGCCTGCACGGCGGCGCCGGTGGCCACGGCTTCCTCCACGTCGGGCACGGTGATCGATCGACCCGACAGGTCGGCGAAGGCCTGACGGTACGCAGGTGACCGTGCGCCTCCGCCGATGAGCAGCAGCTCTCCGTCGAGGCTGGCGCCGGCTGCGCCCAATGCGTCGAAACCGTCGAGCAGCCCGCAGGTCACCCCTTCGAACGAAGCTCGGGCGAGCTGCTCCCGGGTGACGTCACTTCGAAAACCGGTGAGGAGCCCCGTTGCGTCGGGGCGGTTGGGCGTGCGCTCGCCGTCGAGATAGGGAACCAACACGACTCCGCCGGCGCCGGCGGGCGTCTGGGCGGCAAGCTCACCGAGGGTGGACAGGTCGACGCCGAGCAGTCGGGCCACCGCGTCGGTGACCTTGGTGGCATTGAGCGTGCAGACGAGCGGGAGGTACTGCCCGTCGGCCGACGCAAATCCCGCGACGGCGCCGGTCGGGTCGGCGGTCGCCGTGGCCGACACGCCGTAGACCGTGCCCGAGGTGCCGAGGGAGATGGCGACATCGCCCGAGCGCAAGCCGAGGCCCAGTGCCGCCGCCATGTTGTCGCCGGTGCCGGGGCCGACGACGCACGTGCCGGGAAGGCCGAGTCGGGCCGCCGCGGCCGAGGTCAGAGTTCCGGCCGCCTCGGTGGGGGAGAGCACGCGGGGAAGCACGGTGGCCCAGTCGCGTTCGGCGTCGACCACCGCCAGCGAGCGCGTGTCGTAGCCGTCGGCGACCGGTGACCACCAGCCGGTTCCGGATGCGTCGCCGCGGTCGGTCACGTGGCTCCCCGTGAGATCGAGGGTGAGCCAGTCGTGGGGAAGCGCCACCCGCTCGAGGCGGGCGAAGGCGTCGGGTCGGGTCCGCTTCAGCCAAGCCAATTTGGTGATGGTGAAGGCCGCCACCGGCACGCTGCCCCATGTGTCGGCCCAGGCCCGTGCGCCGAGGGCCGAGACCAGGGCGTCGGCGTCGGGAGCCGACTCGGTGTCGTTCCAGAGCTTGGCGGGATGCAAGACCTCGCCGTCGACGCCGAGGGCAACCATCCCGTGTTGTTGTCCGGCGACGGCGATCCCGACGACGTCGGAGGCATGGGCCGCGAGGGCGGCGAACGCCTCGTCGAGGGCGGCCGACCATGCGGAAGGGTCCTGCTCGCTACGGGGTGGCGTGGTGGCCGGATGACGGGCCGACGCGGTCGCGATCAGCTCGCCGTCGTCGAGTCGACGAAGGACGACGGTGGTGGATTGTGTCGAGGTGTCGATACCGGCGATGAGCCTCATCGCAGCATTGTTGCCCAGGCGGAGGCGCCTGCACGAACGTCGTGGCCGGGCCCCGGGTGAGTCCCTCAGAACGCCGGGGTACGATGTCGCCGACGGCAGGCCCCGGCCCGCCGCCATGCGTCGGTGCCCGAGCGGCCCAAGGGAACGGCCTGCAAAGCCGTAAAGTCGCGGGTTCAAATCCCGCCCGGCGCTCCCTCACCTGTGGCTCCGCGCTGGCTAGTGTGCGAAGTATGAGTGACACCTCGCAGGGCGCCGGATGGTGGATGGCGTCAGACGGCAAGTGGTATCCGCCCGAGCTCTACCCCACAGACTGGACCCCGCCCGAAGAGCCCGCCGCCGACGAGCAGCACGGGCACGAGGAGCCGGCGGCGGAACCCGACTCGGGCGAACCGACCTTCGAGGAGGCCCCGGCGGTCGAGACCGTGGCCGAGTCGTTCGGTGACGATGTCCCCGAGCCTGCGCCCGTGCAGGACATCCTCGCCGAGCTTCCCGATGTCGAGCTCCCGGCGGTCGAGGAGATCGTGGCCGAGCTTCCCGAGGTCGAAGCAGTCGCGGCTCCGCCGTTGGCGGATCTCCCCGAGGCCGCGGTTCCCGAGCACGGTCAGGTCTCCGAGCCGGGGCCGGCGGTGCCCGAGCATGGTGATGAGTGGGAGCAGGCGGCGCCTCCGGGGTTGGCCGATCTGCCCGAGGCGGCGGTGCCCGAGCATGGTGATGAGTGGGAGCAGGCGGCGCCTCCGGGGTTGGCCGATCTGCCCGAGGCGGCGGTGCCCGAGCATGGTGAGGTGTCCGAGCAGGCGGCGCCTGCGGGGTTGGCCGATCTGCCCGAGGCGGCGGTGCCCGAGCACGGTGAGGTGTCCGAGTTGGGAGCGCCTCCGGGGTTGGCCGATCTTCCGCAGCCGTCCGCGCCGCCACTGGCCGATCTTCCCGAGTCCGCCGCCCCCGCACCCGCGCCACCTCCGGCTGCGCCCGCCGGAGCACCCGTCGCGCCTCCGGCCGCGCCGGCCATGCCGCCGCCCGCCGCTCCACCCGCGTACGCGCCACCGGCGGCTCCAGGGTACGAAGCCACCCAGGTCGTCCCGACCGTCGGAGCCGCCCAGGCCCCGCCACAGGCACCGGCCGGTTGGTCAGCCGAGGGGCCGCCCATTGCTCAGAGCGGCCCCGATGTCGTCCCGGCTCCGCCGGCCGACGCCTCACCGCTCGGCCCGGCCATCGCCGGGGTCGGCGGTGCGGCCATGGTGGTCGGATCGTTGCTCGAGTGGGCCTCGCCCGCGATCGACCCTGCGATCGACATCGAAGGGCAGCTGGCCCGTCTCGGTCTGGTCGGTGAGCTGAACATCCCCGCCATCGGTGCCCTGAGCACGCAGTCGAACAGCATCGGCCTGTTGGTCACCGGTCTCCTCACCCTGCTGTTGTCGTTCCTCCTCTTCGCCAAGATGCGTCACATGGTCGTCAAGATCGGGTTGATCGTGGTCGGTCTGGCCGGTGCCGGACTCGCCGCGTTCTCCTATCTCGACCTCAGCGACCTCAAGGTCACCGCCGGCGGACAGGAGATCGCGGGCATCAGCTTCGACATCGGCATGGGCTTGTGGATCGCGCTCGCCGGCGGCATCGTCGCGGCCATCGGCGGCCTCCTCTCCCAGACCGATTGACCCTCGTCTCCGGGGCGTCGATCGGGCGGTGTGACGAAGCGCAGCTGCTACGCTTCTCGGCCCGGGGCCATTAGCTCAGTTGGCTAGAGCACCTGCATGACGCGCAGGGGGTCGGGGGTTCAAGTCCCTCATGGCCCACCAACGAGACCGGCGGTCTCTGGCGTGCCGAGCGGCAGGACCGGCGAGCGGACAGCCGAACGGGAGGCCAACTGGTCGGCGCCACCGTGGTCAGGTCGTTTCTTCGATGGCCTCGTCAACCGAGAGGTTCGCAACCCCAGATCGGTACGAACGCAACGGCTGCGGCTGCATCTGCCGCGTACGGTTCACCTTTTCGATCAGTTCGTCGTCGCTGATCGCTCGTCTGCATGAACAGACCGCCGGGGGAGGCGGCACTACTCGGTCTCGGCAAAGGCCTTTTCCGCTTCGATGGCCGGCTCGTAGCCGTCGTGAGCACTCATCTTCTGCGCAATGACGGCCAGCATGATGCCGTAGACGGCCTTCGACGCGATGTCGGCGAAGCTGTAGACGAGACTGCGGGCAACGACCCCGTTCGCCGACGCGCTGATCTGGGGCATGAGGTAGCCGAGCGGATAGATGGTCCACGAGACCAGGAACAGGATCCAGACTGCTTCGAAGAGCCGGCGGACCTGCGGAGGTGCCGTGCGCTTGGCGTCGTTCACGGTCTGCCACGCCACATAGAGCAGCCAGAAGTAGAACACGGTGCTGATGGCGCCCCACACCCAGAATTGGGCGCCGCCGTCGACTTCGTCGAACTGGCCGATGTAGCCGGTCCAGATCATTGCCAGGCCGGCGACGACGAACGCAGCCCAGCGCTTGCGAAACGTCACTCCCGTAATGCCCGCCACGATCAGCAGCTGCGTGAGCAGCACCGGGACGTCGATGCTCCAGTTCATGTAGCGGAAGCCGTTGGAGAAGAGATCGCCGGTCAGTTCGTAGGCCGAGCCCGTCCACGAGAAGGCGTTGTTCCACCGCAGCGCCAGGAGTCCCAGCTCGAGAGTCGCCGACACCATGACCACGCCGGTCAGGTAGGAGGTCAGGCGGTATCGGGGAGAGATGCTGCCGGCCGTGGCCAGCGAGTACACCAGCACGGCGGCGAAAACCGCAGCGGTCAGCGTGAAGACGCCGAGCACGATTTCGAACTGTGTTGCCGAGTACGTGAAGTCGTTTTCGAATGACATAGCCACCCATACTCGCCAGGTTCGGTCGTCGGGGCCAAATCACGCGACAGGGACAGCCCGATGAGCCGGAGCGTCACTCCCAGACCGTGCCCGCCCTTCCTGTCTGCAGAACGACCTCCCCCGTCGTCACCGCTAGGGTCTGGTGATCATGGAGTCAGTATCCGATCCACGGCTTTGGGAACTGCCCTACCACGAGCGGGTTGGCATTGTTCGTGAAGAGACCGCCAGGATCACCGCACGCCTGGGCGATCTCGACGCCGAGCTGCTCGACCAACCGGCGGTCGGTGATTGGACGATCCGTGCGGTGGTTGCCCACCTCGTCGTGGTCGCCGAGTTGTACACCAGCAGCATCACCCGCGGAGCGTCCGGCGATGTGGAGGTGTCGGGTGATCTCCCGCAGCCCGGTACCGGTCGGGGTGCGCTCGTTGCGGCCGGCCTTCGTGACCAGGCAACAGAGCTGGCCGACGCCTTCGACACCACCGTGATCGACCGGTTTCGAAGCCGCGCCCTCGTGTTGGCCGACACCCTCGACGCCGACGAGTCCAGCCTCGAGTACGAGTGCTATCACCCGGGTGGCATCATCCCTGCGAACCGGTTCATGGTCCTGTTCCTGAAGGAGCTCGGACTGCACGAGTGGGACATCTTCGAAGCACTCCAGCCGCCGTGCACGATGAGTCGGTGGGGGGTCGACGCTGCGTTCCAGGCAATGGAGGAGGAACTGGCGTCGGGGTCACTGCGATGGCTCACCGACCCCGATGCAGGGCCCGACACGCTCACGATCCGGGTGATCACCTCCGGTGACGTCGCCGTCGAACGGGATCTGCTGCTGGAACCGCACCAGACTCGGCTCGTTGCCGTCGACGAACAGCGAAACGTCGACAGCTGGTTGCGCCTCGGCGCCGCCGACTTCGTGCTCGGGTGCTCGGGACGGAGCGACTTCGTGAGCATCGTCACCGAAGGCCGGGGCGAGGGCGACGCCGACGCGCTGCGCGTTCTCGATCGCCGCCTCACCGGCATGTGAGCGTGACCGGTGGGGAACAGGCACGGGGACACCTCGGCCGCCGACTCGACTCCAAAGGCCCGGCTTCCTCCCCGTTGGTTCATCCGCCTGGCCTGGCGCGCCCACCGCCGCCTGTACCGGCTGACGGGTGGTCGCCTGGGGCTGTGGCGCCCGAAACCCGATGGTTGGGGCACTCTGCGCCTCACCACGATCGGGCGCCGCAGCGGCCAGGAGCGCAGCGTGATGCTGGGCTACTTCGAGGACGGACCGAACCTGGTCACCATGGCAATGAACGGTTGGGGCGACGCCGAGCCGGCCTGGTGGCTGAACCTCCAGGCCCATCGCGAGGTTCGGGTCGAGCTCGCCGACGGACCGCGTGCGGTCACGGGTCGAGCCGCCACTGGCGAGGAGCGCGAACGTCTGTGGGCTCGGTGGCGGGAGATCGACAAGAACCTCGACGCCTATGCCTCCCGGCGCTCCATGGAGACCGCCGTCGTCGTGTTGGCCCCGCAGCCGCTTCCCGATGGCGCAGCGCCCGAGCCCACGGCCTGAGCACCGATCCACCTCCGCAGCAAGGGTTCTCCGGGCTCACCCCTGGTCACCTCGGTCGGCGGAGCTTCGCCAGATACCGGGATCGAGGCTGTGGCTGAGTCGCTCGGGGTCGAGCTCGTCCGCGCGCCGTTCGAGCTGCCGACTGCGTGACTTGGCGTCGACGTACTGTCGGTACGCACTGGCCCCTTCGGCCTCGGCCTCGGCGAGCCGGGTTCTCAGTGCGTCGGCTGCGGCGTCGTCGCCGGGATCCACTGCCTCGAGCTCGAGTCGAAGCGCCTCGACGGAAACGAGCAACGTGGCCGCCTTCGCATCGAGCTCGGCGACCCATTTTCTTGCCTCACTCGCGCGCTCGGCCGCTCGGGCGAACTCGGCATGGGCGCCCTCGTCGGCCTCGGCATCGAGGTCGATCGACTCGGTGGCCAAGATCATGGCGGCGAGCGGAAGGCTCTCGACCAGCATCCCCAACGGCGTGTCGAAGGGTCCGGTTGCGCTACCGTTCCTGACCCGCAGCGGAGCCAGAGCCAGGGTTGCCGCGCCCAGGGCAGCGGTGAACGCCGCCGGTGTCGGATCGACTTCGACGACCGTGGCCTCGATTCGTGCATCCTCGAGTACCTGTTCGATCCGCGATTTCTCGTCGGAGTCGGCCATCTGTGGGACGTAGACGATGATCGACCCGTCGGACCAGTCGTCGTGGCGAGTGCACAGCCAACCGAGCAGGGTGATCAACTGGCCGACCATGTCGTCGGACCACCACAGGGCGATCGATCGTTCGTGGGCGGGGGTCGAATCGAAGCGCTCCCAGGCATCGTCACGAACGTTGATGACCGCGACGTTCGTTCCGAAGCGGATGCAGGTCTGCAGCATTCGACCGTACTTCTGTCGCTCCTCGTCGGTGCCCCGCAGATTCGCGACACCGAACAACGTGAGGTTGGGTCGGATGCCTCCGAGACCGTGTGACTGCACGAGAGCCTGCACGGCTACGCCGACATCCTCGACCACCACCACCCTGGCGAAGGTACCCCGAACCATCTGGGCTGCTTCTCGCTGGAGCTCTGTCTCGATCTGGCCGGCTTGCCGACGCATGATGGGCCCGGAACCCTCGTGGATGCGCACGGCAGTGATGAACCCGGAGCTGCCCTCCATCCACGAGGCCACGGTGATCATGCGGCTGCGCAAGATCGGATCTCTCGGCACGAACGCCAACATGCACGGACGCCAGTCTCGGTCGCCGGTCGGCTCATCGGCCAGTGAGTGGAGGTGGTGTCGCGCCCGGGTGAAGTGGTGCGAGCCTGCGCTGTCGACCCACCGGTCGGGCACGTCGCGATGTCGGAGGTAGTTGTACAGCCCGACGAACACCAACGCGGCCAATGCCCCGGCCAGCGGGTTGATGGCGACGATGGCCACGCCGCAGGCAACGGTGCCGGCCAGACTCGCCCGCTGGTCGTACCATCGAAAGCGCGGCCGGAACGAGGTGCTGCCGGCCCGGATCTCGAAGTAGGTGGCGTAGTTGATCAATCCGTAGCTGGCCAGGAAGAACATGGAGATGATCGGGGCGATGGCGTTCAGGTCGCCGGCGGCCACCGTGGCCAGAGCGATGAGCACCGACACGGCCAGCGCCCGGCGGGGGTTGTTGGTCGGACCGCTGCCGGTTGCGAAGACCTCGAGCCGGGGCAGAACCCGGTCCTCACCGAGGCGCTGCAACACGCGGGGACCGCCGAGCAGCGAGGCCAGCGCCGACGACAGCGTGGCGGCGAGCACGCCGACGATCACGGTCCATTCGAAGAACGAGAGGTCGCCCATGATCGTCGTGGTGTCCTGTGCAAGGATCTGCGCCGGTCGGGAGCCGGCCAGAAGAACGATGACGGCAAGGTACACAACCGAGGACACGCCGACCGCTGCGAAGGTCCCCCGGGTGATCGAGCGGCTGGGGTTGCGGAGGTCGCCGGACATGGCCACGCCCTGGCTGAAACCGGTCACCGCCGGGAAGAAGATCGCAAACGCCTCCCAGAAGCCGACGTCGGAGTCGGGACGGTCGACGTTGTCGGACAGGATCGCCGTGTCGAACTCACCGGCGGCACCGGCGAAGAACGAGACCAACGCGACGATCAACAGCCCCATGACCAGGAACTGGAGCCGGGTGGCGAGATCGGCACCGACCGCGCCCACGGCAGCGAGGACGAGCACCACCACGGCTGCCGTCAGCCGAACGAGTACTGCGCTCTCGCTCCCGAACGCCGCAACGGCAGCCTCGGCGAAGCCGATGCTGTAGAAGGCGATCGACACCGAGATGGCGAGATAGAGAACGACGCCGACGGCGCCGCCGAACTCGATGCCCAATGTGCGCGAAATGAGGAAGTACTCACCTCCGCCCCGAACGCGCATGTTGGTCGCGACCGCGGCGAGCGAGATGCTGGTGAGCACCGACACCGATGTCGCCAGCGCGAGGATGAGCAAAGCCCGAACGAGTCCGACCGACCCCACGACGTAGGCGACCCGAAGGAACAGGACGAGACCGAGAATGGTGAGGATGCTCGGCGTGAAAACGCCGCCGAAGGTCCCCAACGTGCCCGCTGACGTCGGGCCGCCTGAGGTGCTTTCGCCCGATGTCGTGGCTGCCATCGCCGAACATTAAACGAAACCCCGCCGTTTCAGTTGCTCCGACGGCCACGTTTCCCAACCGCTTCAATCCGGCGGAAACCACGGTGCACCCGAGACCTCGTCCCATCCCCTCGGATCGGCCAGGACGGCTTCCCGGTCTCTCCAGTGGAACCGGCCCCGTCCGCTCCACGATGCGCTCGACGTGCCCGTGCGGACAACGGTGATGGTGCGGTCACGGGCCGACAGCCGCCGGAACTCGCCGCACACGATGCCCATGAGGTGCTCGTCCAGGTGATCGAGCTCATCCCGTGACCCACTGTCGCATGCATCGCATCCACAGTCGGGAAACCAGGTCACGCAGAGGGCCGGGTCGCCAACGCCGAGGGTGACGCCCGCATCGTCGACCTCGCCGAGCCGGCTGCGAGCGATGACCAGCGGCAGCGCACCTGCGGCGAACGGCACGGCCCGTGTCGTCCGCGAGATCACCGTCCGGGGCTCGGGCCGCCACTGAATCGAGGCATCCCGCTCGACCTCGGCGACGCCGGCGTCGACGAGCACATCGAGCCATGCCTCGGCGCGGGCGCCGATGATGCGCCACTTCCCCGGATCGGTCAGCCGCGAGTACTCCTCTTCGAGCACCGACCGGTCGGGATGTGGGTCGGGCCACGAGCGCAGCCCCTCTCCGGTGACCTCGAACGCTGCATCGACCGCAGCCAGCAGCGTCGACTCGGAGACCATCGCCCCATTGTGGTCGGTGCCGGGTCGAGGTGACGGCGAGTTCCGGCGACATTGCTCGTCGTTGCCGACCGGGACATGCTGAGTGGTGTGACTGAACAGGTTCCGCACGTCGTCGTCATCGGAGGGGGTTTCGGCGGGCTGGCCGCGGCGAAAGGTCTGGCCGACGCCGCGGTCCGTGTGACCGTTGTCGATCGGCGCAACCACCACCTGTTCCAACCGCTGCTGTACCAGGTGGCAACCGCGGGATTGAATCCGGCCGACATCGCTCACCCGATTCGCTCGATCCTGGCGTCGCAGTCGAACGTCACGGTGTTGCTCGGAGAGGTGGTCGGCATCGACGCCGAGGCCGCGCGGGTGACGCTGGAAGACGGGACCGAGATCGACTTCGACTACCTCGTGGTGGCGGCCGGCACGACTCACTCGTACTTCGGTCACGATGAGTGGGAGGCGCACGCTCCGGGGCTCAAGACCGTCGAGGATGCGCTGGAGGTGCGGCGACGGGTGCTGTTGGCGTTCGAGCGCGCCGAGCTCACCGATGATCCGGCCGAGCGTCAGGCCAACCTCACCTTCGTGGTGGTCGGTGGCGGGCCCACCGGCGTCGAGACTGCCGGTGCCATCGCCGAGATCGCCTTCAGGACTCTCACCCGGGAGTTCCGGGTCATCGATCCGAAGACAGCCACGGTGATCCTCCTCGAGGGAACCGACCGGGTACTCGGGGCCTATCCCGAGTCACTGTCGAAGAAGGCGTTGCAGCAGCTTCGCGATCTCGGTGTCGACGTACGGCTCGACGTGATGGTCACCGGCATCGACGACATGGCGGTCGAGACGAGCGCCGGGACGATTGCCGCCCGCACCACCGTCTGGGCCGCCGGCAACGAGGCGTCACCGCTGGCGGCTCTGCTCAGCACCGAAACCGACAAAGCCGGGAGGGTCATGGTCGAGGCCGACCTCTGCATCGGCACGAACCGGAACATCTTCGCCATCGGCGACATCGCCCACTCGGTCTCCAAGGGAGCCGAGGTGCCCGGCGTGGCCCAAGGTGCGATACAGGGTGGTGCCCACGTCGCCCGTGCCATCCGCGCCGATCTCTCCGGAAAGCCCCGGGCCGCGTTCCGCTACCGCAACAAGGGCGAGCTGGCCACCATCGGGCGCTCGTCGGCCGTGGGTACGATCGGGCCGCTGCGGCTGTCGGGTTGGATCGCGTGGATGGCCTGGTGGTCGGTCCACATCTTCTTCCTCATCGACTTCCGGAGCCGACTGGTCGTGCTGTTCAGCTGGGCCTGGAGCTATGTGACCTTCCAGCGCGGGGCTCGCCTCATCACCGGGCCGTGGCGGCCCCGGCCGAGACCGCCGACCTAGCGACCGATTCGCCGCTCAGCGTTCGAATGACCAGGTCGGTTGCACGCGGTACAGGTAGCGGTCGGCCACGTAGTTGAGGAACCGCCGAGCGGCACGAATGCGGTGAGCCATGTCGTGCAACAACACTGGCGTCGACGGCGAACCCTCGGCGGCCGCGGTGTACCAGGCCGAGCTGAGTGTCTCGAGTGCATCGAGACCCGCCGTCGACGACCCCGGGTCGACGAGATGGTCGAGCTCGTCGTCGGTCATGTGCACCGATCGTCCGAGATGCTCGACCTGGGCCGGGGAAAGGGTCGTGGCCCCGGCACGGTCGGGGAACACTCCTGCCTGGAACAGGGCCAGGTCACCCAGTTGGCGCAGCAGAACGACGCGGTCGACTGGCTCCACGGCGGCGAGCCAGTCGACCAGGTCGTCGAGATCGAGGTGATCCACCGGGACGGCCTGTGTCGTCGGTGCGGCGAAGCCCGCGAGGAGCCGGGCGGTGAACAGCAGTCGGCCGGGCGCGTCGGTGAACTCCACGAGAGGTTCGACGTCGAAAACCGGCAGGCGGCAACCAGGCCCCACCCAGTCGGCCACCCACTCGCTCGAGGCCAGCTCGTCGGCGGAGAGATGGACGAGTGCCGCGAAGAAGAGGAGGGGCGAGAGGCCGAGGTGCTCGGGCTCGGTCCCGTTGATGATCGACTCGACGACCTCGGGTCGTCGCAGGATCTCGCTGAGCGACGACGGACGGCGCTCGAGCTCGCCCAGCAGCGTCGGGGGATCGGTGTCGAGGGCACGCGCCAACACGATGAGGTCTCCTTCACCGAGCTCAACTCGCTGTCGTGTCATGGTGTCGCCCTCTGTCGAGGCAGTGCTCCCTCTATCGGCACGATTCGGAGAGTAATGAAACTTGCGGCCCGCGCGGTGTCATGCGGGTCGGCCGACTGCGGCGGCGGCGGACGACGGCAAGGGTGGCCGGTCGGTGCGGTCGGCGCCACGGCTCTTCCCGACGAGCGGGCCGGGCCGAGGCCTCGCGGTGGAAAGAGCGTGCTTCTCCACCGGTTCGACGGCGTCAGCCTCGTCCTTCACGGCGAACCCCCCGGTTCTTCGACTGGGGGCGACACTACTTGCCGGAACCCCGCCGACGTTGCGACGCACTCCTGGGAATGCTCCGAGCGGAGGGTTTGGCTCAGACGGCCAGGGCGTGGGTCTTCCAGAGGGTGGGTTCGGCCATCTCGCTGTGGAAGGGCTGGAAGACGAGTCGACCGGTGTGGCGGTCGACGCCGTACGGGCCGATCACGGTGATGGCGACGCCGTCGGCGTGCTCGACGCCGATCTGCACCTCACGCTGGTCACGCTCGTCGACGAGGAAGGCAACGGTGCGGAACTGCGACGGCTGCATTTGCACCCGAGTGGCCAACACGTTGCTGCGGTGGGCCTCGTCGTCCTCGCAATGCTCGGTGTCGCCGTCGACACTCAGCGCGATCATGCAGGGTCGCACCGACCCGTGGGTGGCGAGGCTGCGTTGTATCTGGTCGACGGCGGCTCGTACGAGCTCGTCGATCTCGGTCTCGGTGGTCGAAGCCACGTGCTCGCGCCAGTTGGCCATCGGGTTGCCTCCAGGGAGTGGTGCTCGAGCGCCGGTCCTACGTCGATGCGTGCTGTCGCCTGGTGGATCGGAGGACGACCACCGGGCCTTGATACCTACCCAGCCAGATTGGTCCAGGCGACTCAGAACTGATCCCTGCGACTCAGGCTCGTGTGCCCAGAGATGGGCGAGTCATCCCGGCGCGTGCGGCATTCCGGGCGATCTCCTCGGCCATCTCGGTGCGGCGGGTGACGGGGAGATCGTGGCCCATGTCGGGATACAGGATCAGTCGAGCGCCGGGTATGGCCGCGGCCGTGGCCTCGCCGCCCGATGGCTGCACGAGCGGATCGACCATGCCGTGGATGACAACGGCGGGAGCGGTCACCGATCGGAGTGCAGCGGTGCGGTCGGGGCTGGCGAAGATTGCCGCCGTTTGGCGACCGGTTCCCTCCGGAGTCCAACTGCGAGCCACGCTGATCTCGGCGATCCGGCGGAAGGCCTGCTCGTCGAAGGTCGGCCCGGCGATGCTGCGGAAGACCTCGACCGCCTGCTCGACGCCGCGCTCGCGACGAGGCTCCTCGGCGCGCGTCATCTTCAGCATCAGCCGGGCGGTCGGCTGGCCGACTCGGCGATCACCGGTGGTCGACATGATCGAGGTGAGCGAGCGCACCCGATGGGGATGATGGATGGCAACGGTCTGGCTGATCATGGCACCCATCGACACCCCCGCCACGTGGGCACTGTCGAGGCCGAGGGCGTCGAGAAGACCAACGGCGTCGTTGGCCATGTCGGTGAGCAGGTACTCGCTGTCGATCGGCCGTCGTGCGAGGAGCGATCGGGCCAGACGGGCCCGGGTGGGCGGCGAGGAGGTGAACTGCGTACTGAGGCCGGAGTCGCGATTGTCGAGAGCGATGACCCGGAAGCCCTGGTTCACCAGAGCCTCGACGAGGTCGTCGGGCCAATCGGTGAGCTGGCGCCCCAGCCCCATGACCAGCACCAGCGGCTCGCCCGAACCCCGTTCCTGGTACTCGATCGTGATGCCGTTTGCCTGTACCGATGTCATCCGGAAGAGGGTACGGGCGCTCAGTCCTTGGGATGCGTGTTGGCCATGGTGAATCCGGCGGTTTCGGCCGACTCGGGTGAGTCGAACCAGACCTCGGCCACCGTGGCGCCGTAGTTTCGGCTGTCGGGTCGGTGGTACAGCATCGAGTCGACGTTCCCCTTGATGGGGTAGCCCACCGGCATGGTGTCGTTGTCGTGTGGGCCGTGGGAACCGGCACCGAAGGGTCGCACGTCGACGGCGAGGACATCGACCTCGGGTGTGCCCGGGCCGGGTTGGGCATCGAGGGGGTGACGACCCGTGGATCGGGCCGGGCCGGGCCCACCGGCGAGCGCGTTCGCATCGTTGGACGCATCGGGGACCAGGGCGACATCGGCGTCGTCGACGGCGAGCCACAGCGCGACACCAAGCACGGCGCCGAGCACCGGGAACACGATGAACGCCCACAGTTGTTCGATGGCGTCGCCGCCGGCGAACACGGCCATACCCAACGATCGGGCCGGGTTCACCGACGTGTTGTCGACCGGGATGGAGATGAGGTGGATGAGCGTGAGGGTGAGCCCCACGTGGATGCCCAGGGCGGCGCCGGTGTAGCCCCGGCGGGTGGTGGAGAGCACCGCCAGCACCAGCACCGCGGTGAGCACGATCTCGGTGAGCACCATGGGCCAGAAGCCGAAGAAGCCGTTGCCTTCGTCCCACAGGTTGGTGGCGAAGTTGAGCGGATTGGTGTCCCATGCATCGGGCGCCCCGGCCCGAATGGCCCAGATGAGGAAGGCGCCGAACACCGCACCGATGATCTGGCCGATCCAGTAGGCCAGCGCCCGGTTCAGGTTGATGGCGCCGATGGCCAACATCCCCACCGTTACCGCCGGGTTGATGTGGGCGCCCGAGACATGGCCGATCGTGTACGCGGCCACCAACAGAGCCAGGCCGAAGCCGAGGGCAACCGCGAGCACCGCCGCGCCGTCGAGGTAGCCGGTGCCGGCGGCGAGCACGGCCACGCCGGGCCCGCCCAGCATCAAGATGGTGGTGCCGATGGCCTCGGCGACCAGGATCCGTCCGTTGTTCATCGTTCTCGACTCCGGGTCGTTGGGTGACGCCTGCGGGGGAACAGTAGGTCGGCCCTCTGTGGGCGTCGACCCGGACGGCTTTGCCAACGGCGCCGCCTTGCTCCACGCTCGTTGCCATGGAAGAGATCGGAGACACGCTTCGCCCTGGGCCCGGCGTCGTCATCCCCGTCGGGGTGGTCGAGTGGCGCTTCAGCACCTCGGGTGGTCCGGGTGGCCAGCACGCCAACCGCTCGAACACGCGGGTCGAGGCCGCGCTCGACCTCACGACCGCTCCGGGAATCGCCGACAACAAACGCGCGGCGCTGATTGCCAAGTGTGGCGAGGTGCTCACCGTGACGGTCGACGAGACGCGTTCGCAGCACCGCAATCGCCAGGTGGCGCTCGAGCGTCTGCAGGATCGGCTGGCGGCCGCCCTCGAGCGCCCGAAGCGGCGGCGCAAGACCAAACCCTCCCGGGGGGCCGTGCAGCGCAGGTTGAAGGCCAAGAAGGTGCAGGCCGACAAGAAGAAGGGTCGCGGCCGCGTGACCCGACACGACTGAACTACCTTCGGACTGACGCCGAGACCGACGGGGGAGCAGCGATGATCGACAAGAAGTTCGTGACCGTGAACGGCAAGCAGATGGCCTACGTGGAGTCGGGCGATCACAACGGTCCCCCCATCGTGTTCCTCCACGGGAATCCCACCTCCAGCTACCTGTGGCGCAACGTCATGCCCCACCTCGAGGCACAGGGCCGCTGCCTGGCCCCCGATCTCATCGGCATGGGCGACAGCGACAAACTCGACGACGTCGGCCCCGGTTCGTACCGCTTCGTCGAGCACCGCGACTACCTCGACGGCTGGTTCGACGCAGTGGGAGCCACGGTCAACGTCACCCTCGTGATCCACGACTGGGGCTCGGCGCTCGGGTTTCACCGGGCCCATCGCTTCTCCGACCAGGTGGCGGGCATCGCCTACATGGAAGCGATCGTGAAACCGTTGACCTGGGCCGACTGGCCCGAGGAGGCCACCGGGATCTTCCAGGGTTTGCGCAGCGACGCCGGCGAATCGATGGTGCTCGAGAAGAACCTGTTCGTCGAGGCGGTGCTGCCCGGGTCGATCCGGCGACAGCTCGACGACGAGGAGATGAACGAGTACCGACGGCCCTTCGCCGAGGCCGGCGAGTCGCGTCGGCCCACCCTCACGTGGCCCCGGGAGATTCCCATCGACGGCGAGCCGGCCGACGTCGAGGAGATCGTCAGTGCCTACGCCGAGTGGATGAGCACCAACGACATGCCGAAGCTGCTCATCAGCGCCGACCCGGGGGCGATCCTGCAGGGCCCCCAGCTCGAGTTCGCCCGGACGTGGCCCAACCAGACCGAGGTCGCAGTGAGCGGCAGCCACTTCATCCAGGAGGACTCACCCGACGAGATCGGTGCAGCCATCGCCGAGTGGCGTTCGGGCTGGGCGTGATCCTTCCGGCGTGAGCGACACGTCGCAGGGCCACGGGTGGTGGAAGGCCTCCGACGGGCTCTTCTATCCGCCCGAGACCCACCCCGACTACGTGCCACCGGCGCCGCCACGGGCGCGAGCTACCGACCCCCACCGGCCGCGCCCGCGCCCGCAACGACATCACCTCCGTCGACCGAGGGGCCCACCGAGGGTGCGGCGGTTCCCACGGCCGCGCCCGCGCCCCAACCGGCTCCGCCGAATCGCCGCGGCACGATCGTGATGGTCGTCCTGGCGGCGGCGTTGGCGATGGCCGGTGGTCTGGCCTTGATCGGCGTTCTGGTGGCCTCCGACGACGACACCGAGGCGCAACTTGCGACCTACGTCGTGGCCCGCACGCCGGCGACCGCCCCGGCCGATGCCTTCGTCACCACCGGAGTCCGGACCGCCGACGGCGTGGTGATCTTCGGAACCCTCGACGACCGCGATGCGACCAACACGCAGATCTGGACCGCAGACGCGCTGACCATCGGGCCGGGCCCGGCCGCGCAGGTGGGGAGGATCGAGGTGCCGGTCGGTACGCCCTACGTCTACGGGGTCACCCCGACGGCCGGCGGATTCCTCGGCGCCGGTGAGGTCTTCTTCCCCGACAGCGGTGAGTCGCAGGCCGCGATCTACTCCTCGGCCGATGGCCTCGACTGGTCGCTGGCCGCGCCACCCGGGGGACTCGGTGACGCCGAGCGCGGTCTACGACATCGCCGTCGTCGGCGATCTGGCGCTCGCGGTGAGCGTGAACGACAGCCAGCCCATCGGGTCGAACCGCGTGTACCGCAGCACCGACGGCGGAGTCACGTGGGAGGCGACGATGGTCGAGGTGGCCACGAACTTCGCCAACCTGTGGGGCATCGGAACCGATGGCGAGCAGTTCGTGATGGTCGGCAGCACGCCGTTGCCCAGCGGGGGAGTGAAGCCGGCGATCTTCCGTTCGGTCGATGGGATCAGGTGGAACACGTCGACACTGCCGCCCGGGTTCCAGGGGGTGCTGTACGACGTTGCGCCGGTCGAGGGTGGGTTTCTCGCCGTCGGCGTCGAGTACCGCGAGAGCACCGAAGATGCGCTGATCCTGGCGTCGGTCGACGCCGAGAACTGGCGCGATCTCACCACCGAGGCCGACGTGACCCTCAGCACCGACGAGGCCATGTATTCGGTTGTCCCGTCGGCCTCCGGTGCCGTGGTCACCGGCCTCATCGGCGACCGGTACGGGTTCTGGGAGGTCACCGTCGTCGACGAGTGATTCCGGTGTGTCATGCTCGGCGGGTTCGACGACGGCAGAGGAGCGAGCGATGCGCGCAGTGGTTCTACGGGAGTACGGCGGCCCCGAGGTGCTTCGGGTCGAGGACGTTCCCGAGCCGGTGGCCGGCCCCGAGGAGGTGGTGGTCGACATCGCCGCCACCGCCCTCAATCGGGCCGACACCCTGCAACGGATGGGCCTGTACGGAGGGCCGCCGGCCGAGCACGAGATCCCCGGGCTCGAGTACTCCGGCACCGTGTCGGCCGTGGGTGAACGGGTGGCCGGTCGGGCGGTGGGTGACCAGGTCATGGGCATCGTCGGTGGTGGTGCCTACGCCGAGAAGCTGTCGGTCCACGAGCGCCAGACCATCGCCATTCCTGCCACCGTGTCGCTCGCCGATGCTGCGGCCATTCCCGAGGTGTTCATGACCGCGTGGGATGCGCTGGTCGTGCAGGGCGGGCTCACCACCGGGCGTACCGCGCTGGTTCATGCCGGCGCGTCGGGGGTCGGTACCGCGTCGATCCAGATCGCCAAGGCGCTCGGCGCTCGCATCATCGTCACCGCCTCGTCGGGCAAGGTGGGCCGTTGCCGTGAGCTCGGTGCCGACCTGGCCGTCGACTACACGGCCGACGACTTTGCCGATGCGGTGGCCGACTTCACCGGGGGCGAGGGCGTCGACGTGGTGCTCGACGTGATCGGTGGCGAGTACCTGGCCCGCAACGTGAAGTCACTCAAGACCAAAGGCCGCATCATCCAGGTGGGGGTGATGGGCACCGGCATGGTCGACTTCAACGTCGCCAGCCTGCTGGCCAAGCGGGCGCAGCTGATCGGTACGGTGCTGCGCGCCCGCCCCATCGAGGAGAAGATCGCCCTCACCCAACGGTTCGCGGCCGAGATCGTGCCCCGCTTCGACGACGGCAGCCTGGCCCCGGTGATCGACAGCCGCTACACCCTCGACACCATCTCCCAGGCCCACGAGCGAATGGGCGCCAACGCCAACATCGGCAAGATCATGATCGACGTCGCCGGCTGACCCCCCGCCGTCTCCCAGATCGAAATCGGTTTGTCCCGGCCCAGATGTGAGTCCCGGCAAACCAATTTCGGCGTGGGGACGGGGGCGAGCGGGGCTACGGGTTCAACCTGGGGTGCAAGTGTGTCGATGGTCGTGGTGAGATCCTCTACTGAGAAGGACATTTCCGATGATTCGTCTCGCGCCCGTGAAAGTACTGCTCGGGGTCGTGCTCACGGTGCTCGGCGCCGGTGGCGTTGCTGCTGCGGTCAACGGGGAGTCACCGGCTGAGTCGGATTCCTGGAGCCCGAGCTCGGCGCTCTACGGCGTCTCGGAGCCGTCGACCGCCGATGGCGCTGCCATGGTCGACGATGATGCCACCGAGCAAACTGGCGACCAGGGGAACACGGCCGGCATCGACGCCACCGATGGATTGTCCGACGAGGAGCTCGAGGTGTTGTGTGCCGAGGCCGACTCGCACGGCGAGTACGTGTCGCAGGTGGCCCGTGACCGGGTGACCGAGACCGACGGCAACCACGGTGAACGAGTGCGTGAAGCAGCACATTCCGACTGCGGCAAGGCCGACGGCGACGAAGAGCCACCATCCGTCGAGGCGGAGGTCGACCCGAGTGACGGCTTGTCCGACGAGGAGCTCGAGGTGTTGTGTGCCGAGGCCGACTCGCACGGTGAGTATGTGTCGCAGGTGGCCCGTGACCGGGTGACCGAGACCGACGGCAACCACGGTGAACGAGTGCGCGAGGCCGCCCAGTCCGATTGCGGCAAGTCCGGGCCCGCCGGCGAGGACGAGACCTCGTCCAGCGAGGCTGCGGAATCCGACATCGACCATCCCGGCAACGGCAACAACGGCAACGGCAATGGCAATGGCAATGGCAATGGCAATGGCAATGGCAATGGCAATGGTGGCAACAACGGCAACGGACGCGGCCAGGACAAGCAGAGCGATTAGGCCCCGGGCATCGGCACTTCGGTCACTGCGCCGGCGCGTCGTCCTCGCGCCGCATCCGAGGGCACCGGTGATGCGCACCGGCAGCCCGGTGAGCCCCAGATGGTCGACCAGGGCCTCGCGGACACCACCGAGCTGGTAGCCCGACAACCCGTCGTTGGCCAGGCGTAGCTCGACGGCTTGAGCCGCACAGCCCGTTTCGATGAGGGCGAAGCGGTCACCCCGAGCGCCGTACTTGCGGCGGAGCTCGCCGAGGTGGCCCACGAAGACGATGGTGAGCGGCGGGATGCGGTGGCCGGGCTCGAGGCTCAGCATGCGGCGGAGGTCGCTGTCGCTCGGAATGGTCCCGGCGTCGTTCACCGCATGGTTGTCGGCGTCGTACCGGACGACGCGTCCGGCGCACGGGCCGTGAACGTTGTGGCCGATTGCGTAGGCGGTCACAGCGTTCAAACCTCCGGCCGACGGCACGACCCGTCGACCAGAGCGGTCGCTACCGGTGGCGGCGAGCACCCGGGCCACGGCCCGGGCCGACAGCGGATCGGCACCGAACTCGCGTCGGCTTCGGCGCGATTCGAGTCGGCGCTGGAACCGATCGCGCACCGCTTCCAGCGCGATCGTCGGACCGGCGTGGGTGAGCGGATGAATGAATCCCTCGGCCGGTTCGAACGATTCGAGTCGGCGCACGAATCGACCGGCACTCACGTCGTCGAGTGCCGTCGCCGACCAGAAGTCGTCGGCGACATCGAGCTCGAAATCGGTGCGGGACTGGTCGAGGGTCATGAAGTCATCCGAGCGGGTGAGGGTGGGGTGACGGGAACGGGCCGAGCGATTCGAGGTCGGGATAGCGCCAGCTGCGGTCGGCGGTGGTGCCACCGAGAAACGGCAGCCGGTGGTCGTGATGGATCGGGGTGAGCGAAGGGGCGAGCACCCGTACGACCCGCAGTCCGATCTGATGCAGGTCGATGGTGGTGAGCTCGCGGTAGTAGAGATCGATACCCGCAGCGGCGAGGTTGCGGACGAGATCGGACAGCTCGGTCGCGGCATCGCCGCCGGCTACTGCAACCGGCTTCGGCCACGGCGTCGCGGCCAGGATGGGCAGAGCGGACACCCGGTCGGGGCAGGCGGTGTAGAACACGGCGTGTCGGTCGAAGTCGGTCACGGCCTCGGGAACGAGTCCGACCAGCTCGGGTTGTCGGGCGAGGTGATGGCCGGCGAAGACGGTGCCCTGCAGACACTCGAGCCCGGCCTTGGCCACTGCTTCGGCCCACGTGCTGCGACAGGCCAGACCCATCGAGAACCGGGGATGACCCTCGAGTGGGGCGACACCGAGCACTGCGGCCACCACGTGTGGTGACCATGCCGGAGTGAGGTCGAAGGCGCGTAGCCAGCCACCGAGCTGGTAGAGGTCGTCGGCGAGAGGCGCGTCGACCACCTCGCGTCCCGGCAGCTGGTGCAACCACGTGCCCATGAACGCATCTCGTTCGATCAGCTCCTGGGCCGCTCGCAACAGCGCCAGTTCGGGCGAGAACGCAGCGGCCAGTCCCGACGACGTCGACAGCGCGCCGTAGGTCGGAGCGAGCCCCACCAGCGCCGACGGCACGAACGTCGGACGGTTGTCGGCGAGGCGCCACGCCGGCGTGAGGGTCGGCGCCGCGCCGTACCCGACGTCGACCAGGAGAGGATCGCGTTTCTGGCGGGAGCTGTGAAGGGTGAAGTCGTCGAATCCGAGCCGATGCTCGGCGGGAGCGTCGACCCATTCGACGGTCGGCATCTCGACGACGTTGGCGGCGTAGCGTTCGAGCGCTTCGGCGATCGCGGCCGCCTCTGCCTGCTCGGGGGTCGTGCCCACCCCGCCGCCGGCGCTGGCCAGAGCCGGACCGTCTTCGCGAGGAACGCTGGCGTGGAACACGCCGGGTGGGTCGGCGGGCAGGCGGAGCACGCGCGTCGGTGCCAGCACGATGCCGTGTCGTCGACCGAGGCCCGCGCGCAGGCGCTCGAGCGGTGCGGTCGGCATGATCATGGGTCTGGCTCGGCCGTTGGCGGAGTGGGAGGTGGCTCAGTGGGCAGAGCGCTGGTGGCAGGTGGCGGCTGGAGCCAGGGCGGCAACGAGGACGGTGGGGGATCCTTCTCGACGGCAGTGGCCCGTAGCGCCAGCCAGACCCAGAACGGGATGGTGGCCCAGAAAAAGCCGATCGTGAACAGCACGGCGAAGACCTCGACGACCATGGCCACGCCGGTGGCAATCGGCAAGGCGATGGCGATCAGTGCCGCCGATCGAGGACTTCCGCTCGCGGTCACCCGGATGGCGAAGAGCAGGACTCCGGTGAGCGCCATCGCCGTCACAACGCCGGCGCCCAGGCTGTTGATCTGTTCCTCCGCGCCAAGCGCCACGGCCACTGCGACCGACAGAATGGGTGCGAGAGCGGCCGCTGTCACCAGCGTCCATCGTGCGTTCTGCGACGGCGGTGGCTCGGCCCCAGCGAGGTCGCGGGCCACGATGCGCCCGGCAACCACCGCAGCAGTGCTGATCGAGGCAAGGCAGCAGCAACAACAGCAGCAGCAACTCGGTGTGGCGACGGTGGTGGGGCTGTCGATGTCGTCGAAGGGCGTGTCGAGCTCGGCGACGACGATCATGAGCCGACCCACGGAAGCTCGAGTCGTCCACCCGGCGGTGCGAGGGCGCAGGTGGGACATCCCGGTGACATGAGCAGATGGTTCCGAGTGCTGGTCATGGTGTCGAGATCGAAGGCAATGGTGGCATTCACCAGCGGCGAGGCACCCCGGTGGATCAACTCGACGTGGCGACGAGCGAGGCTTGTCACGACGTCGATCTCCAGCGTCGCACGGGGTTCGGCCGGCTGGGGCGATGCCGCCCAGCGTCGGGCCAGCAACCTGTCGAGGCACGTCTCGCAGGCTGTGGCGCCCGGCACCACGAATGGCCCGAATACCACCGTGTGCTCGGCGCCGACGTCGACGATCAGACGGGGGAGCGCGGTGTCGACCGGAGCGCCCGGACCGCACCGGATCACTACGACCAGATCGGGGGCGTCGGCTGCTCCGCCGATCGACTCGGCGAGCGGTTCAGCCGCAGGGTGGGTGGCGAGCACCGTGGTTCGGAGCGGCGCGGCCGGTTCGCCGATCGCGGGTACCAGGGCCCCGAGCTGCACGAGGTGACGGACCAGATCGTCGGCCTCGGCCTCGGCCGAAGTTCCCTCCGCCCAGCTCCGTACCGCCGTCACTTGTTCCGCGGTCAGCCCGTCGATGGCCACCTGCCGGTCGGCGCCCGCCGACACCACCACTCCGTTGTCGGTTGCCGCGGCCGTCCACTGCTTCGACCAGCGCAGTCGGCCCGATGGGACGCCTTCCATTCGACCATGGTCCCACCTCCGCCGGGGCTTCCCGCCCACCGTTGCCGAAATTGGTTTCCGGAGGCCCAGCTACGGGCGCCAGCAAACCAAAATCGTCCCATTGGGGGGTCAGCCGGTTTCGAGGTAGGCGGTGGAGCTGGCGGTGACGAGCTTGGCCGACGGACCGCCGGGTACGGCGGGGGCGAAGATGTAGTCGACGGTGCGGCTCAGCGTGACCTCGACCCCGATGCGGCCGCCATTGCTCACGAAGTTCACGGTCACCGACGCGTTCAGCCCCTCCGCGGCCACGCTGGCCGCCGCTGCGTCGTTGGCCACGGCGAAGTCGAGGCTCTCGTCGAGGGGCACTCCCGCCCGGAGCGCGTCGACGTCGATCGCCAGGGTGACCGCGTCGTTGGCCGCCGCCGAGGCCGCCGAAAGCAGCTCCCGCCGCTCGAGATACAAGTGGGAGAAGTCGATGGTGATGGCGGCCAGGATGATGACGATCAGAACGCCCGCCGGCAACAGCATCATCACACTGCCGCGTTCGCGCCGGCGACGCGGGCTCAACACAACGAATCCTCACCGAGGCCGGCGCGGTACGGATCGACGATCTCACTGTGGGTCGAGGTGACCGAGATCCCCGAGCCCCAGCCGCCGAGCAGCGGTACCGAGATCGCCCTGGTCGTGTACTGGTAGGTCACCGACACGCGAGCGCACCGAGCGAACCCGCCGCCGATGTCGGAGCCCTGCACGACGACGTCACTGGTGAGTCGATCGGTGTGACCGACGTGATTCTCGAAGGCCTCGTTGCCGATCGCAACCGCACCCGCCGTGTCGCCGTTCGACTCGACGAGATACCGCGCGGCCTCGCGGCTGGCCGAGTCGGTGGCCATCTTGGCGTCGACGACCGCCCACGCATTCGCGATGAGCAGCGCGCCGCTCACGAAGATGAGCAGGCCGAAGGGTATGGCCTCGATTCCGCCCACCACGCCCCGTTCGTTCTCGCGAGGTCGGGCGACGATCCGACGGTGGCTACGGCGGGACATCGCGGAACTCCTCCAGTCGAACCGTGACCGACTTGTCGATGTCGAGACCGGTCGCATCGGTGAGCCCTGGCGGGAGGAGCGACGGGGCCCGGCCCACGACCGTGACGGTGACCGTGTCGTTGTCGATGGCCCACGTGACCGAGACATCGTTGCCCCACGCGCCGAGCGCCGAGCGGAGCCCGGACTCGGCCTGGGTGGCCGCGCCGGCTCGGTTGCCCTCGGCGTCCACCGATGCCACTGCGGCTGCAGCGTCGTATGCCGCGCCGGCGGTCAGTGAGGTGGCATAGAGATGCAAGAGGAGGTGGATGCCGAGAAACATGAAGAGGAGAAAGATGATGAACCCGACCATGGTCCCGAGTAGACCGGTGCCCGACTCACTACGGGCGCGCGCTCCCCGGTAGCTCTCCGGATTCGCAGCCAACATCGGTCGACGCCTCCGGGGCTCCGACGACGGCTCAGCCGCCGATCTGGTCGACCTGGGTCTCGGCCTTGGTACTGGCCGAGTCGAACAGTGCCTTGAACGCCACCCATGCGGCCACGCCGAGGAACGCCATGATCAGCACCGCGATGGCCGCCGAGATCACGCCTTCGCCCCGTTCGTCGCGGGCGCGCGCCGTGAGGTCGGCGGCGAGGCCTCGCGCGACGACTTCGAGTCGTATCGCAGTGGTTGTGAGGGTGTTCACGGGTACCTCCTGGGTGGTAAGTGTGTCACGAGTCGGTGAAAAGGCGTAGGGCTTCGACGAAGGGAACGGCGAGGAACAGCACTCCCGGTACGAGGGTGGCCACGGTGACGGGAATCCAGACCTGTTGGCCCCGTCGCTCGATGGTGGCCAGCAACTCACGGTGGACCTCACGTCGGATGGCGTGGGCTTCGTCGTGGATGAGCCGACCGAGATCGACGGCACTCCGGTTGAGAGCGAGAATCGACGTGAGGCGGTCGAGTGCGTCGACGTCGGCCAGATCGGCCCACTCGGCCAGCGCTTGCGCCTCGGAGAGGCCCTGCCGGATTCGTGAGATCACCACGCGCAGATCCTCGGCGACCACCCCGTCGCCGCGGGTGGCGATCCGTTGGAGGGCCGAGCCCAGCGAGTATCCGGCCGACAGAAGCATCCCGAGCTGCTCGGCGATCACGGGCAGCTCGAGAAAGAGCCGTCGCTGCCGCTTCTCCGAAGCCGAAGCGACCTGTTGCTCCTGCACGAGGAAGGCGAGGATCGGTGACCCGATGACGAGTAGGAGAGTCACGACCAGCGGGGGTTGGACGGCCACCGCAATCAGCGCCGACAGGCCACCGATCGCGAGGCACACCCCGACCTGACGGGTTCGGAACGACGCGACGTCGAGGGGAGAGTGAATCCGGCGAAGCCGAACCGAGAGCTCCTCACTCACCCCGAACGTGCGGGCCAGCGAGGCGCCGATGCTCTGGGAGAGAGGCGCCACGACCTCGCGGAACGACTCGACGCTCAACAGCCCGGCCCGTCCGTGACGGTTGCTGACGTTCGGGGAGTACTGCCGTAGCCGGTCGGTGAGCGGACGACGGCTGAACCAACGCAGCTCCGCCAACACCAACACCAGGCCCACCCACAACACCAGACCCGAAATGACGACGAGACGACTCATGACGGCTCGTCTCGCCCGGCCAGCACCCGCTGTTCCTGGGGCAGTCGCATGAAGTGGCCGGCCCAAACCCAGCACACCACGATGACGGCGAGCGCGAACACCACGATGGTCTGACCGATCGCGGTGCTGTAGGCCGCCCGACCGTTCCCCACCGACATGCCGGCGAGCGCCATTCCGGCCGGCACCAACAACACGAACCATCGGGCGAATTTCACCCCGGCCTGTTTGGCGATGGCGTCCTTGCGGCCCTGCACGTCGAGCACGCGGTCTTCGGCAAGTGACTGGAGGCGATGATCGAGATCGGTTCCACCGATCTCGTGGGCGACCAGCAGCGTTTCGAGCGCAGCGTCGGCGGTGGGGTCGGCCAGTCCCCGTTTGAGAACGGCAACGGTGCGAACGAAGTCGGTGGTGATGAGCCACTCCCGGCGCCCGGCCGCGAACGCTGACTGCATCTCGTCGGGGGCCCGCTCGCCGATCTCGAAGAGTGCTTGGGGGATGGAGCGGCCCAGCGATCCGGTGAGCACCCGCATCTCCTCGATCATGCGGGGCCAGGCCTCCTGGGCGCGAACCCGTCGCTTCTGGCGCCGGAGGCGATAGCTGGCCAGGGGGAACGTTGCCGCGAACAATCCTACGACCAGCGCCGGCACCAGGCCTCCGAAGATGGTGAAGGCCACGAGCACCCCGAGCACGAACAGCATCGCGACCACGGCGCCGAACTGGCTGAGGTCGATGCCCTCGAGGCCGGCCTGGGTGAGCCATTGCTCGAGCTGGTCCGACGCAAGCTGTTTGCGGCGCGCCCGAGGACTCGGGGCCAGCCCGGCACCGGTCCACCCGAAGGCGAGAGCGGTGTAGAGGTAGTACACGCCGAGAGCGCCCACGAGGGCGAGGACGAGGCCGATCATGACGCGCCGTCGGCGATGTTCGGATCGATGTCGAGCAGCGCATGGAGGTCGAAGCCGTGTTCCTCGATCTGGCGACCGGCCCGAACGGGCAACTCACCCGTCCAGCCCAGTTGAGCGCCGGGCGCGGGCCGACGGAAGATCTCCGAGACGGTGAACTGCGTGCCGTCGGCGGCGCTCTGGAGATCTTCCACGGCGATGACCGAGGAAACCTGTGGACCCAGCGCCGTGCGGCTGCAGTGCACCACGATGTCGACCGAATCGGACACCAGGGTGTTCAGCGCCGACATGGGCAATTCGTTCGACGTATCGGACAGCTGGCAGATGAAGCGCAGCCGCGACAGGGCCTGGCGGGCCGAACCGGCATGGATCGTGGTGTAGCCGGTCACGCCCGACGACAGCGTGAGCAAGAGTGGCAGCGCCTCCCGGTCTCGGACCTCGCCGACGATGGCGACGTCGGGTGCCATCCGCAGGAAACCGGCCACCAATCGGCGAAGGTCGACCGCTGAACGCTCGGCGCGTGCGGGTCGGGTTTGCATGCTGGCGACGTTGGGCACCATCAGGTCGGCCTCGAAGACCTCCTCGGCGATGACGACGCGCAGTGAGGGGTCGAGCTCGGCGCAACAGCACGACAGGAGCGTGGTCTTCCCGGCACCGGGAGCACCGGCGAAGACGATGGAGAGGCGCGAGCGCACGCACGCCGACAAGAAGCGGGCGACCTCGTTGGAGAGCATGTCGCGCTCGACGAGTTCGCTCAGGTTGCGGAACGGCACGCCGGTGAACTTCCGGATGTTGACCATCGTGTGGCTGCCGCGAGCCACGTCGGCGTGCACGATGTGGAGGCGGGCACCACTGTCGAGTTGGGCGTCTTGCAGCCCCTCGCTCGGGTCGAGCTTGCGGTGTGACCGCGATGATTCGTCGAGCACCTTGGTGAGCACCCGCAGTACGTGTTCGTCGTCGTGGAAGACCTCGTCGTTGTAGCCGCTGCGGCCCGTGTGCCGCTTGACGAAGATCGCGTCGGGCGCATTGATCATGATCTCCCATACATCGTCGTCGTCGAGCAGCGGACCGAGGGGCCCGTAGCCGACGAGATTGCGGTAGGCGCGATCGGCGACGAGCGATGCATCGGCGAGCTCGTAGGGCCGCTGACCCCGCTTGAACTCGTCGTTCCAGCGGCCGATCTCTTCGTCGATCAGTGCGCGGATCGCGGCGGGCCCGTCGGTGCCGGTCATGTCGAGGGCCATCGTCTTGGCGCGGTCCTGCACACGCTCTTCGATGAGAGCAAGGGGGGACAGCTCTTCGGCGTGGTCGCTCACGTGTCACCCTCGTCGTCGAAGTCGGCGAAGCGGCCGAGGGTGCCGGGCGCGATGGGGACTCCTTCGAGATCGGGTGCCGACTCCGGTGCAGGGTCGGGGTGCTCGCGGTCGAGGAGAGCCAGCACCGCACGGGAGACATCTCCGCCCAGGTTGGCCGGCAGTGGGGTGCCGTCCCGGAGCGCCTCGTCGACGCGGCGGCGCTCGGAGATGAACACCGGGCTCGCGAGTCCTCGGCGGGAGCCATCGAGCAGCTCTGCGAAGCTCATCGTGATCTCGGCCCGCTGGCGGACGCCACGCGGTCCCCGGTTGACGACCGGCAGGATGGTGTCGGCCGCGACGCCCGAGTCGAGCAGCGCCGACACGACACGCACGAGAGAGTGCAGGCCCTTGACGCCGGGGTTTCCGACCACCACCGTGAGCGCGGCTCGACGCATGGCGGTTCGGGCCAACAGGTTTCGGTCTTCGATCTCGACCACCCCAGTCTCGGTCTCGCCCTCGATGTCGGCATCGACGTCGGCGACCACCAGCCGGTAGGAGTGCAGGAGGCCGGCGACGGCGGCGTCGAAGGCGCGAGGTCGCAGTCCCGCCCAGTCGCGATGGCGACGCAGTCCGAGCAGGAGGTGATATTCGCCTCTGTCGGTGGAGAAGACCATGGTGCGTATCTCCCCCGACGTGGGGGCACCGGTCCGGAACGCCTCGACGAGCTCCTGGAGACCGGGCACGACGTCTCGCGCGTCGTGCAGGACTGCCTGTTCGGCGTCGAGGGCGAGGTCGGCGAGCAACACCAGCTGGCGGAAGCGGGGATCGGTGGAGAGAGCCTGAGCGAGCGCCATCGACACCACCGAGGCGCCGGTCCCCCCGGGGCCGGTCACGGCGATGAGGCGGCCACTCCAGCTGGGTTCGACCGTGTCGTCGGTCGATGGTCCGAGCGACAAGGTGTCGGCCCGGCTGATGGGGCGGGCCGCATTCTCGAGCGCATCGGACAGATCGCTCCGAGTGAAGTCGGCCGGCAGGATCCGACTGGCGCCGAGCGACAGCCAGTCGCGGTTGAGCCGACGATCGTCGATGATGAAAACGGCTGCGCCGGTCTCGGTGACGGCGTCGAGCAGATCGCGGTCGGCGCCCGGCAGGCTGCCGTCGATGAGGAGCGCCGAGTACGGCCGACCTGCAGCGAGGCGGGCACGAACCTCTTCGACGCTGAGACACTTGACGAACTCGGCCGGGATGGCCGCGGCGTTGGCCCACCGCCCGACATCGCGAAACCACGGCGAGCGGGCGTGGGCGAGCCCGAGCAGCACGTAACGGTCAGCCATGACGGCCTCGGCGGCCCCGGTGGAACAACTCGGTGTTCAACCGCCGACCTCGTCGGTGGGTGTCGTGGTGGTCGCCCCCTCGAAGCGGAACGAGTCGGGGAGCTCCTGCTCGCCGACCTTGGTGGCCCGCACGACGGTGAGCTCCTGGGCGTCGTCGACGGCGTTCACAGCCGCGAGCACGGTCGAGGGGTCGGCGAGGGCGACGGTGATCGTGAACCCACCCGTGCTCGACAGGAGGCCGTCACTGGCCTCGGTGATGCGCAGCACCGGCGCGTCGCGAAAGACGACGACCGTGTCGGTGTCGCCCTGGACGGAATACGTGGCGATCAGATCGATCGTCTCGCCCGGCCGGATCTGACCGTCGACCGCGCGAGCGGACGCAATCGAGAACGAGAGCTCCCGCCACGGCGGATCGTCGGGCGCCTCGCCGGGCGCCAACAACAGGATGTCGCTGCGCTGGAGCATCTCACCGGCCCGGAGCGGAACGATGGCGACGCCTCCGATGACCGAGCTCGGATCGCTGAACACCGTGGCGGTCACCGAGTCGGGGAGCTCGATCTTCTCCATCTGCACGTCGGCGGCGGTCACGCGCTGGCCGGCCTCGACCCGCCCGTTCAACACGACGAAGCTCGTGTCGGGTTCGCCCACGGCCTGGCGGTAGGCGACGAACAAGCCGATGGCGGCCAGGCTGACGAGGAGCGCACCCACGACGGCTCGGCCGGTGGGCAGGCCGCGGCGCCGGGTGATCGAGGGCCCGGCCGCGCCGGTGATGTCGGGCGGGGTGGGGTACGGGCTGTCCCTGGTTGTCATTGGCAAACCTTGGAAGGCTTCGGCATGGCACCGAAGGTATCGAAAGTATCGAAAGTTGTCGAAGAATGATCTACAGTTGAAGGCCTATGGCTCACGACGACACTTCCACCGACACGGCGGACGGCCCGGGCTCCAAGCCCGCCAACACCGAATGGTTGAGTACCAAGGAAGCCGCTCGGCGCCTCGGCATCACCGCCCGCACCCTCTATCGCTTCATCGACGAGGGCGACCTGCCCGCGTATCGCTTCGGGCGGGTGATCCGCCTCAAACCGGCCGACGTCGATGCCTACGTCGAGTCGTGCCGCATCGAACCGGGCACCCTCGAACACCTCTACCCCGACACGAACTCGCCCTAGACGTTGTCGCTTCGTGGCGATCACGTCGAGGCCACCTCGGCGATCGACGCCACCGGAATGGCGGCGGTGGCCCGGTCGGGGCCGTCGAGGCCGAGGTTCAACAGGTCGCGGCCGACCGATCGCAACGTGCCGGCCACCGACTGGTTCGGGCCACGGAAGATGATCAGCACCCGGGGGCGATCGGCGCTCAGCTCGTGCAGCGCTTCGGTGAACAGGATGTCGATGGTCAGCGTGCGATCGCCGAACGTGGCCGCCTCGCCGGCCTGGGGGCGTACGTAGGAGACGGCGTCGAATGGCACCAGGATGTCGTGGTCCTGAAGCGTGCGCATGAGCACGAAGTCGGCCCCCACGGCGCTGATCGCCCCACGGTGTTGCCGCCCGGCCGCGGTCAGGATGCCCACCGGCCGGCCCCGCTCGGCCAGATCGACCAGCGCGCCGGCGAAGGTGGCGTCCTCCTCGGTCTGCTGACGCAGCCATCGTTCTCGCACCCGTTCCTGGGCCCGCTCGTCGACGCGGGCGTCGGCGGTCCAGCGCATGAGGGCATCCTCGAGCGATCGTCCGCCCGGGAACCCCAGCGACGAGTCGAAGGGAACATCGGCCATGGGTGGCGCCAGAGTAGGAGGTGGGCGGCGGCCCGTCACGGGGACCATGGGCTATTCGGATCACCGAACACCGTGCGTTCCAGGGGCGCAGCGGTGCACGCGGCCACTAGCCTGTGGAGACCACCATGCAAGCGACCCCTGTCAAGATCACCGTGCCCGGCAACGACCTCATGCCCGCCCTGCTCGGCGAGCGCGACGAGTACCTGCGGATCATCGAGGCAGCGTTTCCCGCCACCCTGGTGCACGTGCGGGGCAACGAGATCACCGTCGACGGTGCCGAGGCCGACACCGTTGCCGAGCTCATCCGCGAGATGGTGCTCTTGGTGCAGCACGGACAGGCCCTCGACGTGCGCACCCTGCAGCAGAGCATCGACATGGTGGCGTCGACGCAGTCGCCGAGCGATGTGCTCACCACCGAGATCCTGCGCACGCCCCGCGGCGCCCATCCGGCCGAAGTCGGCCGGACAGAAGCGCTACGTCGACGCCATCGCCAACAACATCATCACCTTCGGCATCGGCCCGGCCGGCACCGGCAAGAGCTGGCTGGCGGTCGCCATGGCGGTGCAGGCCCTGCAAGCCAAGAAGGTCGACCGCATCATCCTCACCCGACCGGCGGTCGAAGCCGGCGAACGGCTCGGGTTCCTGCCCGGCGACCTCATGGCCAAGGTCGACCCGTACCTGCGTCCGCTCTACGACGCCGCTGCACGACATGGTCGACACCGACGGCACGGAGCGCATGCTCGAGCGGGGCATCGATCGAGGTCGCGCCGCTCGCGTTCATGCGCGGCCGCACGCTCAACAACAGCTTCATCATCCTCGACGAGGCCCAGAACACCACGCCCGAGCAGATGAAGATGTTCCTCACCCGCATCGGCTTCGGGTCTCGGGCCGTCATCACCGGCGACGTCACCCAGGTCGACGTGCCGGACGGCCGCAGCGGTCTGCTCGACCTCGAGACCGATCCTCGGCGGCATCGACGGTCTCGGCTTCGTGCGCCTCACCAGTCGCGACGTCGTGCGCCACCGCATCGTGCAGCAGATCGTCGACGCCTACGAACGGGTACCGCCCAAGTGAACCCCGACAGTCCCACTACCACCGGGGAGACGTCGATGACCTCGGTGGTGGAGGCGCACGGCATCCACGTCGAGGCCACCGACGACCAGCACGCCGAACCGATCGACCTCGCCCGATGGGCCACCCTGTTGGCCGACGGCCTCGCCCACGAGGGTGTCACCGGCGATGCCGAGGCCAACCTGGTGTTCGTCGACGACGACACCATCGCCCGGCTCAAGGTCGAGCACCTCGACGGCGACGGCCGACCCACCGACGTGCTGGCCTTCCCCATCGACGACGACGGGCCCGACAGCCCCGACATCCCGCGCATGGTGGGCGACATCGTGATCTGCCCCGCCTTCGCCCGCACCAACACCGACCTCGACTCGCTCGACGACGAGATGGCCCTTCTCGTGGTGCACGGCCTGCTGCACCTGCTCGGCCACGACCACGCCCAGCCCGACGAGCAGGCTCGGATGCAAGCACGCGAACAGGCGCTGCTCGATCGGTTCCACCGATGAGCACCGTCGACCTCCTCGCCGTCGTGGGCGTTGGCCTCCTCATCATCCTCGCCGCCCTGCTGGCCGCGGCCGAAACCGCCATCACCCGCATGAGCTCGGCCCGAGCCGAGTCGCTGGAAGAGGAAGGCCGCCGGGGTGCCATAACCCTGCGCCGGGTCGTCGAGAACCGCGAGTCCACCATCAACCCCGTGCTCTTCGTGCTCCTGGCGAGTCACCTCGCCACCGCCACCGTCGTCGCGGTCTTCGCCGACCGACGGTGGGGGGTCGAGGGAGCGGTCATCGGATTTTCCATCACTCTCGCCGTCGTCTTCGTGGCCGCCGAGGCCATCCCCAAGGCCATCGCTCTGGCCGACCCCGACCGCACTGCCCTCCGCCTCGCCCCGTTCGTTCGAGCGCTGAGCCTCGTCGCTCCGCTGCGATGGATCGCCAAGGCTCTCCTCGCCTTGGCGGCGCCCATTCGTCCGAGCGACCCTGAGTCGTCGTCGGAGGTCACCGAAGAGGAGCTGCTGGCACTGGCCGGCGAAGCTGTGGCTTCGGAATCGATCGACATGCAGGAACGCGAGTTCATCGAGTCGATCATCACCTTCGGCGACACCGTCGTCCGTGAGGTGATGGTGCCCCGTCCCGACATGGTCGTCGTCGAAGCCGGCTTCCGCATCGCCGATGCGCTCGAGGTCGCCATCCTGAACGGCTACAGCCGCCTCCCCACCATCGGTGACGGCATCGACGACATCGTCGGCATCATCCACGCGAAAGACCTCATGCGCGCCCAGCGCGACGACCTCGAGGCCGAGCCCGTCACGGGTATCTTGCGCGCCTCTCGTTTCGTGCCCGAGACCAAGCGGGTGGCCGAGCTGCTACGCGAGATGCAGGCGGAGACCTTCCACCTCGCGATCGTGGTCGACGAGTACGGCGGCACCGCCGGGCTGGTCACTCTCGAAGACCTCATCGAGGAGCTGGTGGGGGAGATCGTCGACGAGTTCGACGTCGAGAAGCCCTTGATCGAGCGGGTCGACGACCACCACTTCCGCGTCAACGGGCGCGTGCCCATCGCCGACCTCGAACACGACATCGGTGTCGAGCTGCCCGAGGGCGACTGGGACACGGTGGGTGGCTTCATCTTCAACTCGCTCGGGCACATCCCCGTCGAGGGCGAGACCCTCGACGCCAACGGTCACCTGCTCACCGTCGAGCGGGTCCAGGGCCGGCGCATCGCCCGAGTGCGCATCGACGTGGGCCAGCCGGTCGACGACCACGAGGTAGCGGGCGAGCCGGCGTGACCCAGCTCGACGAGACGCCCGAGGGCTTCCGGTCGGGCTTCGTCACCTTCGTCGGTCGACCCAACGCCGGGAAGTCCACGCTGCTCAACCACATTCTCGGCACGAAGGTGTCGATCGTGTCCGACAAGCCGCAGACCACCCGCAACCAGATCCGTGGCATCCTCGATCGCGCCGATGCCCAGGTGGTCTTCGTCGACACTCCGGGCATCCACAAGCCGCGCTCGAGTTTCAACGAGAAGCTGAACGACGCCGCGACCCAGGCCACCTCCCAGGTCGACGTGGTGTGCCTGGTGATCGATGCATCGGCACCAATCGGTCGGGGCGACGAGTTCATTGCCGAGACCCTCGGCCCCGACACCGTGGTGGTGCTGACCAAGGCCGACAAGGCCAAGCCCGACAAGATGATCGTGCAGCTCGCCAAGGCGGCCGAGTGGGACTTCTCCGAGTACTTCCCGGTCTCGGGTGTCACCGGCGCCGGCGTGCCCGAGCTGCTCGACGCGCTGATCGCCCGACTGCCCGAGGGGCCGCGGCTCTACGACGCCGACACGATCACCGATCAGCCCGACGCCTTCTGGGTGGCCGAGCTCGTGCGCGAGCAGCTGTTGAAGATCACTCGTGAGGAGCTTCCCCACTCCATCGCCACGCGTGTCACCGAGTGGGAGTGGCCCTACATCCGCATCGAGATCCTGGTCGAGCGCGAGAGCCAGAAGGGCATCGTGATCGGCAGGAAGGGCGCCGTGCTCAAACAGGTGGGCGAGGCGGTTCGTGCTCAGCTACGGGAAGGCGCCTACGTCGACCTGCACGTCAAGGTGAACAAGGACTGGCAAGACCGTCCCGAACGCCTCGGCTACGGCGCCAACCCCGATCTCTGACGCCCCAAAACCCCCGAAATTGGTTTGCGTGGGCCCAGATGTGGGCCCCGACAAACCAATTTCGGGTAGCCGGGGTGAGACGGAGACTCTTCACTGGCCGAGGAGGCCCCCAGCGGTGCGATCGGTGACCGTTTCTGCGGCACCGGGTTCCGAGACAATGGAGCTGGCCCTGATCTCGGTTCCGGGCGGGGGTTCGAATCCGTCGAAGCTGAACGTCATCACGGCTTCCTCGATGTCGACCGTGAAGTCCTGGGACTGGTCGGGTGGCAGCTCGACCGATGCTTCGAGTCGTATCGGCGGATCGTTCGCACCGTTGTAGGTCCAAATCCACTCTCCGACGTTCCCATCGGGCAGAAAGAGGATGATGGAGACGCTCGCGATGCCCGGGTCGGCCAGGATCGCCGCCTCGAGGCTGCTTGCGAACTCCACGATCAAGTTGCCGTTCTCGTCTTGGCCGTATCCGACGATGTCGAATGCGGGCGGACCGGGAAGGGTGTCGACTGCATCTCTGGCGAGAGCGGTGAAATCGTCCGTCTCGTCGGCGAAGATGGAACGGACCGGCGGCTCGGGGGCGGGCGGCGGGCTGGCCTCGGGCTCCTGGGACGAGATGGCTTCCTCGGAGGACGGACTCTCCGATGACGAAGCGGGGTCCACGGGCTCGGTCTCGGTCACGGGCGGCGCCGCGTCGTCCTCGGGGGGTTCCACGACCTCTGTGTCGGTCTCGCCACCATCGTCGCTGACGACGACGATCACGGCGGTGGCACCGATGATGAGACCGGTCCCGATGGCGACCGGAAGCAGAATCCTGCGTATCCGACCGACGCTGGTGACCACGGTGTCATCGGGAGTCTCCGGCCAGGCGTCGACCGTCTCGTCGGCCGTGTCGTCCGAGCGCCCGAAGTTCGCCGGCCCCCGTAACACGTGATCGGCGGGCAGCGCCTCGAAGCCCCGGCGCAGGCTCGTCTTCGCCTCGACTCCGAAGTGAGCGAAGCGCCGATCCAAGGCCACCGTGAAGTACTCGTCCTCCGTCAAGAGCCCTCGGAGCCCGAAGCCGAGATCTGGGGTGACCTCCAGTTCGGGGGACTCCTCGACGTAGGGAGTCCCATCGTCGCTGGTGGAGTAGACGTGAGCCACGCGGCGGGAGGTCTCCATCGAGAGCAGTTCGCCCAGTGATTCCACGCTCCAGTCGGACAATCCCGACTCGGCGAACCATCGGTCGAGCTCTTCGTCGGTCCACCGTGGGTCGTTCGCAGCGCTCTGCGCTCCTGGATTCGGTTCATCAACCATGGCATCGCCCCCGGCGCCGGCTCTTTGCACCGTAGGGGCCGACCTTCGCGACGGCAAGGTCCGCGGCCCAGCCGACAGCTAGTGTCGACCTGTGTACGGCGTACGGTGGGTTGCGGTCGCAGCGGTGCTAATGGTGTCCACAGGGTCGTGTTCTGCCGACACGGCGTCTCCCGTCGACGAAGCGGCCGTGTCGGAGATCTCCGAGCCAACGGCAACGCCCCAGCCCGCCGAGGCCACTGCGGCAGAGCCCCAGTCCACGCCGGTCGCCGCTCCGCCGGAGCAGCAGTGGATCTCCATCGAGGAAGGCCACTTCGTCGATCGCCGTACCGACGACACATTCGTGCTCCGCGGCGTCAATCTGTTGCGCAAACAAGCCGGTCGGGGCGATGTCCTCTTCCTCGACTACGACCCCGAGTGGCTCGACCAGCAGCTCGACGAGATCGCCGGCCACGGCTTCAACACCATCCGCTTCTTCCTCGACCTGTGCATGTCGTGCGCCGCGTCGAGTGACGGCGTTCGTCCGGAGTTCCTCGACAACCTGGCCGACCTGCTCACGCGCATGGCCGATCGCGGTCTGGTGGCTCTGCCCACCAGCAACGACATACCCGATCCGGGCTACACCGAACGGATGCCGTGCTGCGAGGTGTTCGGCGGCTACCGCAACTCGGTGTACCTCAGCGCCGAGGGGCATGCGATTGCCGCGGAGTATTTCACCGATCTCCTCTCCGGCCTGCGAGAACGGGGTGCGCCACTCCACGCGGTGCTCGCGTGGCAGCTGGCCAACGAGCAGTTCTTCCTGCGCGACGTTCCGCCGCTCTCGTTGACCACGGGTTCGGTGACCACCGCCGACGGGGAGACCTACGACTTGGCCGACGACGCCGCCGTCGAGCAGATGGTGGCGAGCAACCTGTTGGCCTATGTGTCGTCGGTGGGTGACGCCGTGCGGCGCGAACACGACGGGGCCTTGGTCACGATCGGCTATTTCTCCGCCGAGGATCCCGACGCCGGCCGGGTGGCGTCGGACAATCGGTGGGTACTGCCCGAGGTCGTGCTACGCAACAGCGACCTCGACTTCGTCGATCTGCACGCCTATCCGGCACTGGGGGCCACCTGGCCCGCTCTGGCGGCGGCGTACGGCATCGACGAGCCGGTCGACATGCCCATCATCCTCGGCGAGTTCGGCGCCTTCTCGGTTGCCTTCGGTAGTCGCGACGATGCCGCCGCGGCAATGGCCCGCTGGCAGGCCGACTCGTGCGCCTACCCGTTCCTCGGCTGGCTGGTGTGGATGTGGGGCAGCGAGAGCGACGACGAAGTCTTCACCGTCAACTCGGGGGACGACGAGATCGCCGTCGCGCTGTCGCCGCAGACCCGTCCCGATCCCTGCGACGTGGGGCCGTATGTGAGCCCCAACCTGGCACTGAATCGCCCAGCTACTGCGTCGCTCGAAGAGCTCGGCGAGACCGAGGACTACTTGGCCGCCAACGCCGTCGACGGTAGCGAAGCCACCTGGTGGACGGCGCCCGACGGTCCGCCGCAGTGGATCGAGATCGACCTCGAGGAGCCCCGAACCGTGGGCCGCGTGGAGATCCTCATCGGCACCGTGTCACCCACCGGCCCCCAGACCCATCAGGTGTATGTGCGCAGCGCCGACGAGCCGGCGCCCGGGCGCCTCGTCGGTGAGGTGAGCGCCGACGCCACCAGGGGGCAGGTGCTGGTGGTCGAGCTCGAGCCGGCGCCCGACGACGTGCGGTTCGTCCGGGTCCAGACCGTGCAGATGGACGGCTGGGTCATCCTCCACGAGGTGGCCGTGTACGCGCCCGAGTAGCGCCGCCGCCGAGCGCCGGCCCATCCACCCTCCACCGCCGAAATCGGTTTGCGCGGGCCCAGATGTGGGCCCGGACAAACCGATTTCGGTAGTTCGGCCGGGGCTCAGGCGCCGTCGCGGAGGTGGCGAAGGAAGGCCTCGGCCTCGTGGCGGTCGCTGGTTCGCCGGAACGGGGGAAGCGCGTTGACGAGGTTCCAGCGGTAGCTCTTGGCGGTGGCGAGTCGCGAGTCGAGCACCGCGACGACCCCTTTGTCGTCGCCCCGGCGGATGAGGCGCCCCGCGCCCTGGGCCAGCAACGTCGCCGCCCGGGGCAGATCGACCGCACCGAAGGCCCGGCTGCCGGCCCGATCCCGGCGGGCCTGGAGCAGCGGGTCGTCGGGTCGGGGGAACGGGATGCGGTCGATGATGACCAGCGACAGCGAGCGCCCCGGGATGTCGACGCCCTGCCAGAAGCTCATGGTGGCGAACAACGACGACTCGGGGTCGTCGGTGAACGCCTCGAGCAGCGCCTGCTTGGGCAGCTCACTCTGTGTGAGTAGTCGCCAGGGAAGCCGACCGTCGAGGTGGTCGGCGGCAGCCCGCATCACGCGCCAGCTCGTGAACAAGGCGAGGGTGCGCCCGCCGGCGGCCACGATGAGTCGCTCGATCTCCATGAACAACGCTTCCTGGTAGTCGGGTGAGCGTGGATCGGGCAGATCTGCGGCGCAGTACAGCAAGGCGTTGGCCTCGAAATCGAACGGGCTGCCCACGTCGAGCTCGTCATAGCCGCCCGGCGGGAGGCCGAGACGCTCGGCCACGTTCGCCGGCAACGTCGCGCTCGTGAGAATCGCCGTGGTCTCGGGCCACAGCACGTCGGACAAGAGCTCGCCGACCTCGACCGGGGCCACCCGCAGTTGTGGGGTGGTACCACCGGCGACCCACGCCACGTGCGTGTCGGGCAGCGCGAACGCGGCCGCGATGTCGTCGAGCAGCGCGCCGGCCGCCTTGGTCACCCGCAGGGCCTTGGCGGCCACGGTTTCGCCCGCGTCCTTGGGCACCTTTCGCGCCGCGTCGAGGGCTCGCTGAGTGCGCTCCTGACCGAGCAGCAGAGCGTTGGCCAGATCGGGAACCTCCGCGGGGCGCACCGCCACGTCGGCCGAGTGCTCCAACGCGACGCCGAGTGAGTCGGCCGATGCATGGAGATCGGCCACGAGCTGGACGTCGTCGATGATGGCCGTGACGGCATTGGCCAGCGCCGAGAACCGGCCGGCACCCAGGGTGACACCCGCAGTATTGGAGATGACCTCCTCGAGCTGATGAGCCTCGTCGATCACCACCACGTCGTGGTCCGGGAGCACGGCGTTCTCGGCGGCCAGGTGGATGCCGTACAAGTGGGTGTTCACCACGATCACGTCGGCCTCGGCCGCTCGGTACCTCGCCCCTTCGGCGAAGCAATTGCCGCCCTGTGGGCAGCGACTGGCGCCGGGGCACTCGCGCAGGCCCACGCTCACCTTCTCCCACGCGGCATTCGACGGTTCGACGGCCAGCTCCGCTCGGTCGCCCGTCGTGGTGGTGGCGGCCCACTCGACCAGCACCTCGACCTCGGCGGCGACACGCTCGCGCGTACCCTCGATCTGGAGCTGATCGTCGTCGTCGAGCTCGTCGACCCGCTGGCGGCACACGTAGTTCGAGCGACCCTTGAGTACGGCGAAGGTGAACGCCTGGCCCAGGGTTGCCGCGAGGTGCGGCAGATCCTTGCCGGCCAACTGGTCCTGCAGAGCCTTGGTGGCGGTGGCGATCACGGCGGTGCGCTTCGACAACACGATGGGTACGAGGTACGCCAACGACTTGCCCGTACCCGTGCCGGCCTGCACCACCAGATGACGCTCGCCGTCGATCGCCTGCGCCACCGCCTGGGCCATGGCCAGCTGACCCGACCGGATCTCGCCCCCGCCGGGGAGCTCGCCGGTCACTCGGCCAAGGGCGTCTTCTACCAGATCACCGTCGATCATCGCGACCTGAGGTTACGCAGGTCAGCCGACGATGCCGGCGGCGGCCAGCAGGGTCATCACCACGAGAGTGGCAACGATGGCCGCATAGGACAGTCGAGCGACTGGCCAGACTCGAATTGGCTTCTTTCCGTGCACGTGCCGGAGTTCCGATACCCACGGAGCTGGTTGCGTTGTGATGGCAAAAGGGTACGCGCTCGGCATTCCCCGACGGTGGACCCATCCGGCGGTAGGTTGCCGAGGTGATCCCGGTGCTCGATCCCGCTCGCATGCCCGCTCATGTCGCCTGCATCATGGACGGCAACGGCCGGTGGGCCAACGACCGTGGCCTGAAGCGAACCGCAGGTCACGAGCAGGGCGAACAGGCCCTGTTCGACACCGTCGACGCCGCTCGTGAGCTGGGAATCGACTGGTTCACGGTCTACGCCTTCTCGACCGAGAACTGGAAGCGTCCGCCCGAGGAGGTCCGGTTCCTGGTCAACTACAGCCGAGTCATCCTCGACCGGCGCCGCCAGGAGCTGCACGATCGCAACATCCGCATCCGGGTGATCGGCCGGCGCAACTGGCGCGTGCCCCGCAGCGTGTTGAAGCGCATCGAGCTGGCCGAGGAGCTGACACGCGACAACACCGGCCTCACCTTCACCGTTGCGTTCAACTACGGGGGCCGGGCCGAGATCGTCGACGCAGTGCGGGCGATCGTGGCCGAGGGCGTCGATCCGGAGAAGATCGACGAACGCACCATCGCCCGCCACCTGTACGACCCGGAGATGCCCGACCCGGATCTGTTGATCCGCACCTCGGGCGAAGAGCGCATCTCGAACTTCCTGTTGTGGCAGATCGCCTACAGCGAGCTGGTGTTCTCCGACGCCTTGTGGCCCGACTTCGGCCGTGGGCCCCTGATCGAGGCGATCGCCGAGTACCAGGCGCGCGATCGGCGATTCGGGAAGGTCTGACCGTGTCGTTGTACCGCGACCAGGCGATCGTGCTGCGCACCTACAAGCTGGGTGAAGCCGATCGGATCGTCGTGCTGTTGGCCCGCGACCACGGCAAGGTGCGGGCGGTGGCCAAAGGTGTCCGCAAGACCCGCAGCAAGTTCGGCGCCCGCCTCGAACCCACCAGCCACATCGAGGTGCAGCTCTACGCGGGCCGCAGCGACCTCGACATCGTCACCCAGACCGAGGCCATCGACAGCTTCCGGCGCATCCGTGAAGACCTCGACCGCTACAACCGGGCCATGACGATGCTCGAGGCCGTCGATCATCTCGCGCAGGACGGCGAGCCCGCCCCCCGCATCTACCAGATGCTGCTCGGTGCCCTGCGGACGCTCGAGACCAGCAACCCGCCCCTGGTGATGGCGGGTTTCTTCTGGAAGCTCCTGGCGCTGGAAGGCTTCTCGCCGATGCTCGACGAATGTGCATCGTGTGGTGCCGTCGACGCGCTGGTGGCCTTCGACATCGGTCACGGCGGCGTGTTGTGCGCCACGTGTCGTCGCGGTCTGCCGATCAGTGCCGAGGCGTTGCGCCTTCTTCGGTTGGTGTTGGGTGGACGACTGAGCGATGCCCTCGAGGAGCCCGACAGCGCGGCGGCCACCGAGCTCGAGAACCTGGCCACCCGCTCCGTCGAGCACGTGCTGGAACGACGGTTGCGCTCCGCCGGTCTGCTGGGCGCCTGAGTCTCGGCTCAGCCGTCGCTCCACTGACCGGTGGCGTCGTCGTACACCTGCACCCGACCGCTCGCGTCGCGGTGCACGTAGGCACCACGCTCGGCGTCCCACACCGGCTGGTTGGTCGGAATCGGTGGGGGCGCGTTCTGGTAGCCCATCGACTCCGGCGAACCGATGGCGCTCGAGCCCACCGAGTCGGCGCGCACGACGAAGGTGCCCGCCACCATGTCGCCGACCCGTTGGTTCTTCTTCGTTGCGGCGGCCGTGATGAGGCCGACCAGGTAGAGGAACGGAAGGGAGTCGATCACCCACAGCACCTCGCGCAGAAGCGAACGGCCGATGCCGGGCGGTTCGCCCTCCGCGTTCACCACCTTGATGCCGAGCAGCTTCTTGCCCGGCGTGCGACCGTTGAGCCCCTGCGGGATGACCCGCAGCAGTAGCCACGCGGCCAGTCCGACGGCCACCAAGACACCCAGGTCGCCGTTGTCGCCGACGTAGTAGTCGTCGTTCACGTTGAAACAGATCGGGTACTCGTCGGCGATGAGCTCGCACGCGTCGACGCCGAGCCCGCCGGCGGGCACTTCGACGGTCTGGAGGAGGAAGGAACCAACCACGATCACCACGATCCACGCGATGATCACATCGATCACGAAGGCGCCGATCCGCCGCCCGATGGTCTTGGTGTCCATGTCGGTCCGGTCCCCTTCGTTGTGAGCTCCGACCTGTTGTAGCAGGCGATCGGGGTCGCCAGCGTGACGGTGAAGGTGATCGGCCGGCAACGGCACGCCGCTAGCCTCGTCCGCTATGGCCGATGCCGAACGTACCCCCGAAGCCGACCTCATGGGCAACATCGTGAACCTCGCCAAGCGGCGAGGAATCGTGTTCCAGTCCGCCGACATCTACGGCGGCTTCCGTTCTGCGTACGACTACGGACCGATCGGTGTCCTCATGCTGCGCAACGTGAAGGACGCGTGGTGGCATTCGATGGTGCAACAACGGACCGACGTCGTCGGGCTCGATGCCTCGATCTTGTCACCACCGGCGGTGTGGGCCGCGAGCGGGCACCTCCAGAACTTCACCGACCCACTAGTCGACTGCAAGAACTGCAACGATCGCTTCCGCGAAGATCAGCTCGACGACCCGCTGCTGTGTCCCAACTGCGGCGCCAAGGACAGCTTCACCGAGGCGCGGGCGTTCAATCTCATGTTCAAGACGCAGGCCGGTCCGATCGAAGGCGCGGGCCACGACGTGTACCTTCGCCCCGAGACGGCCCAGGGCATGTTCATCAACTTCAAGAACGTGCTCGAAACCAGCCGCAAGCGGCCGCCCTTCGGCATCGCCCAGGTCGGCAAGAGCTTCCGCAACGAGATCACCCCCGGCAACTGGGTGTTCCGAACCCGTGAGTTCGAGCAGATGGAGCTCGAGTTCTTCGTTCCGCCGGCCGAGGCCGACGAGTGGTACCAGTACTGGTGTCAGCAGCGGTTCGACTGGTACGTCGACCTCGGGATTCCCGCCGACCACCTCCGGCTGCGATCCCACGGCTCCGACGAGCTCAGCCACTACAGCTCCGACACCAGCGACGTCGAGTTCCTGTTCCCCTGGGGATGGGGTGAGCTCGAGGGAATCGCCAACCGCGGCGACTACGACCTGAAGCAGCACTCCGAGCACTCGGGCGAACGGCTCGAGTACTTCGATCAGCAGGCCAACGAGCACTACACGCCGCACGTGATCGAACCCGCCGCGGGCGCCACCCGGTCGCTGATGGCGTTCCTCCTGTCGGCCTACGCCGAGGAGACGGTGAACGACGACACCCGTACCGTGCTGCACCTGCACCCGAAGCTGGCCCCGTTCAAGGTGGCCGTGCTCCCGCTGTCGAAGAAGGACACGCTCACCCCGGTGGCCCAGAAGGTGTTCGCGATCGTGGCCGAGCGCTACATGGCCGACTACGACGAGACCCAGGCCATCGGTCGCCGGTATCGCCGTCAGGACGAGATCGGTACGCCGTACTGCGTCACGGTCGACTTCGACACCCTCGACGATGATGCCGTCACCGTGCGCGATCGCGACACCATGCACCAGGACCGCGTCTCGATCGACCGCCTCATGACCTATCTCGGCGAGCGCCTCTGACCCTCGTCGAGCCGGCCGGCGGTCACGGCGCGGTGGACGAAGTCGAGCTTGGCGATCACCTTCGGCGACAGGACGAAGGGGTAGAGGTCGCCGTGGCCGATCGAACGGGCCATGCCGTTCAGGGCGATCGTGAGCGACAACCACCCCTGCACCATGGGGCCCACTGCGGTTCCGACGCTGCTCGCTGCTGCTGCGGCGCCCGCGGACAGCGACGGCTCGCCCACCGAGAGACCGAAGCCGAAGGCGGTATCGAGACCCGACTCGATGTGCAGGTAATGCGCAAAGGTCTCCGCCCAGTCCTCCCACGGGTGCATGGTGGCGTACTGGCTCACATGGTCGATCGACCAGTCGTCGGGGGCCTCGGCGTTCCGGCCGTAATGGCGCTGCATCGCCGCCTCGTACGGCTCGCGCTCGTCGCCGAACAGCGCACGGAAGTCGTCGCTTCGTCCGGCGTCGAACACCAGCATCGGCCAGTAGTAGTGCGCGATCTCGTGGCGAAGGTGGCCGAGCACGGTGCGGTACGCCTCGCCCAGCTGTTGACGGACGAACTCACGATGGGCATCGTCGGACTCGGAGAGATCGAGGGTGATCACGCCGGCGTCGTGTCCGGTGATCACGTTCTGGCCCCGCGACGACAGGAACTCGAAGCCGACGCCGCGTTGCTCGTCGATGCTCCGGTCGACCACCGGCAGCCCGAGACGCCGGAGCTGTGCGAGCAGCCGCCGCTTGGCCGCCTCGGCGTGGGCGAAGGCCTCGATGGCTTCGACCTCGGAGTCGTTGGGCCGCACCGATGTCAGCCGACAGCTCGTGCACAAGGCCTCGGTGTCGTCCACCGTCACCAGCCAGTTGCACCGAGCCGTGCGCAGATTGGCGCAGCGTCGGAACTCGCCCGGCGTGCCGTCGGCGGCGCGGAGCAGGCTCGAATCGGCGTGCAGGGCGACCAGGCGGTTCTCCTCGGGGAGGAATCCCAGCGGCGACCGACACGAGAGACAGCTCGAGTTGTCGAAGAAGAGCAGTTGGCCGCACACCGCACACCGAAAGGGCTGCATGGCTGCGGACGCTACCGCTCCGCGCTCACCGAGGGGTGACGTCGACCTCGACGGTGAGCGTGCTCTCCTCGGCGTCGGTGTAGATCACGCCCTTCATCGGTGGCACGTCGGCATAGTCGCGGCCTCGCGCCGTGGTGATGTAGCGAGGACCGGCGAAGCGATCGTTGGTGGGATCGACTCCCACGAAGCGACCGCGGCCCAGATACACGCCGACCCAGGCGTGGGTGCGATCGGCCCCGGCCAGGCGGGCCTGGCCCGGTGGGGGGTCGGTCTCGAGGTAGCCGCTCACGTAGCAGGCGGGCACGCCGAGCGAACGAAGGGCGCCGACCATCACGTGGGCGAAGTCCTGACAAACGCCCCTCCGGAGCTCCAGCACCTCGTCGAGGGTGGTCGTGACGTCGGTGGCCTTGGCGTCGAACACGAAGTCGGTGTGGATGCGCCGGTTCAGATCGACAACGGCCTCGGCGAGCGAGCGTCCCGGGGCGAACGAGGGTGCACCGTAGGCGGCCAGCGCCCGGCTCCGGCTCACCAGCGGAGAGTCGATCGAGTACTCGAGGGCCATGAGGTCGCCGGCGAAGCCCGCGTCGGTGGGTGCGGCGAACGACTCCCACGGGTGGTCTCCGTCCTCGTCGAAGCGGCTCGGTCGGGCCGAGGTGTCGATCACCGAGGTTGCCGTGACCACGAGCGCGGTGTGCGAATCGTGGATCGCGAAGGTGGCGGCGGTGTTCCCGAAGTAGTCGGAGTGCTCGCGATGGTGTTCGGACTCGGGTGAGGTGGTCACCCGTCGTTCGATGCAGCGTTGCCCGTCCATGTCGGCCGGCAGCAGACGAACCGATCCGTAGCTGGCGGTGACCGGTGCGTCGTAAGTGTAGGAGGTCCGGTGGACGACGTCGTAGATCACGATGCTCGCTCCGGCGCCTCGGCCGGTGTCACCACCGAGTGTTGGGGAACGAAGCGGGTGAAGTTGTCGGATGCGATGGCATCGGCGCAGCCGCGAAGGGTGTCGGCAATGATCGACGTGAGCTGCTCGAGCCGAACCCGGCGACCGGCCGGGTCGACCTCGGCGAGGAGGGCCGACTCGGCGGTGTGCACCATGTGGGCCACGTCGAGCACCAGCGGCGGCGCGGCCGATTTCGGGGTGCGCCCGCGGTCGGCCTCGATGGCGGCGAGATCGTCGTGGAGTCGATCGATCTGGAAGCGCAGCGAACGCGGGTTGCCGGCGTCGCTCAACAGCAGGTCGAGCACGGTCGAGGGGCGGGCCCGAGACCGGTACCGCCTGCGGTAGGTGATGATGCTCTCGGCGGCGGTGAGGGTGGACTCGACCACGAGGCTCTCGGTGCCGGCGTCGTGTTCGTCGGCCAGCGTCGCGCCGACGAGCGTGGTCACCTGAAGGGCACGTTCGAGGCGGCGCCCGGCATCCATGAAGTGCCACCCCTGATCGCGCACCATCGACTCGGCGGCCAGGCCCGACAGCGCGAGCAGGCCCTGCATCAATGCATTGAGCACGTTGGTGGCGGCCTCGTCGCGGTCGGTCGATGGCTGGTCGAGCGTGTCGAGCTCCCGCTGGAGCGAGCCGATGACCAGCCACGTGTCGACCGACAGCTGGTCACGCAGCTCGTCGAGCGCGTCGAGCATGTGCCGAACGGCGTGGGCGACCGTCCCCGGTCGGGTCTCGTCGACGACCAGTGCGAACAGCTCGTCGGCGGGATCGAGGTGGAGCTCGGCCCGGTCGTCGCCGACGAAGCCCGGGTAGGTGCCGGTGATTCGCGTCAGCGAATCGAGCAGCAACGCGACCGCCGAGGGCCCCGGGCCGGTCCCGCTGTAGGGGAACTCGTCGCGGCGGGCATTGATCGTGCGCAGCAGACGGACGGTGGATTCCGCCCGCTCGGCGTAGCGGCCGAGCCAGAACAGGTTCTCGGCGGCACGAGCAGGGAGCGTCGACACCGGCGCCGACGAGGGTTGGCCCGGCCCCGCCAGCCAGAAGCCGCTCAGCGTCTCGGGTTCCGAGCTCAGGACCCAGATGTCCTTCGAGATCGCTCCGGTCCGATTCGCGATCGGCGCGCCGCGATCGTCGCTCGCGGTCCGGGCCAGGCCGCCCGACATGACGACGTACGAGTCCTCACGGGCCACGGCGAAGGTGCGCACGCACCGTGTCGCGAGGCTGCAGGGTCGCGTCGGCGAGCACGGGCGCACTAGTGGGTTCGAAGCGCTCCTGGCCGACCCAGTGGGCCGGCTCGGCTTCGATCCGGTGGCGCCACTGCTCGAGATCGGCCGACGACAGCAAGCCGGTGTCGACCGAGTGACCACCGGCGATCCTCGAGCTGGGACGAAGCACCAGCTCGCCGAGGTTGGCGATCACGTGCGACCGGCCGGTCGGGTCGCCACACCACCACGACGGCACCGACTCGAGCAGGAGGTCGGACCCGAGCACCATTCGGGACAGCGTGGGCAACCGCGTGGCCAAGGCGGCGTTCTCGAGCACCCCCGAACCGAGCGTGTTCACCACGCTCACGGCACCCGTACGGCAGGCGTCGGTCAGGCCCGCGACGCCAAGGGTGGATTCGGGGTTCAGTTCGAGCGGGATCACAGAACCAGGCATCGAGGCGCCGCAGGATGACGTGGACCGGCATCAGCTCGCCGACACTGCGCAGCCACACCTTTCCGCCGCGCACCTCGAGGTCGCTTCCCTGCACCAGCGGATAACCGAGCTGGCTGGCGATGAAGGCATGCTCGAATGCGGTTTCGGACAGCGCACCCGGCGACAGGACGACGATGGAGGGGTCCTCGACGCCGGCAGGGGCCACCGCTTGGAGGGCGGCACGGAGCGACCGAACGAACGGGGCGAGCCGGTGCACGTCGGCGTTGCGGAACAGACTGGGGAAGACCCGCGACAGGATGCGGCGGTTTTCCAGGGCGTAGGCCGCGCCGGATGGGGCCTGGGTCCGGTTGCCGATGGCCCGCCAGTCGCCATCGGAGCCACGCGTGAGATCGATGCCGTAGACGACCAGCTGTTTCGTCGCTCGGAAGCGCAATGCCGTCGCAGGCCCGCAGGAACGACGGGTCACCGAGCACCAGCTCGGGCGGGATCGCACCGCTACCGAGGAGCTTGCGCTCGCCGTAGACATCGCGCAACACGAGGTCGAGCAGCTCGGCCCGTTGGGTCATCCCTCGCTCGATGACGGCCCATTCGTCGCTCGGGATCACCAACGGCAGCGGGTCGAGCTCCCACGGCCGATGCGGGCGCCGGGGGTCGTCGGCGACGTTGTAGGTGACACCGTCCTGTTCGAGCAGCAGGGCGATCTCGGCTTTTCGTCGAGCCAGTTCGGTCGCCCCGAGCGCCTGGTACGACTCGGCCAGCTTGACCCAGTGGGCGCGGACCGCGCCGGCGCCGTCGATCATCTCGTCGTGGGCGGAGCCCGATGGCCGGTATCGGCCGACCGGATCGTCGGTGGCGAGTGTGGTCATGGGGTCAGTCGGCGGGCTCCGGCGGGGCGAATCGTCGGAGGTCGAGGGTACGGGGATACTCGCCCGAGCGGGTGGCGGCGAGGGCGTCGAGGGCCGCGATGTCGACGGGTCCGGAGGTGTGGCCGTGGCCGAAGAACCGGCTCATGCGGCGGGCCTCGGCCTCGGCGGCGTTGACCGGGAACGTGTCGTACGATCGACCGCCGGGATGCGACACGTGGTAGGTGCCGCCGCCGAGCGAACGACCGGCCCACCGGTCGATCAGGTCGAACGTGAGCGGACCGTGAGCGTCGATGGTCGGATGCAACGCCGACCACGGTGCCCAGGCCTTGAACCGGACACCGGCGATGCCCTCGCCGGGGGCGCCCGTCGGCTGCAGCGGAAGGGGGACACCGTTGCACGTCACGATGTGGCGGGCGGGGTTGAGCCCGCTCGCCCGCACCTGGAGTCGTTCGACCGATGAGTCGACGTAGCGGGCCGTGCCCGTTCCGGTCACTTCTTCTCCCAGCACGTGCCAGGGCTCGATGGCCGCCCGGATCTCGAGCGACACGTCGTCGACGTGCAGCTCGCCGACGAGGGGGAATCGGAACTCGAGGAACGGTTCGAGCCACTGCATCTCGAAGCCGATGCCGTGCGCGCCGAGGTCGGCGACCACCTCGGTGATATCCGTGCGCACGTACCAGGGAAGGAGGAAGCGGTCATAGAGATCGGTGTTCCATCGGACGAGCGGGCCGGCATAGGGCTCGTGCCAGAAGCGTGCCACCAGCGCTCGGACGAGCAGCGACTGCACGAGTGCCATCTGCGGATGGGGTGGCATCTCGAATCCGCGGAGCTCGAGCAGGCCGAGGCGGCCGCGTTCGGAGTCGGGGCTGAAGAGCTTGTCGATGCAGAACTCCGTCCGGTGGGTGTTCCCGGTGAGGTCGGTGAGCAGGTGACGCAGCAGCCGGTCGACCATCCAGGGAGCGGCGTCGTCGCCTTGCCTTTCGAGCTCGGCGAAGGCGATCTCGAGCTCATAGAGCGTGTCGGCTCGGCTTTCGTCGACGCGTGGTGCCTGGCTGGTCGGACCGATGAAACCGCCCGAGAACAGGTAGGACAGCGACGGATGGTGCTGCCAGAACGTGATCATGCTGCGCAACAGATCGGGCCGGCGGAGCAGCGGACTGTCGGCGGGTGTGGCGGCCCCCAGGGTCACGTGATTGCCGCCCCCCGTGCCGGTGTGCCGGCCGTCGATGGCGAACTTCTCGGTACCGAGGCGGGCCAGTCGGGCGTCCTCGTACAGCGTGTCGATGACCGAGACCATGTCAGGCCACGACGATGTCGGGTGGATGTTCACCTCGATCACGCCGGGGTCGGGAGTGATCGCCAGGCTGGTGACGCGCGGGTCGCGGGGCACGGCATAGCCCTCGATGATCACCGGCTGGTCGAGCTCGACCGCCACCCTCTCGATGAGTCCCACCAGCTGCACGGCGTGTTCGAGCCGCTCGACCGGTGGCAGGAACACGCAGAGATGCCCCTTGCGTACCTCGAAGCTCACCGCGGTGGGCAACGCCTCGTGGCGGTCGACCACCTCGGTGCTCGGCGCAGGGAGCACGCCGTGGGGAGCGAGCGTCGCCACGGTCTCGAAAGGCGACTCCTCGTAGCTGGGCGGGGACTCCGACCACATGAGCGAGTCGAGCGGCAGGCGCAGGCCCAACGGCGAGTCGCCACCGATCAGGTAGAGGCGGCCGCGGCGCAGGTGCCACTCGGTGGTCCGCCATGTGAGTCCGGTGGGGCTCGGATGCAGTGGCATCACGAAACCGGCGGGACCGTCGAGTTCGCCCTCGAGTCGGCGAAGCAGAGCCCAGCGGTCGTCGGCGGTTGCCGGGGTCTCGGTGGTGGGGTCGACATCGAGCTCGGGCGGGTCCCCGACGGGCAGGCGGGCCTCGGCCCATGCGTCGCCGACCGGATCCTCGTACGCCGCGAGCACGAGCGACGGGTCGATGCCGAGTCGCTCCGCCAGACGCAGCGCGAACGCCCTGGCATGCTCGGTGGTCGCCGCACCTGACGATTCGGGGTCGGCCAGCAGGTCGTGACGGGCCCACAGCGGCTCTCCGTCGTTGCGCCACACGATGCCGATCTGCCAGCGCGGAAGGGGCTCACCGGGATACCACTTACCCTGCCCGAACTGCAACAGCCCGCCGGGAGCGAACGACTCGCGCAGGCGGCCGGCCAGGACATTGGCCAATCGACGCTTGGCCGGGCTGTCTGCGGTGGTGTTCCACTCGTCGCCCTCCATGTCGTCGATCGAAACGAACGTCGGCTCGCCACCCATGGTGAGGCGAACGTCGCCGTCGTCGAGCAGCTCGTCGACGGCCTTCCCGAGGCGGTCGATGCCCTGCCACTGTTCGTCGGTGTAGGGCAGGGTGACTCGAGGATCTTCCCGAACCCGCCGCACGACGTTGGTGAACGAGAAGTCCACGGTGGTGGGTCCGGTGGAACCGGTGACCGGCGCCGCCGACGAGGGGTGAGGGGTGCAGGCGAGGGGAATGTGGCCCTCCCCGGCGAACAGGCCGGACGTGGGATCGAGCCCGACCCAGCCGGCACCGGGGACGTAGACCTCGGCCCAGGCGTGCAGGTCGGTGAAGTCGGCGCTCGGTCCGTCGGGCCCGTCGAGAGCGGGCCGATCGCCGGTGAGCTGCACCAGGTAGCCGGAGACGAAGCGGGCGGCCAGCCCGAGGCGACGGAGCGCTTCGACGAGCAGCCAACCCGTGTCCCGGCACGAACCGATCGCCCGCCCCAGGGTGTCGTCGGGTGTCTGCACACCCGGTTCCATGCGGATCGAGTAGCCGATGTCCTCGTAGAGCCGGGCGTTGAGGCTCACCAGGAAGTCGACGATGGCCATACCGTCGTCGGGCACGGTGACACCGGCGAGCCACCCGTCGAGCCCCGGGCTCTCCGGTGCTCCCAGGCGGAGGTACGGATCGAGGTCGGCGGCGAGCTGGCCCTCGTAGGCGAACGGGTAGCGCTCGGCCGACTCCTCGACGAAGAAGTCGAAGGGGTTGATCACGGTGAGGTCAGCCAGGAGATCGACCTTGAACTCGAGACGATCGGCGGGCTCGGGGAACACGAGACGAGCCATGAAGTTGCCGAAGGGGTCCTGCTGCCAGTTGATGAAATGCGAGCCCGGTTCGACGTCGAGGCTGTAGGCCAGGATGGGCGTCCGGCAGTGGGGGGCCGGACGCAAGCGGAGAACATGCGGATGGATCGCGACCGCGCGATCGAAGCGGTAGGTGGTGTGGTGTTCGAGGGCTACATGGATGCCCACATGGACTCCTCGGACCACACGAGGAAGACGGTCACGGCCGCGAGCGTAGCGTGCGGTCGCCATGGCACTTCCGACGACCGCGGCTACGTTCGGTCCATGGTCCTCGAGAACGAACTGCTCAACCAGGTCACCTGGAAGATCCCCAATGCCCTCGCCCTCGTGGGGTCACGATCGGGCGAGGAACGCAACGCCATGACCACCAGTTGGATCACCCAGCTGTCGATGGAGCCGGTGCTCGTCGGTGTGGGCGTCGACAACGACGCCGTCACCCATCGCCTGATCACCGAGGGCGGATCCTTCACCGTCAACCTCTGGGATGCCGACAACACCCGGGTATTCGTGAAGTTCTCCAAGCCGGCCACCTACGCCGACGGCGCACTCAACGGGTGGTCGGTGACCGAGGCGGGGACGGGTGCGCCGGTGTTCGCCGATGCGATCGCCTGGATCGACTGCGAAGTGCGTCACACCTTCGACCTCGGCACCCACACGCTGTTCGTGGGTGAGGTGGTCGATGCCGCCATCAACGACGACGACAAGCGGTCGGCTGCGATGAGCGACACGCGCATGAAGTACGGAGGGGTCAAGCGGCACTGAGTGCCGAGCGTCGACAGCGATCCGAGCGGGTCATCTGCCCAGGATGTCCCGCTCGGATCGGCCCAGTCGTCGGCTCGTAGTGCGTCACCGTCGACCGGGACGGGATCCGCCTGAAAAGAGAGGGGTAACGATTCCCGGAGGATCCCAGGGATTGAGTTGTGGGCTCGAAATGCTCGAACAGCACGCCAGGGCGCTACATCGGTGGTTCGCCGAGGGCTGGAGCGAATGCAACCACCAACATCTGGAGGAGCACTCGTAAAACATATCGAGAATGCCCCGGTCGCGCAAGGGCGAGCCCGCCACCGGGGGTAGCCTTGCCGTGACGGATGAGTTCCCGATCGTTGCGAGATCGTGCTCAGGTCCCAGGTCCCCGGACTCCGTGCAAACACCCGTTGCGCTCCGAGCGGCGTGAATGTCGGCATTCGCCGCAAGCACCGATGTCCAGCCGAAAGCCGCCCGCCGTGCCGGTCGACACGAATCTCCTCGCCGTTCTGCGCCAGTTCGCCTCGCGCATGGCCGAAAGCTTCGACGTCAACGACGTCCTGTACGAGCTCTGCGATCATGCGATCACGGTGCTCGGCGCCACCGGCGCCGGGGTCTCGGTGGTCAACTCGAGTGGCGAGCTTCGCTTCGTCACCGCCACCAGTCAGCTCGTCGTCGAGATGGAACGGGTGCAGGAAGACCACCAACAGGGCCCCTGCGTCGAGGCGTTCCGCTCAGGCCACACTCGCGTGGTGGCCCGAGCCGCCGACCTCGACGAGTGGCCGACGTACCGCGACACGGCCAAGCAGCTGGGGCTGATCTCGGTCGCCGGGGTACCCCTGGCGTTGAACGGCCAATCGGTGGGGGCGCTCAGCGTCTACGCCGCAGAAGAGCGGAACTGGAGCGAGGAGATGCTCGAGTCGGCGCAGGTGCTGGCCGACATCGCCACCAGCTATGTCCTTCGGGCCGGAGAGCTGGCCCAGGCCCATCAGCTCAACGAACAGCTCCAAGGTGCGCTCGACACCCGGGTGATCATCGAACAGGCCAAGGGCATGCTCGCTCGCGACCACGACCTCTCCGTCGACGACGCCTTCGAACTGCTCCGCAGTCACTCGCGAGCGAACAACCTGCCGCTGCGCGAGGCCGCAAGAGCTGTGGTCAGCGGCGAGCTCGCGATCTCGCGCTGAGCTGAGCGACCCGTCGCGGGTCCCCGCGCACTGGTAGCTTCGGCCCCAGCATGAGGTGACGCCACGAAGGGGGGTGCTCGCAATGGGGATCGTCGACGAGGACATCGCCAAGGTGCGCGAGTCCACCGACATCGTGCAGCTCATCTCGCAGTACACCCAGCTCAAGCGGGTCGGCCGACGCTGGGCGGGCCTGTGTCCGTTCCACGGTGAGAAGACCCCGTCGTTCTCGGTGAACGCCGAGCTGGGCCTGTATCACTGTTTCGGGTGTCAGCAGAGCGGCGACGCCATCACCTTCGTACGTGAGATCGAGCACCTCGATTTCGCCGGCGCCGTCGAGCACCTGGCATCCAAGGCCGGTGTCCAGATCCGCTACGACAACGACAACGAGAACCGCGATCGCAAACGGCGCAAGGAGATCGTCGACGTCATCGCCAAGGCGGTCGAGTGGTACCACGATCGGTTGTTGGGTTCCGCCGATGCCGGCCCGGCCAGGGCCTACCTTCGCGACCGCGGCCTCGACGGCGAAACAGTGCGGCGCTGGAAGATCGGTTGGGCGCCCGACGAGTGGGACCAACTGGCCAAGAGCCTGCGACTGCCGCCGAAGGTCCTCGACGAGGCCGGGCTCGGGTTCGTGAACAAGGCCGGCCGAGCCCAGGACTCGTTTCGTGCCCGCATCATGTTCCCCATCCACGACCTCAACGGCGACCCGGTCGGATTCGGCGGGCGCATCATGCCCGGCGCCGACGGCCCCAAGTACAAGAACTCACAGGACTCGTCGATCTACCACAAGAGCCGGGTGCTCTACGGCCTGCACACGGCCAAGGACGCCATCGTGCGAGCCGATCAGGTGATCGTGTGCGAGGGCTACACCGACGTGATCGGGTTCCACTCCGCCGGGGTCCCCCGGGCAGTGGCAACCTGTGGCACGGCGCTCACCGAGGACCACGTTCGCATCCTTCGCCGCTTCGCTTCCAAGGTCGTGTTGGCCTTCGACGCCGATGCGGCGGGTCAGGCCGCGGCCGAGCGCTTCTACGAATGGGAGCAGAAATACGACGTCGACGTCTCGGTGGCCGCGCTGCCGGCGGGTGTCGACCCCGGCGAGCTGGCCCAACGTGATCCGGCTGCACTCGCGGTCGCCGTCGACGACGCCACCTCGTTCCTCGGCTTTCGGGTCGAGCGCACCCTCGAGGCCGCCGATCTGTCGAGTCCCGAGGGTCGGGCGCGGGGCGCGGAAGAAGCCGCCGCCACGGTGGCCGAGCACCCCAACGAGCTCGTCCGGGATCAGTACCTCGTGACCATCGCCGAGCGATGCGGTGTCGATCTCGATGTCCTGCGCTCGATTCGCGCCGGCAGCCGCCCTCGACGCGACCGCAGGGGCACACACGTGAGGGTCGACGAGCAGCCACGCCGCGCCCCGGTGCATTCGGCCGACAATCCCGAGATCCACGTGCTGAACCTCGCCGTGCACCACCCCGAGGCCATTCCGTCGTTCATCGACGAGGACCTTTTCGGTCACCCGCTCCATCAGGCCGCTTTCGCGGCGTTGGTCAATTCGCCGTCGTTGGCCGCGGCCATCGAATCGGCCGATCACGAGGTGGGCGAGCTGCTCCAACGGGTCGCGGTCGAAGAACCGACCGACGACGCCGAGGCCCGGGTGGCGCGCTTCCTGCACGACGCCGCGGTTCGTGAGCTCGAATCGTTGAGTGCCGAGGCTCGCGCCGGAGGAGATCCCACCCTCCTGCGCACGATTCCCCAGCTGAAGATGGCCATCGACGAGGTCCGCAGCAGCTACTTCAATCTCGCGGAGGCCAGCCGATTGCTACATTGGCTCGGGCGCGACGAGGCAACCGTATGAATCAACGAGCAGCGAGCATCGAGGGCGTCCCCGCCGATGAACTGGAGGCACTCCTGGCTCGTGGGCGCGCCAGGGGAAGCCTCTCCATCGACGACGTGATGCGTTTGCTCGAAGACGTGGTGCTCACGCCCGACACGATCGCGGCCGTCAAGGCCGCGCTCGACCACGCCGGGGTCAGCCTCGACGACGAGCACGTCGACCACGACGACGGAGACGAGGTCGTGCCGTCGCCCCAGGACCTGGCCGAGCTCGCCGACGATCTCGATCTGCCCGAAGAGGAAGACCTCGAGCATCGCCTGGCCCGCCACCGCCGCCGACGCCGTCAACTCGGCGGTGTCACCAACGACTCGGTGGTGAACTCGAGCGACCCGGTGCGCATGTACCTGAAGGAGATCGGGCGAGTCCCGCTGCTCACCGCGGCCGAAGAAGTGTCACTGGCCAAGCGGATCGAGCTGGGTATCGAGGCTCGGGCTGCGCTGTACGCCGTGACCGAGGGCGATGTGCCGTCACCCGATGCCGACGAGCTGCGTCGCTTGCGGCTGCTGGTGCGCGACGGCGACGAGGCCCACCGGTCACTCACCCGGGCCAACCTGCGGCTGGTCGTGTCCATCGCGAAGCGATACGTCGGGCGGGGCATGATGTTGCTCGATCTCATCCAGGAGGGAAACCTCGGTCTGATGCGGGCGGTCGAGAAGTTCGACCATTCCAAGGGCTTCAAGTTCTCCACCTACGCCACGTGGTGGATTCGCCAGGCCATCACTCGGGCCATCGCCGATCAGGCCCGCACCATCCGTATCCCGGTGCACATGGTCGAGTCGATGAACAAGGTGCTGCGCATGCAACGCCAGATGATGCAAGAGCTCGAACGTGAGCCGACCGTCGAGGAGCTGGCCGACCGGGTCGACATGACCCCGACGCGGGTGCGGGAGATCCTGCGCATCTCACAGGACCCACTGTCGCTCGACTCACCCATCGGCGAGGACGACTCGAACCTCGGTGACTTCATCGAGGACGATCGCGTCGAAGCGCCGTCCGACGCGGCGGCCAGGAACATGTTGGGAGCAGCCCTGGTCGAGGCCCTCGACGAGCTGAACGATCGCGAGAAGGAAGTGGTCAGGCTCCGATTCGGCCTCGTCGACGGACGACCTCGCACTCTCGAGGAGGTCGGCCGCCAGTTCGGAGTCACCCGCGAACGCATCCGCCAGATCGAGGCGAAGACCTTGGCCAAGCTCCGCCATCCGCGACGCAGCGACAAGCTCAAGGACTACCTCGACGCCTCCTGAACGGTGCGCTGCCTCGATGGCGTGCCTTGGTAGAGTCACATCGCCCATTCCGGGGTAGCTCAGCTGGCAGAGCAACTGACTGTTAATCAGTGGGTCGTGGGTTCGAGCCCCACCCCCGGAGCCAAGGTTCTCAGACGCCTCGTCTCAGAACCGAGCCGTGAACGGCTGGGACCCGTCGCCGGCGGAGAGCACTCCGGTCACCGTCTTGGCTCCCCAGTCGACGGTGGCCTCCCAGGTGCCGTTCGGGTCGAAGTCCCCTGCCACGATGTTGCCGAAGAGCTGGCCCTGGGCGGCGACGGCCGCGGTGCCGCTCATCGAACCGGTCTCGGCGTCGTAGCTGCCCTCGAGCTGGGCGACCCAGGCGCCGACCGGGCCGGCGGTGCTCTCGGTGATGATCGCCTCGAAGTCGCCCTCGGTCGGCCCGCCACCGCTGTTGAAGCGGATGCGGAGCTCGTTGCCCTCGAGAGCGGCGTTGCCGGGAAGCTGGTTGCCGAGCTGGGTGAAGATCGGAAGTGGACCCTTGGCCTCTACGTCGATCACGAAGTGAACGGGATCGGCCTCGTGGGCCGACCATCTCGCGAAGCCGTCGTCGGAGACCCGCGCCTCCCACCGGAAGTCGGTGGGGTTCTGCGGATCGACATCGCCGGGCAGCAGATCGCGGCCGATGTCGAGGTCTTCGACGTTCACCAGCCAGTGGCCGTACCCGGGGCCGCCGCCGACGCGTGAGGAGTTCCCTTCGAGCTCGATCAACTCGGGAAGCTTCTCGCCGTCGATGTACACCTGGATGTCCACCGACGACTCGGTGCCCTCCTCCACACCCTCGACGAGGAACCGGATCTCGGGGATGGTCTCGTGGTTGCTGTCGCCGAGCACCCCCTCGACCTCGATGTCGGAGTTGTCGGCGATCTCGGCGCCGCCCTGCTGGGTCTCGATCACATCGCGAATCCGCTTGTCGCCGCCTCCGAACTGGAGCTGTGCCTCCGGTGGTGCCTCGAAGTAGTCGCGAAGCAGTGAGTCGACGAAGTCATCGCGCGGGCCGTCGTGCACGACATCGGCTCCCTGCATGATCCGGTAGGCGACCTCTGCGTCGACTCCTTCCTTCGCCATGAGCGTCCAGAACACGGTTGACGCCGCAGCCGCGCTGGCCCGTGAAACCGTCTGATCCCACGCCATGACAGCACCGAACTGCGACATCATCGGCGTGCGGAGCGGGTCGTCGATGACGGGGCCGTTGAGATTCCGGTACCCGGCGGCGAGGCCCGCACCCTCGCACGACGACAACATCACGACGGTGTCGGTGAGGTTCTGGCTGAGGGCGATCTGGCGGATGTAGCGGTCGTCGACCCAGTAGTGGTACTCGTTGTCCTCGGTCGAGCGGCCCTCGGACAGCGTCACCCCTTCCGGGAGCTCCTGCGGGCTCGAGTCGGCTGCAGACATCATGAACGACCGCCGTGAGCGTGTCGAGCTGAGGATGTAGCTCGGCGACGTCGGGCTGTGCAGCCAACAGATCGGCGGCGGCGACCACGCGATCGCGGAGCGATCCGTCTGGCTGTTCGAGGATGTCTCCCACCGCGTCGAGCAACTCGAGGCTGCGTTCCCACGTGCCGTCTTCGGCGTCGGCCCAGCTGCAGGGATAGCCGTAGCGGTTGCACCGGTCGACGGCGTCGGGGTCGACGACTTCGAGACTGTCGGCCGGAGGATCGGCTGACTCGACCTCGCCTTCGAGGTCATTCTCGACATCGGTGGTGGTCGCTTCACCAGCGGTGCCGTCGACTGTGCCGTCGTCGGCGCTGCAGGCTCCCGCGAGGACCACGACCACCACGAACACTGCGGACCATCGCCCGAACCGCTTTGCTCACCCATGCGACCACCCTCCTCCAGCAAGCTAGTTGGAAGCCGAACGCCCTGCTCGGACGGCGACGGCAGCGGGTTCGTTGTTTCCACTACGGTTCGGCCATGACTACGAGCAATGACATCGACGTCCGCGTGAGCGACCAGACCGTCGCCTCTCGGTTCCTCGCCAGCCTGGCCGGGCGGCCCGACGCCACCGTGCTGCGGTGGAAGGACTCGGCCGGCGAGTGGCAGGAGCAGACTCTCGCCGAACTGGCCGACATCGTCGCCCGCCTCGTGACCTCGCTGAAGGAGCTGGGTGTCGAGCCGGGCGACCGGGTCGTGATGATGATGCGCAACCGCCCCGAGTTCCATGCCCTCGATCTCGCCATCCTGTTCTGCGGCGCGACGCCGATCTCGATCTACAACTCGTCGGCACCCGATCAGATCGAGTATCTGGTGAATCACTGTGAAGCGAAGGTGGCCGTGGTGGAGGACGACGGCTTCCTCGGCCGCTTCCAGGGTGTCGCCGATCGGCTCCCGACCGTGAAGCATCACGTGGTGATCGACCCCTCGGCCGAAACCACCGACTCGGTTGTTCGCTACGCCGACCTTCTCGACGCCGAGCCCGCCGACCTCGCCGAAGCGGTCGCCGTCGGATCACCCGACGACATCGCCACCGTCATCTACACGTCGGGCACCACGGGCCCACCCAAGGGCGTGATGTTGACCAACTACAACGTGTGTTGGGCCCTGGCGTCGATGGACGAGGCGTTTCGCGAGCAGGCCGGGCTCGACACGCTTGCCGGGCTGAGCCACATCTCGTATCTGCCCATGGCCCACGTTTTCGAGCGGCTTCTCGGCCACTACCTCACCGTCGACCAGACGCTGCTCACCGTGTGCTGTCCCGAGACGTCGCAGGTTGCGGCCTACGTGGGTGAAGTTCATCCCAACGTGTTCATCGGTGTGCCTCGGGTCTGGGAGAAGCTCCAAGCGGGGGTGCTTGCGGCCCTCAGCGCCGACCCCGACCGGGCGAAGGCGTTCGACGAGGGTGTCGCGGCCGGAGCGCCGATCGCCGAGAAGATGGGTGCGGGCACCGCCACCGACGAAGAGATCGCCACCTGGGACTTCCTCGACTCGGTGGCCTTCAGCACGGTCAAGGAGCGGATCGGCCTCGACCAGGCGCAGTTCTGCGTGACCGCGGCGGCACCCATCCGCGCCGAGGTGCTCAGCTGGTTCCGCACCCTCGGCGTTCCCCTCACCGAGGGCTACGGCATGTCGGAGACGACCGCCATCCTCACCTGGGCGCAAGCAGCCAAGGCCGGTTTCGTGGGCAAGCCGATGCCCGGCGTCGAGTTGAAACTGGCCGACGACGGCGAGGTGCTCAGTCGAGGCGGCAACATGTTCGGTGGGTATCTGAACGCACCCGAGCAGACCGCGGAGACCCTCGACGACGAGGGCTGGGTACACACCGGCGACATCGGCGTGGTCGACGACGACGGCTACCTGAAGATCGTCGATCGCAAGAAGGAGCTCATCGTCACTGCCGGCGGCAAGAACATCAGCCCGGCCAACCTCGAAGCGGCGCTGAAGGGCATCCCGCTGGTGGGTCAGGCCTGTGCCGTGGGTGATCAGCGACCGTTCGTGGCGGCGCTGGTGGTGCTCGATCCCGATGCAGCGGCGGCGTGGGCGGCCGACCACGGCCTGGTCGGTGAGGCCGCGACGCTGCCGGCCATGGCCGAGAACCCCGAGGTGATCGCCGAGATCGAGGTCGGCCTGAGAGAGGCGATGTCGATCTTCAACAACGCCGAGTCGGTGAAGAAGGTGAAGGTGTTGGGTGAGGAGTGGATGCCCGACTCCGCCGTCATGACGCCCACGGCGAAGCTGAAGCGACGCGGCATCCTCTCCCGATTCGCGGCCGAGATCGACGCGCTCTACTCCTGGAGCGCGCTCCCGGGTCAGGCCGGCACCGTCGCTCCGAAGAAGCTTCGTAGCGCGTCGGCCATCAGGGCGCGGTACTCGGCTCCCGACACGATCAGATCGACTGCGGGGATCGAGGTGTGGACCTGGCCCCGGGCCTGGACGTGTCGCACCTCGACGCCGGCGGCGCTCAGCGCTTCGGCGTAGGCGTTGCCCTCGTCGCGCAGTGGGTCGAACTCGCAGGTGATGACGAGTGCGGGCGCAAGCGCGGAGAGGTCGGCGGCTCGCAGCGGCGCGAGCTTCGGGTTCGTGCGGTCGGCGGAACCGGTGTAGTGGTTCCAGAACCAGCCCATCAACGCGATGGTGAGCACGTACCCCTCACCGTTCTCGTCGTAGGAGGGGCGGCTGAAGTCGGAGTCGGTCACCGGGGTCAGTAGTACCTGCCCGGCGAGATTCGGCCCGCCGGCGTCGCGAGCCATCTGCGCAACCACTGCGGCCACGTTGCCGCCGGCGCTCCATCCGGCGACGGCGAGCCGACCGGGTACGCCGCCGATGGACTCGGCGTTGGCCGCCAGCCACTGCACCGCGGCGAAGCCGTCGTCGACCGCCGTGGGAAACGGGTGCTCGGGGGCGTGGCGATAGCCGACCGAGACGATGACGGCATCGGATCTCACACAGAGGTCACGACACATCGCGTCGTCGGAGTCGTGACTTCCGAACACCCAACCGCCGCCGTGGAAGTAGGCCACCAGCGGATGCGGGTCCGGGCGAGGCCGGCCGGTACAGCCGGTAGTCGAGGTCGTCGCCGCCGGCACCGGGCAGCCGACCATCGACGACCTCGCCGACATCGGGCCCGGGTGGCTGTTCTGCTCCGATGGCGTCGAAGAGCTCCCGTGCCTCGGCCACCGGCAGTGTGTCGAACTCGGGCAGGTCGAGGGTCTCGATGAACTCGAGCATCAGGCCGACGTCGGGCGCCAGACGGCGAACCACACCGTCGTGACAGATCGACTCGCCGTTGCGTCGGAACGAGAAACCGAGGTACTCCTCGGCGACGACCTCGTCGCAAATCGTTCGGTACACGTCGACGCCGCCAACATAGGGCAGGAACACGCGGGGCTTGCCCGCCACGTTGGCGCCCATGTACCACGAGTCGGCGGTGGGGTAGAGGGTGATGTCGCCGAAGTCGTTGACGTGCTGGACCCAGCCCGCCTCTGCCGTCTCGGTGGGTTCGACGGTTTCGAGCCCGTGGCGGCGCATGTGGTCGATGCAGTCGGTGATCCACTCGACGTGCTGCTCGATCGACACCGCCATGTTCGACAGCACCGACGGGCTGCCAGGGCCGGTCACCGCGAAGAAGTTCGGGAACCCGACGGTGGTGAGGCCGAGGTAGGTCTTCGGTCCTTCGGCCCACTTGTCCTTCAGCGTCACGCCGTTGCGACCCTCGATGTCGACGGCGACCAGCGCCCCGGTCATCGCGTCGAACCCCGTGGCGAACACGATCGCGTCGAAGGTGAACGACTCACGCGCGGTGTCGATGCCGGTTTCGGTGATCGTGGTGATGGGGTCGTCGTGCAGGTCGACCAGTCGTACGTGGGGCTGGTTGAAGGTGGCGTAGTAGCCGGTGTCGAGACACGGGCGCTTGGTGCCGATCGGATAGCTGGTGGGGCACAGCTTCTCCGCCGTTGCGGGGTCGTCGACGATGCTGCGGATCTTCTCCCGGACGAACTCGGCGAGGGTCTCGTTCGACGCGGCGTTGATGAGCGTGTCGGCGTACGTGCCGAGGATGGCGATCAGCTCGCCCCGCTCCCACACGTGCTCGTAGCACTCGTGGCGTTCCTCGTCGCTCACCTGGAGAGCGCCGAGCTCGGGTACCGGCGGAGGGAATTCCTGCACGCGACAGCCGGGCGCTCTCTCGGTACGCGTCGGGATCGGAGCGGAACGCCTCGAGCTTGGCTGCCGGGATCGGGCCGTTGTGGGCGGGCAGGGTGAAGTTGGGCGTGCGCTGGAACACGGTGAGCTCGGGCGCCTGCTCGGCGATGAGAGGGATCGACTGGATGCCCGACGAACCGGTGCCGATCACGGCCACTCGCTTGCCGGTGAAGTCGACGCCCTCGTGGGGCCAGCGACCGGTGAGGTAGACCTCACCCGTGTAGCGGTCGACCCCCTCGATCTCGGGCGGCTTCGGTGCCGACAGGCATCCGGTGGCCATGACGTAGAAGCGACAGGTCACCGCCTCCCCGCCGCTCGTGGTCAGATGCCAGAGCGCGGCTTCGGTCGTCCCATCGGGCCCGGTCGACCCGCGTTTCGAAGGTGATGTCGCGACGCAGGTCGAAGCGGTCGGCCACATGGTTGAGGTAGCGCAGGATTTCGGGTTGGGTGGCGTACTTCTCGGTCCACTCCCACTCCCGTTGGAGGTCGGCGTCGAAGCTGTAGCTGTAGTCGATGCTCTGGACGTCGCAACGGGCACCGGGATAGCGGTTCCAATACCAGGTGCCGCCCACGCCGGCCGCCACGTCGAAGGCGCGCGCGGAGAAGCCCAGCGCGCGAAGCCGGTGCAGGAGGTACAGGCCGGCGAACCCGGCTCCCACCACCACCACGTCGACATCGGGCTCGGTGTTCGCGGCAGCCATGGCTTCCCCCTGCTCTCAGCCGGACGTCCTCATCGTGCCAGCACTGGTCCGAGGGTCAAAATCCCGCGTGGTCGGCCCGGTAGGGAACGCCGGGTAGTGTCCGGGCGGGCTCGTAGCTCAGTGGTCAGAGCAGAGGACTCATAATCCTTCGGTCGCGGGTTCGATCCCCGCCGAGCCCACGGTAGGTGACCTGCGGTTAAACAAGGCCCCGGTGGTGCCCACTCCCGCCGAGGTGCGCACGCTCATCGAGGCGGCCGAGGACTCGCGTCGTCCCGAGTACGCCAGAGCCATCCTGGTCGCCGCGACCGACAGGTCTTCGTCGAGCAGAGTTGTGCGCGCTGCGACGGGATCGCGATGTCGACCTGCGGGCCGGTGTGTTGCGGGTGTCGCGGTCGGTCGTGGTGATCCCCGGCGAGCCGGCCGAGGAGGTGCCCACGAAGAATCGACGCGAGCGAACCTTGGCGCTCGATGACCTCACCGTCGCTGTGCTGGGTGCGCAGATCGATTCCGTCAGGCGACGAGCGAAGCGGGCCCAGATCGACTTGGCCGACGATCCGTTCGTGTTCACCGACGCACTCGACGGCTCCGAACCGTGGAAACCCGATGGCGTCTCGCAGTACTTCTCGAGGCTGCGGTCGCGGGTCGATCTCGATCATCTCAACTTTCATTCGCTGCGCAAGTTCATGGAGACCTATGGGCAGGAGATGGGCTACTCGGTCATCCAGGTGGCCATGCGCGCCGGCCATGATCCGTCGATCGCAGCCAAGCACTACAGCGGGCGAGTCACCGAAACCGATCGGGCACTGGCCACCGCAGTCGCCTCGCTGCTCGAACTGGCATCGGGCTCGAGCGGCTGATGCACCGCTCCACAAGTTAGCTTGCAACAGCCCCAGTGGCAAGATAACTTGTGATGGATGAAGAACCACGGATCGCACCGAGCGCCTGCAAACACGGCGTGGGCGACGAAGCGATCATCCACGCATTCAACAACCCGATCCGCACCGTTGACGTCGACGACGACGTCGTCATGTTCATCGGCGCCGACCACGCCGGCAACATCTACGAGATCGGTGTCGTCAACTCGTCCTCGGGCCCGGTCGTGATACACGCGATGGCCGCCCGCCCCAAGTTCCTGGAGTGATCACCATGCCCAAGAGCATCGAAGAGATACTGGCTCACGCCGACGAGCTCGCCGAGCAGTTCGAGAACCTCGACCCGAGCGACATGAAGGATGCAACGGCATTGCGCCGTGTCCGTCAGGCCGTGCTGGCACGGGCCGACAGCGAGCGACACTTAGCCGAGGCCGTGATCGCGGCACGAGCCGACGGACATTCCTGGGCCGCCATCGGTGCCATGATCGGAACGACCGGCGAGGCCGCCCGCCAGAGATACGGCATCCCAACCCCGAAGCGGTAACCGCCGGGCGACGCCTTCGAGCACCAGCCAGCCCAGGAATCTTCAGATTCGGTGTCGCGTGGGTGGGATTCTTCGCGCCTTCTGTCACATATAGCGGTGGTCGTGGTCCCTCTGGGGGGTGCGACGTGAGCTTGGCAGGAAGGACTGAGGCGATGGCTGGCAGCAGTGGTGGTGGGGTCGGGGTTCCGGACTTTTTGACGGTGGAGGAGGCGGCGCGGGTGGTGCGGATTGGGCGGACGTCGGCCTATGAGCTGGCTCGCCGGTTTGTGGAGTCCGATGGTGTCGAGGGTTTGCCGGTGGTTCGGTTTGGGCGGTTGTTGCGGGTGCCGAGGTGTCGGCTGGAGGAGTGGTTGGGCGGGCCGATCTCGTGGCCGGCACAGCCGGCTGGCGGCCAGCATGTCGTTGTCGGCGTCGATGCCCATCACGAGGCATCGACGCCTGTGCGGCCACGCCCGCGACGGACCCGGCATCCGTCTGATGCCGGCGTGTCCTCGCCGCGGCTGTTCTCGGTCTGACCGCCATGCCCTCCGGATCGGTTTCGCGTTCTTGTCGAGGTGTGAGTGCAGACGGGTGCACACCTGTGAGGTGTGGGTGGGCCACTGGCACCGGGAGGTGGTCGGGGTGACGGCTCGGGTGATGACGTTGAAGGGATCCACGGCTGGCTCGTATTACGTGGAGGTGTTGCCGAACTACTACCTGGACTCGGGCGAACCGAGGGGCCGCTGGCACGGACACGGCGCCGCCGCATTGGGTCTCGCTGGTGAGGTGGCCGATGTCGAGTTCTTGCGGTTGATGGCCGGCAATGACCCGCGGAAGGCGGGTGAGGTGCCGTTGGGTCGGATCTATGGGGACGCCTCGGTGCGGGGGTTCGATGTGACGGCCTCGGCACCGAAGTCGGTGTCGGTGCTGTTCGCCCTCGGCGACGACGCCGACCCGCGCCCAGGTGCTGGCCGCCCATGATGCGGCGGTGGAGTCGATGATCGCCTGGGTCCAGGATCGTGCGGTGACGCGGTTTCGGGTGCGGGGTGAGGTGGTGGTGGTGGACGCGGAGGGGATCGTGGCGGCGTCGTTTCGCCAACACACCAGCCGGGTGCTGGACCCGCAGGTGCATACCCATGTGGTGATCGCGAACCGGGTGATGTCGCCTGATGGCCGGTGGTTGGCGTTGGATGCTCGGGGGTTGAAGATCGACCAGCGGACCCTGTCGGCGATCTATCACGCCGGCCTCCGCGCCGGGCTGACCGAGCGGCTCGGTGTGCGGTGGGAGCCAGTCGTCAATGGCATCGCCGAAATCGCCGACGTACCGGAGGTGGTGCGGGTGGAGTTCTCGGCCCGCACCACCGCCGTGGAGCACCGCTACGAGGCGAAGCTTGATCGCTTCGTCGAGGACATGGGCCGCGAGCCGACCCGGCGGGAGCGGTGGCGTCTCGAGCGTGAAGCGGTGATCGACAGCCGCCCCACCAAACCCGAAGCCGTCAACGCCGAGACCCTCCACCACGGTTGGATCGGCCAGGTCCAGTCCCTCGGCATCGACCCGGCCGACATCGTCGACACCGCGGTGGGTCGGGTCCGGGCCCGCCGCCTCGACGACCGGCTCGGTCCGGAGGTGTGCGGGGTGGCGATTGGCGTGTTGGAGGCCAACCAGTCCACGTGGCGACCCGCCGAACTGAGCCGAGAGATCGCCGCCGCGATCCCCACCGACATCGCCGCCGACCCGGCCGAGTATCGCGCCTTCATCGACCACTGGACTGCGGTCGCGGTCACGGAGCTGTGTGTCGACATCTCCCGGCGGGTGCCGGCTGGTGTCGGGTTGCGCCGCGACGGCCGCCCGGTGACCGAGGCGGTCACCGACCGGGCCTTGACCACCCAACACGTCTTCGATCAGGAAGCCGGGCTGTTGGCGTGGGCCGAACGGCGCCACACTCGAGCCCAGCTCGATTCGGCCACCGCCGCTGGTCGTTCCGAAGTCGAGTTGACGGTGGCGCAGGCCGAGACCGCGGCGGTGGTCGCCGGCGACGCCGACCTGACCTTGGTGATCGGCCCCGCCGGGACCGGCAAGACCACCGCGCTGAAACCCGCCATCGACGAACTACGCGCCTGCGGCCGGCCGGTGTTCGGTGTCGCCCCCTCGGCGGCGGCGGCGATGGTCCTCGCCGAACAGACCGGCGTCGCCGCGGACACCATCGACAAGTTGTTGGTCGAGCATTCCCTGCGGCGGCCACCCGATCACCGCTATGCCCTCCCCGCCGGAGCCACCGTGATCGTCGATGAGGCCGCCATGGTGGCCACCGACAAACTCGCCCACCTCGCCGCGCTCGCCGACACCCGCGGCTGGCGCATCGCCCTGGTCGGGGACCCGTTGCAGTTCACCGCAGTGGGCCGCGGCGGCATGTTCGAACTCCTCACCGACACCCACGGCGCGATCGAACTCGACCGGGTCCACCGCTTCACCCAACCCTGGGAACCCGACGCCAGCCTGCGCCTGCGCCGCGGCGACCCCACCGTGCGCCGACGTGTATGACCGCCACGGCCGCCTCCACCAAGGCACCCCACGACAGGTCCGTGAGGCGGCGCTCGACGCGTGGGAACACGCCCGCCACCAACACCACACCGTCCTGTTGGTCGCGCCGACCAACGACCTGGTCCGAGAACTCAACGTCGCGGCTCAGGCCCGGCGCCTCGTCACCCGCGAACTCGACACCTACGCCCACACCGCCGTCACCGCGGCCGGCTATCGGCTTCATGTCGGTGATGAGATCGTGACTCGCCGCAACCACCGGATTCTGCGCACCGACCGTCATCTGATGATCCGCAACCGCGACACCTGGACCATCACCGCCATCGCCCGCAACGGCGCCCTCGCCGCCACCGGACCCACCGGCACCGTCACCCTGCCCGCCGACTACGTCACCGCCGACGTCGAGTTGGGCTACGCCCAAACCAGCCACGGCACCCAAGGCCGCACCGTGGATCACTCCATCCTCGTCCTCGACGGGCCCACCGATGTCCGCGGCATCTATGTCCCGATGACCCGGGGTCGGCTCACCAACGACGCCTACATCGCCGTCGACGACGACCACACCACCGCGGCAGAGGTCTTCGCCGAATCGGTCACCCGCAGCTGGATCGACCGACCCGCCCACGCCCGCCGGGTCGAGCTCACCGGCATCAACCCCCACCAACCCGGCACCCTCCCGCCCCCACGCCTCGCCGACCTCCTGACCCAACAACACGCCGCCAAGGCGACCTTGACCCAACTCGACATCGACCTCAATCGCCTCCCACGCCAGCACCGCCAAGCCCTCGACGACAAGGCCCAGGCGGCCAGGGCCCTCGCCGGCTGCCAACACGATCTCCAAGCCGCTGAAGCCACACTCGCCGGACACGACCGGCTCTTTCACCGCCGCGGCAACGAGGCCGTCATCGAGACCGCCAAAGCCACCCTCGCCAACGGACCGACGCGACTCGCCGAACACCAAGCGGGCGTCGCCGACATCAACAGCCACCTCGCCGACCTCGACTGGCGACTCGCCGCCGCGCAGGCCCTGGACCGGCGCCGACCCGAGATCCAGACCCGCGTCGATGACCTCACCCACCAACTCGACGACGACGCCCGCATCCGAACCCGACGCCTCGCAGCCCAGCCACCCGAACGCGTCACCCGCATCATCGGCCGCCGGCCACCCGGCGGCCCGACACGACAACAATGGGACCACCTCGCCGCAAGAATCGACCAACACCAAACCGCGTTCGACACCAACACACTCACCCCGGCCCGCGGAGACCACAAGCCCGGAAACGCCAGCAACGCCCACGCCATCGAGGCCGACATCCGGACCTTCACCAACCAACTCGCCCGACAACGCCACACCGGCCGCTCCATCGAGGGTCCGAGCCTCGGAATCGAACGCTGAGTAGCCCAACCGGCTCGCGCGGAGACATCGCCGCAGCATCGGCACCCCGTGACCGCACGTGACCAGAGCCGCCAACCACGTGGACAAGTCAGGCAAGCGGACCAGATCGCGCCACGCCGTGGACGTCAAACCGGCCAGTCCCTGACATGTGGGTGGCGACGCGATTTCGCGATACGCCACCGTGCTGTTATCACGGGGCGGGACTGCGGGCCCGCGCAATAGCTACGCGCCCGTTACCTGGTGCCCTCGACCGGCTTTCTAGTGGCAGGGCAACGCAGGGGATTGGCGGCGCGTTATGGGACGTTGGGCGCTGAACATATTGAAGCTCGTAGGGATGTCAAGGGCGTCGCTCGGGTTGTTTCGTGACCTGGGGTTCTGTGGGCTGGGTGGTGTTTCGGGGCGCGTCGATGTAGCGGTTGCCGGTGTTGTTGATGAGGTGATTTCTGGGCACGACAGGGAAGAGACACTCGGCGTTGCCGAGGTCACGCTCGTAGGAAGCCACGATCACCGCAGGGTCCGCCCGCTGGGTCGGGTGGCAGATCAATTGATGCACAACCTCGAAGGTGTGAGCCGGTTCGGGCGAGCCAGATCCCGACCCGTCGAGGTCGCGGGTCAGGTCATCGTGGAGGGCAGGTGCGGGTAGACCTCGCGTGCGACGTAGCGCTTCAAGATGCGTGCGATCTCGCCGATGGTCTTGCCCTCGGCGGTGCGTTTCGCGACGTAGGTCTTGGTGCGTTCGTCGTTGGACATGCGGGTGAGCACGATCCGGTAGAGCGCCGAGTTGGCTTGGCGGTTGCCGCCGCGGTTGAGGCGGTGGCGTTGGATCTTGCCTGACGACGCTGGGATCGGCGCGACTCCGCAGAGGTGCGCCCAAGCGGCTTCGGAACGGATCCGGTGCGGGTTGTCGCCAGCCGCGATCAACAGCTTCGCGGCGACGTCGAACCCGACGCCGTGGATCTCGAGCAGCGATGGTGCGACCTCGCGGATCAGCGGTCGCATCTCGGCGTTGAGGCGCATCTTCTGCTCACGCAAGAACAGCGCGCGCCGGCCGAGTTCGCGCAGCGTCGACAGGGTCGTGAAGCGCACGATGTCAGGATCAGAACGCCGCGGTTTGAGTGCTGCGGTGGTCCTGACCAGGGTGATCGGCGACAGATCCGAGGAACCGGGCGCGGATCTCGTCAGGTGCGGTGAACACGACATGGCGGATCTGGGAGAGGACCGCGATCCACTCGTTTGCTGCTGAACGCCTGGCGACGGTGAGCACTCGGATTGCTTCGATGTTGCCGGTCCGCGACTTCGGTGATCCCGGTCGCGGTGCCGGTCAACGCAGCTCGTGCGGCAGCGATCGCGTCGATGGCGTCGGTCTTGCCGGCACGGTGTCGGGCTTGGCGGTTCGGTCGGTCGACCTCGACAACTCGGATGCCCTTGTCCGTGAGGTGTCGAGCGAGGCCGGCGCCGTAGGAGCCGGTGCCCTCGACGCCGACCAGGCTGATGGTTCCGAACCCGGCGAGCCACGCGACGAGGCGCCGGTATCCGCCGGTGGTGGTGTCGAACGTTTCGACGCCGAGCACGCCGCCGTTCGAATCGACGGCGGCTGCGACGTGGAAGTCGAGGTGAGTGTCGACACCGCCCGTGACGGTCAACAGATGGTTCTCTACGATGGTCATTGCCATCCCTTTCAGTAGCTGTGAATGGGTTGGCACGCACCTGCCGGGACGGCGACATCGCTGCGAGAACTGTTGCCAACAGTTCTCGAGTCACAGTCGTCGCCCGACCGGTGGGTGCCGTTCCCGAACACGGCCGACCAGTCATTCTGAAGACAACCCGAAGGCGTCAGCCGGTTCTCGAGTCAGACCAGGTCGGGAACGACCCCGAACCTACGCAAACAACCCAACGGTGATCGAGCCCCACGCACATCCGGTGCACCCACCAACATCCTCCCTGCCGGCTATGCGCTAGCTGAAGCGCCATCGAGCCGCGTTGTTCTGAGCGGCGCGACGGCCCTTGCCACGATGGACGGGCACCGCATCGGCAGCGGCGATCCTCACCATCGAATTCTTGGAGGCTTTGCCATGTCCGGCTTGTGCGCGAGTCGAGGCCAGGTCGCGGATGGTTCTGTGGTGAGCGGCTCGCGGGAGACTTCGTTGTTCAGCTGTTGATGATCGTCAGGATTCTGTCGCGATCGTCGGGGGCGATGACTGCGTTTGGGTCGCGAAGTCGTCCGAGTTCGTCGTGCACGCCGACCAAGGCTGCGTACAAGGCTGGACAAGTCGGACATGTCGCGAGATGCGCCTCGATCATCTTGGCAGTCGCCCGATCGAGATCTCCATTGAGGTATTCGCTCACGTGTTGTCGTGCATCCCAGCAAGGCATTCGCACCTCTTTCATTGCTTTCCGTCGTTCAGGGCCGTGGTTGATGGCAGTGACCATCGACATCCGTCCTCGCCGCAAACGCTGCTTGGCGGCAGGCAACGAGATGTCATGAATTGCCGCGACGTCGCTGACACGTAGGCCGTCGATGTCGTGGAGTACAACGGCAGATCGGTAGATGTAGGGCACCCGCGCCAAGGCGTCCAACAATTCGTTTCTGGTCGCGGCGCGTTCGACCACAGCCTCGGCTTCGACGGTGTAGGTGTCGTCGCGCCACAAGGTCTCGACATCGTCAACGACCACCTCGTGCGCACTGCGCCGTGCACGGTCGACAATCAAGTTGTGGGCGATTCGCATCAGCCAGTGTCGCAGCGGCGCATCAGAGCGATACTGCTCGCGCCGCTCGAGCGCACGGACGACGGTGTCCTGAACGGTGTCTGCCGCGAGATTCGGATCGCCGGTGACTCGCAGGGCATATCGATAGAGATCATCGAGGTGCTCGGTGAGATCCTCTGCGTCGAAGCTCGTCACCCTTTCACCCCTTCCTCAATGCCGAACGACGCTGGTCAGAGCCCACAGAAGCAGCGCAACCCCAACGACGATCAGCGGGAGCGAGGCGAAGGCGACACCGGCAGCCACCACGACGGCGCCAGCACCAGCGCGTGGGCCGACCAACGCCCACGGCGCACGTGCTCGCACGACGTCGGCGTCACCGCGTGCTGCGCCGAAGAGTCCCGCCACCGCGACACGTTGCTGTACACCAACTAGTCGCCCGACTTCGCCGCCGTCCCGGAACGCGATCAAGGTGGGGATGCCACGAACGCCGAGGCGATCGACTTCGTCTGACTCGGTCTCGATGTCGACTTCGATGATCGGCACATCATGCTCAGCGGCCTCTCGGGCCACGATCGGCGCCATCGCGCGGCAACTACTGCACCACGGTGCCGATACCTGAACAACGTGCATCAGCCATTGGTCGCTTCGTGGCTGAACGTGTTCGTGCGGAAGCCGAGGACGGCGTAGAGCGGGCACCAGCCCACCAGACCTGTCAGCAGCGGAACGAAGGCAATGACGCCCACAACGACCCCGGCAGTGCCGCTCATCACGCCGAATCCGACGATCAACAACACAACGCCAAGCACCACCCGTGCGATTCGATCCCAACCTGCTTCGTTTGTCATGACGCAACTTCCTTCCGTTCGAGCGGCCCGGTTTGGCCGATTCCCTCAAGAGACGAACAACCACTCGAAAAGGATACAAACAGCGCGATGTCGGAGAGGAAGCCGTGCGGTTGATTCTCTCGCTGACTGCTGGTGCGAGGCTGCCGGTATGGGTCCTCGCCCGCTCCCGGGCGGGTTCGTTCATGAGCGTGTCGAAGAGGTCGGCTCGACTTCAGTGACCTGCGATTTCTTCAGCCTGGACGGAGCGAAAGCAGTTCGCTTCCTCTGTTCACGTTAGAACGACGTTGGAAGAATTTCCAAGACGCCGACGCTCCCAGGGGTCCAATGCCCGCGGGTCAATATCGGGTGCATCGCCACCCGGTGCCTAGCTTCGCCACCTGCAGCTGTTTGCCGGATCTGCGTGTGCGACCGCGCTGCTTGCCGGCGTCGATATCGAGTGGTCTGGCGCGGTCCTGCGGGCCGAGCGAGGTGAGCGACTGAGGCGTGCACCTGGCCATGAGTTCCCGGTCGTTACAGTCGCCGACTGTGATCAGCATCGCGAGTGACGCCAGTCGTGACGTCGCGTCGAACGCGACCGCTTCGGCGCTGATCGCTCTCGTCACTTTGCTCGCAGCGAGCGCAGCGGGAGCGTGGTGGCTCGACCGGCGCGGATCCGTTCATCGCCCGCTCGCCTGGTTCGCGGCACTGGCGTCCGTCGCTGGTTGCATCTCGTTGACGCTGCGCGCGACGGCGCCCCCGAGGCGTTCCGGCCGGGCAGCGCCTTTGCATGGACAGGGTCGGGTTGGGATCGACTGGTCGATGGGGACCTGCTTGGCAGCAGCCAGTTCCTGCTCAACGTCGTCTTGTTTGTCCCTGCCGGGCTTGCATGGACATGGCTGGCTCGACGACCAGTGCGAACGTTCCTCGCCCTGGCCGGGTTCTCGATGCTGATCGAAAGCGTACAGGCGGTTGCTGGGCTCGGTGGCGCTGACATCACCGACGTCGTCGCCAACACGATCGGCGCTGCTCTCGGAGTGGCGACGGCCGCGGTTGCCCTGAATGGGATCGCCTGGTCAAGACGATCGCAACGACCGCCCGTCAACGCGCGAAGGCGAGGTGCCGTCGCTGCGGGAATCGTTGCGGTTGTGCTTGCTGTGCTGGTCGTGCTGCGCGCCGGTGCCGACCAGCGCCAGGCGCGCATCCACGACGAACTGCAGGACGCCTTCATCGACACGAGCTACTATCAGATCGCTGCCGTGCTCCAAGGCGACCCTGACGATCCCGATCGGCTCGACCCTGACGCACGATTCTCCGATAGCGAGCAGATCTTCAGCGCGATCTCGGTACGTGCCGACGGCTTCCGCTACAGCGACGACCAGATCGAGCTGCGATGGCCGGCGCTGTTCTTCGGGTTTCGGCGATGCGTCTACGTGATCTGGACACCGTCCGCCGTCCAGTTCCGAGATCTTCTCCGGAGCCGCATGCACTGACTTCATCGGCTGATGCTCGCGACCGAACGACGATGCGATTCTCGTCCCAAGGCGGGAAACCAAGTGCGACAGGCCCACGCATAGCGTGTCGCGCTGGCAAGCCGCCTCCCCGCTCAGGATCGGCACCTCGGCGTCCGGTCTTTACCGCGCCTGGGAATGCTCATCTCATCGGTTGTCCGAAGCCGGTGTCGGAGACGCGTGCCGGGCAGCGCAACCGAGGCCGTGGGTGGCCGACTCACCGCTTGACTCGCCGGTTGTATTGTTCGCCGGTGGCTCGCTACACGATCGATGCGCCGACACTCCTGCATATCGTTGCCAACCACGTCGACGTCCATCCCGCGAATCAACTCGTCGCTCCGAACCGCATCCGGTCCGAGGCACTATCCCTGCTGCTGGCAGCCGTGAACCAAGGCGACATCACCGAGGAGCTCGCGCTCCAGCAGCACGAGCGTCTGACCGAAACCAAGATGCGACTGCTCGGCGACCGGATGTCGCGTCGTACCGCGTGGAGGATCGCTCGCGAGCACGGCTGGGAGACGATCTTCGACGCTGAGTACCTCGCCGTCTGCACGCTGCAAGCTGACGCATTGATCACGATCGATCGGGAACTCGCTCTGAAGGCCGAGGGCATCGTGCCGCTCGCACCGCTTGATGCCTTGTCCTCTGACTAGTTGCGTGCTACTCGCGACTGCTGCGACCAGGGGCTCGCACGCACGGACCCGATCCGACCACACCACCTGAACCCGCTCCAGAACACTCCCGCCAGATCACGCCGAACACCGGCGAGATCGGCACGTCCCGGAGCGGTCCACCCGCTCGATATCGCCCCCGATAGCGCTTCCGAAACTCGTAGGCCGGGTCGTCTGATTGGGTCGTACTCGAAGACCTACGATCGCGCGTGGCCCCGAGGATCGTCCTGCATTTCCATCCTGGCTGGGGCTTCGGCGACGGGACGGTGCTGGAAGCGATCGCGGCATCGGGCTGGTATCGCAGCCAATGGCAGACCGGCACGTCGAATGGCGGCCTGACGGCACATCGGGGCGGTGACCGCTGGCGATGGGAGAGCAAGATGTTTGACGGGCGCTACGACGACGCGCCTGCGGGAGATCGGCCGGTGTACGGCGCCTGGAACCGACACAACGATCATTATGGCGCGTCGCCACGGTTCGGGTCTGCCTATCTGAGGTTGCGACCCGAGACGAACGATCGGGCCACCTTCTGCTGGCCCGACAGCGTGTACCAACCTCCGGTCGTCGGTGGTCCCGACAAGCTGGACCAGTTGTGCCAGCTGGCGGACTCTCCTGACGTAGATCCGAGCGTCGTGTCGCCTGCTGCCCCTGACCTTCCGCTCGACGATCCACTCAACGACTACGTCGAGGCGCACGTTCACGGTGGGCTGTCGGTCATGCGGGACGTGGAGGCCGTCGTCGTCGACCCGACTGATCGTGCGGAGCACTCGGCAACTCTCGAGCGACTGGGGTGCGCCGTCGAGGAGCACTCCGGCTACCGCGTGACGGCTGACGCGATCGACTCCGACTACCGGGGTCCTGTCCCGATCGAGTTGGCACGCCTTCTCGGCGGCGAGATCACCCCCGCCCGGCTCTCCGGAGCGTCGAGGTCGGGGGACCACGACCCGCAAGCCATCAAGTGGTTGTGGCACTGCCTCGCCCGATTCGGTCGACACTGGCCTGACCGAGTCAAATAGCCACGCCACCGCTCTTGGGAGCGTCATATCAGTGGGCCTCGAAGCAGCCGTAGAGCCGAGCAGTACGGCACATCCTCGGGTGGCACACCGCTCCAGAATGTGCGGTCTTGCATCGGTTGGCTACTCGCTCAGGTGGCACACCGCTTCGACGTTGTTGCCGTCGGGATCTCGTACGAAACCGCCGTAGTAGTTGGGGTGGTACTCGGGCCACAGTCGCGGCGGGTGTAGCACCTCGGCGCCTGCTTCTTTGGCTGCCTCAAAGAATGCGTCTACGCCGGCTCGGTCGGGTGAGCTGAACGCGATGTGGGACTCGCGGAAGCCTTGTCCGGTTGTCTGCGGTCCGAGCCAGAAGTCGGGCATCGGTGGGACGCCGTATCCGATGGTGTCGCCGAAGTCCATGATTCTCTGACCGCCGATCGTGGCGAGTGTCTTGTCGTAGAAGGCTGCACTCGCGGCGATGTCAGCGCACTGGATGGAGAGATGATCAAGCACGCCACGAATTCTCGCGCAGCGGCAAGCCGACCGCTCGATGATGTCTGCCGCTCGGCCGTGAACACCTTCGCGAGAACGAAGCCTCTTTGTGTCAAGTGGCCGTTTTCGGGCGGTTTCGGGCGCGTCGGATTGGGCCCCTGGCGGGAAGGGTCGATGGGGTCGTAGCGTGTTGTTCGGGTCCGGGAAGTGACTTGTCCGAAGAGCCGGTGTTCAGGATGTTGAGCCGGTCACGCTGGACGTAAGAGTCGTTCCTGAGTGTCCTCCCGGGCCCACTTCTCTCAGTTGGTGGTGGCTCGTCGGGCGTCGGCGATGAGGTGCCGGTAGACCCGGTCTGAGATCCGTCGTTTCAACGCGCGGATGGCTTCTTTGGAGGTCTTGCCCTCAGCGATCTTGCGGTCGTAGTAGGCGCGGCCTTCGGCGTCGGTAGCGGAGCTGACAGATCGCGGCGATATGGATGGCGTGGTTGAGCTTGCGGTTCCCTCGTGGGTTCAACCGGTGTCGCGTTCTTGGCGCCTGAAGACGCTTCGATCGGGGCGGTCGCGTTGTAGGTCGCGAAGTGGCCCTTGGTCGGGAACCGGGTCGATGTCGCCGGTGTACCCGATGATGATCGCGGCACAGATCGGACCGATCCCGACGATGTCGGTACAGGGTCGTGCCCGACGCCGCGACCGCGACTGTCGATCCGCTTCTTTGACGCCTTCAACGCGGTGTCGAGCCGGGCGATGTCATCGACGAGCTCGCCGGCGATCATCACCCGGTGACGGGTCACCTGATCATCAGCGACAACGCCGCTCGAGGAGTGCGTTTGCCTTGTGTCACAGTGATTTCTGAGCCGATCCCGCCGGCCTCGAGTTCGAGCAGCAGGGCATGCAGGCGGGTGCAGTGTTTGTTGCGCAGCCGGGCCATGTCTCGGTGGCGTTTCGCCAGCAGGCGCAACACGCGGGCGTGATCATCGGGACCGACGATGCCGAGACGATCCGACCGCAACGCTGCGATCGCGATCGAGCGGGCGTCGTTCGGGTCGTTCTTCTGCGAACGGCCCGAACCCAACAGCCGGACCCGCGACGCCAGCACCGGCGGGACATCGAACACGGTCTCGCCGGCAGCGACGAGCTGCTGAGCGACGAGGTAGCCGAGCCCGTTGGCGGACTCGATCGCCCACTCGCGCTTGTCGAACCCATCGGCCCACTCGCGGAGCCGGTCCGCCTGGGTCGTCGAGGCCCGGAGCTTGAACTCGTCGAGCACGTTTTCGTTGTCGTCGACGGCCACCGCAGTGTGGGTCGCCTTGTGTGGATCGATACCGATCATGTGTCATGGGAATTGCCTTCCTGGTTGATGGTGAACCGAGGTGGGCACTCCTGATTCGGGTTGATGTGCTCTCGCCTCTTTCGAGCCACACCACGGCAAGGGAAACCGGCCGGCAGGCAGTTCGTTAGAAAGCCAACCCGCAAGGGCGGCAGGCACTTGAAGAGCCCACCGACCGGATCCCTCAGAACGCTACGGAACCACCGCAACCCCTGCCTCCAGTCTCAATCAGGCACCTAAGCGCCCCACCGGTCCGGAAACGCGCGGATGGTGCTGTCGGAGTCGG
>CAWBCM010000008.1:0-359559 GCA_963787285.1 uncultured Acidimicrobiales bacterium | reverse complement strand
GTGGCCCAGGTCGAAACCGGGGTCGTGCGCCTTAGCCAGCGCGAGTAGTTCGGGATCGGTGAATCGCCGAGACCGCGTATCGCGTCGAGGTCGAGAAAGTCCCGGGCCTCTCCTCGGGAGTAGACGGCGGCGACCTTGCTACCTACGGCGTCGCGCAGCGCGAGGACGGGCCCTACCGCAAGCTGTGTTGGGGGCTCGCTGCGCCAGTCGATGCCGAGGTCGACCTCGACCATCCTGTCCTCGTTGTCGGTGGTCTCGATCAGGAGCCGGGCGAACTCGGGGGTGATGCGCGTCCGGACGACTCGGTAGCCATAGCCGTTGCGCAGGGCGTCCTCGGCCGCGGCAACGGCACCGGCAATGCCGCTGGGCTGGTCGCGGCAGTCGTGAACAGGTCGACGTCGCGGGTGAGTCGGTCGGTGATGCCGTGTTCGCGGATCGCCCCGGACCCGGCGAGGGCGAAACCTGCCGAGCCGATGTGATTGAGGAGCAGCGTGGTGACGAACCGCTGGAACGCAACGTCCGTCGCGTTGTCATTGTTGTGGTCAGCCATGACTGACCTTTAGGCGACGAGGTCGGGGAAACGGTCTTCCCACGTGCGCCGGCATCGCTCGGGGAGCATCAACTCCGGCCAGAGGCTGCGCAGCAGCTCCTCGTTGAGTAGCGCCTCCTGGTGCACGGTGGTGCCGTCTCGAACGATCGCTTGATAGGCCGTCTCGACGTCGGCCGGGTCCTGCCAGGTTTCTTCTCCCTCGACGGTCTCGTCGGCTTCGATCTGGCCGGCAAGACCGCCGCCGTGGTCGGGACGGGAAGGATCGGCACGATCGTGGCTCGGCTCCTTTGGCACCTTCGCTGTCAGGTGCTCGCCGTCGACCAGTATCCCAACGACCATCTGGTCGAGCTGGGCGTCGAGTACACGTCGCTCGAAGACGCATTGGGTCGAGCCGACCTCATCACGCTCAACTGTCCGCTCACCGAGGAGACCCACCATCTCGTCGACGCCGCGGCCATCGAATCGATGAAGCAGGGGGTCATGCTCGTGAACACTGGCCGCGGTCCACTCATCGACACCGAAGCTGTCGTCGCGGGTCTGAAGTCGGGCCGGATCGGCTCGCTTGCCCTCGACGTGTACGAGGAGGAGGCACGACTGTTCTTCGAGGACCGCAGCGCCGAGGTGCTCGAAGACGACGTCTTCGCCCGGCTGCTCACGTTTCCCAACGTGTTGATCACCGCCCATCAGGCCTTTCTGACGAACGAGGCGCTGGCGGCCATTGCCGACACCGACCCTTGCGAACGTGGCCGATCTGCTCGACGGGCGCCCGTGCACCAACGAGGTCGTCGCCGACGACTGAGCTCAGCCGACGATTGCGGCCTGGGCCGCGGCCAACCGCGCCACCGGCACCCGAGGTGGCGAGCAGCTCACGTAGTCGACGCCGAGCTTGCGGCACAGAGCGATCGATTCGGGATCGCCGCCGTGCTCACCGCAGATGCCGACCTGCGAGGTCGGGTCGCGCGGCTGCGACCGCCCTCGATCGCCATCCGCATGAGCGCACCCACCCCGCCCTCGTCGAGTGTGGCGAACGGGTTCCGCTCGAGCAGGCCGTTCTGGATGTAGCTGATGAGGAAGCCGGCCTCGGCGTCGTCGCGGCTGATGCCGTAGGTCATCTGGGTGAGGTCGTTGGTGCCGAACGAGACGAACTCGGCGTACTCGGCGAGCTCGCCGGCGGTCAGTGCCGCACGGGGCACCTCGATCATGGTGCCGAACTCGTAGGCGATCTCGCGGTGCCGTTCGTCCATGACGGCCTTCGCCTCGGCTTCGAGCACTTCACGCTGGCCGACAGCTCGTTCACGTGGCTCACGAGGGGAATCATCACCTTCGGATGCACCACGACGCCTTCGGCGGCGACCTCGCAGGCCGCCTCGAAGATGGCCCGGACCTGCATGCGGGTGAGATCGGGACGCATGCATGCCCAGCCGCACGCCGCGAAGCCCGAGCATCGGGTTCGACTTCGCGTAGCTCCTCCACCCGTTCGAGCAGGTGCTCGCGCATCTCGACTGTCGCGCAGCAGGCCGTCGACCTCGGCCAGAGTCGAGGCCGCGGTGAGCTGGATCTTCAGATCGGTGAGCTCGCGGCTGCAGCTCGTCGTAGCTCGGCAGGAACTCGTGCAGCGGCGGATCGATCAGCCGGATGGTGACCGGCAGTCCGTCCATCGCCCGGAACAGACCGGCGAAGTCGCTGCGCTGCAGGGGAAGGAGTTCATCGAGGGCTGCCCGTTGGTCGGCCGGCAGCTCGGCGGTGATCATGCGCTGGACGATGGGCAGCCGATCGGTGGCGAAGAACATGTGCTCGGTACGGGTGAGACCGATGCCCTCGGCTCCGTAGTTGCGGGCCAGCGCGGCATCGGCGGGCGTGTCGGCATTGGTCCACACGCCGATGTCGCGACGCTCGTCGGCCCAGCCGAGCAGCTTGGTGAGCCAGGGGTTGTCGAGATCGGGAGTACGGACGTCTCGAGTTGGCCCACGAAGATCTCGCCGGTGTTGCCGTCGAGGGAGATCCACTCGCCCTCGTGGACCACGCGGGTCCCGACCCGGAGCACGCGCTCGTCGAGATCGATGTCGAGTGCCGCGACTCCGACCACCGCCGGCTTCCCGAACTGGCGGGCGACCAGGGCCGCATGGCTCGTTCGGCCTCCCCGACTGGTGACGATGCCGTTGGCCGCCAACATGCCGTGCACGTCGTCGGGCTTGGTCTCGGGTCGGGCCATGATGACCGCTCGACCCTCGTCCTGAACCCAGCGCTGGGCGACGTCGGCGTCGAAGGCGACCATGCCCACCGCGGCGCCGGGGGCGACGTTCAGCCCGGCGCCGAGCAGGGCGCCATCGCTCAGCGCGGTCCGCTTGCTCTCGGGCACGAACTGGGGGTGCAGAAACGTGTCGACCTGGTCGGGCTTGATCCGCATGAGGGCCTCGTCGCGCGAGATCAGCCCTTCGTCGGCCTGGTCGACCGCGATGCGTACCGCTGCCTGGGCCGTGCGCTTGCCGTCACGGGTCTGGAGCATCCAGAGCTTGCCCCGTTCGATGGTGAACTCCATGTCCTGCATGTCGTGGTAGTGCTGTTCGAGCGCGCCGGCATAGCCGGCGAACTCCTCGTAGCGCTCGGGCATCTCGGCGGCCAGCTCGGAGATGGGCCGTGTGGCGCGAATGCCCGCAACCACGTCTTCACCCTGGGCGTTGACGAGGAAGTCGCCCTCGATCACCGGCTCGCCGGTGGTGGCGTTGCGCGACATGGCCACGCCGGTGGCGGAGTCGTCACCCATGTTGCCGAACACCATGGTCTGGATGTTGACCGCCGTGCCGAGGTCGTGAGCGATGCCGGCGGCGTTGCGGTAGTCGATGGCTCGCTTGCCGTTCCAGGAACGGAAGACCGCCTCGACAGAGTTGCGCAGCTGGGTGATGGGGTCGTCGGGGAAGGGTTGGCCGGCGTGGCGCTCGACGATCATGCGGAACTCCGCAGCGGCGGCGCGCAGGTCGGCCGGGCTGAGCTCGGCGTCGGTCGCGGCATGGGCCCGCTCGCGAAAGCGCGAGAGTGGCGCCTCGAACAGCGCATCGTCGACACCGAGCACCACGGAGCCGAACATCTGGATCAGACGCCGTTGGGCGTCGTACACGAAGTGCGCGTCACCGGTGAGCTCGATCAGGCCGGCGATGACCTCCTCGTTCAGTCCGATGTTGAGCACCGTGTCCATCATTCCCGGCATGGAGAACTTGGCGCCGCTGCGACACGACAGCAGCAACGGGCGTTCGGCGTTGCCGAAGGCCTTCCCTGCGGCGGCCTCGACCTTGCCGACCGCGTCGAGCACTTGGTCCCACATCCCGTCGGGGAAGCGGCCACCGCCTTCGAGGTAGGCGATGCAGGCTTCGGTCGTGATGGTGAAGCCCGGCGGCACGGGAACCCCCAGCCGGGTCATCTCACCGAGGTTGGCACCCTTGCCACCGAGCAGGGAGCGGGTCTCGTCCCAACCCCCGCCCGCGGCGGCTTGGGCATCGGCGATCTCTTCGAAGAGGTAGACCCAGGTTTTCGTTGACGTCATGGCGCGCTCCACGTGCGGGTGAGGGGACGACTCGAAGTCTCGGCCGTGGCGTCGGCCACGGCAAGGGACCAAGGACCCATCGAGCGACTTTCTCCAGACGGGACCTTGGCCCCTATGGGTGCCGACTCCGACCCGACAGGCTCGGAGCGATGAGCCTCTCCGACGTCCACCCCACCGCCGCGCCCCCCGAAGTCGAATGGGTCACCATCGACGGGAACGAGGCAGCCGCCCACATTGCGCACCGGGTCAGCGAGGTGATTGCCATCTACCCGATCACTCCGGCGTCTCCCATGGGCGAGCTGGCCGATCAGTGGGCGAACTCCGGTGTGACCAACGTCTGGGGTGGCGTTCCCGATGTCGTGGAGATGCAGAGCGAGGGCGGCGCGGCCGGCGCCATGCACGGAGCGCTGCTCGCCGGCGCCATGACCACGACCTTCACGGCGTCGCAGGGCCTGCTCTTGATGATCCCGAACCTGTACAAGATCGCCGGCGAGCTCACACCCGCGGTGGTGCACGTGGCGGCTCGATCGCTGGCCACCCATGCCCTCAGCATCTTCGGCGATCACAGCGACGTCATGGCGGCCCGCCAGACCGGAATGGCCATGCTGTGCTCCGGCTCGGTGCAGGAGGCACACGATCTGGCGCTGATCGCCCATGCCGCGACGTTGCGGAGCCGGGTTCCCTTCCTGCACTTCTTCGACGGTTTCCGCACGTCGCACGAGGTGGCCAAGATCACGGTGGTTCCCGACGCCCAGATCGCGGCCATGATCGACGACGAGCTGGTGCTCGAGCATCGCCGACGCGGCCTCAACCCGAATCGCCCCGTCCTGCGGGGAACCGCACAGAACCCCGACGTCTTCTTCCAGGCTCGCGAAGCGGCCAACCCCTTCCACCTCGCCACTCCGGGACTGGTGCAGGCCGAGATGGACCGCTTCGCCGAGCTCACCGGTCGCTCGTACCGGCTGTTCGACTACTGGGGCGCCCCCGACGCCGAGCGCGTCATCGTGATGATGGGCTCCGGCGTGGGCACCGCGATCGAAGCCGTCGAGCGCGAGGTGGCCAGAGGCGAGAAGGTCGGTGTGCTCGCCGTGCGGCTCTATCGACCGTTCGACACCGCGGCCTTCGATGCCGCCCTGCCTCCGACGGTGACCTCGCTCGCCGTACTCGACCGCACCAAGGAGCCCGGCGCGGTGGGCGAGCCGCTGTACCCCGACGTGGTCGACGGCGCTCGTCGAACAGCGCGGGCGCGGCCATGCCTCGGGTGATCGGCGGTCGCTACGGGCTGTCGTCCAAGGAGTTCACTCCGGCCATGGTGCTCGGCGGTGTTCGACGAGCTCCTGGCGCCCGAACCGAAGCGGCACTTCACCGTCGGCATCGTCGACGACGTCACCCACATGAGCCTCGCCGTCGACGAATCCCGTTGGACCGAACCCGACGACGTGGTTCGCGCCGTGTTCTACGGTCTGGGCAGCGACGGCACGGTGGGCGCCAACAAGAACTCGGTGAAGATCATCGGTGAGCTCACCGCCCGTCACGCCCAGGGCTACTTCGTCTACGACTCCAAGAAGTCGGGTTCGATGACCGTGTCGCATCTCCGCTTCGGGCCGTCGTCGATCCGCTCGGCGTACCTGATCCGTGAGGCCGACTTCGTCGCCTGCCACCATTCCGGGTTCCTCGACCATCTCGACGTGCTCGGCGTGGCCCGGAAGGGGGCCACGTTCCTGCTCAACACGCCGCAGGGACCCGACGACGGTCTGGGCCGATCTCCCGATCGAGGTGCAGCGCCAAATCATCGACAAGGAGCTCGACTTCTGGGTGGTCGACGGCACACGAGTGGCCAGCGAGGCGGGCCTGGCGCGCCGGATCAACACCGTGCTGCAGACCTGCTTCTTCCAGCTCGCCGGCGTACTGCCGGCCGACGAGGCGATCGAGGCGATCAAGCACGCCATCGCCAAGAGCTACGGCGCACGGGGCCAGGCTGTGCTCGACCGCAACTTCGCCGCCGTCGATCGTGCGGTCGAGGCCCTGGCGAGGGTCGACGTCCCGGCCGAGGTCAGCGGCGACCGTCACGTCGAGGCGCCGGTACCACCGGAGGCCCCGGACTTCGTGCAGCGGGTGACCGCCACGATGCTGCGACGGGAGGGCGATCTGCTGCCCGTGAGTGCCCTCCCGGTCGACGGCACCTTCCCGATGGCCACCTCGCAGTGGGAGAAGCGGAGCATCGCCGCCGAGATCCCCATCTGGGATCCCGACATCTGTATCGACTGTGGGCGCTGCGCCCTGGTCTGCCCTCACGCCGCCATCCGCATGAAGGTGCTGTCACCCGAAGCCTTCGCCGGCGCCCCCGACAGCTTCAAGCACAAGGAATGGACGGGTGACCGAGGCAGCACCGTCGAGCAGCGTCTGGTGATCCAGGTCGCCCCCGACGACTGCACCGGCTGTGGCGTGTGCGTGAGCATCTGCCCGGCCAAGAGCAAGGAGATGGTGAAGCACAAGGCCATCGACATGCTGGCCAAGGACGACCACCTCGACGCCGAGCGCATCAACTTCGCGCACTTCCTCGAGCTTCCCGAGGCCGACCGGGCGTCGCTCGATCTGGCGAGTATCAAGGGCTCACAGCAGGCGCGGCCGCTCTTCGAGTTCTCCGGAGCGTGCTCGGGCTGCGGCGAGACCCCGTACCTCAAGCTGTTGAGCCAGCAGTTCGGTGATCGGATCACCGTGGCCAACGCCACCGGATGCTCGTCGATCTACGGCGCCAACCTCCCGACCACCCCGTGGGCCACCGACGACGCGGGCCGCGGTCCGGCGTGGGCGAACTCGCTGTTCGAGGACAACGCCGAGTTCGGGCTCGGGATGCGCCTGGCGCTCGATCACCACGAGGCGGTGGCGCACCATCTCCTCGATGAGCTCGCGTCGGTGATCGGTCCGCTGGCGGTCGAGCTGGCCACCGCCGACAGGTCGGGCGAGCGCGGCATCGCCGATCAGCGAGCCCGTGTCGAGGCGCTACGAGCTCGGATCGACGAGGTGACCGCGGCGGGTGGCCACGACGACGAGACGGCGGCACGGCTTCGCCGGCTGGCTTCGTTGGCCGACTACCTCGTGCCGACCGGCGTGTGGATCGTGGGGGGCGACGGTTGGGCCTACGACATCGGCTTCGGCGGCCTCGACCACGTGCTCGCCTCGGGTCGGAACGTGAACGTCCTCGTCCTCGACACCGAGGTGTACTCCAACACCGGCGGCCAGAAGTCGAAGGCGACCCCGCGTGCTGCCATCGCCAAGTTCGCCGCCGGGGGCAAGACCACGGCCAAGAAGGATCTCGGGATGATCGCCATGGCCTACGGCGACGTGTACGTGGCCCAGGTGGCGATGGGCGCCAACATGACCCAGGTCGTGAAGGCCTTCGCCGAGGCCGAGGCCCACGACGGGCCGTCGTTGATCATCGCCTACAGCCCCTGCATCGCGCACGGCATCGACATGACCGACATGATGGGCCACCAGAAGAGCGCGGCCGACAGCGGATACTGGCCCATGTACCGATACGACCCCGGACGCGAGGCGGCCGGCGAGCATGCGCTGCATCTCGACAGTCGCAAGCCCAAGATCGCGTTCCGCGACTTCGCGATGACCGAGGGACGCTTCGCCATGTTGGCGAGGTCGAATCCCGAGGTGGCCGAGGTGCTCTTCGACGGTGCGCAGGCTGACATCGACAACCGATGGCACCTGTACGAGCAGATGGTGAACGTCGAGCACACCGCAACCTTCGGAGAGGTGGACGAGTGAATCCGACCCACGACACTGACATGGCCACGAGCTACCTGGGCCTCGAGCTGGCCAACCCGATCGTTGCGTCGGCCTCGCCCCTCACGGGGTCGGCCGACACGCTGATCCAGCTGCAGGAAGCGGGGGTCGCCGCTGTGGTGCTGCCGTCGCTGTTCGAGGAGCAGATCGAGCACGATGCCATGGCGCTCCATGCCGGCATCGAGTTCGGGGCCGATCAGGTGAGTGAGGTGTTCGGTGGCTACTTCCCCGAGCTCGACACCTACAACACCGGGCCCGAGCGCTACCTCGACAACCTGCGCACGGCCAAGGCCGAGCTCGATGTCCCGGTGATCGCGAGTCTGAACGGCACCTCGGTCGGGGGATGGACCCATTTCGCGAAGGTCCTTCAAGACGAGGGGGCCGATGCCCTCGAGCTCAACGTCTACCTCGTCGCCGCCGACGTCGACGTGAGCGGAGCCGAGGTCGAGGATCGGTACCTGAGTCTGGTGACGTCGGTGCGCGCGGCCGTCGACGTGCCGCTCGCGGTGAAGGTCGGCCCGTACTTCAGTTCCCCTGGCCACATGGCTCGGCGCCTCGTCGACGCCGGAGCCGATGGCTTGGTGTTGTTCAACCGGTTCTACCAGCCCGACTTCGATCTGGATTCGCTCACGACGACACCCAACCTCGTCCTCAGCACACCGGCCGAGATGCGTCTGGTGCTGCGGTGGATGGCGATCCTGCACGGCCGTGTCGATGCGTCGCTCGCCGCCACCACCGGCGTGCACGATGCCGACGCAGTCGTGAAGCTGGTGCTGGCCGGGGCCGACGTGGCCATGATGACCTCGGCGTTGTTGCAGCACGGTGCCGGTCACGTGGCGACGGTGCTCGGCGGCGTGCGTCGGTGGTTCTCCGAGCGCGATTATGTGTCGCTCGACCAGGCCCGCGGCAGTCTGAGCCAGCTGTCGTCGCCGGATCCGAGCGCATTCGAACGGGCCAACTACATGCAGTCGCTCGTGTCGTACTCGACCTGAGTCACGCCACCGACGTGGCCGAGCCCACGCCTGGTGACCACTCGGGCCCCGGCTTCAGGCGGTAGGTACGGACGGTGCCGATGTGGCGCAGCCGTTTGCTCCCGCTGCTGCGCACACTGAACTCGGGGTTGCCGGCGAGGGCGTCACGCATCGATTGACTGATGACGGTCGACCCGGCTCGACCGGTTTCGACCAGGCGGCTGGCCAGGTTCACGACCGGCCCGTAGAGATCGCCGTCTCGGGTGAGTACGGGGCCGTTGGCAAGACCCACGCGCACGTCGGAGAGCGACGGGTCGTCGGCGAAGGTCTGCGCGAGATCGAGGGCCATGCGGGCGCCCTTCACCGGGTCGAGCACGGTGAACATGGCTTCGTCGCCGATCATCTTCACGATGCGGCCGCGGTGACTCACGACGATGTCGTTGGTGAGACTGTCGAAGCGCTCGATGAGGCGGGCGAGCGCGCCCTCGTCGAGCTGCTGGCTGAGCGCGGTGAAGCGCACCAGGTCGACGAAGCCGACCACTTGGCCCTCACCACTGAACTGCGTCGCCGAGACGATCCGCCGCCGGCTCGCGGCCCGTAGGTGACGGCGAAAGGCGTAGTCGATGACCTCGCTCATGAACGGCAGGAGGTCGCCGGCGCGTACGGCGAGCGACTCGGCCTCGTGCCGGGCCAATGCCTCGGCGTCGCCGTCGGCCACGAGCTCGCGTCGCTCGGCCGATCGGGCATCGGCCGCGTCGACGACCGCAGTGGCGACGCCGGCCATCGACAACCCGAGCACCCGTGACATCCGGAGCGCGTCGTCGGCGTCGACGACGTCGGCTCGGGCGAGATCGGTGAAGGCCCTCATGATCTCGAGGTCGCGTCGGCTGAAGGCCGCCTCGTCCTCGGGCACGTCGGCGAAGCCCATGGCGCGCCAGTACGACCGCACCACAGCCGTCTCGATGCCCACTGCCTCGGCCAGCTCACCGATCGTGAACTCGACCGGCTCGGGAAGAACCACGCGGTCGATCGCCAGCATCTCGTCGGTGCCATCGGCTTCGGCCCGGGCGATCTCCTCCTCGGAGAGACCGAGTCCTTCGAGCACCTCACGCACCGTCTGTGGAGATCGCCGCCGTCCCGTCAGAAAGCTCAGCACCCCGTGAGCCTACGGACCCATGAGGTCAGATCTTCGGAGCCCATCGATTTCGGCGGGGAATCACCGGCATCGCTTCGGGCATCTCGTCGAGCTCGTCGTCGGTCATCGTGGCGAACCAGCGGCCGTATCGCCGTGCGCCCCACGACGCCGACGCACCGTGCAACACCACGCTGGCCAGAACCACGAGCGCGATCACCGCGAACAGTTCCTCGGCCCCCTCGAGGCTCTCCTCCTCGAGCAGCAGGAGACCGAAGGCGATCGAGGCCAGCCCCCGGGGTCCGAACCACCCGATGAACAATCGGGTCGGCCACGCCGCGCCCATCCCCGTGAGCGCGATCCACACCGGGATGATCCTGCCGATGGTGAGGGTGCCGAGCGCACACAGGACGACCCACACGGTGGTCGAGTCGAGCGCGTCGCTCACGAAGAGGTTGCCGAACAGGAAGAACGCAACGGCCGCGAGCAACTGACCGGTGTCCTCGGTGTACTCGTCGAGATGCTCCGCGGTCTCGTCGTCGGCGATGTGACCGAACGCGAGGCCTGCGATGAAGGCGGCGATGAAGCCGTTCGACTCCGCGGCGAGGGCTCCGGCGAAGGCGAGCACCGCCACGCAGAGCGTGCCGAGCTGGGCGTAGATGCCCTCGACCCAGTTCCGGTCGAGCGCTTTCGTGAGCAACCAGGCGCCACCGGCGCCGATCGCCAGTCCGACGACCACACCGAGTCCCACCTGGCGCAGCACGAATCGACCCCAGAACCCGGCCGTCGTCTCCTCGTCGGTCGACAGCGCGATGAACAACAGCACCGCAGGCAACACCATGCCGTCGTTGAGACCCGACTCGACGTTGAGCCCCTGTCGCACGCGCAACGGCACCGCCTCGTCGCTCACGACGGCCGTACCGAGGGCGGCGTCGGTGGGGCTCAGGATGGCGGCGACGAGGGCGGCCTCGGCCCAGGAGAGATCGGTGAGCAACGCCGCCGTCATCACGGTGCCGAGTGCGACCGAGATCGGCAGACCGACGAGGAGCAGACGCCCCGGAAGTCCGGCGTCGTTGCGCAGGGCCGACACGTTGATCCGGACGGCGTCACCGAAGAGGATGACCGCCAGGGTGACCTCGGCGATCAACACCACGGCCCCGATCTCGGTGTCGAGGGTCACCGCACCGGTGGCCTCGCTGACGGCGCCGGCGGCCACCAGCACCATCGGCATGGTGACCGGGAGTTTCGAGGTGCGGCGGGAGACCAGCGAGAACGCCAGCAGCACTGCGGCCACGATGCACACTTCGCCGAAGGACACAGCTCATGTTCGCACGTCGCGGCCGGACGGGATCGCTCAGTCCCAGGTGACGTGCAACTGGTTGGGTCCTCGGAACGTGATGTTGGGGAAGTAGGTGAACTGCTGGTCGTCGACCAGGCGCAGCGACGGCAGTCGTTCGGCGAGGATCTCGGTGACGATCTGGGTCTCGAACTTCGCCAACCGAGCACCCAGGCAGTAGTGCACGCCCTTCCCGAAGCTGATGTGGTGGTTGGCGTCGGAGCGGTGGATGTCGAAGGTGTCGGGATCGTCGAAGAGGTCGTCCTGGCGATTGGCCGAGGCGAAGTTCATGAAGATCGCAGTTCCCGTCGGCACGTCGTAGCCGCCCACGGTCGTGGGCCTGGTCGTGAGCCGTCGCCACGAGATCTGGCTCGAGTTGAACCGGAGGACCTCCTCGATGGCGTTGGGTATCAGCGAGTGGTCGGCGCAGATCTCGGCCCAGACGTCGCGGCGAGGCAACAGACACTGCAGCGTGTTGCAGATCAGCGCCGTGACCGCCTCGTGGCCGGCGAACGACAGGCCATAGATGATCGACTCGACCTCGCGGTAGCTCAGGTCGTCGGGGTTCTGTTCGTGGGCCTCGATGAGCTCGGACGCGAAGTCGTCGGCGGGGTTCTGCCGCTTCGCGGCGGTGAACTCGCGGCAGTAGCGCCAGTAGGCCAGCATGTGGGTGGCGATCACGGTCTGCTCGGCAGGCGACGGATGACCCCACGAGAACGCTTTTCGGTCACCGCACCAGTCCTTCAGGAGCTCGTCGTCGCCCTCGGGAAAGCCGATGAATCGGAACACGGTCTCGCCGGGCAGGGGAAACGCGAACGCCTCGATGAACTCGGTGGGTGCGCCACCGCCGATCATGTCGTCGATCAGCTCGTGGCCCCGGCGCCGAATGTAGGGCTCGAGTGTCTTCAGGCGGCGGTTCGAGAACCCCTGTCGCGTGTAGACCCGTATCCGGCCGTGGTCGGGCTCGGGCCGGTTGGACATGACGGCGATCGGATCGAAGTCGGGAGCCGACAGGACCTCGTGGGCCTCAGGGGCGAGGGGAAAGACGGGGTCCTGGACATTCACGGACGCGAAGGTCTCGTGGTCGGTGAAGATCTCCTCGATGGTCGCCATGTCGGTCACCACCAGGTAGCCGAGCTGTTCGGCGTAGAACACCGGGTGCTGGTGAGCTAGCTGCTTGGCGATGCCGTAGGGCTCGGCCAGGTAGTCGTCGTCGAGCGGGCTCCACGTGTGGTGCACCGGACATCCCGCCGGGGGAGGTGGGGTCTCCAGTCGCTCTTGGTGGTACTTGTTCTCGCTCATGGGAATCGCCTCAGGTGAACCGTAGACCGAAGCTGCCGAGTGGTCCGAAGTCGAACTCGAAGTCGTCGCCGGGCCGGACGTCGACGGGTCGGGTGAAGGAACCGGCAAGGATCGTCTGCCCGGCTCGGAGGGTCAGGCCCTGCTCGTGATAGCGCCGAGCCAACCAGGCAATGCCATGCGCCGGATGCCCGAGCACGCCGGCGGCGAGGCCCGTCTCCTCGACGATGCCGTTGCGGGTGGCGAGCGCTCCGATCCAGCGCAGATCGACCTCGTGGGGCGCCACCGGAGCGCCGCCGCAGACGATGCCGGCATCGGCAGCATTGTCGGAGATCGTGTCGATCACGGTGCGGGTACGGCCGGACTGCGGATCGCGTCGGTACGACCGGGCGGCGATGAGCTCGATCGCCGGGGTGACGTGGTCGGTGGCCGCCAGGACATCGTCGATGTCGAGGTCGATTCCGGCGAGATCGCGAGCGAGGACGAAGGCGAGCTCGACCTCGAGCTTCGGATCGCAGAAGTGGGCGGCGACGAGCTCGGTGTCGGCGGGGAGAACCATCGCATCGGTGAGGAAGCCCGAGTCGGGGGTGGTGATGTTCATCGCGGCCTGCATGGCGCGGGAGGTGAGCCCGATCTTGTGGCCGACGAGCGTCTCGCCCCGGGCCAGCTTCCGGTCGAGCCATGCGGCTTGCACCCGGTACGCATCGTCGATGGTCATCTCGGGGTACACCGAGGTGGTCTGGCGGATCTGGGTGGCATCGATCTCGGCCTGGTCGAGCAGCGCAGCCTCCGCGGCGATCTGGTCGTCGGTGATCACGATGCCTCCTCCAGGTCACCGGCAGCATCGATGGAGGACAGGGTGGCCAGTTCGTCGAGCAGGGCGGCGAGGCGGCCCGCTCCGAACTCGGCTTCGATGCCGTTGTAGATCTCCTCGGAACGGGGTGCGATCCGTCCGACCAGTGCCCGTCCGGCGCCGCTCAGGGTGAGCAGGGCACTGCGTTGGTCGTTCTCGTTGGTGTGGCGTTCGACGAGGTGGCGCCGCTCCAGGTTGGCCAGGATGCGCGACAGGCTCGGCCCGAGCAGGAAGGTGTGCTCGGCCACCTCGCCCACACTCGTCGGATCGTCCGAGGCGGCGAGCGCACGCAACACCCGCCACTGCTGCTCGGTGAGGTCGTGTTCGGCCAGCATCGGGCGGAACCGACGCATTGCGGCCTCGCGGGCCCGCAGGAGCGCCATGGGCAACGATTGCGAGAACGGGCGCATCTCCGCGGCCGTCACTGCGCCTCCGGGGGAGCGATGTGGCGGCCGTCGTCGAATTCGTCGACGACGGTGTTGCGCAGTGTTCCCAGCTCGGGGACCGAGACCTCGACGACGTCACCGGGCGCCAGCCACCGCGGCGGGTCGAAGCGGGCACCGGCACCCGTCGGCGTGCCCGTGAAGATGCAGTCGCCCGGTTGCAGGGTCACGAAGCGCGACAGATAGTGCACCTGGTACTCGATCGAGTACTTCATGGTGGCCGGGGTGTCGTCTTGGCGGAGCTCGCCGTTGACCCGCGTGGTGAGGTGCAGTTCCTCGAAGTCGCCGATCTCGTCCATTGTGACCAACCAGGGGCCCATCGATCCGCTGCGCTCCCAGTTCTTTCCCTGGGTGACGTTGAACTTCGCGTGGCGCACCCAGTCGCGGATCGTTCCCTCGTTGCCCAGGGTGAGCCCGGCGAGGTGACGGCGGGCATCTTCGAGAGCGATGCGCCGGCCGGGCCTCCCGATGACAGCGACGATCTCGCCCTCGTAGTCGAGCTGTTCGCTCTCGGGAGGGCGGACCACGGGCTGGTCGTGACCGGTGAGGCTCTCGGGGAATCGAACGAAGACCGATGGGTACGCGGCATCGCTCTTGTCGGCGTACTCGGCGCTGCGGCCGCCGTAGTTCACTCCGATGCAGAAGATCTTGGCCGGGCGGGGGAGCGTGCGTTCGAAGGTGATGGCGTCGAGGCCGACATCGGCCGGCTCGCCGGTATGGGGGCGGGCATCGTCGAGGCGACCCTGTCCGAGCAGAGCGGACAAGTCGGCGACGTCGGGGAGTCGCGCTCCGAGGTCGATCACCCCTTGCCCGTCGGCGGTCACGACTCCGAAGGACGACGAGGCGGGGGTGGAGTACGACACGAGTCGCATGAAGGGCGCCTTTCGGGTTCGATGGGTGCGGAGTCTTTTCTTCGAGTGATACACATGTTAAACAGATATTGAACATGTGAACAATCCCTGATCCGAGAGCGTGCGCTGCCGTGCCCCACATCACGATCGAGTACTCCGCCAACGTCGGCGAACATCACGACGTCGACGCGCTCGTCGGCGCCGTGCACCACGCCGCCCTCGCCGACGGCCTTCCGGCCCTCGACGCACTGCGGACCCGGGCCGCCGTGCGCACCCACTACCGCGTCGCCGACGGTGATCCGGATCTCGCCTTCGTCGCCATCTCCGTGCGCATCGGCCCGGGACGCGACGCGGACGCCAAGCAGCGGTTTCTGGTGAACGTGCTCGATGCTGCGGAGGCGCAGCTCGCCACCGACGCGTGCAGTCCGCTCGCCGTTGCCTGGTCGATCGAGCTCACCGAGATCGATCCGGATTTCCGCATCAACCGCAATCATGTGCGCACCCGTCTCCAGAAGAAGAAGGCTCCCGACTGATGGCATCGACCAGGACCTACGACGAGAACCTGGCTGCGGCCGGCGACCACCTTGCCCGCTTCGCCGCCGCACCGACGCTGCACCTCATCGGCGGGCAGCCCACGCCCAGTGTTTCGGGCGAGACCTTCGCCAACTCCTCGCCCATCGACGGCGCCCACCTGGGCGACGTCGCGGCGGGCGACGCGGCCGACATCGACGCAGCGGCAACCGCCGCCCACGAGGCCTTCCCGGCATGGGCCGCCACGCCGGGCACCGAACGCAAGCGCATCCTGCACGACGTCGCCGACCTCATCGTCGAGCGCGCGCACCAGATCGCCGTCACCGAGTGCGTCGACACCGGGCAGACCATGCGGTTCATGTCGCAGGCGGCACTCCGAGGCGCCGACAACTTCCGCTTCTTCGCCGACCGCGCCCCGTCGGCGGCCGATGGTCTCTCGCTGCCGGCCCCGGACCACGTGAACTACACCACCCGTCGCGCCATCGGTCCCGTCGGGGTCATCACCCCGTGGAACACGCCGTTCATGCTCAGTACCTGGAAGATCGCCCCGGCGCTCGCGGCAGGGTGCACGGTCGTGCACAAGCCGGCCGAGTGGAGCCCCCTCACCGCGCAGCTCCTCGCCGAGATCGCCCTCGAGGCCGGACTTCCGCCCGGCGTGTTGAATCTGGTCCACGGAATGGGCGAGACGGCCGGCAAGAGCCTCACCGAGCACCCTGCGATCGCCGCCATAGCGTTCGTCGGCGAGTCGACCACGGGTTCGATGATCCAGGCCCAGGGCGCACCGACGCTGAAGCGGCTGCACTTCGAGCTCGGCGGCAAGAACCCGGTGATCGTGTTCGACGATGCCGACCTCGACCGGGCCCTCGACGCAGTCGTGTTCATGATCTACAGCCTCAACGGAGAGCGCTGCACGAGCTCGAGTCGGGTCCTCGTCCAGGAGTCGATCTACGACGCATTCTGCGAACGCCTCGCGGCCGAGATGCGCCGTGTTCCGGTGGGCCATCCCCTCGATCCCGGTGCGGTGATCGGTCCACTGATCCATCCGCGCCATCAGGACAAGGTGCGCAGCTACCGGGCCATCGCCGAGGCCGACGGCGCCACCGTGCACGATGGCACGCCGTGGGCCGACGCCCCCGCAGGAGGCACCTACGTGGCCCCGATGCTGTTCACCGACGCCACACCGCACATGCGCATCGCCCAGGAGGAGATCTTCGGCCCGGTGCTCACCGCCCTTCCCTTCGGCGACGAAGCCGACGCGGTGAAGATCGCCAACGACATCGACTACGGCCTGGCCGGCTATGTGTGGACCCGCGACGTCGGACGAGCGCATCGAGTCGCCCACGCACTCGAGGCCGGCATGGTGTGGATCAACTCCCAGAACGTGCGCCATCTCCCCACCCCGTTCGGTGGCGTGAAGAACAGCGGCATCGGCCGCGACGGGGGTGACTGGAGCTTCGACTTCTACATGGAGACCAAGAACATCGCGGTCGCCCTCGACACCCATCCGATCCCCAAGCTGGGAGGTTGACGTGAGCCTGTACTACGTCCAGAAGTTCCTCTACGAGCTCAACCGCGATCCCGCGCTGCAGGAGGCCTACGGTGCCGACCGGACCGCAGTGCTCGCGCCCTACGAGCTCTCCGAGGAGGAGGTGTCCGCGCTGACCGAGCCCGACATCGGACTGCTCTATCACCTCGGGGTGAACGGACAGATCCTGATGCACTTCGCCGCGTTGCATCACATCGAATGGACCGACTACCTCCAGCGGATGCGGGACGGGATCACCACGTACGGACCGGTGCGCGAAGGTGTGTATGCGGTCACCGGCTACGAGGGCGTCGACGAACACTCGGCGAAGCTCGGTCACCGATCGGGACCGACGCCCGAGGAAGGAGACTGACATGACGCTGGTCTATGCAGGCGTGTGCAGCCACGCACCCGGCATCACCGGCCGGGCCGACCGCGCCGCCCCGGAAGTCCGCGACCGGTTCTACGCCGCGTTCGACGACATGCGTGCGGCCATCGAAGGTGCCGCCGCCGAAGCGATCGTCGTCATCGCCGCCGAACACTTCGCCAACTTCTTCATGGACAACATGCCCAGCTTCGCCGTCGGAATGGCCGACTTCTACGACGGTCCGATCGAGGATCCGGCTTGGCTCTCCATCGACAAGTTCCGGGCCCCGGGCAACCGTGATCTGTCGCGGCGCCTCATCGCCGAAATCATGGAAACCGTCGATGTCGCCTATGCCGAGGAGTGGCGTTTCGACCACGGCATCGCCGTGCCGCTGCATTTCCTCACGCCCGACTTCGATCTCCCGGTTGTTCCGGCCAACATCAATTGTCAGGGCCCGCCGCTGGCGCCCCTGCATCGGGCGTGGGCCTTCGGTGAAGCGATACGGCGAGCGGCCGACTCGGTGCCCGAACGCATCGCGGTCGTCGGCACGGGCGGCATCTCGCACTGGCCGGCCACCCCCGACTCGGGCAAGATCAACGAGGCGTGGGACCGTGATTTCCTCGACCGGTGGTGCCGCAACGATCGCGACGCTCTTCTCGACTACGACGACAACCGGGTCTACGCCGAAGCCGGGCAGGGGGGTTTCGAGATCCGCACGTTCCTGGCGGTGGCCGCAGCGGCCGCCGGAGCTCGGGGCACCGTGCACTTCTACGCGCCCATCCCCATCTTCGCCGTGGGTTGCACCGTCGCCAGCTACGAGATCGATCTCGCCGGCCCGAGCACGCATTGAACGCCCTCTACGGGGTGCTCGGATCCCTCCTCATCGGCGCGTCCGACTTCTTCGGCAGCCGGTCGTCGGATCGGTCGGGTTCGCTGGCCACGGTCACGGTTGCCTTCTGGGTGGGGGCGAGCTTCCTCGCGCTGTTGGCGTTGGCCGGACGCTACGAGCTCTCGCAGGAGACGATCGTGCTGGGCGCACTGTCCGGGATCGGCATCGCGCTGGGTCTCTGGTCGATCTACGCAGGCTTCTCTGCGTCGTCGGTGGCCGTCGTGGCCCCGGTCGCCGCCGTGGTGTCGGCGATCGGACCGGTGGTGGCCGATGTGGTGCGGGGTGATCCACCGACGACGTTGGCCGTGACCGGATCGGCCATCGGCCTGTCGGGACTCCTGATTGCCACCTGGGGGCCCCACGGCCGCCACATCGTCATCGGCCTCGTGTACGGAGTGGTGGCGGGCATCGGCTTCGCCTTCGCGCTGCTGTCGGTGGCCGAGACCGATGTGGAAGCCGGGCTGTGGCCCGTGGTGCCGCAACGAATCGTGTCGGGAGTCATCGTGTCGGTGGTTGCGTTGGGGCTGCGTCGACCACTGCTCCCGGCGCGGGGTTCCCGGCTGGTGCCGGCCGTGGGGGGCCTGTTCGGGAGCGCGGGCGTGGGTGCCATCGCCATCGGCACCCAACGCGGCTCGATCACTCCCGTGGCGGTGGCCGGCTCGTTCTATCCCGTGGTGACGATCGTGTTGCGATGGCTCTTCGACGGCGAGGCCCTCACCTCTCGTCAGGTGACCGGTCTCACGCTCGCTTTGGCCGGGATCGTCCTGATCACCCTGGCGTGACGGCCTCCCACGCCGCAGTGATGAGATCGTCGACCGGTGGTCGGTCGTCGGGACCCTCGCCCCAGAACCCCCATGCAAGGGTGCCGTCGGGGGCAACGACGAAGTCGCCGCCGAGCTGAAGTGTGTCGTCGGTGGGTCGGCGCAGACCCGACAGACCGTCGCTCCTCACGATCTCGATGTAGCGGCGCAGGGCTCGTGCGCCCCACACCCGCCACACCGAACCCCGACCGATGCCGAAGGCCCGGTAGGACTCCCGACTGCCGTCGACCAGGACCGGAAGGGCGAGCTCGTTCCGGCGCCGGTAGGCCGAGGCGACCCCCCTCGTCGTGAAGGTGACCACGGCGACGGTGGTGCCCTCGGGGAACTCGGCGAGCCGATCGCCAACGGCGACGGCATGGGCGGCACACGGCAGTCAATGAACGTGGCGGTGGAAGATCAGAACCACGGCATGGCCACGATGGTCGGCCAGGCGCCACGGGCGGCCTTCGGTGTCCACGGCATCGACTGCCGGTGCGGGCCGGCCGAGCGGTGGACGTTCGAGCATGATCACCAGTCTCGCAGCACCGACCCGGCGAACGACGGCGTGCCACAATCGCTGCCATGACCTTCACCACGCTCGTGTCCGGCATCGACTTCGGCGAGGGTCCGCGGTGGCACGACGATCGCCTGTGGTACTCCGACTTCTACCAGCACCAGGTTCGCTCGGTCGATCTGGCCGGCAACCAACGGGTGGAGCTCGAGATCGACGACCAGCCGTCGGGGCTCGGCTGGCTACCCGATGGCCGGCTACTGGTGGTGGCCATGCGTTCGCAGCGGGTGCTCCGAGTCGAGCCCGATGGTTCGGTGGAGATCCATGCCGACCTCTCCGGTCTGGTCGACCACCTCTGCAACGACATGGTGATCGACGGCGACGGCCATGCATGGGTCGGCAACTTCGGCTTCGACCTCGTGGGCGGCGGGCCGTTCGCCACCACTCGTCTCGTGCATGTCACTCCCGAAGGCGTCACCGCCATGGTGGGTGACGATCTGGCGTTTCCGAACGGCGCGGTGATCACGCCCGATGGCGCCACGCTGATCGTCGGTGAGACCTTCGGATCCCAGTACCGCGCCTTCACGATCGCCGGCGACAAGTCGTTGTCGCACGGAAGAGTGTGGGCACGCATCGAGGGCTCGTTCCCCGATGGCTGTGCGCTCGACGCCGACGGCGGTATCTGGTTCGCCGACGCGGCGGGTGGTCGGTGCGTTCGGGTGGAAGAGGGTGGCGCCGTCACCCACGAGCTGGCCACGCCCCAGCCGGTCTACGCGTGCATGCTCGGCGGCACCGACGGGCGCACGCTGTTCGCGCTCACCGCCGTCGACTCACATCCGGACAAGGTCGCCGGAACCGCCACGGGAACCATCGAGATCACCACCGTCGAGTCACCGCACGCCGGTCGGCCCTGACCCACACGAGGGAGAGTCACCGACGCCAGGGGGAGGGAACGAAGCGCGTCGTTCGGGCCGCGTAGGCGGCGTACTCCGGGTAGCGGCGGATCAGCCGCTTCTCCTCCCAGCGCGCCTTGAAGCCGAAGAAGACGACGAGCGCGATCCCCACGCCGACTCCGACCACACTGCCCGACCGGAGCACGAGCCCGGCGGTCACCACCAGCACGCCGGAATAGATGGGATGGCGGACATACCGGTAGAGGCCGTCGGTGGTCAGATGGCCCGTGGCCGACGGCACCGGCGTGGGGGTCAGGGCCGAACCGAGTCGTAGGGCGGCACTGACGGCCACGGCGAGCCCGGCCACGCCCAGTACCACCGACACCACCTCCACCCACGTGGGTGTCGGCCAGTGGTCCTGCCGCGGAACGAGCAGCAACGCAACGAGCAGAACGCCCTGGGCGCCCACGAAGATCCAGCCGGTCGTCCGCTCCTCCATCGGTCGAGCCTAGGTCCTCGCCGCGGGTGGACGGTCGGCGTCACCTGGTGGTGGACGCGACCCGTGCCGGTGCGTCGAGGTACCCCCGTTCGGCTTCGGGGTGACCCCGACGGGCCGTACTAGGGTCCTGCCGATGCCCTCCCTGTTCGCCGAGTACGAAATGGCCCGCGGCTACGACGAGGTGTTCGCCGCCGACGGCACCGTTCGGCCCCGCTACGGCCGGATCGTCGAGCGATTCAGCCAGCTCGACGCAACCGATCTCAACCGCATCGAGGCGATCATCGCCGATGAGTTCCGGCGCCTCGGCATCACCTTCACCGTGTACAGCGACAACGAGGGGATCGAGCGCACCTGGCCCATGGATCTCTTTCCCCGGGTGATCGGGGCCAACGAGTGGAGCGAGCTCGAACGCGGCCTCGAACAACGGGTCACCGCCCTGAATCGCTTCCTGGCCGATCTCTACGTCGGCGAACGTGCGGCGGTGCTCGATGGCATCGTCCCGGAATGGCTCATCACCAGCTCCTCCGGTTTCGAGCGCAACGCCTTCGGCATTCCGGTGCCCTACGGCGCGCACTGCATGATCGCCGGGATCGATCTCGTCCGAGGCAGCGACGGTGGCTACGCCGTGCTCGAGGACAACCTCCGCAACCCCAGCGGCATCTCCTATGTGGTCGAGAACCGAGCCGCCATGGCCAAGGCGTTCCCCAACCTCTTCGACGACCACACGGTGCAGCCCGTCGATCAGTACGGCGCGATGCTGCGGGCGACGCTCGAGTCGGTGGCGCCGGCGCCGGCCGGTGACACGCCGACGATCGTGGTCCTCACGCCTGGCGTCTACAACTCGGCCTACTTCGAGCACGCCTTCCTGGCCCGATCGATGGGGGTCGAGCTGGTCGAGGGCCGCGACCTGGTCGTCGACGGACAGGTGGTGTACGCCCGAACCATCGGCGGCCTCTCGCCGATCGACGTGATCTACCGCCGGATCGACGACCAGTTCCTCGACCCGGTCGCCTTCCGACCCGACTCGTCCCTCGGCGTGCCCGGGCTCCTCGGAGCAATTCGGGCCGGCACCGTCACGGTGTGCAACGCACTGGGCAACGGCGTCGCCGACGACAAGGCCGTCTACCCCTATGTCCCCGAGTTGATCCGGTACTACCTGGGCGAAGAACCGGTGATTCCCAATGTGAAGACCTATCTCATGTGGGAGGACGATCAGCGGGAGTCGGTGCTGGGTCGCCTCGACGAGCTGGTCGTCAAGCCGGTCGCCGAGTCCGGAGGCTACGGCATCGTCATCGGCCCGCACGCCACCGACGACGAGCTGGAGTTGGCCCGTCACAACATCGTGAACGACCCGCGTAACTGGATCGTGCAGGAGGTCGTCGATCTCTCGAGCCTGGCCAGCCTGGCTGGTGACCATCTCGAACCACGCCATCTCGACCTGCGTCCGTTCGTGCTCACCGGTGAGCGAACCCAGGTCTTCCCGGGAGGACTCACCCGGGTGGCCATGCGCAAGGGCTCCCTGGTGGTGAACTCCTCACAGGGTGGCGGATCGAAGGACACGTGGGTGCTGGCCGAGGAGCCCATCCGCGCTGGGGCCGACGCACCGTGATCCTCGCTCGCCACGCCGAATCGCTCTTCTGGGCCGGCCGCTATCTCGAACGGGCGGAGTGCACTTCGCGGTGGCTCGACGTCGCCAGCCGAACGGCGATGCATCTGTTGCCCGACGAGGCCGCGACCGAATGGTCCGAGCTGCTGCGGGCCCTCGACCTGAAGGGCGACTTCGAGGCGAGCCAGAAACGGGCCGTTCGTCGTGATGTGGCCACCTTCCTGCTCTCGGCACCCGAGAATCCCGGTTCGGTACGGTCCTCGGTCGTGGCCCTCCGCGAGAACCTGCGGGTGGCTCGCGACCGCGTTCCCGTCGAGCTGTGGGAGGAGACGAACCGGCTCCACCTCAAGGTGTCGCAGCTCGATGTCGAGGCCACCTACGATCGCGGGTCGCACGAGATCTACTCCATGATTCGCGAGGGGTGCCAGACCATCAGTGGTGTGCTGGCCGAAGCCATGACCCGGGACGAAGGGCACGCCTTCCTCGGGCTCGGCCGCATGCTCGAACGTTCGGTGCTCACGCTCGGTTTGTTGAAGGTGTCATTCACCAATCCACGAGGCGTCTTCGACGGCGAGCGCATTCTGCGATCGTCGAGCGCGCTCCAGGCCTATCGGCGACTGCACGGACACCGAAACGATCCGGTGACCACCGCCGCGTTCCTCCTCGATGCTCCCGACGTCCCTCGGTCGGTGTTCTCGTGTCTACGCCAAGCCGAGGCCCGCCTCGCCATGCTCCGGACGGGAACGCTGTCGGTGAGCGTCCCCGAACAGCTGGCCGGCCGGTTGCGGTCGCGGTTGGAGTACGGCGAGATCGTCGGGCGTCTCGCCGACGATCCGGCGGCCGTGCTCACCGAGGTCGACGACGAGATCCGGGCCCTCGCCCAGTCGGTGACCACTCACGTCTTCCGTCCGCTGGGCGAGGCCATCATCCACACACAGTTCGTCCGCCCCGGACGGAGGCGCTGATGCGACTCGACATCCGCTATCGCCTGAGCTTCGTGTACGACGCACCGGTGTGGGATTCCCAGAACGAGATCCGCGTTCGGCCGACCGACCGGCCCGGCCAGCGGGTCATCTCGCATCGCCTCACCACCGCACCCGCAGCGCGGGTGCTCACCTTCACCGACTATTGGGGCACGACTGTCGATCACGTCGGTGTACGCGAGCCGCATCTCACCTTCGAGGTTCTGGCCGAGGCGTCGGTGGAGACCACCGCCGTCGCCCAGACCGGCCGAGCCGTGCCGATCGCCGCAGTGGACGAATCGGGGTTCGTGCTCGACCACGTCGAGTACCTCACCGAGTCGAGCCATACCGCCGGCACCGCCGCCGTTGCCGACCGCGCCGCATCGGCCAGCGCGCACTCGACGACCGTCAGTGACCGCGTCGACGTCATCGTCGACACCGTGCACGAGATGCTGAGCTACGAGAGCTCCGCCACCGACATCGGGGTGTCGATCGCCGACCTGGTGGCCGGCGGCAAAGGTGTCTGTCAGGACTATGCGCACCTCACCATCGCCATGCTGCGCAGCGTCGGTATCCCGGCCCGGTACGTGTCGGGCTACCTGTTCGCCACCGACGAGCGGTCGCTCGACGACGACGATCCCGACCAGGTGAGCGTCCAGACCCACGCCTGGGTCGAAGCCGCCATCCCCGGACACGGCTGGTACCCCGTCGACCCCACGAACCGCCAGGTCGTCACCGACCGCCACGTGGTGATAGGCCACGGGCGCGACTACGACGACGTCGCTCCCGTGCGGGGGGTGTTCGCCGGAACCGCCACGCCCACCGTCGAGGCCGAGGTCGTGATCGCCCGCATGGGGCCCGCCGCCCGATCGGTGATCACCGATGCGCCGCGACGGCTCGACAACCGGCAGATCGAGGTCGGCGAACGCCTCCAGCAACAGCAGCAACAGCAATAGCGATCGGATCGATCACTAGCCTGCTCGTGTGACCGACCCGGAGCCACCGACGAGAGGACCGCTCGACGGCATCCTGGTGGCCGACCTGTCCCGGGTGCTCGCCGGACCGTACTGTGCGATGCTGCTGGCCGACATGGGGCGACGGTCATCAAGGTCGAGAGTCCCGACGGCGACGACACCCGCAGGTGGACGCCACCCGACCACGACGGTGTGGCCACGTACCTCATCATCGCTGCGGGCAACGTACGACCTTCCGCCGCCACTGCTCGGCGAGCACAACGAGGAGATTCGGGCGTGGCTGGGCGCTCCTCCGACGGGCTGAACCGCCGCGGTCAGGAGAACTTGGTTCGGGGCCGGGCTATGGGAACGTCGTCGACGACCAGGTCGACCTTCTCGTTGTAGAAGCAAACCAGCCCGGCGATGGCGGCCGACTCGGGGAGCGGAGTGCGGTAGCCCCACGCCAGATCGGAGTGGGTCACTCCGTCGACGGTCACGTCCCAGTAACGCGCCCAGCCCTTGTACGGACACCCGGTGACCGAGGCGGTGGAGCGAAGGTGGTCCATGCGGACGTCGCTCTGCGGCAGGTAGTACCGGGGAGGAAGCCCCGTCTCGTAGAGGATGGTGGGCCGCACCGAGTCGGCGACGACCGTTCCGTCGACCATCACCACCACTCGACGCGACGACGCGAGGGCGTCGATGCGCACCTCGGGGCTTCGGGGGTGGACGAACACCTCGACGTCCTCCTCGAACCAGCTCTCGAGCGCGCCGAACTCGATGCGCACCAGATCGCGGAGCTCCTCCACCGGTGAATCGAGGTGGCGCCACGCGGCATCGGCGATGGTGAGGCCGTCGACAACCACGTCGTACCGGGTGCCCGCGCCGCGGCGGGGTGATCGCAGCGTGGCACCGTTCTCGCGGAGCTCGGCATGGACATCGGCGAGCGGGAAGTACCAGGCGGGGTAGTAGGGCACCTCCCACACGAATCGGCTGTCGGTGGAGTCGACGACGGTGCGCCCACCGACCACGCCCCGCACCCACTTGTGATTCGGTTCGACCCGGACGCGGGGTCGCTGCTCGGACACGAGCCTCATTCTCGCACGGGCTCGGATGGGGCGTGGATCAGAACCTCAGTCGGCCAGAACGGCGTCGATGTCGGCGATCATCCGGTCGATCTCACCGAGCAGCTCGGTCCGTCGGGCCACGGGACCGGCAGGAGGTGGGGCGGCGAGATCGCGCAGGAACCGGTCGGTCTCGTCGATGTAGGCATCCATCTCTGCGAGGAACACGTCGGTCTCGCGCAGGATCTCGATGTCGGTCGAGGGCGCCGGGGTGGCCGATCCGGTGGCGGCGGGCGCACCGGCCAGCCCACTGCGGTACCCGTCGGCGGCCCGGCCGAGCGAGGCGTCGACCGCGACGTTGAGCGTCGCCAACAGATAGGGGTTGTCGGTGTACTGCGATGCGAAGTCCTCGGTTTCGTCGGCAACGGTCGCGGTGACGAAACCCTGGGCCGTCTCGCGTGCGGTGAGGCGGGCGACGCCGCTGACTCCCTCGTCGACATAGCGGGCGGCGATGTCGGTGGCGAGCTCGCGGGCTCCCTTGACCGCCCCACCACTCAGTCCGGGTATCGGCACCAGGCCCACCCCGTCCGCGAAGGCATTGGCCAGGTCGCCCTTCGACAGGTAGTACATCATCATTGCGCCGTCGATGGCGTCGCCGACCACCGGAACGAAGGTGGCCCAGTCGAGGATCGACAGGAAGTCGATGCCACCCGTGTCGTGCCAGGCGCCGTCGTCGAGCACCCGTTGGGCCGCCAACCGCACCTCGGGGGCGAGATCGTCCCGTGCGAGGAAGGCCTCGAAGTCGGCCTTCGACAGGACGCCGTCGGTCTCGCCGCCATGGGCCGCCACGTCGATCTCGGCACCGGAGAAAATGATCGTCGACCATGCGGCGACATGGGCCTCGAAGGCGTCGACCGCACCGAGGGTGAGCGGAGTGGCATCGGCCCACCAGTCGGGGTCGCCGTCGATGAAGCCGCTGCGATACAGGTTCTCGAGGTAGTCGTCGTCTCCGTCGGCGGTGGCGACCGCGGCGAGGAACGCCGGGTTGGCGAGCAGCCATGCCGCGGCGGTGGCGGCATCGCCGTGCAGATGCTCGGCGGCCCATTGCAGGTCGTCTCGGCTGAGGGCACCGTCGGCGCCGAGGTCGCCGCCGCGGGTCTCGATGAGGCCGAAGACCGGCCGGATCTCGGCCAGGGCACGGAGACCGGCGTTGAAACCGTCGCCGCCGAAGACAACGCTGCGCAGACGACTGCCCAGATCGCGGCCGTCGGCTCGGTTCTCGTCGGCGAACCCCTTCAGCCGAAGATCGTGGGGAAACGGGCAGAAGTCGAGCAGCCGGCTGATCTCGTCGAGGTCGACCAGCAGCGGCCCACGGTTGGCGTCGAGGGCCTCGGCCGTCCAGACGAGGTGGTTCACGAGTCGGCCGGCTGCATCGGGATCCAGCAGCAGGAGGTCACTCATGAACTGACATGTAACTACATGAAAGATAACAAGGCAACACTATCGACTACGAGGGTTCGTCTCCTTCGACGATCTCGAGCAGCAGGGCGGCCAGTTCGGCCGGCCGGTTCTCGGGAATCATGTGGCCGGTGTCGATCTCGCGGTAGGACCAGGCGGGGTGGTGCCGCAGACGCTCGGCGAACGGACCGAAGGGATCGTCGCCCGATCGTGATGCCGTCGCCTTCACGTAGGTGCGTTCGAACCGATACTGCTCCAAGGGGCGGGTCAACCGCACCGGTTCGGTGAAGGTGGCGAGGGGCTGCGGGACACGGCGGGCGTTCCACCACGCAGTGACGCCGGGATCATCGAGCTCTCGAGGGGGTGGCGGTATCGACCACGAGTCGTCGGGTGCCCGGGGCCGGCGGGCCATGTCGGTGAGGTCGGCCACCGATTGACCGTCGGAGGGCACGAAGGCGTCGAGGTACACGAGGTGACGCACCCGATCGGCCAGGTGTTCCAGCGCCCCGGTGACGACCATCCCTCCGTAGCTGAATCCGAGCAACACGATGTCGGTCAGGTCCTCGAAGAGCACCTGGTTCACCACATCGTCGATGTGGGTGCGCAAGGTCACCTGGGGACCGGTGAGGTGCACGCGCTCGCCGATTCCGGTGAGGCTCGGCGTGAACACCTCGTGCCCCTCGGCCTGCAGGATCGGCCGAACCAGCCGAAAACCGTGAGCGCCACCCCACGCTCCGTGCACGAGGACGAAGGTCGTCATGCCTGCGCCGGTGGTTCATACGACAGCTCTGACGGGATGCAGTCGCGATGATCAGGTTCGGGATCGACGGGGAAACGAACCGCCGCGATGGTGTCGGAGCCATCACGGAAGGCCTTGGCGAGCCGGTGCATGCCGTCCATCACCCGTCCGTCGGCGCCGAGGATGATCGGGTGGCTCAGGTCGGCTCGGTCGACCAGTCGAGCGTGCTCCACCACCGACCGGACGGTTGCGGGATGGTCGGGCCCGAACCAGTACACCTTGTCGTACTCGGGCTCCAGATCACCGAGGTCCAGCCACTCGACCGGAAGGCCGCGGGCCAGCTCGATCAGCCGGTGCACATCCCAGGCGTCGAGTCGTCGGGCGCCGGGCATGAAGTGATACTGGCGTCGCATCCGCCCACTGTGCCGCACTCAGAGCCGAACGAGAACCTCGTCGGCGTCGGGATCCCCGACACTCGCCTTCGCGGGCAAGGGCCGGAGTCGGCGGCGGCGATCCTCGACGACGTAGAGCGCCGTTGCGAGGGCTGCTGCGACGACCATCACCCAGAACGCCCGCGGCCATGCGAAGACCGGATCGATGAGGTCGTTCACGCCCACGTCGGTCTGGACAAGTCGCTCGTAGGCCCAGCCGGTGGCGACGATGGCCAGTGCGATCGAGCCGAGGGTGAAGAACCACATGTAGGCCAGCGTCCGGCGAAGGATGAACAGGACGGGGAAGAGCAACAGGATGATCACGGCCTGCCCGAGCTCGATCCCGACGTTGAAGCCGAGGAGCGACTGGATCCGGTTCGACCGGTCGAGACCGAGATCGGACAACAAACCGGCGAAGCCCAGCCCGTGGAACAGGCCGAAGCCGAAGGCGATCGCCCACTCCTTGTTGAAGAAGCGGGGCTTCAGGTTGTGCAGCGCAGCCAGTGCGATGGAGATGGCGATGAGGAACTCCACCCCCCGCGCCGGGAGCTCGATGATCTCGAACCCACCCAGCGTGAGCGTGATCGAGTGCGCAATCGTGAACATGGTCACGATCTTCATGACTCGCCACAACGAGCCCCCGAAGGTCGGGGCCGGTTGCCAGCCGTCCTCGCGGCTGTACACGAGAACCGCAGGCAGTACCAGAGCGATGACGAAGAGGATGTGGTCGGTTCCGATCCGGATGTGATCGATGCCCAGATCGATGACCGCGCTCATGCCCTTCCACCACGACGAGTCGTCGAGGTCGACGACCTGGGTGGTGTTGCCGGACGTGTAGCGCAGGAGGTCGTCGGCCTCGTTGGCGAAGGTCCCGGTTCCCCAGTCGTTGGCGATCAACAGGAACGCATCGGCATTGCGGTCCGACTCGATGATGCCGTCGAAGAAGACGGTGAACTGTCGGGGGACGGGGTCGAAGCGCTCGACAACCTCGAACTCGAGGATGGCGTAGCTGCCGGCGTTGACGAACAACATGTCGAAACCGTCGAAGTCGAGCTCCCAGTCGACCGTGCCGTCACCGATGGCGAGGTGGTTGGCGGCATAGTCCTGGAGCAGCTCGAGGTTGTCGGCGATCCCACTCAGGGCGCCGGCTCGACCCTGAGGAATCGACAGGTCGAGCACGTCGTTGAGCTGATCGATCGGGAACTCCACTCGACCCTCGATGCGGTCCTCCAGGATGTCGAGGTAGATGTAGCTCTGCTCGCCGGTGTGGGCGCCGGCCGGAGGGACGAGCGCCAGTAGCACGGTGACGATTGCTACGACGGCGAGGAGAATGCGCATGACGGTCGATTTCGACTTCACGATGTGGGGGCTGCCTTCCTGGCTCGGAATTCCTCGAGACATTGTGGCGGCATCGACGGCGTTACACACATCACTAGCCGAGCCCGAGCAGACCCGCGATGATGTTGCGTTGAATATCCGACGTACCCGAATAGATCAGTCCGCCCGACTGCATCGCGCAGCTCGCGCTCGACCTCGAACTCACTGACGTAGCCCTTTGCGCCGTGGACGACGTGGCATCGAGCGCCGATGCCACCGCCGCCTCGCTGGCCCCGAGTTTCACCAACGCCGCGGCCAGCGTGGCGGTCGGCCCTTGGTCGACTCCCAGAGCCCCGCCTTGTACAGCAACAGCCGCGACGTCTCGTGTCGTAGCTTCATGTCGGCGATTCGGTGGGAAACGGCCTGGAACCCGCCGATCGGGCGTCCCGACTGGGTCCGCTCACGAGCGTAGGCGATCGGTCTCGTCGAGCTGGCGCTCCATGGCGCCAACGTGCGTGGCGAAGACGAAGGCACGCTCGGCTTCGAGAGTGCGATCCGAAGATGGACGACCCTGCGCCTTCGGGCCCGAGCCGATCGTTCTCGCCGACGATCGCGCCATCGAAGACGATGTCGCCGAACGGCGTGGTGCGCATGCCCATCTTCTCGCGGTTGGGTTGGATCTCGACGCCCGGCGTGTCACTGGCGACGACGAAGGCCGAGAGGCCCCAACGACCGGCATCGGGATCGGTCGACGCGAAGACGACCACCACATCGCACACCGATCCGAGCGTGATGTAGGCCTTGTGACCGGAGAGCCGATAGGCGCCCTCCCTGTTCTTCTCGGCGCGAGCGCTCAAGGCGAAGGGATCCGAGCCCGACTCCGGTTCGGTGATGGCAAAGGCGCCGAACAGGGAGCCGTCGCAGAGCCCGGGAAGCCATCGCTGCTTCTGGTCAGTGGTGCCGAACTGGTCGATCGCGTGCTGGGTGCTCACGATCTGGCTGCCGATGGCGAAGGTGAGTCCGTTGTCGCGGCAACCGAGCCCGAGACCCTCCAGGACCAGGAGCGCCGAGATGATGTCGCGACCCTGGCCGCCGAACTCCTCGGCGACCAGAAGGCCCTGAATACCCCGAGCGGCACAGCGCTTCCAGTCGTCGGCGGCGAAGATGCTCTCCCTATCGGCGCGGACCCGGTCGCCCTTCGCGAGCTCTGCACGCGCCCACTCGGCGGTCTCGACCTTGAGTGGATGCGTGCTGTCGAGCAGCGCTTCGATGGCCAGATCGCTCACGGGCCCGCGGTGTCCATGATCAGGCGACCCCATTCGTCGACTCGTTTCCATTCGTCCTGGAAGTCCTCGTTGTTCCAGCGGCCGAGGCCCGGGTAGAAGACACGGCGGCCGCCGTGGCCCTCGATTTCCTCGCCGTTCCACCGCGGGTCGGCGGGCTCGTCTGCCCGCTGATACCGGCTGTCCGACGACAGCCGGCACCGATCGGTCGGTGAGTTGTTGTCGAGGGCGCCGTGCAACGTGTGCATGCCGAAGCACAACACGTCGCCGGGCTCGAAGTCGGTCGTCAGCCAGCGGCGGCCGTAGGTCTGCTGCACCTTGATCGGATCGTCGTCGAGCCACACCAGACCGTCACGGTCGGCATCGGCTCTCAGGTAGCCGTCGAGGAGCTTCTGGTTGCGATGACTGTCCTCGAGGATCATCAGCGCACCCTCCTGCTTGGTGACCCGACCGAGCGGGATCCAGCTGGAAAAGACCCGATCGGTGCCACGGTTCATGTACGGACCGTCGCAGTGGAACCCGCACCCTTCACCGGGCCGAACGAACCGCGGCCACCGGAAGTCGTAGCAGTGGACCGGTCCGTCGAGCAGGTCGGCGTACAGATCGATGACCGCTCGGTTCTCGACCACCTGTCGGTACCAGTGGCCCGACCGGACGCTCTCGGAGAACGCTCGCAGATTGGCGGCAGGCACCGCCGAGAAGTCGCCCAGCCGGGCATCGTCGAGGGGAAAGCGGTCGTCGATCTCGCCGATGGCGGCGTATTTCAAGAGGATCTCGTGGCGGGCCGCGGCGACGACGTCGGCCTCGATGAGGCCGGGAAAGAACAGGTAGCCGCGATCTTCGACCGTGGTGCGGAGGGCGTCGCCATCACCGAGGAGATCGGAGGCGGGCTCGAGCTCGCCGAAGCTCTCGGGTGACAGGTCGAGGGGTTTGGCGTTTGCGGTCAATTCCATCGCGCCGTCTCCATCCGTGTCTCCTCCGTTCCGCCTTGCGGGGACCGTGCGCGGTCGGCGGCATACTCGTTCCGGTGGAACTCCTCAGCCGACTGCTCGACGATGATCGTATCGACCCTCAGGCGCCGGCGGTCACCGATGGTCGACAGTCGATCGACTACGGCGAACTGATCGATCGATGCGGCCGACTGGCGGCCGCACTCGTCGAGGCGGGTGTCGAACCGGGCGACCGGGTAGGCATCCATCTCCACAAGTCGATCGACTCGATGGTCGCCGTGCACGCTTCGTTGCGGGCCGGCGCCGTTCACGTGCCGCTCGACCCCCTGGCACCGATCGACTACATCGCGACGCTGGTGCGCGATTGCGACATCAGCGTGCTCATCACCGACGGGTCTGGCACCGCACTGAACGAGCTGGCACGGGTGACCGACCTATCGGGCATCATCGGTCCCGATCAGGGTCCGGCGACGCTGCGGGTGATCCCGTGGGCGGCGGTGGCCGACCTCGACTCCGCGACGCCGGTGGGTGTCGCGAGCGACGACCCTGCCTACATCATCTACACATCGGGCTCGACTGGCGCGCCGAAGGGGATTCTCCACACCCATGCCAGCGGTCTCGCCTACGCACGGCTCGCGGCGGCGACCTACGGCCTGGAGCCACGAGACCGTCTGGCCAACATCGCTCCCCTTCACTTCGATCAGTCGACCTTCGAGCTCTTCGCCGCACCCTTCGCCGGCAGCTCGGTGTTGATGGTGCCCGAACCGGTGCTGCGCTTCCCCGCAAGCCTCACCGAGCTGATCGAGCGGGAACAGATCACGGTGTGGTACTCGGTGCCCTACCTGCTCATGCAAGTCCTGGAACGGGGTGCGCTCGACCAGCGCAATGTCGAACAGCTCCGCTGGGTGCTCTTCGGCGGCGAGGTGTTCCCGCCCGGCCAACTCGGCGAGCTCATGGCGCGGTGGCCCCACGCCCGGTTCAGCAACGTCTACGGCCCGGCCGAGGTGAATCAGTGCACCTACTTCCACCTCGACGAACCTCCGGTCGATCTCGAAGCGGTGCCCATCGGCCGGGCGTGGGACGAGACCGAGCTGGTGGTGGTCGACGAGACCGAGCGCATCGTCGAGCCGGGGACGCCGGGCCAGCTGCTCGTTCACACGTCCACGATGATGGATTGCTACTGGAATCGCCCGGAGATCACTGCGGGTTCGTTCAGGGTTCGCCCAACGGCAAGCGGTGAGGAGGCACGGTGGTACCTCACGGGTGACCAGGTGGTCGAAGGGGTCGACGGGAACCTGGTCTTTCTCGGCCGTGCCGATCATCAGGTCAAGATTCGCGGGCATCGAGTCGAGCTCGAGGCCATCGAGTCCGCGCTGCTGGATCTCGACGGCGTCGCCGAGGCGGCCGCAGTCGACCGGGGAGGCGATGAGCTGATCGCGATGATCGTTCCGAGCGCACCCATCGACCACCGGCAGCTACTGGCTACGCTCGGGGATCGCCTGCCGAAATACGCCATACCGACCGAGATCATCGAGGTCGAGTCCCTCCCACGAACCGGCACGGCGAAGATCGACCGCCAGGCCGCGAGAAAGCTGCTGTACCAGATCCAATGAGCACCGACACCGCCATACTCGCCTTCATCACCACCGAGATCGCATCGGGCGACGAGACCGTCGACACCGAGACCGACCTGTTGTTGACCGGGCTGGTCGACTCCATCGGTGTGATGCGCATCGTCGAGTGGATCGAGACCACCCATGGCATCGAGATCGATCCGACCGATGTGATCCTGGAGAACTTCCAGACCGTGGCCGCCATGTCGGCCTACGTCGACGATCGCCTGGGGGCGGCCTCCGGCTGAGGCGCGACATGCACGTTCACCTCTGGACGATGTCGAGCGACGTCACCGACGAGGAGCTGAGCGGGCTCGACGCCCTGCTCTCCGACGAGGAACGCAGGCGCGCCATGTCGTACCGATCGATGCTCGACCGGCGCCGTTTCGTCGCCGGCCGGGGCCTACTGCGGCGAGCCCTCGCCCATCACTGTGGGGTGGCCGCGGGGGAACTGCAGATCGTCGGCGACCGGCACACGAAACCCCGACTGGTGCTTCCGGCTGGACGACATCCCTGGCGCTTCAGCTTCACGAGGAGTGGTGCGCTGACGATGTGCGTCGTGGCCGAGGCACGCGAAGTCGGCATCGACATCGAACAGGTCACGGCGATCCCGCAGCTGGGCGACGTCGCGCAGACAGCGCTCTCGCCCTCCGAGCACGCCTACTGGCGGTCGTTTCCGGCCCGGCAGCGGCAGCGGGTCTTCCATGATCTCTGGACGCGCAAGGAAGCGCTGGGCAAAGCCGAGGGCCATGGAATGACACCGGGTCTGCATGAGGTCGAGGTACCGGCCCTCTCCGTTCCCCTCGGTGGTGTCCATTGCTTCGGACGCTGGACCCTCACCCGTGTCGAACCGGGCCCCGACCACGTGGGCAACCTGGTGGTCGAGACGGTCGCCGGCGACGCACCGTTCGCCGAGGTGACCGACACCCGGGAGTCGGCGGGGAGGAAGTGTCGGACTTTCCGCTGACGGATCGGCGCTCTCAGAGCCGATCCCGAAGCAGGGCCGCGATCTCCGACAGAGCCGGCTCGAGCAACAGTTGGTCGTGTTGGGACTCGACGATCTCGACCGCAGCGTCTCCGGCGAGGGTCGTCCAGCGTCGGTTCTCCGCAGCACGTGGCCACTTGGCGTACTGCGAGGAGTGGATGAGCGTCACCTTTGCCCGGCACCGAGGAGGCACGTACGCCTGGAAGCCCCTCCGGCAGGCTTCACGGACCCAGTTGGCGGTGAGGACTCGGTCGCTCGAGCCGCTGAGCGTACGAGCGCGAGCCCGCCGACGAGTCACCTTGGCTGCGCCACGACGGGCAACCGCGCCGATTCCGTCGGACCGGAGGATCGACCAGGCTCGACCAGCGGCGGTGGAGCGTGGTCGGTAGGGGTACGGGGTGTCGAGCAAGGCGAGCAACTCGACCTCCTCACCGAGGGCCTCGAGCTGGTGGGCCATCTCCCAGCAGAGGGTGCCACCGAGGCAGTAGCCGAGCAGCCGATACGGACCTTCGGGCTGGATCTCGCGCAGCTCGCGTACATAGATCGCCGCGATCTCCCTGAAGTCGTCCAGGGGGGCACGCTCTCCGTTGCGCCCGACGGGTTCGAATCCGTAGACGGGCTGATCGCTTCCGAGCAGGATGGCCAACGGGCGGTAGAAGAGAACGTGGAGTTCGCCGGCGTGCACGCAGGCAAGCGGTCGTTTCGATCCTTCGGTCTGAATCGGAACGAGCGACTCGTAGTTCGACGGGCCGCGCTCGCGCAGAACGGACGCCAGGTGCTCGATCGTCGCTCCACCGAGCAGCGTGGCGACCGGGAGGCGCACCCCCAGTCGACGTTCGATGGCGTCGAACAGCCGAACGGCTTGTATCGAGGTGCCACCGAGGTCGAAGTAGTCGTCTCGCAGGTCGATGTCCTCCACGCCGAGGACCTCCTCCATGATCATGATGAGCTGGCGCTCGACGCCGTCGCGACCCGCGACCCTCGAGGCTCGCCGCGGCGTGTCGGTCGGCCCGTGACGGCGGGGCGGAACCAGACTCGCGACAGCCGCGCAGAGGTCGGCCACCCGTCGATCCGGATTCTCCGTCAGCGCACGGAGGGCACTCAGGAAGGCGTCGAGCAACGAACCCACACCGACCGGCCCGAAGCGGGCCGTGTCGTAGGTGAATCGTGCGGTCCACCGCTCGCCGAGGGCGAGGGCCAGGGTGAGGGGGAAGGTCGTGGTGATGCCGCTGCGAAAACCCTCGAGGGTGATCGAGTCGGCGCCGTCGGCGGCCGAGGCAGCGGGGAAGTTCTCCACCACGAGCAACGTCTCGAAGAGAGGCTGACGGCCAGGAACTCCGCTCCAGTCCTGGATGTCGGAGAGGAACGAGCTCTCGTGGGATTGGGTCGCGAACTGTTGGTCGCGCCGCTCACGCAACCAGTCTCGGACCGTGGTGTCGTCGGTGACGGTCACCCGTACCGGAATCACGTTCGAGAAGAAGCCCACCAGCCGCTCCATGCCATCGACCGGGGCGGCTCGGCCGGCCACGGTGGTGCCGAAGACGATGTCGTCGCTGTCGTTCAGCGCAGCGACGACCAGCCCCCATGCGCCTTGGAGCACGGCGTTGGGCGGGACGCGAAGGGCCGACGCCGATTCGAGGACTGCGCCGACGAGATCGCCGTCGATCTCCCGCTCGATCGCCTCCTGGCCGGTGGCAGGGCCGAGTGGTTCGTCGAGCTCGAGGCGGCCTGCGGGCACGAAACCGCCCAGCCGGTCGCGCCAGAACTCCCGACTGTCGCGCTGGTCGAGCTCGGCCGCCCATGAGTGGTAGCGGCGGTAGGCATTGGCGGGCGGCGAGTCGGTGCCGGTGCCGCGATTGCCGTACCGATCGAGCAATTGTTCGAGAACGAGGGCCGCCGACCAGCCATCCACGAACAGGTGGTGGCACGTCCAAACCAGCTCGTAGGCCTCGTCGTCGACTCGGATGAGACCGACACGCATCACCGGGGCTTCGGCGAGATCGAGACCCTTCGCACGGTCCCGTGCGAGGAAGTCCGAGAGACGCCGGGCCTGCTCCTCGCCGTGGGCATCCCGCCAGTCGAGCTCGATCCACGGCAGGCTCACCGTTTTCCAGACGATGACCATGGGGTCGGAGCCCTCGCGGCCACGACACGACATCCGCAATGCGGCATTCGCCCGCACGACCTCGTTCCACGCCGCTTCGAGCCGGCCCCGATCGAGATCGCCGTGCAGACGACACTGCACCTGGAGGAACCCCGGATCGTCGTCGGACAGTACCCCCCGCAGGTAGAGCGCCTTCTGGAGCGGAAGGAGCGGGAGGATCGCCTCGATGTTCCGTCGAGCGGCGTCGGTGGGGTTGGCGGATTCGGTGGTGGTCATCGGTGATCGTTCGTGGTCACAGGATGTCGTCTAGGAACGCGTCGAGCTCGCTCTGATCGAGCCCCGCCTCGGGGAAATCCGAAGGTGTGAAGGTACCGGCGTCGGCGGCGCAGCACCACTCGACGAGCTCGATCAGCGTGCGGGTGAAGCGGGACACCAGAGAGGTCATCGTCTCTTCTCGGTGCCGCGCGTCGCTGTAGTGGACATCGACGGTCAGCCGATCGTCGCTCACCGCAGTGAGGAATTCGATCAGGTGGATCCGACGGTTCTGCGGCGCCCGCGATGTCGAATCGGCACCGGATCGAGGCGTCAGCAGCCCTCCGGATGACGGTCGACGAATCCGTCCGAGGTAGTTGAAGCCGACGCTCGTGCCTGGGCTGGCGACGTAGCGTCCGGCCCGAAGCTGCTCCTTCATCGCCATGATCGTGGTGGCCTTGTCGGCTTCGAGATCGACCGTCAGCCTTGCCGTCGACTCATCGGTGAACCAGCCGATCGTGCGGGAGGTGTCGACATCGTCGGGTCGGCCATGGCTCTCGATGGCGAGATGCACTTCGGACCCGTTGGTCCATTCGGTCATGGCGAGAACGAGGGCGGTCACGAGGAGGTCCTCGGTCGTGGTGCGGTAGGGCAGGTTCGCGTCGGTCAACAGCGACGTCGTCTGTTCGGCGGTGAGCGACATCGAGGCCGTTCGGGTGCTCGACTCGTCGCCCGGCCCGTCGCCGGCGGTGTCGACCGGGAGGGCGGTCGCGGGGGCGAGCGCGGCCGCGCCTCTGCCGGCGAGCTGTTCCACCCATTGTCGATACGAGCTGGTCGACGGTGGGAGATCGATGGCGTGATCACCGGCGGCCTGCGGGTACGCCGCCGCCAGGTCGTCGATGAGCACGCCCCACGACACGACGTCGATGACCAGATGGTGCACGGCGACAGGAGGAGGATGGGCTCGTTCGGGCGGCGCCAGAACGAGGCGGCGATCGGCGAAGTCGTGGCGAGGTCGAAGCCCGACTGGATGGCGAAGAGCGCAGCCTCGTCGAACACCTCGACGAACGGAGCCGGCTCGGAACGCTCTGGGATCCATTGCCGCCAGCCTCCTGGTCTGCGCTCGAAGCGGGCCCGCAGTTGCGGATGACGGTCGACGCAGGCCTGGAACGCCCGCTCGAATGCGTCGACGTCGGTGTCGGCGGGGACCTCGAACAGCTGTGATTGGTTCCAGTGCTCCGGAACGGCGAGATCGAGATCGAAGAACCACTCCTGGATCGGTGCCAGCGGTACCTCGCCCGCCTCGGGTCCCGAGTCGTGCGCCGAAGTGTCGGGGGCGTGCGCGACGGCGGCGAGTGCTTCGAGCGTCGGATACTGCGCGACGTCGCTCGGCCGCAGGTGCAGGCCCGCCCGCCGGGCTCGCGAGAGGAGTTGGATGCTGACGATCGAGTCGCCACCGAGCTCGAAGAAGTCGTCGCCGACGTGCACCGTGTCGACGCCCAACAGCTCCGACCACAGAGCGGCCAGGGCTTTCTCGGCCTCGGTTCGTGGCTCGACGCCCTCCGAGCGATCCTGAGCGGCGAGGGAAGGGTCCGGCAGAGCGGTCGGATCGATCTTGCCGTTCGGCAGGCGCGGGACCGTCGCCAGCGCCACGATGACACTCGGCACCATGAACTCCGGGAGGCGTCGATCGAGGAGGGTCCGGAGGTCGCCGACCGAGCCCAGCCCTGCACCCTCGACGTACGCGACGAGTTGAGTTCGGCCGGGGCCGGCGTCGTGGCCGACCACGATCGCCTCGGTCACATCGGGCAGCTCGCGGAGCGCCGCTTCGACCTCGCCCGCTTCGATCCGGTGACCGCGGATCTTCAGCTGGGAGTCGACGCGGCCCAGAAACACGAGGGTGCCGTCGGCTCGGTGGCGGACCAGATCGCCCGTGCGGTACAGGCGCTCGACACCGTCGCCCCACACGTCGATCTCGACGAAGGCCTCGCCCGTGAGCGCATCATTCCCCAGATACCCGGCGGTCAGGCCGTCGCCTCCGATGAACAGCTCGCCCGCGAAACCGACCGGCACGGGGCGGTGATCCGGGTCGAGCACGTAGGCACGGGTGTTCGCGATCGGTCGGCCGATCGCCACCGGCTCGTCGGTGGGATCGGTGTCGAGCCGGTGCACGGTCGACCAGACCGTGGCCTCGGTCGGCCCGTACTCGTTGTGCAGCTCGGCGGTCGGCAGCGATCGTCGATGGAGAATCACCGTCGATGCCGGGCAGGCCTCGCCGGCGACGATCGCCACCCGAAGCGTGCCGATCCGCTGCGGGTCGTGGTCGAGCAGCAGGGCGTAGAGGGTCGGAAGGGTGAGGAGATGGGTGACCGCCTGCTCGTCGATGAGCTGTGCGAGTGCTTCCATGTCGTGCTCCTGGCCCGGAGCGGGGAGCACCAGGGTGCCGCCCGTGCAGAGGGTCCAGAAGATACCGACGACGGAGCTGTCGAAGGCGAACGACGACAGCAGCAGGAAGCGCTCGGGGCCCGACCCGTAGTGATGGTCGCGGGCGGTCGTGGAGTGCACCAGGTTGCGATGGGTCACCGGGACGCCCTTCGGCCGACCCGTCGAGCCCGACGTGTAGATCACGTAGGCCGTGTGGTCACCGGAGCGATCGACCGCCGGTCCGTCGGTGCTGGGCGGGGGAAGATCGCCGGCGGTGACGACGGTGGCCAGCTCGGCATCGTCGATGATCGCCTGGTTGCGAGCAGCGGGATAGGTCGGATCGAGGGGCACGTAGGCGGCACCTGCCTTCAGGATGCCGAGAATGCCGACGAGCATCTCTGCCGATCGCTCGATCTCGAGTCCGATCCGTGAGCCGGGTCCGATGCCCTCGGCAACCAGTTGTCGGGCAAGGCCGTTGGCTCGACGCTCGAGCTCGCCGTAGGTCATGGTTCCGGCCGGCGAGACGATGGCCGGGTGCTCCGGTCGTCGTCGGGCGGCCGCCTCGATGAGGTCGTGGACGACCTGAGCCGAGGGGGCGGCAACCGAGGTCTCGTTCAGGGTGCGGAGGAGTTCCCGGTCGGCGGGACCTACGAGCGACAATTCCCCGAGCCGGCGATCGGGCGCCTCGACGAGTCGCTCGAGCACGAGGCACAGGTCGTCGAGGAGGAGGGAGATCCACGATTCGTCGAATCGGGTGCCGTCGTAGATCGCGGTCAGATGGAGTTCTTCGCCCGGCAGGACGAGCAGGGCGAGCGGGTAGTTGCTGTGTTCGTGGAAGTGCAGCTCGCCGAGGGCCACGTCTTGTGTCGTCGGCGCATCGTCGGCCGCGACCGGGTAGTTCTCGAACACGACGATGCTGTCGAACAACGACCGGCCGGGAGCCACGTCGCTCCATCGTTGGATGTCGGCCAGCGACGAGGAGTCGTGGTCCTGAAGCTGCAGCCGGCTCTGTTGCAGTCCGCGGAGCCACTCACCGACGGTCGCATCGGCGGGGATCTGTACCCGTTTCGGCACCGTGTTGATGAACAGGCCGACGGCCTGTTCGATCCCGGCGAGCGCCGGTGGGCGGCCCGAGACGGTCACCCCGAACACGACGTCGTCGGTTCGAGCCTGGCGGGCCGAGGTGATCGCCCATGCCCCCTGCACGATCGTGCTGAGGGTCAGCCGGTGCGATGCCGCGAAGGAACGGAGTGCTGCGGTGCGCCCTGGGTCGAGATGCCGATCGAGCTGTTGACCGGCTCGACCGTCGACCGGTGGGGGTCGGGTCGCGACGAACGGGGTCGGCGTGGTGAAGCCCGCCAGCTCGCTCCTCCATGCCTGCTCGGCAGCCGCGGCATCCCGTTCGCCGAGCCAGGCCACGTACTGGCGGTAGCGCATCGGGGTGCCCAGGCCGGCGGCGTCGGCATCGTTCGCCCGGTAGATCGCGAAGACCTCGTCGAGGACGAGGCGAGTCGACCAACCGTCGACGATCAGGTGGTGGAACGTGAGGATCAGCCGCCATCCCGTCGCGTCGTCGGGCCACACGTGCAGACGCATGAGCGGGGCGACGGCAAGGTCGAAGCCGCGAGCCCGGTCGGTGGTGAGGAGCTCGTCGAGGCGGTGACGCTTGGTTCTGGTCATCGAGGGTCGGCCACTCCTCGGACCAGTCGGGTTCGGTGCATTCGAGATCGACGTGGGCCCGGACCACCTGGAGCGGCTCGTCGAGGCCGTCCCACACGAAGGCCGTGCGCAGCGCGTCGTGACGGGCGACCACACCGGCCCAGGCGTCGCGGGAATCGGGCGATGTCGAGGGGGCCGTCGATTCGCGCCACGATCTGGTCGACGTAGACACCCGAATCGTCGTCGACGATGGTGTGGAACAGCATCCCCTCCTGGAGGGGAGTGAGGGGATAGACGTCCTCGACGTTGTCGAGCCGAGGGCCAGCGGGGCTCACGTGTCGCCGGGGGCCGGGTCGAGCAGACCGGCAAGCAGCCCCAGCTTGCGATCGTCGAGGTTCGCCAACGGGAAGTCGCTGCTCGTGGCGGTGGCGCCGTCGCCGGAGAGGCAGGCGGCCACCAGCGATTCGATGGTGGCCGAGAACCGCTCGGCGAGGCCGAGGATCGTCGCCTCGCGGTGGCAGTCGGTGCTGTAGGACCAGGCGACGCGAAGTCGTCCCTCGACGAATCGAGCGGTCACCTCGAGGAGGAAGGGTCGGCGGACGGCGGGGCCCCGATGGAGATCGAGCGGCCGAACGGCACGGAAGCGGTCACCGGCGGTATCCAGCGGATCGACCCGGCCCAGGTAGTTGAACAACACGTGCCGGTGCTGGGCGACCGCCAGCTCGTTCCGTTGCCCGGGAGCGGCGAGATGCCGCAGTACCCCGTAACTGCCGCCACTGCCGTGCAGGGAGCGCAGCTGGTCCTTCACTGCGGCGACCACGGCTCCCGGCGGTCGATTCGTCGGGATGTCGAGGGCCACGGGGTAGATGCTGGTGAACCAGCCCATGGTTCGCGACACGTCGGGTCGGGAGAGAAGGTCGCGCCCGTGACCCTCCACGAACAACCGCACACCGTCGGACCCCATCCAGACGCCGAGCGTCTGGGCCAGAGCGGCGACGAGAAGCTCGTGGACCGTGATGCGGCCCATCGCCGGAGCCCGCTGTGAGAGATCGTCGCTCACCCGGCGGGACAACTCGATGGTCACCGTCGACTCGGTGGCCACGGTGGCCGCAGTCGACCCGTCGTGATCTCGGGGGACCGCGGGCAGGTCGCGGCCGGCGACGTGGCGCCAATGGGCCGCCTCCTCGGACAGCTCGGTGGTGGCCAGCTCGGCGAGGGCAAGCGACCAGCGGCGCAGCGACCCGGTGGCCGGCGGCAGATTCTCGGCGCCGAGGTCGTCGAGCAGCACCGACCACGACACGGCGTCGACGATGAGATGGTGGGCCACCAGCAGGAGGAGATCGTCGCCGTGGTCGTCGTGGAACAGGGCGGCGACCAGTAGCGGAGGGCGACCGAGATCGAAGCCTGCGTTCCGCTCGGTCTCGACCGCTCGATGCCGCGCGGCCCGAGCGTCGTCGTCGAGACCGGTCACGTCCTCGACCCGCAGGTCTACGAGTGAGCAGTCGCCGCGGATCTCCGACTGCCACTCACCGGCGGCGTCCCGGAAGAAGGCCTGACGCAGCGCACCGTGGTGGTTGACGCACCGATCGAGCGCAGCCCGGATCGATGACTCGTCGAACCCCTCGGGAACCGATGCCCACAGCACCTGGTTCCAGAGCTCGGGAGTCGGCTGGTCCTGATCGAAGAGCCAGAGCTGGGCAGGCGTGAGACCGACCGGACCGTCGATGGGGAGCTGGTCGACCTCATGGATGGCCGACGCTGCAGCGGCGGCGAGCGCCTCGATGTTCGGCGCGTCGAAGAGCTCGGCAGGCGTCAGCGTGAGGCTGACACGCTGGGCACGGGCCACGATCTGTATGGCCATGATCGAGTCGCCGCCCAGCTGGAAGAAGTCGTCGCGCGTCCCGACCCGCTCCAGGCCGAGGACCTCGCACCAGATGGCGGCCATGGCCCGCTCGGCATCGGTGGTCGGGGCAACGTAAGCCGTCTCGATCTCGGGACGACTCGAAGCGGGCTGGGGCAGGGTGCGCCGGTCGACCTTGCCGTTGGCCGACAGCGGAATCTCGTCGAGCCGCACGAAATGCGACGGGATGCTCGCCTCGGGCAGCCGCGCCGCTACGTGGTCGCGAAGCTCGGACGACGGGATGTCCTGCCCCGCCACGTAGTAGCCCACGAGCTGGGTGACCGAGCCACCCGACGACGTGTCGTCGTGATAGCCGATCTCCTCGAGGATGGCGTGCACGCGTTCGACGTCGATGTCGTCCTGGAGCTCGGCCAGCGCCTCGTCGCGTTGCTTGTGGCCCATGCGGACGTCCCAGCTGTAGGGAAGCGTGTAGTTGTGGAAGCCGCGGTTTCGGGTGTGGATGTAGATCCCGACGTCGTTGATCAGGCAGTTGGTCGATCGACCGGTGTCGCTCGGACGAATCCACGGCACCCGTTCGGCGAGGTAGGCCAGGAGCTCGTCGAGCTCGACGGCGCAGTAGCGGTAGAAATCGACGAACCGAACCTGTTCGAACACGTCGTCGTTCTCGAAGACGCTGACATCGAGCAGCCGGTGCACGGCATCGTCGACCCGGTGGTAGGCCTTGCGGGCCTCGAGCACCGTCTGGTCGATCTGGTCGACGTCGATGTCGAGCTCGGTGAAGAGCTCCTCGGTCAGGCGGGTCTCGAAGAACTGCCCCCGCGAGAGCCCGGTGACGATGAACGGGATTTCCTTGTCGACCGCCAGCTGAGTACTGAGGGTGTAGATGGTCTTGAAGCAGCCCTGGCACACGTTGCAGTGACGATTGAGGCTGTCGACGAAGATCTCGTTCATCGCCGGGGTCGACCCGAACACGTGGTCGACCCCCAACGTGTCGGTGACCCGGGCGATGTTGGCCTTCGCCTCCTCGGAGATGAACCCGTTGTCGAGGGTGAACGCCAGCACCTCGAGGCCCATGTCGACGAGCTGGCACAAGACGTAGGTGCTGTCCTTGCCGCCGCTCAGCAGGGCGATGCAGTCGTAGTCGCCGGTGCGGTCGGAGCGGGCCTGGTCGAAGATCGCCCGCAACTCGGACATGGACGTGAAGTACGCCTCGGCTCGGTCGCGGTAGGAGTCGAACGAGCGGCACTGACCGCACACCCGATTCTCGTCGAAGGAGGCGCCGGGATAGTTCGAGGCGAGTCCACAACGGGCGCAGTGGATCGTCTCGCCCGTGGACGTGACCGCCATGGTGCGGTGGGCGGTTGCGGCCACCGCGGCCGTGACGTCGGGATGGGCGGCGATGGCCCACTCGACCTCGCCGAGCTCGACGCGTGCACCGCGGACCTTGACTTGATCGTCGTTGCGGCCGAGGTACTCGAGGGTGCCGTCGAGGCGTCGCCGTGCCCGATCGCCCGTTCGGTACAACACGGCATCGCCGAGGAGACGGTTGGTGACGAACCGCTCTGCGGTGAGCTCGGGCCGGTTGCAGTAACCGGCAGCCAGCCCGATACCGCCGAGGTGGAGCTCGCCGACGACACCGGCGGGCAGCAGGTTTCCGCCGTCGCCCAAGACGTACGCGGCCATGTTGTCGATGGCGCGTCCGATGGGAACCGAGCCCGAGGTGTCCGTGCTCGGATCGAAGGTGTGGACCACACAACCGACCGTCGCCTCGGTGGGCCCGTACTCGTTGTCGATGGTGACCCTGCCGTCGAGGGCCTGCCAGACCCGCCGGGCCAGATGAGTCGGCAGGTCCTCACCACCGAGGATGAGTCGGGAGATTCGGGAGACTCCGGCCAGCTGCCGGTCGTCGAGCAGCGCCAGGTGCGACGGCGTGAGCTTGACCACATCGACGAGGTCGTCGTCGAACACCCGGAGCACGGCCGTGTCGGCGCGGGAGCCGGTCTCGGGATAGACGACGATCGTGCCGCCGGAACACAACGGCACGAAGATCGATGTCACGGTCAGGTCGAAGGTGAGCGGAGAGAAGAGGGGGAAGCTCAGGGGACGCCCGCCGCCGTAGTGCCGGCGAGCCCACTCGATGTAGTTGGCCAGTGCGTCGTGGTGGATGACCACTCCCTTGGGCCGACCGGTGGAACCCGAGGTGTACATCACGTAGGCCGTTGCCTCGGCCGGTGGCGTTGGCGGTCGCGGGGTGGTGGATCCCGAACCGTTCGTCGCCACCACCAGATGATCGGCGTCGGCGGGCAGACCGACCGGTCGTTCCACCCCGGTGAGGGTGAGCGTCACGCCGGCATCGTCGAGGATCATGCCCACCCGTTCCTCGGGCCACCGCTGGTCGATCGGCACGTAGGCCGCCCCGGCCATGAGCGTGCCGAGCATCGCCACCACTGCTTCGATCGAGCGGGGCGTGCCGACCCCCACCGTTGCACCTGGGCCGATGCCGCGGCGGCCGAGCTCGGCCGCGAGACCCGCCGCGAGCCCGTCGAGCTCCCGGAAGGTGATGACCCGCTCGTCGAGGCGAACGGCGGCGGCGTCGGGGACGGAGGCGACCTGGTCGGCGAACAGCTCGACAACGCTCGGTACCGGCGGCGGGGCCAGCCCCGACGGCAGGGCCGGGCGCATCTCCTCGCGCTCCTCTTCGGACAGCAGGTCGACCTGACCGATACAGCCGTCGGGGTCGACCAGGAACGCGTCGAGCAGGCGCAGGAAGTGCCCCTGGGCCCGGTGGGCGAGTCGATCGTCGAAGACGTCGGTGCTGACGTCGAAGTCGAGCTGGTAGCGACCGGTGCGGCCGAGGTCGTGAACCTGGAGTCGGAGCTGATGGGCGGGATCGACGTGGCCGGGATGCAGCCATCGCACCGAGACCGGCCGGCCGTCGAAGTCGTCGAAGCCGGCGCGGAGCACGTTGAGGACACAGCTCGCGCCGCGGTTGAGCTCGGCGTCGCTGCGGCCGGGCCCGACCGCCCGCAGGTAGGCATCGGTCTCGGCCTGCACCTTGGTGAACAGGGATCGGAAGGTCTCCCCAGACTCGACCACGACACCGAGGGGGAAGACCTCGGTGAACAGTCCGACCGAGCGGGCATACGCAGGCTTCGTCCGGTTGTGGGTGGGCGTGGCGATGGTGATCTCGTCGTTGCCGCTGATCCGGTGGAGGTAGGCGAACAGCGTGGTGGCGAAGATCCGGAAGATCGACAGGTCGAGCGTGAGTGCCCGCAGATCGGGATGTCGGGCCAGCTCTCGGAGCCGCTCGGAACGGTCGGGTCCGAGATCGATCGAGTGCCGCGCATTGTGGCTGGTGGGCACGCCACGGTGTCCGTAGAGCTCCGGAGCTTCGGTGGCCGCGCCCCGGAACCGCTTCCAGTGCGCAGGCTCGGGAGTAGCGGTTCGCGCCCGCTCCTCGTCGACGAGGTAGTTGCTGTAGGGCTCGATCGCCAGGGTCTCGGGGCGGCCGGAGCATCGATCGGCGTAGTGCCGGGCGAGGGCGGTGTAGAGGACCGACAGAGACCAGGCGTCGGTGACGACATGGTGCTGGTTCAGATACCAGACGTGCTCATCCCGGGCGAGAACGAGCAGAGCAGAATCGAAGCTGCGGCGGGAGATGTCGAGGGGCTGCTCGGTGCGGTGCTGCGCCCAGCGCTCCGCAGCGTGGGTCGGGTCGGGTTCACCCGACAGGTCGATGATCGGAAGCCGATGAGCGATGTCGTCGAGCACCGTCTGCATCGGGACACCGTCGTGGACGTCGACGACGGTTCGCAGTGCGTCGGCGTCACGTACCAACGACGCGAACGCTTCGACGAAGACGTCGCGATCCAACGGTCCGTGGATGGTCCATGCGGCCGCCATGTTGTACAGCGGGGTGTCGGGCAGCAGTTGCTGGCCGGCCCACAGCAGCATCTGACCCCGGGTGAGCTCCGAACCGGCGACGGGGTCGGGAAGCGGTCCGTCGAAGTTGGTACCCTCGCTCGCCACCCGGCCAGCGTAAGAGCCGTGCAACCCAACACCACTCCCGCGGGGTCATCTCGTGCGCGACGATGGTGTCATGAGCCTGGATCTGACCGCCTACCCGTCCATTGCCTACGACACCGCACGGGTGGAGCCCGACTCGATCGAGGACATCCGTGCCCTCCGGATGTGGGAGGCCGCCATCGGGTACCGGCTCTTCGCGGCCTTGCGCTACGGGCAGTTGGGTGACGGACACGTCACGGCGCGCGATCCCGAACGCGCCGATCACTTCTGGGTGCTCGCCTACGGCGTTCCGTTCCGGGTCGCCACCGTGCACGACCTCATCTTGGTCGCGCCCGACGGCCGCATCGTCGAAGGGCCTCGGGGGGCCCGCGTCAATCACGCCGCCTACAACATTCACTACCCGATCTACTCGGCCACCGCCAGCGTGGCCGGTGCCGCTCACACCCACACCCCGTACGGCACTCCGTGGTCGGCCAACGCCGAGCCCTTCCGACCCATCAGCCAGGAGTCGTGCAGCTTCGTCTTCGACCAGGGCCTCTACCGCGGCGACGATCTCGAGGTCGTCGACACGGCAGGCGGCGAACGAATCGCCAACGCGCTCGGCGACCACAAGGTGTGCATCCTGCGCAACCACGGTCTGCTCACCGGTGGTGACTCACCCGGTACCGCGGTCGGCTGGTTCGTCATGGCCGAGCGGGTGGCCGAGGTGCACGTGAAGGCGCCAGAGGGCAAGGCCATCTCCGAGGAGGCGGCCAAGGACGTGGCCGTCTCGATGGGTGATCCCGGTGTCGGTTGGCGCAGCTTCCAATGGCTGGCCCGCGACCTCGTGCCCGACCCGTCGGTGGTGCTCTGAACCGACTCGGCTCAGTCGGTTCGGAGGCGCACGAACCGCTCGATCTCCTCGATGGTGCCGGCGACCACGAGCAGATCGTCGCGGCTCGACCACGGTGGTCGGGGTTGCGTAGGTGAACTGCTGGCCGGGTGACTTGATGCTCACCACCGTGACGCCGTACTTCTGCCGCAGGCCCGAGTCGGAGAGCGTTTCACCCACGACCGCGGTCGGGGCCCGCACCTCGGCCAGCACGAAGCTCTCGTCGACCTGGAAGTAGTCGACGACCTGACCCGTGACGACGTGGGCCACCCGCTCACCCATCTGCTTCTCGGGCTGCACCACGTGGTGGGCACCGACCCGCTCGAGGATGCGACGGTGCTCGTCGGTGATCGCCTTGGCCCAGATGGTGCGACAGCCGACATCACCGAGCGCAGCCGTGGCCAGGACGCTCGCTTCGATACCGGTGCCGATGGCCACCACTGCGGCATCGAAGTCGGCTGCGCCGAGCTGCTTGAGTGCCGCGGTGCTGGAGCCGTCGGCCACGGCCACATGAGTGAGGCGATCGGCCCACTTGTTCACCAGGTCGGGATCGGTGTCGATGGCCATGACCTCGACGCCCAGCTGCTCGAGGGTGGTGGCGAGCGCGGTTCCGAACCGACCGAGCCCGACGACGAGCACGGTGTCGGCTTCGTCCCTACCCTCTTGTCGCAGGTCGTCGAACCAGTTGCGCAGCGTTGACATGTGCTACTCCTCGGGACGCCCGGTGGCTCACCCGACGATCAGGTCTTCCTCGGCGTACTCGTACTTCTTGGCGTCTCGCCGCAACAGTACTGCCGTGCCGAAGGTGATCGGTCCGACGCGGCCGACGAACATCAGGACGATCACCACGAGCTTGCCGAGCGGTGCGAGACCTTCGGTGATCCCGGTCGAGAGCCCGACCGTGCCGAAGGCCGAGGCCGACTCGAACAGGAGCTGGATCGGGTCGATGTCGGGTTCGATCAGCGACATGAAGAAGGTGGCGGTGCCGACGGTGCCGAGCGCGGCAACGACCAGCGACAGGGCCTCGCCCTGCACCAGCGGTCGGATCGTGCGGTCGAACATGGTCACGCTCTTGTCGTGACGCAGCTCGGAGATGGTGGCCTTCACCACGACGGCGAGGGTCGACGTCTTGATGCCGCCGCCGGTGGACGCGCTGCTCGCGCCGATGACCATGAGGAGGATCAACAACAGGAGCGTGCCGTTGCGCATGGCCACCGGGGCGAACGTGTCGAAGCCGGCCGTACGGGCGGTGGCCGACTGGAAGAAGCTGGCGAGCACCTTGGTGGCCACCGACTCGTTGCCGATCGTGGCGCCGTTCGTCCATTCGATCAGCAGGATCAGGACCGTGCCGCCCGCCAGCAACCCGGCGGTCACCGCCAGCGAGACCTTGGTGTGCAACGTCCATGCGTGCGGTGTGCGCCATCGCCGGCGCAGCTCGAAGACCACCGGGAAGCCGATGCCGCCCAGGATGAAGGCGCCGGCCAGAACGAGGTTGAGGTACCAGTCGTCGATGTACTGGCCGAGGCCGCCCGCGAGGTTGGAGAACCCGGCGTTGTTGAACGCCGAGACGCTGTGGAACACCCCGAGGTGCAACGAATGCCGCAACGTGTTCTCGCTCTCCATGGCGAACCGGATCGTGAGCAGCGCCGCAACGACCACCTCGGTGACGGCCACGAAGACCACGATGTTGCGAACCAGCCGCCGGAGCACGCCGAGATCGGCCACCCCGATCTCCGCACCGGCCAGAAGACCGGCCCGCACACCCATGCGCCGGCTCACCACCAGACCGACGAAACCCGCAAGGGTCATGATGCCGAGCCCACCGACCTGCATCAGCACGACCAGGACCAGCTCTCCGAAGCGCGACCACTCGGCGTTCGTGTCGACGACGGTCAGCCCCGTGACGGTCACCGCGGAGACCGCGGTGAACATCGAGTCGCCGATGCCAATGCCCTCGACCCCCTGTCGGTGCGATATCGGCAGCGACAGGAGAAAACCTCCGGAGAGGATGAAGGTGGCGAACGCCATGACCACCAGGACGCCGGGGTGGGATGCCCGCTTCACCATCGTGGCGCCGCCGGCGGCTGACATGGCATGGCACGAGTATGGCCGTTCCCGCGCGGCGGGCGACGATTCACACAGCCTCGATGACCTCGCCCGCCCGCCGAGTCTCTAGGATCGTCGCCATGTCGCTGTCGTTCGGCCGCCCGATGGTGGCCATTCCCGGTCCGTCGATCGTTCCCGATCGGGTGCTCGCCGCCATGCATCGTCCGATGCCCAACATCTACTCCGGCGAGCTCCCCGATCTCGCCTACGAGCTGATCGACGAGCTACCGGCGATCGCCCGCACCGAGGGCCGGGCCTTCGTGTCGATCTCCAACGGCCACGGAGCCTGGCAGATGGCCATCTGCAACACCCTCAGTCGCGGTGACACCGTCTTGGTGCTCGAGTCCGGTCGCTTCGCCACCGTGTGGGGGGAGATGGCGGCCCTGTCGGGGGTGCGGATCGAAACGGTGCCCGGCGACACCCGTCGTGCCGTCGACCCCGAGGCGGTCACCGCCCACCTGCTCGGCGACACCGAACGCGCCATCAAGGCCATCCTCATGGTCCAGACCGATACGAGCACGTCGGTGCGCAACGACATCGCCGCCGTTCGGGAGGCCATCGACGCCGCCGATCATCCGACGCTGCTTTTCGTCGACTGCATCGCCTCGATGGGGTGCGAGCGCTTCGAGATGGACGCCTGGGGCGTCGACATCGCGGTGGCCGGCTCACAGAAGGGCCTGATGGTGCCCCCCGGCCTGAGCTTCTGCTGGGCCAACGAGAAGGCACTGGCGGCCTACGAGACTGCCGATCTGCGAGTCGGATACCTCGACTGGGCGCCACGACTCAAGCCCGAGGCGCCGTACTTCCTGTTCGCCGGCACCCCGCCCATCGGTCACCTGTACGGCCTGCGCGAGGCGCTCGACATGATCGCCGAAGAGGGTCTCGAGAACGTGTGGCGCCGCCACGAGGTGCTCGCCGGCGCCGTGCACGCCGCCATTGCCGCCTGGTCGACTCCCGGGGGCATCGACTTCAACATCATCGATCCGTCGGCGCGGTCCAACGCCGTCACTACTGTCCTGACCGGCACCATCGATGCCGACGAGCTCCGCCAGATCGCGGAGGACGAGACCGGGCTGGTGCTCGGCCTCGGCATCGGCGGTCCCGGACAGCCGCGGTTCCGAATCGGCCACATGGGCCACCTCAACCCACCCATGCTGCTGGGCACGCTCGGCACGATCGAGGCCGTACTCGCCTCGATGGGCGCCCCGATGGGTGCTTCGGGGGCTGCGGCCGCTGCGGCCCACATCGCCACCGCGCTCTGAACCCCCGGCTCTGTGGCCGGCTCGGACAGAAGCCCCGCTCAGTGCGGGCGGCGCGGGGCGAGGTCGGTCTCGGTGAGGCCGAGGTCGCGCAACACCCGGGGGAGCGGCTCGCCCCGGACGATGGCGCCCACGACGGCACCCGACGCCGGGGAGGTCTGGATGCCGGTGCCTCCCTGGCCCACCATCCAGCAGAAGCCGTCGACCTGGTCGTCCCATCCGAGCACCGGATCGCGATCGGGGGCGAAGGTGCGGAGACCGGCCCAGGTGGTCTTCACGCTGCGGATGTCGAGGATGGTCAACTCGTTGACCGCGTCGATCGCCCGGGCGACGTCGATCTCCTCCGGGCGGGCGTCGCAGGGTTCGCTCAGGGTCTCGTCGGCCGGCGAGCACAGCACTTGGCCGCCGGCCTCGGGCTTGAAGTAGCAGCGCCGAGGTTCGAGATCGTGATTCACGAAGGGCCACGACGAGGTGTCGAAGTCGGTCTGCACGGTGAAGGCCGTGCGGCGTCGGGGTTCGAGTCCCAGCGGTCGGGCGCCGGCCATCTCGCCGATCTCGTCGCCCCAGGCACCGGCCGCATTCACCACGATCGGCGCCTCGAAGACGCCGGCGTCGCTCTTGACGCTCCAGATTCCGTCACTGCGGGACAGACGGCGCACCGTCGCGTCTCTTTCGATCGAGGCGCCGTTGTTTCGTGCGCCCCGGACGAACGCCTGGTGCAGCGCCATCACGTCGAGCGTTGCCGCATCGGGTTCCCAGACGCCCGCCACCACGACCCCCGGCCGGAGCGCAGGGGCGAGCCCGAGGATCTCGGCTTCGTCGACGAGGCGGATCGACGGGACCAGGGCGGCCCCGGCGGCGGCGCGCTCGGTGAGCTCGGCGACCGCCTCGGGCCCGCCGACATCGAGCATCCCCTCGGGATTCAACAGGGGGACGTCGGCGAGGCCCTGGGCCCGCGACTCGAGGAACTCCCGTGACCCGATGCTCAGCCTCCGGTTGAGGGGTCCGCCGTAGTTCTCCAGGAAGATCGCCGCCGAGCGGCCGGTGGTGTGGTGGGCGAGCTGCTTCTCGCGCTCGAGCAGAACCACCGAGCGATGCGGCGCGAGGTGCGACGCAGCCGTGACGCCGGCGATGCCCCCGCCGATGATCACGACGTCGACTCGGCTCACCGCGTTGGCCACCTCCCGACGCTAGTCGCTGTCGCGTAGACGGTTCGTCGCTCTCGTCGCGGCGCAACCCCCGGAGTCTGGTTGAATGAAGTCGAGCCGTCCCGGCGAGCATCACCCGAAAGGCCTTCGATGTCGGCATCCCTGCAGGATCGAGTCGTCGTCGTCACCGGGGCGGGCAACGGCATCGGTCGTGCCATCGCCGAACGATTCGGCTCGATCGGCGCGAAGGTTGCGGTGAACGATGTCCGCGCCGATGGTGCGGGTGAAGTGGCCGACGCCATCGTTGCCGCCGGCGGCACGGCCATTGCGTGCGTTGCCGATGTGTCCGACAGCGCAGCCGTGGCCGCGATGTTTCAGTCGGTGGTGGCCGCCTACGGCACCGTCGACGTGCTCGTCAACAACGCCGCGGTCGTGTCGCCCACGCGGCACTTCCTCGAGGCCGACGCCGACTGGTTCCGGCACATCGTCGACGTGAACCTCATGGGCACGATCTGGTGCAGCCGGGAGGCCGCCCACGTGATGGTGCGTCACGGTGCGGGTGTCATCATCAACTTGAGCTCCGGCGGCGCAACGCGAGCCCATCGCGAGTTCACCTCCTACGACGCCACCAAGGGCGGGATCGAGGCCCTCACCCGGGCCATGGCCCTCGATCTCGGGCCCTACGGCATCAGGGTCAACGCCCTAATGCCGGGATCCATCGACACCAGCGGTCTCGATCTCGAACAGCGCCGCATCCGTGGCGCCAATGTGCCGTTGGAGCGGATCGGCGACCCGGCCGACATGGCCGGTCCGGCCGTGTTCCTCGCCTCCGACGACGCCGGGTACGTCACCGGCGACGTGCTCAAGGTCGACGGTGGCATGTTGGCCCAGCAACGTTCGGCGACGGTCGACATCTGCCCCCCGTCGGGCTTTCCCGCCGTCGAATCGCTGCGCACCGTCGCCGAGCTCGACGGGGTCCACGAATGAGCGCTCGCCTCGGAGTCGATGTCGGCGGCACCTTCACCGATGTCGTGCTCGAGCGCAACGGAGCACTCACTTCTGTCAAGGTCCTGACCACCCACCAGGCGCCCGAGCAGGGGATTCTCGAAGGCGTCGACGCCGTGCTGGCCGAGGCCGGCGTGGCCATCGAAGCGCTCGCCACGATCATCCACGGCACCACGCTGGCCACCAACGCGCTCATCGAACGGCGGGGCGCGAAAACCGCTTTCGTCACCACGGCCGGTTTCCGAGACGTGATCGAAACCCGGACCGAGAGCCGCTTCGAGCAGTACGACCTGAATCTGGTGTTGCCCGCTCCGCTCATCGAGCGCCGTCATCGCCACACGGTCACCGAGCGCCTCTCGGCGTCGGGCGAGGTGCTGGTGCCCCTCGACGAGACCCAGGCGGCCGGGGTGATCGACGAGCTGGCGACCGAGGGCTACGAGGCGGTTGCCGTCGGCTTCCTCCACAGCTACGTCGACGCGTGTCACGAGCGACGATTCGCCGAGCTCGTGGCCGAGCGGCTCCCCGATGTCGTCCTGTCGTTGTCGGCCGATGTCTCGCCGCAGATGCGGGAGTTCGAGCGGTTCAACACGGTCTGCGCCAATGCCTTCGTGCAGCCGGTGATGGCCACCTATCTCCATCGGCTCGAGGCCGAGCTCGCCCGCCGCGGCGCAACCTGTCCGGTGTTCCTGATGCACTCGGGTGGTGGGCTGATGTCGCTCGACGACGCGGCCCGATTCCCGGTTCGCCTGGTCGAGTCGGGCCCGGCCGGTGGCGCGATCTTCGCCGCCGACATCGCCGAGCGGTACGGCCTCGACCGGGTGCTGTCCTACGACATGGGTGGAACCACCGCCAAGATCTGCCTCATCGAGGGACACACGCCACGCACCGCCAAGACCTTCGAGGTCGCTCGCACCCATCGATTCACGAAGGGCAGCGGAATGCCCATCTCCATCCCGGTGATCGAGATGATCGAGATCGGTGCCGGCGGTGGATCGATCGCTTCGGTGGACGTTCTGGGCCAGATCCGCGTGGGGCCCGAGTCGGCCGGATCCGAACCCGGGCCGGCCTGCTATCAGCTGGGCGGTGCCCGGCCGACGGTCACCGACGCCAACCTGGTGCTCGGCCGTTTGTCGGCCGACACGTTCGGCGCCGACACCATCGACCTGTCGCCCGAACTCGCCGCTGCGGCCGTGGTCGACGGCGTGGGCGTGGCGCTGTCGGTCGACGCCACCGACGGAGCCATCGGCATCGTCGAGGTGGTCGACGAGAACATGGCCAATGCCGCGCGGGTGCACGCCGTCGAGAACGGCAGGGATCTCGTGGGCTTCACCGTGATCGCCTTCGGTGGTGGGGCCCCGGTGCATGCCGGCCGGCTCTGCGACAAGCTCGGCGTCGACCAGATGCTCGTGCCCCCCGGTGCGGGAGTCGGCTCGGCCATCGGGTTCCTCCGAGCGCCCTTCGCCTACGAGGCCGTGCGTAGTCACTACGAACGAATCGACGGTTTCGATCACCATGCGGTCAACCGACTCCTCGCCGAGCTCATGGCCGAGGCCGACGGGTTCGTTCGCGGCGGGACCACCGACGAGCGGTTGATCGAGCGTTGGGTGCACATGCGCTATGCCGGCCAGGGCTGGGAGATCCCGGTGCGGCTGGGCGAGGGCGCCTTCGACGCGATGAGCGCAGAGCAGCTGGCCGTTCGCTTCGAGAAATCCTACGAGGAGTACTTCGGGCGGGCCATCGAGGGACTCGCCATCGAGGCGGTGAGCTGGGCCGTTCGCGTGGCGACGCCCAAGCCCTCGGTCGAGCCGCTCGGCATGGTCGAGGCGAGCCACGAGGTCGTCTCGGACCGTACCCGATTCGTGCACGACGCGGCCTCCGGTCGAGCCGTCGAGGCCGTCGTCGTCGAACGCGAAGCGCTCGAGCCGGGCCACCGGGTGAGTGGGCCTGCGGTGGTCGTCGAGCCGCAGACCACGTCCTGGATCGGTTCGCGACACGAGGCCGTCGTGCAGGCCGACGGCTGCCTGCTCGTTCGTCGGAAGGAGGAGACCCGATGACCAAGACCGACTTCGCCCACCAGGTGATGTGGAACCGCCTGATCTCCGTCGTCGAGGAGCAGGCGCTCACCCTGATCCGCACCGCGTTCAGCACCAGTGTGCGCGAGGCGGGAGACCTCTCGGCGGGCGTGTTCGACGTCGAGGGCCGCATGATCGCCCAGGCGGTCACGGGCACGCCCGGTCACGTGAACACGATGGCTGCGGCGGTGGGCCACTTCATCGACGACATCGGTCCGCACCGCATCTACGACGGCGACGCGTACGTCACCAACGACCCGTGGAAGGGCACCGGGCACCTCCACGACATCACCGTCGTCACCCCGGTATTTCACGAGGGCAGGCTCATCGGATATTTCGCGTGCACCTGTCACGTGGTCGACATCGGCGGGCGGGGCTATGGCCCCGATGCCCACGAGGTGTACGAGGAGGGACTGTTCATCCCGATCATGAAGTTCGTCGATCGTGGAGAGCTGAACACCGACCTGGTGAACATCGTGCACCACAACGTTCGTGAGTCCAACCAGGTGGTCGGTGACATCCACGGTCTGGCGGCGTGCAACGAGACGGGCCGGCGGCGCCTCCTCGACATGCTCGCCGAGTTCGGAATCGCCGACCTCGAGGAGCTGGCCGCCTTCGTCTTCGCCCGGACGCGAGCGGCCACGCTCGAGCGGCTGGCGCTGTTGCCCCCGGGCAGCTACACGAACACGATGGAGGTCGACGGGTACAACGACGAGGTCACCCTCGCCGTCACCCTGACGGTGGGCACCGAAGGCGTCCATGCCGACTTCACCGGAACGTCGCCGACCAGCCCATTCGGGGTGAACGTGCCTCTCGGGTACGCCCAGGCCTACTTCACCTACGCCCTGCTGTGCGCACTCGCCCCCGAGGTACCCAACAACTTCGCGTCACTCGAGCCCTTCACGGTCAGCGCCCCACCCGGCGTGATCCTCAACGCCGTACACCCCGACCCGGTGTCGGTGCGTCACGTGATCGGTCATTTCGTCACCGACCTCACCCTGGGCGCGGTCGCCGAGGTGTTGCACGACCGGATACCGGCCGAGGGGTCGGGCGCCCTCTGGAACTTCCAGGTCAGCGCCCGGGCCGCGACCGGGCACACGGTGGCCGATCGGCCGCCGGTGGAGGTCCTCATGTTCAACAGCGGTGGTACCGGCGCGCGGCCCACCCTCGATGGCCTCAGCGCCACGGCCTTCCCCTCCGGAGTGCGCACCATGTCGGTCGAGGCCACCGAGCAGGTCGGACCGATCCTGATCTGGCGCAAGGAGCTACGGGAGGGTTCCGGAGGCGACGGCGAGTTCCGCGGCGGACTCGGGCAGGTGATCGAGCTCGGCCCCACCGAGGGCTACCACTTCGAGTTCAGTGCCATGTTCGATCGAGTCGATCACCCGGCGCGGGGCCGCCATGGCGGTGGCAACGGTGCGCCCGGCAAGGTGTACCTCGACGACGGCACCCCCTTCGACGCCAAGGGCAAGCAGCTCGTGGCCGAGGGGCGCCGACTCGTTCTCGAGCTCCCTGGCGGTGGTGGCTTCGGCGACCCGGCCAATCGTGCGCCGACCGCGAGGGCAAATGATGCCGATCAGGGCTATCTCGGCTGACGACGGTGTCGGACCGCAGCTACGACGTCGTGATCATCGGTGGGGCGGCGGTCGGTAGCTCGTGCGCGTACTGGGTGAGCGAGAACAGCGACTTCGACGGAACCGTCGTGGTGATCGAGCCCGACCCCACCTACGCGCATTCGTCCACCGGCTTGTCGGCGGCCAGCGTGCGGCACCAATTCTCGCAGCCGGTGAACATCGCGCTCTCGCAGTTCGCCACCGAGGTGATCGCCGCGTTCCCGGAGATGGTGGAAGTCGACGGTGAGGCGCCCGACCTCGGCTTCCGGGAGACCGGCTACCTGTTTCTCGCCACCGAGGCCGGCATGGCGACATTGCGACGCAAGCACGATGTGCAGCGGGCTCACGGCGTGTGCGTGTCGCTGCTCACCGCCGACGAGCTCCAGCGTCGGCTGCCGTGCCTGACCGTGGACGACGTGGCCGGCGCAAGCCTCGGGGAACATCACGAGGGCACCCTCGACTCCTTCGCGCTCATGGCCGGGTTCCGGCAGCGGTCCCGGCGCAACGGGGTCACCTACCTCTCCGACGAGGTGGTCGGGCTGGGCCACAGCGCCGGACGGGTCACGTCGGTCCGCCTCGCGTCGGGCACCGAGATCGACTGCGGGTTCGTCGTCAACTGCGCCGGGACCCACGCATCGGCGGTGGCCGACATGGTCGGCCTGGCTCTGCCGGTCGAACCCCACGTGCGTTCGGTGTTCGTGTTCGACTGTCCCGACACCCTCGATCTCGGCCCCGGCCGACAGTGGCTTCCGCTCACCGTCGACGTCACCGGGGTGTGGATCCGCAGCGAGCCGCCTCACCACATGGCGGGTGGGGTGCCGAGGCCCGACGGAGGGGTCGCCCACGACGATTTCCGGGTGCGCCGTGACGAGTTCGACGACCAGGTCTGGCCCTCGCTGGCCCATCGTTTCCCGGCGTTCGAGCGCGTCCGCGTCACCCACAGCTGGGCGGGGCACTACGCCTACAACACCTTCGATCAGAACGCGGTGGTCGGACCGGCGCCCGATCTCGCCAACTTCGTCTTCGCCAACGGCTTCACCGGCCACGGCCTCCAGCACGCGCCGGGCATCGGTCGGGGCGTGGCCGAGTTGATCTGTCACGGCGCGTATCGCACCATCGATCTGACCCCGCTCGGCTATGACCGCATCGTTGCGGGACGCCCCTTCGTCGAGGAGAGCATCATCTGATGACCCAGCATGCAGTCGTGATCGGTGCCGGCGTGATCGGCTGCGCCGTCGCCAACGAACTGGCGAAGAAGCCCTTCGCCGTCACCGTCGTCGACGCGCTCCCCGCCGCGGGGTACGGCTCCACCAGCGCGTCGAGCGCCATCGTCCGATTCAGCTACTCGACGCGAGCCGGCGTCGCCATGTCGTACGAGGGCCTCCACTGGTGGCGCAACTGGGCCGATGTGCTCTCGCCGGCCCACCCCGATCAGTTGGCGGAGTTCATCCAGTACCCGATGATCATGTGGAAGCTGCCCAACGCCCAGTACGAGCGAGTGCTGCCCCACTTCGACGCGTTGGGCATTGCCTACGACGACCTCACCGCCGCCGAGCTCACCGACCGATACCCATATCTCGCCACCGACTCCTTCGGCCCGCCGGTACCCCTCGACAACGCGGCGTTCTTCGCCGACCCGACCAGAACGCTCGATGGCGGTTTCGTGATGCCCGAGAGCGGCTACATCACCGATCCGATGCTGGCCGCCCAGAACCTCCACGAGGCGGCGGTCGCCAACGGCGCATCCTTCCGCTTCAACACGCGCGTCGTCGCCATCACCTCATCGGGTGGTCGGATCACCGGAGTCGAGCTCGACGACGGGGGCAGCATCGACGCCGAAATCGTGGTGAACGTGGCCGGCCCGCACGCTTCGAAGATCAACGAGATGGCCGGGGTGCTCGACGACATGAAGGTGCACACCCGAGCCCTGCACCGCGAGGTGTACATCGTGCCCCAGGGCGATCTCGACCTCGAGGGCAACGGGGTGATGATCGGCGACGAGGACGTCGGCGTGTACTTCCGCCCCGAACGCGGGGGAAACCTGCTGGTGGGCAGCGCCGAACCCGAGTGCGACGAGCTCGTGTGGATCGACGATCCCGACACCTACGAGCCGTCCCTCGACGAGGACGAGTTCCAACGTCAGGTGCTGCGGGCCGCCCGCCGGCTCGACGGACTGCCCATTCCCCGCGCCAAACGGGGCGTGGCCGCGATGTACGACGCCTCCGACGACTGGTTGCCGATCTATGACCGCAGCAGCCTCGACGGCTTCTACCTTGCCTGCGGTTCGAGCGGGAACCAGTTCAAGAACGCCCCGATCGCCGGATACTGCATGGCCGAGCTGATCGGCGCCGTGGAGGCCGGACGAGACCACGACCACGACCCGGTGCAGGTGACGGGCCCTTTCACGAGATTCTCCATCGACATGGGTACGTTTTCACGGCTCCGAAACCCGGCCGCAACGTCAATGAACGTATTCGGCTGATATTGTCTTCGGCTACCAATGCAGTCCACCTATCACAGGAGGGGAAGCGACTGTGAAGCTTTCCAAGAAGATTCTGGTGCTACTCGGCGTCTTGATGTCGTTTGCACTGATTGCCGCAGCATGCGGCAGCGACGGCGACAGTGACGAAACCGCCACCACCGACGAGCCGTCGGAGACCACCGACGAGCCGGCCGCGGAAGAACCGGCCGCTGAAGAGGAAGCCGGCTGCAGGCGACTACCTCGGCGACGGCAGCCTCGGTGAGGTCACCGTTTCTGCCGGCGAGGCCGTTCAGATCCGTTCGCTCGAAGCCATCACCGGCGACGTGGCGTTCCTCGGTCTGCCCAACGAGCGGGCCACCGGCCTTGCCGTGGCCGACTACGGCCAGATCAAGGGCTTCGACGTCAGCGTCGGCACCGGCCTCGACGATCTGTGCTCGGCCGAAGGTGGTCAGGCTGCGGCTCAGACCATCGTGGCCGACGAGCAGGTCGTGGGTGTCATCGGCACCTCGTGCTCGGGTGCCGCCACCGCAGCGGCTCCGTTGATCGCCGAGTCGGGCGGCGTGCTCGATCTCGCCGTCGAACACCTCGCCGGCGCTCACCTCCGACCTCGCCGGCACCGCCGGTGAGAACTACAACGTGGGCTACTACCGCACCGCCCACAACGACCTGTTCCAGGGTGCGGCCATGGCCAACTTCGTGTTCACCGATCTCGGTCTCACGACTGCGGCGGCCATCCACGACGGCGACCCCTACACCCAGGGCCTGGCCCAGGCCTTCGCCGACGCCTTCACCGGCCTCGGTGGCGAGGTGACCGGCTTCACCGGAGTCGGCAAGGACGACACCGACATGGTGCCCGTGCTCACCGAGGTGGCTGCGGCCGCCCCCGAGGCGCTCTTCTTCCCGATCTTCCAGCCGGCCGGTGACTTCATCGCCGATCAGGCGCCGACGGTCCCGGGTCTCGAAGACACCGTGCTGCTGGCGGCCGACGGCCTCCTGGTCGACGGCTTCCTCGAGTTGCCCGAGTCCGAGGGCATGTACTTCTCGGGCCCCGACACCCGTTTCGGTGAGAACGTCAACGCAGGCCACCGGCAAGACCGCCGCCGACATCCTCGCCGCCTACGAAGCCGAGTACGGCGAGCCGCCGTCGGCTCCGTTCTGGGGTCACAGCTACGACGCCACCACGTTGTTGCTCGAGGCCATCGACGCCGCCTCGTACCTCGACGGCGACAACCTCGTCATCGACCGGGCCGGCATCCGCGAGTACTTCTCGACGGTCGCCGGATTCAGCGGCATCATCGGCTCCATCAGCTGTGACGACTTCGGCGACTGTGGTTCGCAGAAGATCACCGTGATCGAGCACCTGTCGTCGGCCGACATCGAGGCCTCGAAGGCCAACGTGGTCTTCGAGTTCGCTCCGGCGTGATCCTTCGGTAAGGAACGCACATCGACCCCCGGTCACCATCAGGGTGATCGGGGGTCGACGTCGTTTTCGGCCTGGCGACGGTCGAGCGACTATCTTTGGCCGCCACGTGACCCGCCACCGTGATCCGATCCGAGGGACCTGCCGTTGACCACCGCCACCCGAGCAAGGAACACGACCCAGCGCACCAACGTCGATCGGTTCCTCACCCTCATCCGGGTCGCCCTGATCACTTTCGTGGTGATCGGCCTCGCAGCGTTCGTCGCCCAACAGATCAGCCCCACCAACGCCTTCGCCGAGTGGGCGAACCCCGGCGCCAACCGTCTCACTGGCTCGGCCTTCCGCGAGCTGGTGATCAGCGGCCTCAACATCGGCGTGATGTACGGCCTGATCGCGCTCGGGTACTCGATGGTCTACGGCGTGCTCGGCTTCATCAACTTCGCCCATGGCGAGGTGTTCATGCTCTCGGTGATGTCGGGCTGGATCACCTCCAAGAAGCTGTTCGAGGCGGGACTGTGGGAGGACTTCTTCATCCCCGCCCTGCTCTTCACGGTCATGGTGTCGGTCACGGTGTCGACGCTCACCGCCATCGTCATGGAACGGGTGGCCTACCGTCCGCTTCGGGGTTCGCCCCGACTCATTCCGCTCATCACGTCGATCGGTGTGTCGTTCTTCCTCCAGAACGTCGCCATCGGGCTGTTCGGTCCGGCGGCCAAGCGCTATCCCCAGCTTCCCGAGTGGCTGAGCGCCCGCCGCGAGGTCTTCTGGATTCCCGGGTTCGAGGTCGAAGGCACCAAGATCCTCATCTTCGTGGTGGCGTCGATCTCGATGGTCGGTCTCTGGTTCTACGTCGAGCGAACCAAGACCGGCAAGGCCATGCGGGCCGTTGCCGAGGACAAGGAGATCGCCGCCCTCATGGGCATCGATGTCGACAAGACCATCGTCCGTACCTTCGCCGTCGGTGGAGCCATGGCCGGCGTGGCCGGCATCCTGTGGGGCCTGCTGTTCCGTTCGGTCGTTGCCACCACCGGCTTCCTGCCCGGCATCAAGGCGTTCACCGCCGCGGTGCTCGGCGGGGTCGGCAACCTCGGCGGGGCCATGGCCGGTGGCGTGTCGCTCGGTGCCGCCGAGTCGCTCGGGCCGCTCGTGTTGCTCGAACCGCTCGGCATACCCGGGGTGTCACAGCTGAAGGACGCCGTGGCGTTCGTGTTGTTGATCGCGGTGTTGTTGTTCAAGCCGTCGGGTCTGTTCGGCGAGCGTCTCTCGGCGGAGGATCGGGCATGACCGCCACCTCGACACCCGTCACCGCTTCGAGCTCGGAACCGCAATGGTCGCCCGACTGGCGGCGGCTCGTCTCCTACGGAGCGGTCAGTGCCGGGGCCATGGTCTTCGTCTGTCTCATCGGGATGCCGGTGAAGCTCGACCCCCGACCGTTGATCGACCCGATCCTCAGCCGTGGCTACTCCTCTCTCGTGTGGATCCCGGTGGTGTTCGGCTACTCGGTGACCAGCTTCGTCGTGCTCGAGGGCATGACGGCACGTCGTCGCGGTGTGGGGGATCTGCTCGAAGGAGCCATCGTCGGGGGCATAGGTGGCCTCGGGGTCGGGGTGCTCGCCCTCCTCGTCGACAGCTTCAACCTCCGCGATCCCCTCATCAACTGGAGCCCCCAGCTCGTCGACTTCATCACCTTCAGCAACAGCATCGCCTTCGGCATCGTGATCTGGGTGGTCATCGGGGCGCTGTGCGGAGCCGGTGGCGCGGGGCTGCACCTGCTCGCCAGCACCCTTCGCCTGCTCGTCCAATCGGTGGTGCTGGCCGTGGTGGGTATGTCGTTTCTCGAGACGGCCGCCACCGACCTGCTGCAGGGTCTGAAGCTCGAGTTCATCAGCGACGCGATCTACGCCAAGCAGGGCGGCCTCACCGTCACCGGCGCCGTGATCGTGTCGGTGCTGACCGTCGCAGGCCTGTTGATCGCCCGATTCCTCGACGCCAGTCGTCGCAGCGCGGCCACGGCACGAGTCGAGGCGGCCTCGAACCTCGCGGCAGGGAGCTCGCTCACGCCCGTCGGCGGGGCCCTCCGGGATCGATCGAACCGCGAGCTCGCCCTCGGCGCCGCCGGTGTCATCGTCTTGCTCCTCGTGCCGCAGGTCCTCGGCGGCATCATGAACGAGCTGCTGGCCAACGTCGGCCTCTTCCTGTTGCTGGCCCTCGGGCTCAACATCGTGGTCGGACTCGCCGGCATTCTCGATCTCGGCTACGTGGCCTTCTTTGCCGTCGGCGGCTACACGACGGCCGTGCTCACCTCTCCCAACGCGCCGTGGCTGCATCCCGAGCTGCCGTGGTTCGTGGCCCTGCTCGTGGTGATCCCCATCGCCGCCATCGTGGGCCTCCTCATCGGCGCACCCGTGATCCGCATGCGCGGCGACTACCTCGCCATCGTCACCCTCGGCTTCGGCGAGATCATCCGGCTCCTGTTCCTGAGCGACTGGCTCTCGCCGCGGTTCGGCGGCGCCCAGGGCATCACGAACATCCCCGGTGTCCAGATCGTCGGACTGGCCACGGTGAAAGGCACCGACCCGCAGTCGGTCTTCTACCTCGTGATGGCGTTCTGCGCCGTTGCCATCTACGTGTCATGGCGGCTCGAGCGGTCGCGGCTCGGACGAGCCTGGATGGCCATTCGCGAGGACGAGAAGGTGGCCGAGGCGATGGGCATCAACACCGTCAACGCCAAGCTCGCCGCCTTCGTCACCGGCGCCATCCTCGCCTCCTTCAGCGGAGCGATCTTCGCCGCCAAGGTCGGCTCGATCTTCCCCAACAGCTTCGAGATCCTCGTCTCGGTGATCATCCTGGTCATCGTGATCGTCGGCGGGATGGGTCGCATCGCCGGTGTGGCGGTGGGCGCCGCCGTGCTCATCGGGATCCTCGGCGGCCCCAGCCAGCCCGGCCTGTTGCAGGAGCTGTCCGAGTACAAGCTGCTCATCTACGGTGCCCTGCTCGTGTGGATGATGCTCAAACGACCCGAGGGTCTGGTGCCCAACGTGCGCCGCAGTCGTGAGCTCCATCACGAAGAGCTCAGCCAGGATGCCTGGCTCAAGGCGCAGGCGATCGAGGCGGCCGCGCCACCCGAACCCGAGTGGCCGGACTGGGAGGCACCGGCATGAGCTCCATGCTCGAGATCCGCAATCTCAGCGTCGTCTTCGGTGGCCTCGCAGCCATGGACGACCTCGACTTCCACGTGGAGGAGGGCGAGATCGTCTCGGTCATCGGACCCAACGGCGCCGGCAAGACCACCTTCTTCAACGCCATCACCGGGCTGGTGCCGCCGACCGACGGCGACATCCTGTTCGAAGGGCAGTCGATCGTCGGCCTCGACCCGAACCAGGTCACCGCCCTCGGGATCGCCCGCACGTTCCAGAACGTGCGGCTCTTCGCCCAGATGACCGTGCTCGAGAACGTGATGGTCGCCCAGCACTGCCGCACCAAGCAGACGCCGGTCGGGGCGCTGTTCAACACCAAGGCGTTCCGCGCCGAGGAAGCCGAGATCCGGGCGCGTGGCGAGGAGATCCTCGGATTCTTCGGCACCCGGCTGATCGGCTACCGGCTCGATCAGCCGGCCATGGTTCTGAGCTACGCCAACCGTCGCCGGCTCGAGATCGCCAGGGCCATGGCCACCCAGCCCCGTCTCCTGCTGCTCGACGAGCCGGTAGCGGGCATGAACCCGATGGAGACGGCCGAGCTCACCGCGCTCATCGGCCGCCTCCGCAGCGAATGGGGATTCACCATCGTGATCATCGAACACGACATGAACGTCGTGCGCGACGTCTCGGACCGTGTGGTGGTGCTCGACCACGGCGAGACCATTGCCCAGGGGAGCTTCGACGAGGTGTCGTCGAACCCCCACGTGATCGAGGCCTACCTCGGGCGACCGGCGGAGACGGCATGAGCGCCGGAACCGACGGCCGCACGCCGATCCTCGAGTTCCGCGGCATCAACACCCACTACGGCGCGGTGCACATTCTCAAGGACGTCGAGCTGGCCATCTACCCCGGCGAACTGGTGTGCCTGCTCGGCGGTAACGCCTCGGGCAAGAGCACCACGCTCAAGACCCTGCTCGGCATGGTCAAGCCCACCACCGGCGAAGTCGTGCTCGACGGCGAGGTCGTGAACGACAAGCCCACCAGCTACCGGGTCGAGCGAGGCATCACGATGGTGCCGGAGAACCGCCGTCTGTTCAAGCGGCTGACGGTGAAGGAGAACCTCGAGCTGGGCGCCTACCTGCGCACCGACAAGGACGGCATCGCCAACGATCTCGAGCGCATCTACGGCATGTTCCCGCGGGTGAAGGAGCGGCTGAGCCAGCGGGCCGGCACGTTGTCGGGTGGCGAGCAGCAGATGGTGGCCATGGGCCGCGCCCTCATGGCTCAGCCTCGCGTGCTGCTCATGGACGAGCCGTCGATGGGTCTGGCTCCGGCGTTGGTGCAGACCAACTTCCAGCTCATCGAGGAGATCCACGCCAGCGGGGTCGCCATCTTCATGGTCGAGCAGAACGCGAACATGGCACTCAGCATCGCCGACCGCGGCTGGGTGCTCCAGACCGGGCGGGTGGTGCTCGACGACACCGCCGATGCGCTGATGAGCAATCCCGAGCTCCGGGCGTCCTACCTCGGTGGCTAGGTCGACCCATCAGGCTCTGGCCGACGAACGCAACGCGTCGGTGCTCATCTCGATCAACGGTCAGCTGTTCCCGCGCGACGAGGCCAAGGTGTCGGTTTTCGACAGCGCGTTCCTGGTCGGGGACGGAATCTGGGAGGGCATTCGTCTCCACCACGGCCGATTCGCCTTCCTCGACCGGCACCTCGACCGGTTCTTCGCGGGGCTGGCGGCAGTCGATCTCGACCTCGGGATGTCGCGCGACGACGTCACCGCCGCCCTGCAGGCGACCGTCGACGCCAACGACATGCACGATGGTGTTCACGTGCGGCTGATGGTGAGCCGCGGTACGAAGAAGACCCCGTCACAGCATCCGTCGAACGTGATCGGCGGTCCGACGGTGGTGATCATCGCCGAGCACAAGGTGGCCGACCCGTCGGTCACCACTCAGGGCATCTCACTGTTCACCGCCACGGTGCGACGACCGGCCCCCGACATGCTCGATCAGCGGCTCAACTGTCATTCGAAGCTGCACGAGGTGATCGCCCTCATCCAGGCCACCCACGCGGGTGCCGACGAAGCACTGATGCTCGACCCCACCGGCGCGGTCGCCACGTGCAACGCCACCAACTTCTTCGTGGTGCGCAACGGGGGCATCTGGACATCGACCGGGCACTACAACCTGCGCGGCATCACCCGCGATGTCGTGCTCGAGGTGGCCCGCGCCAATGGCATCCACGCCGACGAGAAGCCCTTCTCGCTCACCGACGTGTACTCCGCCGACGAGGCCTTCGTCACCGGTACCTTCGGCGGGCTCACGCCGATTGCCACCGTCGACGGTCGCACCATCGGCTCGGGTGAACCCGGGCCTCTGACCTCCCGGTTGCGCGAGCTGTACGAGGCAGCGATCGCGGCCGACGTCACCGGGTAGACCACCGGTGGTGCTGCGTCTGAACTGCTGGTCGGGGCCCCGCAACGTGTCGACCGCGCTCATGTACTCGTTCCGGCAGCGGGCCGACACCACCGTGGTCGACGAGCCCCTGTACGGGCACTATCTACGGGTCACCGGACGCGACCATCCGGGCGCGGCCGAGGTGATGGAGGCCATGGACACCGACGGCGAACGGGTGGTGCGCGAGACGATTCTCGGTCCCTGCTCCACTCCGGTGCTCTTCCTGAAGCAGATGGCACACCACCTGGTGTTCCTCGACGCTGAGTTCCTCGGGCAGTGCCGGAACATCCTGCTGGTACGAGATCCGGCCGAGATGCTCCCCTCGCTCGCGGTGCAGCTCCCCGATGCCAACCTGAACGACACCGGGCTGGCCTGGCAGGTCGAGATGGCCGAGGCGATCGTGGCCACCGGAGAGACGCCGGTGGTGCTCGACAGCAAGGTGTTGCTCACCGACCCCGAGGCCGCCTTGACGGCGCTGTGCAGTCGCGTCGGTCTCGCCTTCGACCCGGCCATGCTCTCGTGGCCCGCCGGTCCCATCCGCGAAGACGGTGTCTGGGCCCGCCACTGGTACCAGAACGTGCACCGTTCCACCGGTTTCGCCCCCTATCGCCCCCAGACCCTCGAGTTGCCCGACGCCCTGCAGCCCGTGCTCGACGAGGCCGTCCCCTTGTACGAACGCCTGCGCTCCTGGGCCGTCTAGCCCCTTCGCCCTTCGCCCTTCGCCCTTCGCCCTTCGAAATTGGTTTCCCAAGGCCCAGCTATGGGCCATCGCAAACCGATTTCGAGATTGGCTTTCCCACGCCAGGCTGCGGGCCACCTCGCCCCTTCGAAATTGGTTTCCCAAGGCCCAGCTATGGGCCATCGCAAACCGATTTCGGACGGAACGGCTCAGGTGAGCTTGGCCGAGAGGCGGGCGATGGTGCCCTGAGTGCGCACGGTGAAGGTGCCAACCGAGCGGTCGAGCGCGGTGAGATCGAGCTCGGTGCCGCTCATGCCCTCGGCGGGGAGCAGGTAGATCTCGGTCCCCGCGGCGACGAGACGATCATGGTCGGTCGAGAACGGGCCGACCTGGTCGGGGGTACACGAACCCGCCAGCAGCATGACCTGCACCTTGCCCGCACTCTTCTCGACCACCTCGGCGGCAAAGGGCTCCGCCGCCGCCATGGCGTGGACGTGTTCGGCCGACCGGACGATGACGGGCACGGAGTAGCCCAGACGATCGGAGAGCGCCGTTTCGAGCAGGGCGGTGTCGGGTTCGCCGTCGCAGGCCACCATCACGTTGCCCGCCGCCTGGTAGGGCACGGCGGCGGCGAACCCGACACTGACGAACACGTCCACGAGCTCGGGGTTGGTCACCCGGTGTCCGCCAACGTTGATGCCCCGCAGGAACGCAACGTGCGTCAAGGGGGGAGTGGCCATCGAAGCCGCCTACTTGGGGGGCATGCGGATGCCGCCGTCGACCCGCACGACCTCGGCGTTCATGTAGGGGTTGGTGACCAGCTCGACGACCATGAACGCCAGCTCCTCGGCGGTGCCGAGGCGCTTGGGAAACAGCACTGAAGCGCCGAGATGCGCCTTGAACTGCTCGGACGCCTCTCCCTCACCGTAGATCGGGGTGTCGATGAGCCCCGGGGCCACGGTGTTCACCCGAACGCCGATCGCGGACAGGTCACGGGCGATGGGCAGCGTCATGCCGACGATGCCGCCCTTCGACGCGGCGTAGGCGGCCTGGCCGATCTGCCCGTCGAAGGCGGCGGCCGAAGCCATGTTGACGATCACGCCCCGGTTGCCCTCGTCGTCGACCGGATCGGTCTTGGCCATGGCCGCGGCCGACAGGCGGAGCATGTTGAACGAGCCGAGCAGGTTCACCCTGATCACGAGATCGAACGTGGCTTGGGCCATCGGCTCGTTGTTGCGATCGACGGTGCGACCGGCCATGCCGATGCCGGCCGAGTTCACCAGTACCCGGAGCGGACCCATCTCGCCGGCTGCGGCAACCGCCTCCGCTCCGTCGGATTCGCTCGACACGTCGCATCGCACGAACAGCCCACCGAGGTCGGAGGCCACCGCGGTGCCGCGTTCCTCGTTGAGGTCGGCGACGACGACGCGAGCGCCGAGCTCGGCCAGCTGGCGGGCCGACGCCTCGCCGATTCCCGAAGCACCTCCGGTGACGATGGCCGAGGCGCCGTCGATGACCAAGCGCGGCATCAGTCGAGACGCTCGATGATCGTGGCGTTGGCCAGACCGCCGCCCTCGCACATCGTCTGCATGCCGTAGCGGCCGCCGGTGCGCTCGAGCTCGTTGAGCAATGTGGTCATCAGCTTGGTGCCCGAGCTGCCCAGCGGATGGCCGAGGGCGATGGCGCCACCGTTCACATTGGTCTTCGACAGGTCGGCGTCGTGCTCCTTCTGCCAGGCCAACACCACCGAGGCGAAGGCCTCGTTCACCTCGAACAGGTCGATGTCGTCCATCGACAGGCCCGACCGCTCCATGATCTTGGTGGTTGCGGGAATCGGGCCCTTCAGCATGGTGACCGGGTCGGTGCCCACGACGGCGAAGCTGTGGAAGCGCGCCCGGGGCTTCAGGCCGAGCTCGGCGGCCTTCTCCTCGCTCATGATGAGCACGGCGGAGGCACCGTCGCTGATCTGCGAGGAGTTGCCTGCGGTGACCTTGCCGTCGTCCTTGAAGGCGGGCTTGAGGTTGGCGAGGGTCTCGGGCGTGGTGCCCTCGCGGATGCCCTCATCGGTGGTCATCATCTCGGTCACACCGTCGATCTCGACGGGTACCGGCACGATCTCGTGTTCGAAGCGCCCCTCGACGGTGGCCTGCGCCGCCCGCCGCTGGCTCTCGGCGCCGAATCGGTCGAGATCCTCGCGGGTGATGCCGTACTCGTCGGCGATCATCTCGGCCCCGATCCCCTGCGGGGGCAGACCGGTGTCGCGGTAGCGATCCTGCATGTCCTGGGGGAAGGGGAAGCCGAGCTCGCCCTTCACGACCGACGCCCCCATGGGGGTGCGCGTCATCACCTCGACGCCGGCGGCGATCACGATGTCGTAGGCGCCGGCCATGACACCCTGGGCGGCAAAGTGCAGCGCCTGTTGGCTCGAACCGCACTGGCGATCGACGGTGGTGGCAGGCACCGACTCGGGCCACCCTGCGGCCAGCACCGCGTTGCGGCCGATGTTGAGCGATTGCTCGCCGACCTGCATCACACAACCCATGATCACGTCGTCGACCATGGCCGGATCGAGGTCGTTGCGCTCGGCGATCGCCTTCAGCACGTGGGCGGCGAGGTCGGCGGGGTGCCAGTCCTTCAGCTTGCCGTTGCGGCGGCCTCCCGGTGTGCGTACGGCGTCGACGATGACGGCGTTGGTCATGATGGGTCTCCGTTCACTGTGCGATGGTTCGAGTGACTTCGGGTTCGCAGGCGGCGGCGATGTTGCGCTGTAGCCGCACGAGAAGCTTGGCGAGCGCCTGGCGTTCCTCACGTGGGATTCCGGCCCGCAGCTCGCTGCGAACCGTAGCGTCGATGGCACCGATGGCGCCCACGAGGTCCTTGCCCGATTCGGTCATGGCGATCAGCCACACCCGGCGATCGGTCGGGTCGGGCCGGCGCTCGACCAGCGACCGCGCCTCGAGTCGGTCGATCTGGGTGCCGGTGACGGCGCGGCCCTGACCGAGGTGCTCCGCCACACGGGTCTGGCTCACCGGTCCGAAATCGCCGACGTAGGCCAACAGGCTGGCCAGGCTGAGGTTGAGATCGAGCACGGCCAGCCGCTGGTCGTACAGGTCTCGGATGCCGCGAGAGGTGGCCATAAGTGTGCTCTCCACCCGCCGCCACGGCGGGGCGTCGAGCTCGTGCTGATTTGTAGCGGCCATGATTGTATGTGAGCATACAGTCTTCCTACATCGACGGAAAGACCGACCAGCGATGGCCGACACGCTCACCGCCGAGGAGGCCGAGGCATTCCGCTCCCGGTGCGTGACCTTTCTCCAGGCGAACGCCGAGGCGAACGCCGGGCGCGGGTTGGCGGGTGCGCGTCGCTTCCAGGTTGCACGGGCCGAGGCCGGGCTGGCCGGCCTCGTGTATCCCGTCGAGTACGGCGGCGCCGGCCTCACGACCGAACACGAACGGATCTACCGGTCCGAGGCCCGCCGGTTCCCGGCCGTCGCCGGCGAGTTCATCATCAGCCACGGCATGTGCCTTCCCGTGCTCAACGACTTCGGAACCCACCAGCAACGGCTCTGCTTCATGCCCGACAACATCTCGGGTCGAACCATGTGGTGCCAGATGTTCTCCGAGCCCGGAGCAGGAAGCGATGTGGCCAGTCTGCAGACCAAGGCCGAACGCGACGGCGACGAATGGACGCTCAACGGCCAGAAGGTGTGGACCACGCTGGCCCACGCGAGCGACTACGGGATCGTCATCGCCCGCACAGATCCGGAACGAACCAAACACGCCGGGATCTCCATGTTCATCGTCGACATGCGGGCACCCGGGGTCGAGATCCGTCCGATTCACCAGATCGACGGCGGCCGCCACTTCAACGAGGTCTTCTTCACCGACGTGCGGCTGCCCGGCGACTGGCTGGTGGGGGAGGAGAACAACGGTTGGCGTCAGGCCACCGCCATGCTCATGTACGAGCGGGTGGCAATCGGCACCAGCGGTTCGGGTGGCCTCGACCAGCCGCTCCATCGCCAACTGGTGGAGGCAGCACGAGCCTCGGGGCGCATCGACGAGCCAGTGGTGCGCGACCAGCTCATGGAGATCTACGCAATGGAGACCACCAAGGCCCTCATGGCGTTGCGCACCCGCGCCGAGATGAAGGCGGGAAGAACGCCCGGCCCGGCAGGGTCGCTCGGCAAGCTCTACTCGTCGGTGATCGCCTGGCGGTTCCGGGAGGTGGCGATGGAGATCGCCGGACCGGCCAGCGCCGCGTGGGACCCCACCGACCCCGCCGCCGACGCCCTCCAGCGCCAGGTTCTCGGTTCGTTCCAGGCCGGTATCGCCGGCGGAACCGACGAGATCCAGCGCAACATCATCGGCGATCGGGTTCTGGGGTTGCCGCGCGACATCTCCGTCGACACCAAGGTGCCGTTCAAGGATCTGAAGGTCGGCACTCAACGGCCATAGACCGTGCCGCCCCACGGCGCGGGGAACAGGGTGTGCGACGTCACTCCCCGCACCGGCTCGGTCCGGATCGAAGCGGTACTGTCGGATTCATGACCCTTGCCGACACCAGGCTCCAGATCGATCGTGGCCGGCTCATGGCTCGCCTCGACGAGCTGGCGTCGATCGGTGCCATCGAGGGAACCCAGGGGTGCGCTCGGCTGGCGCTGACCGACGACGACAAGGCCGGCCGCGATCTGGTGGTCACCTGGATGCGTGATCTCGGTCTCGACATCGCCGTCGACCGGATCGGCAACGTGGTCGCCACGATGCCCGGATTCGGTCCGGTGGCGCCGGTGATGACCGGTTCGCACATCGACACCGTGCGCACCGGTGGCCGCTTCGACGGCAACCTGGGCGTGCTCGCCGGTCTCGAGGTCATCGAGACCGTGATGCGCGCCGGCGTCGAGCTGGCGCGGCCGCTCGCCGTTGCGTTCTTCACCGACGAGGAGGGCGCACGTTTCGCCCCCGACATGCTCGGCAGCCTCGTCTACGTCGGTGGGATGTCGTTGGAGGAAGCACTCGACATCGCCGACGCCGACGGCCTGGTCGTGGGCGACGAGCTCGACCGCATCGGCTACGACGGAGCGGCTCCCTGCCCGGGGGTCGTGCCCCACGCGTTCGTCGAACTGCACATCGAGCAGGGTCCGGTTCTCGAGGCCGAGGGCTTCGACATCGGCGCGGTCACCGGTGTCCAGGGCATCTCCTGGACCGAGGTCACCGTGCGTCGGCCAGTCGAATCATGCCGGCACGACGCCGATGGAGCTTCGTCACGACGCGGGCTACGCCGCTGCTCGCATCGCGACCTTCGTGCGTGAGCTGGCCGATGATCTCGGGCCGCCTCAGGTGGGCACGGTCGGCGCGCTCGAGCCTGCTACCCGAACCTGGTCAACGTGGTGGCAGCTCGAGCCGAGCTCACCGTCGATCTCCGCAACACCGACGACGCCGTCCTCGAAGGGGCCGAGCAGCGGCTCGCCGAGTTCCTCGACGAGGTCGCCGCACGCCGAGGGCGTCACCATCGACCACGCGGTCGCTGGCCCGGTTCGAGCCGGTGACCTTCGACGTCCGGGTGGTCGCGTATCGTGGAACGATCTGGCCGCTCGATCGCCGGCCTCACGGTGCGCCGCATGCCGTCGGGCGCCGGTCACGACGCCCAGATGTTGGCCCGCGTGTGCCCGACCGCGATGATCTTCGTGCCCAGCGAGAAGGGCATCAGCCACAATCCGTCCGAGTACACCGATGCCGACGATGTCGAGGCCGGTGCCAATCGTGTTGCTGCACGCGCTTCTCGAACTGACCCGAGCCGAACTATCGTGGCCGGTCCCCCGAACTCGAGGTGATCCGCATGAGTCGAGTCCTGCGCGTCGGCCGCGGCGCAGCTGGGCCCGATCGCCCGCAGCGAACCACGCGCCCAGGTGGTCGACCGCCTGCTCGTGCTGCTGCGCGAGGCGGCTGCAGCAGGGGCACGAGCTGGTCGTCTATCCCGAGCTGGCGCTCACCTCGTTCTTCCCCCGTTGGTACATGGACGACATCGCCGAGCTCGACTGGTTCTACGAGACCGAGATGCCCGGACCCGAGACGAAGCGACTGTTCGACGAGGCGAAGCAGCTCGGTGTGGGCTTCCATCTCGGCTACGCCGAGCTCACCCCCGACGGCCATCGGTACAACACCTCGATCCTGGTCGAGCGCGATGGCTCGGTGGTGGCCACTTACCGCAAGGTCCACCTGCCGGGCCACGAGGAGCACGAGCCCTGGCGCCCGTTCCAGCATCTCGAACGACGGTACTTCGAGCCCGGCGACCGCTTCGGCACCCACCGCGCCTTCGGCGGTGTGGTCGGTCTGGCCACGTGCAACGATCGCCGCTGGCCCGAGACCTACCGCGTGCTCGGTCTCCAGGGTGCCGAGGTGGTGCTCATCGGCTACAACACGCCCATCCACTACCCGCCCGATCCCAGCCACGACTCGCTGGCCGGCTTCCACAGTCACCTCGTGATGCAGGCGGGCGCCTATCAGAACGGCATGTTCGTGGTCGGCGTGGCCCACGGCGGCAACGAGGAGGGCGTGGTCTCGCTCGCCGACTCGTGCATCATCGCCCCGAGCGGTCGGGTCATCGCGCTGACCGCGCACACCGACGACGAGATCGCGATTGCCGATCTCAATCTCGACCTGTGCGCGAACTACAAGGAGACCTTGTTCGACTTCGAGCGGTACCGCCGACCCGACGCCTACGGCCCGATCACCGATCGGAAAGGGGCGATTCCGCCACCGTGACCACCATCGACACCGCCACCGATCACCTTCACCTGCAACGGTGAAGCCGTCACCGTCCGGGCCGATCACGAACACCTGCTCACGGCTCTGCGCGACGAGCTGGGGATCCTGTCCCCGAAGGACGGCTGCGCCCCGTCCGGACAGTGTGGCTGCTGCACCGTACTGGTGGGCGGCAAGGCGCGGGTTGCCTGCCAGACCTCCCTCGAGAAGGTGCAGGGGGCCGAGGTGGTCACCCTCGAGGGGCTCCCCGAGGCCGAGGTCGCTCGGTACGCCGACGCGTTTGCCGCCTGCGGGGCGCTGCAATGCGGGTTCTGCACGCCCGGCATCGTCGTGCGCACCAAGGCACTGATCGACAAGAAGGGCGCCGACCTCACCCGGGAAGAAGCGTCACGGCACCTCGGTGCGCACCTCTGCCGGTGTACCGGCTACATCAAGATCCTCGACGCCGTCGAAGCCCTCGCCCGCGACGAGGTGCCGGCGGTCATCCAGCCCCGCGGCGTGGGCAGCACGCGGCGTGAAGTACGAAGGGCGCGAGCTCTCGGTCGGACGGCGGCCCTTCATCGACGACATGATGCCCGAGGGGTTGCTGCACGGGGCGCTGCGCCTCAGCGACCACGCCCGAGCCGACATCAGGGCCATCGACACCGCCGCCGCGCTCGCCGAGCCCGGCGTCCACGCCGTGTACACCGCGGCCGACGTTCCCGGTGAGCGGCGCGTGGGAATCATTCACAAGGACTGGCCGGTGTTCATTCCCGTGGGCGGCCGCACGAGCTACCTGGGCGACGTGTTGGCCGTGGTGGTCGCCGACGACCGGGTCACCGCGCGTCGTGCCGCCGCGCTCGTCGAGGTCAGCTACGACGTGCTCGAGCCGATGGTCGACCCGGTACGGGTCGTCGAGTCCGACGAGCCTGCGGTGTGGGAGCTCGACGGCAACGTTCTGTCACGCTCCACGTACGCTCGCGGCGACGTCGAGATGGCGCTGGCCGCCTCGGCCCACACGGTCGACGAGGTCTTCCAGACCCAACGCGTCGAGCACGCGTTCCTCGAGCCCGAGAGCACCCTGGCGGTCCCCACCCTCGCCGCCGACGGCGAGACCGAGTCGCTCTACGTCTACAGCGGTGGTCAGGGAATCTGGGACGATCGAGACGACATTGCCGCGATGCTGGCCGTCGACACCACGCGTGTCACCACCGAGCTCGTCTCCAACGGCGGCGCCTTCGGCGGCAAGGAGGACATGTCGAACCAGGCCCATGCCGCTCTGGCGGCGTGGCTCACCAAGGCACCGGTGAAGATCACCCTGTCGCGTGAAGAGTCGCTGCTCATGCACCCGAAGCGCCATCCCATCCGCCTGCACTACCGGGCCGGCTGCGACGCCGACGGCAAGCTCACGGCCATCTGGGTACGGGCCCTCGGCGACTCCGGTCCCTACGCGTCGGTCGGCATGAAGGTGCTCGAACGGGCCGCCGGGCATGCCACCGGCCCGTACCTCGTCGACAACGTCGACGTCGAGGCGGTTGCCGTGCGTACCAACAACCCGGTGTGTGGTGCCTTTCGCGGCTTCGGCGCCAACCAGGCCCAGTTCGCAATGGAAGGGGTGCTCGACCGCCTCGCGGCCGAGGTCGGCATCTCGGGGTGGGACATCCGGGACCGCAACGTCGTCGTTCCTGGCGCGGTGTGGGGTCCCGGTCAGATCATGGACGACGGCTGTCTCGGTGCCCGGGCCTGCCTCGATGCGGTCAAGCCGGCCTACGACGCGGCGGTCGCAGCCGGCCAACCGGTCGGCCTCGGCCTCGGCTTGAAGAACAGCGGCCTCGGGAACGGTTTCAAGGAGATCGCCAAGGCGGTGGTGCACTTCCGTGACGACGGCCTGGTCGAGGTACGGCACTGCTGGACCGAGATGGGCCAGGGAGTCCACACGGTCGCCCTCCAGGTGGCGGTCGAAGAGCTGGGCATCGACCCCGAGCGCATCCGCGTCATCGTCGACACCACCCGTGAGCTGGGCGCCGGCCAGACCACCGGGAGCCGTGGCACCCTCATGGGCGCCGGATCGGTGGCCGACGCGTGCCGCGTCGCACTGGCCGACGGCTGTCGGATCGGCGTCGACTACGAGGGTGAGTACCGCGTCGACTGGACCAACTCGCTCTCCGAGGGCGTGGAGCATCCCGTCATCCACTCGACCTTCGGTTATGCCGCTCAGCTGGTGGTGCTCGATCCCGATTCGGGCGACGTCACGGGCGTGCTGGCCGCTCACGACGTCGGCCGTGCCGTGAATCCCCTCCTGTGCGAGGGCCAGATCGAGGGTGCGGTGCACATGGGGCTGGGGTACGCGCTCTCCGAGGGCTTCCCCACCGACGAGACGGGTCGTCCGCTGAACGACACCCTGCGCAGCCTCGACATCATCCGGCCCAAGGACATGCCTCCGGTGGAGGTCATCCTGGTCGAGGCACCGCAGCCCGACGCGCCCTACGGCATCAAGGGTGTGGGCGAGATCGGTCTCGTGCCGACCGCGGGCGCCGTGGCTGCGGCCCTTCACGATCACGACGGACTGTGGCGCAACGAGCTCCCCATGCGCAACGAGGCGAACCGCGAGCGCGCCTCGGCCTGGCAGTGAGTCGGAGATGGGCCTGAACGACAACGAGACGCCCGGCCTGGTGTGCGCGCACCATCATCTCTACTCCGCGTTGGCCCGGGGGATGCCGGCGCCGCCCCGCACACCCACGTCGTTCCTCGAGATCCTCGAGCTGGTGTGGTGGCGTCTCGATCGGGCGCTCGACCTGCCCATGCTCGAGTGGTCGGCCAAGCTGGGCGCCCTCGAAGCGCTCGAGTCGGGATGCACCGCGATCATCGATCACCACGAGTCGCCCAACGCCATCGAAGGCTCGCTCACCGTGCTGGCCGATGCCTGCGCCGAGGTCGGGGTACGCCTCAACACGGCCTACGGGGTCACCGATCGTCACGGCCCCGACGGCGCCACCGCCGGGCTGGCCGAGAACGACCGCTACCTGTCGGAGGGCGGCCGCGGGATGGTCGGCGTGCATGCCGCGTTCACCTGCGCCGACGACACGCTGGCGGCGGCGGCCGAGCTGGCCACCAAACACGGCGTCGGTGTCCACATCCACGTGGCCGAGGGACCCGACGACGTCGGCGCAGTCGAACGGCTGGCCGATCTGGCCACCGACTCGTGGCTGCTCATCCATGGCGTACACCTGCCCGACGATCACGGGCTGGCCGGAACCATCGTGCACAACCCACGCTCGAACATGAACAACGCGGTCGGCTACGCCCGCCCCACCCGCTTCGCCAACCCGATCGCGCTGGGCACCGACGGCATCGGCGCCGCCATGCTCGACGAATTCGCCTTGGCCTACGTGAAGCAGCGGGAGTACGAGGTGACCGCCTCGCCCGACGCCGCATGGTCGTGGCTGACCACCGGTTGGGACCTGTTCCCCGAGGCGCGGGCCGACCGGGTCGCATGGTCCTACGAGCCGATCGACCCGTGGCGACTGGCCTTCACCACGGGCGTGCGGGCCATCGACGTCGACATCGACGGCGAGCCGGCGCTTCGCAATGGTGTCGCCACCCGTGTCGATGCCGCCGAGATCCGAGCCAAGGCGACCGAGCAGGCCGCACGGTTGTTCGCTGCCCTCGACGAGATGGAGACCTGATGACCCTCGACGCTGCCCCACTCACCCCCATGTCGCTGGAGATGCTCCTCGACCGCATCGCCTTCGAGTTCGAGACCCGCAACCGCATCTTCGATCTGCCCACCGGGCGGTTCTGGCAACCCGCCGACGACATCGATCTCTCGTTCGAGTTCCTGGGTCGTCCGGCGGCGACGCCGGTCGGTCCGGCGGCCGGACCACACAGTCAGATGGCGCAGAACATCGTGCTCGCCTGGCTGGGCGGCAGCCGCCTCTTCGAGCTGAAGACGGTGCAGGTCCTCGACGATCTCGAGATCGGTCGACCCTGCATCGACATGCAGACGATCGGCTACAACATCGAGTGGAGCCAAGAGCTGACCGTTCCCGAGAGCCTCGACGAGTACGTGAAGGCGTCGATGATCATCGAGATGCTCCGCCAATGGGAACCGCTCCGCGAGCACGTCGGTGACGACCCTGGGCCGCACGTGTTCGACATGTCGGTCGGCTATGACCTGGCCGGCATCCAGACCCCGAAGGTGGCCGCATTCATCGAGGGAATGCACAATGCCTCGGCGGTGGTCGAGCGGCTCCGAGCCGAGATCGATCCTGACGGGCCCTTCGGCGAGTTTGGCGACATCGCGTTCACCACGGCGCTGTCGAACACGATCACGCTGTCCACCTTCCACGGATGCCCGCCCGACGAGATCGAGGCGATCACCAAGCACCTGATCGACGACCACGACATCGACGTGATCGTGAAGCTGAATCCCGACGCTCCTCGGCTACGACCGCGTCGACGAGATCGTGCACCAGCGGCTCGGCTACGACTACGTGCAACTGGTGCCCGAAGGCGTTCGACGACGACCTCCAGTTCGATCGGGGCATCGAGCTCATCGACGAGCTCAGCTCGTACGCGGCCGATCGGGGCCACCGCTTCGGCATCAAGCTCACCAACACGCTGGTGGTGGCCAACCACAAGGGCTTCATGCCCGACGACACGATGTACCTGTCGGGCCCGCCGCTGCACGTCCTGGCCACGGCCCTGCTCGACGCGTTGGCGGCGGCTCTCCCCGGCAAGCTCATGTTGCCGGGCCACGATGGCGACGTGATGGTCAGCTTCTCGGCGGGCATCTCCAAGGAGAACCTGGCCGATGCGCTGGCCATGGGCGTCAACCCCACCACCATCTGCTCCGACCTGCTCAAGCCGGGCGGCTACGGGCGGCTGGCGCCGATGCTGCGTACGCTCACCGATGCGGTCCGCCAGGCCGGTTGCGCCGATCTCGGGGCCTACCGGGCTCACCGGCTGGCGGCGGCGCAGGCGGCGGGCCATCGCGATGTCGTGGCCGAGCACCTCGATCTGGTTCTGGGGGCGGATCTCGGGACGTATCACCTCACGGGCAACGAGAAGCTCCCGCGGTCGGTCGACCACACCCTCGAGATGTGGGGCTGCGTCGCCTGCAACTTCTGCGTCACCGTGTGCCCGAACGACGCCTTCTTCAAGCTGCCCACCCAGGGCCTCGAGGGTGTCGAGGGTCGCCAGCAGTACCTGGTGTTCAGCGAGCTGTGCAACGAGTGCGGCAACTGCCTGACCTTCTGCCCCGAAGAGGGCGATCCGGCATTGGTGAAGCCGCGTCTGTACCTCGACGAGGGTCGCTTCACCGCCGCGGAGGGTCCCCGATTCCTGGTCACGCCGGGCGCGCCTCACACCGCCGTGGCCGGCGGTGGCGCCGAAGGAGAGCTCGACCGCCTGATCACGCTGCTCAACGCCGACGAGGGCTTGCCGCTGCCCCCCGCCGGCTGAGACCGTCGTCAGCCGGCCGAGACGGCGCCGTCTACTGCGACTCGGTGCACTGGAAGGCGAAGGAACCCTCGGCCAGCTGACCGGTGGTCAGGTTGTGGAAGACGCCACTGCCGGTGATGGTCTGGGCCGCGAAGTCGAGCTCGACCGTGAGATCGTCCCGCCCGCCCCGTGCCCCGGCGACCCAGTAGAAGTCGTAGTTGTTGTCGAGCTCCGCCGAGAACGTTCCGTCCTGGCTCATGCCCGCCGAGAAGTGGAGATCGTCGTCGCCATCGAGCGTGCCCCAGGCGACGCCATTGGTGGGAATGGTGCCGTCGTCCTCGAACAAGAAGCACTGCCCGCTGGTCATGGGCAAAGTGCGCTCCCACACCTGGGATCCGACCCGGATGGTGTCCATGGCCACGTCGCCGGGTGGCTCGGGTTCGATGGCGCCGGTATCGGTTCGAGCAGCATCGGTTCCCGAATCAGTCGGCGCGCTGTCCGGCGGCGCAGTGTCGGTTGCCGCTGCGTCGTCGACCGCAACGTCGCCACCGGTCGGAAAAAGCCCGCTGCTGTCATCGCCCCCGCCGCAACCCACGAGACACAACGCCAGACCGACAACCAGACCGCTCACCGATGACGACCGCATCAGCCAACCCTACTGCCTGGCGGTTTTCGGTGGCGCCCTGGGGTCCGGGTGCCCGTGGCCCCTTCGAAAGGGCAGGCCAAGAGGGACCTTCCCCCGCTCGTCGCCGACCGGCTACGGTCGCTTCCATGGGCATTCTCGGATGGATCGTGGTGGGGTTGATCGCCGGGTCGCTGGCCCGTTGGGCGGTGGCCGACGACCGCAGAGGTTGCCTCTACACCCTCGTGGTCGGGGTGCTCGGTGCCCTCATCGGCGGCGCGCTGATGTCGTTCATCGACGAGAGCGGCGTCAACGACTTCAGTCTCCGCAGCATCATCGTCGCGGCACTGGGAGCCTCCCTGCTGTTGTTGGTGCTCCAGGCGCTCGACGGGCGAGGTGGCTCTCGCCGGCGCCGTTGAGCGCGTGGGCCTGTCCGGAGTGTGAGCGGGTTTTCGCCCGCAGGCGTCAATCGCACGAATGTGCCCCGGCGATGGATCTCGAGGAGTACTTCTCCACGGGACCGCCGTGGGAGCGCCCGGTGTTCGACGCCGTCATCGCCCATCTGGACACGCTGGGACCGGTGCACGTCGAGCCCGTGTCGGTCGGCATCTTCGTGAAGACGAACGGCACGTTCATCCAGCTCCGGCCGATGGCGAAGTGGGTGGCGTTGTGGTTCCCACTGACCCGCCCGCTCGACGGTCCCCGCATCACCCGAAAGCCGGTCCGCAGCGGCCAACGGATCTGGCACACCATTCGTCTCGCTGCCCCTGCCGATGTCGACGAGCAGGTGCGGGAATGGCTCACCGAGGCCTACGCCGACTTCGGCTAGGGCTCAGGGCACCACCACGAGCTTGCCGGCCGCAGCTCCGGCCTCCATGTCGGCGTGTGCTTCGGCGATCTGGTCGAGGGGGTACACGCGATGAACGGGCACGGTCACGTCGCCGGCCGCCACCGCGTCGAGGAACTCCTGGAGGACCGAGGCGGGCAGGTCGCCCGCATCGCCGCCGTAGGCCGTCAGGCGAACGCCACGAGGCAGGTACTCGATGGGGTAGAAGTCCTTCACGATCCACTCGTTGCTCAACATGCCCGTGAAGCACACCACCCCGTGCACCCGGGTCGACCGCAACGTGTCGGGCAGCGTCGGCGTCCCGATGAGCTCGAGCGCGGTGTCGACGCCGTCGGGGAAGATCGCCCTCACGTGGGGAGCCACCTCGCCGTCGTCGACGAGCACGTGGTCGACTCCCGCCGCCTCGAGGGAAGGGGCTCGGGCGGGATTGCGGGTTGTCGACAACACGGTCATGGCCCGCCGCTTCGCCAGCACCGCAGTGGCCAGACCGACCGACGAGGTGCCCCCGCGGATGAGGATCGTCTGACCCGGCTGCGCATCGAGGCCGATGGTGAGCGAGCCGTGCGCGGTCTGGAGCATCTCGGGCACCGCGCCGAGTGTCTCCCAGGGCAGTTCGCTCGAGAAGGCGATCACCTGCGGTACGGGGACGCAGGTGAACTCGGCGTACCCGCCGTCGTAGGTGCGGCCCATGCCGCCCATCATTGCCACCACTTGCTGACCGTCGGCGAACTCTCCGGCCGGGCACGTGGCGACCACGCCGGTGGCCTCGATGCCCAGCACGCGAGGGAAGGTGACACCCGCGGCCAGACCGAGCCGCGTGTGCAGCTCCGAGCGATTGAGTCCGAACGCCTTGACCTCGATGAGCACCTCGCCGGGCTCGGGAGTGGGGATGGCCATCTCGCGAACTTCGAGGGCGTCGGGAGGACCGGGCGCGTCGAGCACGACCGCCCGCATGGTGGTGCGGATCATGAGGTGACGATACGCGCCCGATCAGCTCACTGCTTCGGCCGGCGACGCACCGGCGGTCGCCGGAACCGCCGACGAGCCGGTGCGGCTCTGGCTGTGCACGACGAACGAGAGCGCGGCGACCACCAGTGCGATCGCACCGAGCTGCACTGCGGTGAGCGACTCGTCGAGCCAGATCCACGCCGCGATCGACGAGACGACGGGAATCAGCAGCGTGAACATCGAACCGATCCACAACGGAATCCGCACCAGCGACCAGTTCATCGCCGAGTGCCCGAGCACCCCGGCCCCGAGCACCAACACGATGAGCGGCAGCCATTCGTCGGAGCCGGGCACGCTCATGTCCTGCTGGAAGAGGAACCCGGCCGGCAGCGCGATCGCGGCGGTCCACACACCGGTGCCGACCGTGTACTCCGACGGTGACAGCACACCCTTGGAGCGTTTGGAGAAGAGGAAGTATCCCGACCACGAGAAGAGCGCCCCCACCGCCGCGAGATCACCGGCACCGCTCCATTCGGGTGTCCCCGCCGACTCGACCACGATGATCACCACGCCGGTGAGCGCCACTGCGGCTGCGACGATCTCACGCCGATGGATCTTCTCTCCGAACATGCGCACGGCGAAGCCCGCGAGCACGAGCGGCTGCATGGCGCCGATGGTCGTGGCATTCACGATGTTGGTGGTCTTCACCGCGGTGAAGAAGAAGATGACATCCAGACCGAGACAGATGCCGCCCGCCATCGACGCGCGCAGGATGCGACCCGACAGCGGAACGGTGCCCGACCGCGCGGTCATGAACACGATCAGCAACAGCGCGTAGGCGGTGAAGCGGTAGAAGGAGATGGCGATCGCGTCCATGTCGATCCCCTTGACCAGCACGCTGGAGGCGCCCCAGGCGACGATGGCGACCGCCGCTCCGACGAGACCGAGCCGCAAGTCGGTCTCGGAGTCGCGCTCGGCTGCGGGCATCGGAGCACCCTACCGGTGGTCGATTCTCCCCGGGTGTAAGGCCGCGGTTGCTCCGACGTCTCCGTTGCAGAAGTGCAGTCCAAAAACGAGGAGAGAGATCATGGGAACGCACGGTTGGAAGACGATGGCCGCCGGAAGTCTGGTGGCCGCGGCACTGGCCACGGCCCCCGCCGGTGCTCAGGGCGACACGAAAGAGGTCGCGCCGAACCCAGGCGGGGTGCAGATTGCCCATGTCGCCGACGAGCTCGTCTGGGGCGGGGCCGATACGTGCATCGGTCTGCCGGCGACTGTCAAGGCAACGGGGTTCGGCGTCACCTACGGCACCGCCGGCAGCGACGTGATCGTGGGAACCGACGGCAACGACGTGATCCATGGCCTCGGCGGAAACGACGTGATCTGCGGATTCGACGGCGACGACATCATCTACGGCGATCACGACGATCCCCTCGACTCCTCGGGCGGACTCGACACGATCAACGGTGGCGAAGGCGACGACGACATCTACGGCGGCCCGAAGCAGGACTTCCTCCAGGGCTCGGCCGGCCGCGATGTGATCTGGGGCGACCTGCCGACGTCGGTCCACGGCTTCCAGGACAACATCGAGGGTGGCAACGGCAACGACACCATCATCGGTGGTCCGGGCAGCGACCTCGTGTGGGGCGACCGGAAGTTCGCGTTCCCCTACGAGCGCGAACAGGGCTATGGCAACGACGTGATCGACGCCGTCACCGACGATCCGACCGGCCACGACGAGGTGTGGGGCGGTCGCGGCAACGACTACATCTACGCCAAGGACGACGACGGCCAGAACGTGTGGGCCGGCTCGGGCAACGACACGTGTGCGCTCGATCTCCGGATCGACCTGTACACGTCGTGCGAAACGCTCCTGTGACCGTCAGCGCCTGACCGCGGGCGGCGGCCGGATCGGAGGGCGGTCCGATCCGGCCACCTCGGTCCTGGAAGTCCTCACCGGGGTCGGGAGCAGTGAGCCCGCACCGGTCAGCGACGCTCCCCGACGGTACGGGTGCGGCCCCGGAACACGGCGATGAGATCGTCACCGATCGTGACGTCCACGTCGAACACCGCGGTGCGCCCGGGCTGGGCGGCGACCGTGGCCCGAGCGACGACGGTGTCACCGCGGCGGGCGGGCCGGAGCCAGTCGATGTCGGCGTGGATGGCGAAGGCGGCCTGGCCGTCGTCGAGCCAGGCGTTCGACGCGAAGGCCATTGCGGTGTCGGCCAGGCTGAACACCAGGCCACCGTGACAGACGTCGAGGCCGTTGACCATGTCGGCTCGCACCGTCATGGTGGCGGTGGCCGAGCCGGACTCGCCGACCTCGACGGTGATACCCAGCATCTGCGACGCAGCATCGTTGGCGTACATCTCGGCCGCAGCCGCGACCGGTGAAGGTTCGGGGTCGATCATCGCCACACGGTAGGCGCGGTGGGTCAGGCGGCGGCGCGAGTCTTGCGGAGGATCGGATCGGCCAGGCCGAGCGACTTGTCGGCCAGCCACATGACGCGGCCGGCGGCACCCGGGGTGGTGTTGTCGACCAGGTTGCCCATCACGGCAAGCGTGATGTTGGCGATGGCGTCGGTGCTGACCGAGAGACGCAAACCCGTCTTGAGGATCCACGGGTGTCCGATCAGGAACGAGAAACGCCGACCGGTGCGCAGGAACGCGTCGAACCGCTCGCCGACGAGCTCGTCGTACCGGGCGGGAGCGGTGGCCGGGTCTTCGATGAACAGGTCGGAGGCGAGCATGCCCGACTCGAGGCCGTAGTCGATGCCCTCGCCGTTCATGGGGTTGACCAGGCCTGCGGCGTCGCCGATCGCGACCCATCCCGGTCCGTGGCGCTTGGTGGTCGACATCGGCAACCGCCAGGCGCGGGGACGTTCGAGGTTCGGGCCGAGCTCCCAATCGTCGTCGACCACGTTGCGGTACATGGCGATGAGTTTGTTGAGGTTCAGCTTCTTGAACCCCTTCATGGTCGACAGCGCACCGACGCCGATGTTGACCGTGCCGTCCCCGGCGGGGAACATCCACCCGTAGCCGGGTACGGCCGTGCCGTGCTCGTCCTTCAGCGACAGCATGGCTTCGAGGTGGGCGTCGGCGTGTCGAGGCGTCTCGGCGTAGGTGCGGATGGCCAGACCGAAGGTCTCTCCCTCGACCCGCTCAGCGCCGAGCATGCGTGCCACGAGCCCCGGAGCTCCGGTGGCGGCGATGGTGAGATCGGCCGCGATCTTGGCGCCGGGCGCGGGCCCGCCCCTCACCTCGACGCCGGTGACGCGCCCACCGTCGATGACCGGGATCGCCTCGGTCTCGAAGCGCACGTCGGCGCCGGCCGCCACGGCCGCGTCGATCAGTGCCGCATCGAGTCGGCGGCGGGGCCACACTGCGCCATGGGCGGGGAAGCGGTCGGTGGTCGGCCAGTCGAGCTCTCGCACCTTCTTGCCGGCGATCATGCGCAGCCCTCGGATCTCGTGGGCGTCGTCCATGTCGATCTTCAGCTCGTTGAGTGCGCCGACGGCACGCGGGGTCAGACCATCGCCGCAGACCTTGTCGCGACCGTGCGGGCCCTTCTCGAACACGACCACCTTGGCGCCCTGCCGGGCAGCCTGGATGGCGGCGGCCGCACCGGCGGGCCCGCCACCGATCACGGCGATGTCCACGTGTTCCACGACCTCCACGGTGCCGCGTTTCTCGTCGAAATCCACCCTCGCCGGGCGACGTTGTCGAGACGGTGGCAGCGGGTCGGAATTGGGTCGATCGACGCCCGCAACTACCGTTTTCCCGTGGAGACTCCGCGCATCGGGATCATCGGGTCGGGCTTCGCCGGTATCGGCATGGCGATTCGGCTCCGGCAGGCGGGCATCGAGTCGTTCACCGTCTACGAGCGGGCCGACGACATCGGCGGCACCTGGCGGGACAACACGTATCCCGGATGCGCCTGCGACATCCGCTCGCACCTGTACTCGTTCAGCTTCGAGCCCAACAGCGGCTGGTCGCGCATGTATCCGGAGCAGGCCGAGATCCTGGCGTACCTGCAACGCCTCGTGGCCGACCACGACCTACCCGGCAAGATCCGCTTCGGGTCCGAAGTCACCGAGCTCCGCTTCGACGACCGGCGCAATCTCTGGCACGTCGGCCTGGCCGGCTCCGACCCCGACGAGGTCGACGTGATCGTCTCGGCCACCGGACCCCTCAGCCGACCCGCCTATCCCGACATCGATGGGCTCGCGTCGTTCTCCGGCACCATGTTCCACTCGTCGCGCTGGCGCCATGATCACGACCTGGCCGGCGACCGCATCGCCGTGATCGGCACGGGGGCCAGCGCCATCCAGTTCGTTCCCGAGATCGCTCCACGAGCCGCGCACACCACGGTGTTCCAACGAACGGCACCGTGGGTGGTCCCGAAGGAGGACCGGGCGTACCGCCCGTGGGAGAGGAGGCTGTTCCGATGGGTTCCTCCGGTTCGTCGGGCGCATCGGGCGTGGATCTACTTCCGGAACGAGCTGTTGGCGTTCAGCTTCCTGGGCAAGACCGACCGAATAGCGAAACAGATCCGTGAAGGCGTACCCCAACTGATCGAGGCGGCGATCCCCGACGATTCCGAGCTCCGCGCGAAACTGCGGCCCGACCACGAGCCGGGCTGCAAACGGCTGCTGATCTCCGACCACTGGTACCCGACCCTCGCCCGCGCCGACGTCGATCTGTGCACCACCGCCATCGACTCGGTGGTGCCGGAAGGCATCCGTCTCGTCGATGGCACTCTGGTGGAGGTCGACACGATCATCCTCGGTACGGGTTTCACCGCCACCGAGTTCCTGGCACCGATGAAGATCTTCGGACGCGGCGGAGTGGAGCTCACCGATGCGTGGCAGCGCGGCGCCATCACCCATCTCGGCATCACCGTTCCCCGGTTTCCCAACCTCTTCCTGCTGGTCGGGCCCAACACGGGCCTTGGTCACAACTCGATCATCTTCATGATGGAGGCGCAGTATCGCCACGTGCTCGGTGCTCTCGATCGGCTCGCGCGCCGAGGGGCGACCACTATCGAGGTGCGGGCCGACGTGGCCCGGCGCAGCTACGCCGACGTTCAGCAGCGCATGCGATCGACGGTCTGGGCCAGCGGCTGCCGCAGCTGGTATCTGAGCGCCGATGGCCGCAACGACACCCTGTGGCCCGGGTTCACCGTCGACTACTGGCGGCGTACGCGCCGGTTCGATCCCGCGAGCTACATCGAAGCCGAGGCGATGGGAGAATCGGCGTCATGACCGTACGAGCCAGAGCACACTACGAGGTCGGTACCCAGCTGGCCGACGACCCGTTGGTCACCGTGATCGACGGTTTCGTCACCGAGGCCGAGCGTCAACACATCATGACCATCGCCGGGCGTCGGATGGGCCAGGCCAAGGTCAGCAAGCTGGGGGAGAACGCGCCGAGTCAGAAGCGAACCGGCAGCGTGGCCTGGATCAAGCACGACCAGACGCCGCTGGTGCGGGGTCTGGTCCGACGGGTGTCCGATCTGGTCGAGATCCCCGTGCATCACGCCGAGTCGCTCCAGGTGGTGCACTACGCCGAGACCCAGGAATACAAGCCGCACTACGACGCGTGGGACATCACCACGGCGAAGGGCCAAGAGGCAACGGCCAAGGGAGGCCAACGGCTCGTCACCGCCTTGATGTACCTCAACGAGGTCGAGGCCGGCGGCGGCACCGGCTTTCCCAAACTCGACCTCACGGTCCAGGCCATCCCCGGACGCATGGTGATCTTCCACAACCTGCATCCCGGCGGCAGCGAACGTCACATCGACTCGCTGCACGGAGGCCTGCCGGTGTTCCTCGGCGAGAAGTGGGCGTGCAACCTGTGGTTTCGAGAAGAGCCCTATCAGAAGACCTCGGGCGCGGGCGGGGGACCCCCGCGCGTGAAGGCAACCCGGGCGGCCCGGCCGGTCAGTCGCAAGAACAAGAAGGCCCAGCGCTCCGCCCGCAAGCGGAACCGCTGACGCTGGGTGTCAGCCCACACGCCGCAGATCGACGACGAACACGAGCGTCTCGTTGGGGGCGATGAGTCCGCCGGCGCCCGCCGCGCCGTACCCCATGTGGGGCGGGATCGTGATTCGACGGCGGCCGCCGACCTTCATGCCCGCGACCCCCTCGTCCCAACCCTGGATCACCATGCCGGTTCCGAGCCCGAAGGCGAAAGTGTCGTTGCGGTTCCACGAGGCATCGAACTCGCGACCGGTACTCCAGCTCACGCCGACGTAGTCGACGGTGACTTGGTTACCTGCGGTGGCGACGGTGCCGTCGCCGATCACGAGGTCTTCGATGACGAGTTCGGCGGGCGGTTCGTCGGACGGAATGGTGATTGTGGGCTTGGTTCGGGTATCCATCCGGGGAGGTTATCGGCGGTCGATCAGCGTCGAGCGGCCACCCGTTCGATCAGTTCGACCACGCGGTCGACGGTGGGAGTGTCGAGTGCGTCCTGGCTCGCGACCCAGTAGATGCCGACCAAGAGGTCGTCGTAGATCGCGGCGCACAGCACGCCGATGCTCGCCTCGTCGGCCTCCGGTTCGGGGTCGAAAGCCTCGAGGCAGACCGCGTCGTCGGCACCGTCGACGGGTCGTTCGACCTGTGCGAACACGGCCGGCGCTCCCGTCTCTTCCACCGGACAACCGGCAGCCGCCCGCACGACGGTCAGGAAGGCCTGTGCGGGTCGCAACCCGCGAGCAACGATCACGTCGAGGTCGGCGTCGCCGCCTTCGGTCGGTGCGTACCTCGGTTCGAGGCCGTCGGGGGTGTCGGGCTCCTCGACGCCGCACACTCGCCCGACTGGCTGGCCTTCGTCGAGCCATGGTTCGAGGATGTTGACCCGCGTGAGCTCCCACTGCTCGCCGATCTCGGCCGCTTCGAGCACGAGCGGGGCGAGCGGATGATCCGTCCATTCCTCGGGCGCAGGTGGCTCGACGGTTGGCTCGGGCGTGGCGATCTCCGTCGGAGTGACCGGCTGGTTCGGTGACCGTCGCCCCGACAAGACGTCGGCCATGGCGGCGAACACCGGTTCGGAGATCTGGTAGAGGTCGAACCCACCGTCGAGGACCACCGAGACGATCGTGGTGTCCCTCTGCCAGAAGCCGTAGAACGCCAGACCGTCATCGTCCCCGAAGGCCAGGCCCACCGAGCGCCAGCCGTCGACGGCGGGCAACTCCAGCGGTTCGAGCCACTGTTGGACTCCGTCGAGCGTGGTGAGGATCACGCACGGTTCCCACACGGTGTCGACGTCGTCCATGAACGCCGATGCCGTCGTCGAGGAGTCGAGCACGGCGACGGCGTTGGTCAGTGCAGTGATCGAGCCGTTGGCTCCGCGCGCCTGTTCACCCGGTGCGGCGAGGACGACGAAGAAGGAGTCGAGCAGCGGGCAGTCGGTGGTGTTGGCCGCATCGCCGCCGACCGCCTGCTCGGGTGCCGACATCTTCCAGCCCGGCACGTCGGCATCGGTGAGGAGGTTCACCGGTCGTGGATCGTCGGGTGGATCGTCGGCGATCGACGGCGACGGAAGGGCCTCGGCCGCTGGCAGAGGTGCCTCATTCGCGGCGGGTGGTTCCGACGAGGTGCCGGCGACCACCACCTCGGAAGGGCCGGCCGAGCATGCGGTGGCGAAGACCGCCGCGCCCAGCAGCGCTCTCGCGATTCGAGAGCGGCGCGAGCTCATGAGCGGCCGGCCGCTCGTTCGATGATGTCGCGCATCTGTTCGACCGACAGTGGATCGATCGAACTGTCGACCCCGAAGCTTCCGGTCGTCATGGCGAACAGCAATTCGCCGTAGCGGACGACGACGTAGGTGGCGGTCGAGGTCGACCTCGTCCGACGTACCCGAGAAGCGGAGCACCAATGCGTCGTCGGCTCCGTCGACGGCGATGGTCTCGGCGGTGATATCGATCGTCGCGTCGTAGAAGCCGATCACCTCCGGGTCGCATCCGGGGAGGGCCCGGAAGACGTCGAGATAGCTCTGGACGTCGGCGGCGGCTCCCCGGTTCACGACGAAGCTCACGGCGTTGTCGTAGTCGAGCCCAACGGTGTAGCTGACCTCGATGCCCTCGAGGGTCGGGGGTTCGGTGACCCCGCATTCCTCGAGGTCCCCGTTGGGCTCCGAGTCGGCGTACTCGGTCACGACGCTGCTGTTGATCGTGTAATCGGTGCCGATCTCGCTGGCGTCGGGCACGTAGGTGGACAGTGGGTGGTCGCGCCAATCATCCGAGTCGTCGGGCACGAATACGGGTGGGTCGTCGACCGGAGGGACGGCGATGTCGTCGTCGGGGTCGGAGTGGGTCGTGGCTCGGGTTCGGTGGCGGACCCGGGGCGGGTGCCGGGTTCGTCGAGTGCCGGTACCGGGGTCGCCTTTCCGGTCAGGCGGCCGGCGGCGGCGGCGAGGAGCGGTTGGAGGTAGTCGAAGGTGCGGTCGCCGTCGACCTCGAGCAGCACAATGGTGTCGTCGCGCTGCCAGTAGGCGATGGCCCAGGTGAGACCGTTCGCGTCGCCGATCACCAGTCCGCTCGAGCGCCAGCCCGCAGGCGGCACCGAGATGGGTTCGGCCCACCACGGGCTGCCGTCGATCGAGAACTGGACGCATTCCTCCCACACGCGGTCGGCGGCGTCGAGCACGGCGGCGGCGGTGGCCTCGTCTTCGAGCTCGACGACGGTGTTGCGGAGGGTGGCGCCCTCGGTGGAGGCGCGGGTACGGGTGCCGGGATAGGTGTTGGCTGCCCACGCCTGGTTCATGAGGTCGCAGTCGTCGGCGACGAAGGTGGGCTCGGCCCCGAAGTCCATCGGACCGGAGTGCTGCCAGGCGGGGACGTCCTCGGCGGTGAGCAACCACGCCTCGAGGTCGGTTTCCACCGGTGTCGGCGTGGTCACCGGTGGTTCAGCGGGGGCGGCAGTGTCGTTGGCGGGCTCGGCCGAAGTCACGACGAGCTCGGGTCCGGCGGAACAGGCTGCGGCGCAGAGCGCGATCACACACGCGAGAGAAGGAAGTCGCATCGTTGTCCATCGGCCAAGCCACCGACAAACTGAAGACCCGCCGTCTGGCTGGGATTCAGCCCCGCTCGGCGGCCCGTTCGATGATGTCGAGCATCTGGTCGACCGAGAGCCCGATCGGTGAATCGAAGCCACCGTAACTTCCGGTCCCAATGGCCAACACCAGCTCGCCGAAGCGCGCGACCAAGTACGTGCCTTGAAGGTCCACGTCATCCAACGTGCCCGCGTAGCGGCTGATGACCGCGTCGTCGGCGCCGCCGACAGTGAGGGTCTCGGTGGTGATCTCGACGTCTCCGCCGAAGAAGCCGATGGCCTCTGGGTCGCATCCGGGGAGGGCACGGAAGACGTCGACAAAGCTCTGTGCCACAACCTCGGGTCCCCGGTTCACGAGGAAGCTCACGGCGTTGAAGTACTCGAGCCCGACGGTGTAGGTGACCTCGATACCGTCGAGGGTCGGCGGCTCGGTGATCCCGCAGGCGGCCAGATCTTCGTCGGACCCCGGTTCTCCGTATTCGGTCACATTGGTGTCGGCGATGGTCCAGTTGGCACCGAGCTCGCTGGCGTCGGGTACGTGGACGGCCAGCGGGTGGTCGCGCCAATCATCCGAGTCGTCGGGTATCGGCGGCGGGGGGTCGTCGACGGGGGGGACCGCGATGTCGTCGTCGGGATCGAGGGCTGGTCGAGGCTCGGGCTCGGTGGCGGTTTTCGGCGCCGGGCCGGGCAGCGTCGCCGACCGGCAACGGTGTGGCTACCGGTTCGGTCGGAGCCTCGTCGATCCCGCCTTCGGTGCCGGTGACCACCAGCTCGGGTCCGGTGGAACATGCCGCGGCGAACAGGGCGATCACACAGGCGAGAGCAGCGAGTCGCATCGTTGACCATCGGCCGCGCCGACGAGGAACTGAAGATCCCCCGGCATGCCCGGCGGTCAGCCCCGCTGCGCTGCCCGGTCGATGATGGCGAGCATCTCGTCGACCGACAGGCGGCCGGCGGTGCTCTCACCGAAGATGTCACCGCTGGACATTGCCAGGAGTAGCTCGCCGTACCGAACGACTACGAAGGCGAACTCGAGGTTCTGTGCTTCGGGTCGACCGACGAATCGGGTCACGATGGCATCATCGGCGCCGTCGACGGAAAGGGTCTCGGTGGCGATGTCGATCGCCTCGCCGGCGAATCCCAGAGTGTCGGGATCGCAATCGGCCATCCCACGGAACACGTCGAGAAAGGACTGCGCATCTGCGTCAGTGCCGCGGTTGACAATGAACTCGACCGTGTTGTCGTAGTCACCGGGAGCGTTGTAGGTGACCTCGATGCCCTCGAGGGTTGCCGGCTCGGTCAGCCCACACGCCGCGAGCTCGTCGTTCGGCTGGGCCGGCTCGTACTCGGTCACGCGGCCGTTGTCGACGATCCAGTCGGCACCGATCTCGCTCGCCTCGGGCACGTACCGCGCCAGCGGGTGGTCTGCCCAGCCTCCGACCTCGGGAACCTCGACGACATCGGGGCCGAGATTCGGCGGGGTCTCCGGCGTCGGCTCGGGCACGTTCGGCGTCTCGGGGGCCGCTCCCGGCTCGTCGGAGACCGTGTCGTCGACGGGCTCCGCCGGCTGACTCGCGTTGGGCGCCGGCTCAGAGGCGGTGGTGACGACCTCGGGTCCGGCGGCGCACGCTGCGCCGAGCAGGGCCGTCAGGAGAGTGAGTGCGAGCAGGCGCATGCTCCTCGATCGGCCGCGCCGACCGGGGACTGAACGGTGACGCATCATTGCGGGCAGAACGTCGTGTGGCCGAGCTGCTTGCTGCTGACGGTGTAGACGAATCCCGCGGTGAGGTCGAAGGGGGCAGTGATGCCGCCGGTGTACACGATGTGGCCGGCGTCGAGTCGATTGCCCTCGGCGGCCAGTTGCCGTACCAGCCAGGCGACGGCCTCCACCGGCGAGCCCATGGCCCGCTCACCGGTTCCCGTCCGCGACTCGGTTCCATCGGTGATGGTCAGCTCGAAGCGGGCAGGATCGATCCCGACGAGGCGGTCGGCCGGCAGGTAGCGACCGGTCCGGATGCCGGCCGCCGAGGAGTTGTCCGCCGTGTTGTCGAGCCAACGGAAGTCGAAGGACGGAAATCGGGGATCGACGACCTCCAGTCCGACCGCCCAACCCTCGCAGGCCTCGACGACTGCATCGGTGGTCACCTCCCCCGAGAGCGGTGACGCAGCGACGTACACGAACTCCGGCTCGACCTTGGGATGGATCATGGTGTCGAGTGGCGCTGTGGGGCCGAGCACCTGCGACGCCCACAACGTTCCCCAGTTGGGCTGGTCGATGCCCAACGCCTCCCGCATCGCGGCCGAGGTCCAACCGAGCTTGTACCCGACGAGACGATCGCCGTCAGCGATGCGGAGGTCGTCGCGTGCGCGCGCGGTGGCTCGGGCGGCTTCCCAGTCGAAGTCGGGAAACCGATCGGTGGGCAGCGCGACCCCCCGCCGGTCGCGCTCGGCGGTCCGCAGCTCATCGGCCAGCGCTTCCGGCGAGAACGGGCTCACACGCCGAGCCTCTTGGCCACCCGTCGCCACGACGTGGTTGCCTCGGCGATGTCGAACCACTCCGAGTGCATGCCGACGGCCGCCGCGCCCTCGGCATTCAGCGGTTGGTCGTCGACGAAGAGGACGCGAGCGGGCTCGACGTCGCCCAGCTCGTCGAGGGCCCATCGGTAGGCGCGGATGTCGGGCTTGAGGAAGCCGGCGTGGGAGCAGTCGACCAGATGATCGACCTTGGAGAGGAAGTCGATCTGGGCCACCCACTCGTCGTCGTGGAAGGCGTGCAGATCGTTGGTGAGTACCGACACGCCGATTCCCGCCGCACGGGCCGCAGCGGCCACCGCAATGGCCTCGTCACGAATCAACTGGTTGCCGGGTGAACCGTACGCGATCTCCATGTAGCCCATCAGGTCGAGCTCGACCCCGGCGGTGCGGCCGACATCCACCGCGCGTTGGGTCCAGTAGTCCCGCTCGCTCAGACCGCTCGCTCCGATCGACTCGCGGTAGAGCTCGTCGGTCGACGGATCGAGGGGACCCATCCACGTGAACGTGCCGTGGGAGAGACCGAAGTGGTGTTCGACCACCGAGTGGAGCTCGGCGGGGTTGAGCAGGCACACACCGCCGAAGTCGAGCAGCAGCACGTCGTAGGGTCGGCCGGTCACTTCCACAGACGCTCCGTTGCAATGCGCGCCCCCTCGGCGAGGGCCTTGAACTTCTCCCAGACCACGTCGGGATGCACCTCGGGACGGAACGAGGCGCGAGAGGAGAAGCCGCAGTCGGCACCGGCGATCACGTTCTCCTTCCCCACCCGATCGGCGTAGAGCTCGATGAAGTCGGCGATGAGCTCGGGGTGCTCGACGTAGTTCGTGGCGTGGCCGAGGAGCCCAGGTATGAGGACCTTCCCATCCGGAAGGTCGAGGTGGTCCCAGAGTCGCCACTCGTGCATGTGGCGGGGGTTGGCCACCTCGAAGGAGTAGGCGCCGGCGTCGATGCCCAGCATGTGCGGGGCGATGGCCTCCATGGGCAGGTCGTGGGTGCGGGGGCCGTGGTTGAGGCCGTAGCAGGTGTGCAATCGCACCCGGTTGGTGGCGATGTCCCGCAGCGCGTGATTGAGGATCTCCACGTGGCGATCGGCCTCCCGGCGGCAATGGGCCGGATCGGCACCCGGCGCACCGGTGAGGATCTCGATGAGCCATGGGTCGTCGATCTGGAGGAGCAGGCCGGCGTCGACGATGGCGACGTACTCCTCGCGAAGCGCCTCGGCCACCGCTTCGAGGTACTCGTCGTCGGACCCGTAGTAGGTGTTGACGCCGAAGCCGCGGGGAGAGGTCGACGGCATGAAGGCCTCGGCGACCTCGAGGTCGCCGGGCAGGGCATCGATCGCGGCGCGGAGGTTGGCGATGTCGGCGGCCAGCGCATCGTGGCCGACATAGGCCACAGGGCCGACGCAGGCCATGGCCTTGAGCTCGACGACCACCTCGTCGTACTTGCCGAGGTATTGCTCGTAGTAGCCGGGGTACGCGTCGAGCTCGAGGCGCCACGACGGTGGCAGTACCTTCTCGCCTTCGGTGGCCGAGAAGCCCGCGAGACGATCGGTCACGTAGGTGAAGAAGCTCGGTTTGCCCATTTCGCCGTCGGCCACGACATCGATGCCCACCTCGGCCTGGTGACGAACGGTGTCGGTGACGGCGTCGGCGACGGCGGTGTCGAAGGTGGCTTCGTCGATGGCGGCGCCGGCGAAGCGATCTCGCATCATCTCGAGTAGTCGCGGCGGGCGGGCGAGGCTACCCACGTGGGTGGTGAGGATGCGGTCGGTACTGGCTTTCACGGGCTCTCCGTTCTGGCCCGCCACGACGACTCGCGGTCGTAGGTGCGGGCGCGGTCGAGAAGTTGTTCGCGCAGCGACCGCGGGGGATGGGGATCGGGGACCTCCACGAAGGCCTCGCCGTCGACGACTTGGACGGCGAACTCCTCGAGGCGTTCGCCGGTGCCGATGTTGGTGCCGTCGTCCACGCGGTAGCGCCAGAAGTGCAGGGGACAGCTGAGCACGCCGTCGCGGACCCAAGCCCCGTCGAGCGGTGAGTCCTGGTGCAGGCAGCGGTTGCGGAACGCCTTCACGGTGTCACCGACGCGCACGACGACGGCGTTGCCGTCGCCGACGGCGACGCAGGTGTCCTCGGCCATCTCGCCCACCCGGCCGGCCGGCACCCGCACCTCAGGCTGCTCCTGTGACACTGCGGTAGCCGAGGCGACGCGACACCACCGCGGCCGCCTCCACGGTGGCCTGGGCCAATTGCAGCTCGAACTGTTCGAGTCGCTCGGCCGGGCCCGCCACGCTCAGCGCGGCCACCGGCCGGCCGGTTCCGTTGCGCACCGGAGCGGCCACGGAGATCACGCCCACCTCCGACTCGTAGCGGTTGACGGCATAGCCCCGTCGTCTCGTTTCGGCCAGCTCCCTGCGCAGATCGTCCAGACGGGTGATCGTGTGCTCGGTCTTGACGGGGAGCTTCCAGCCCTTCAGCACGCGATCGAGCTGATCGGGTGCGAGGAACGCGAGCAGGGCCTTCCCGCATCCGGTGCAGTGCGCCCAGTTGCGGCGACCGACCTCGAGGAACATCCGGAGGGTGTTGGGGCTGTCGAGTCGTTCGACGTAGACGACCTCACGGCCGTCGAGCACCGCCATCTGCACCGTTTCTCCCGTGCGATTGCGGAGGTCGGTCATGGGGGTGAGCGCCGCCTCGTGGAGGTCGAAGCTCTGCACGGCGGCGGCGAGATCGAAGATGGCGAGACCCAGGCGGTAGCGGCCCGACTCGAGGTCCTGCTCGAGCAGTCCCTCGTCGGTGAGCGTGGCGAGGAGCCGATGCGCAGTCGATTTGGCGATGTCGAGGTGGCGGGCCAGGTCACTCACGCCCCATTCTCGGTTGTGGGCGGTGAACGACTTCAGCACGCGGGCGGCGTTGGCCACCGAACCGAGGGTGGAGGTGCGGGAGACACCGTCGTTGCTCACCCGCTCGACCCTAGTGACCTGTTCCGCCGAGAGGGACATCGTCCCGCCCTGCGGGAAGATCTACGGGTGGGGATGGACCAACGGGAACCGGCGGGAACGCATGGCCTGACCAGGGACCACGTCGGCCGCGAAGGGCAAGGTCATCGCTTTGGGTCGCGGGTCGTACACGACATCGTCGCCCAGCCATCGAGTGGCCAGCCCCCGGCGTCGACGGCTGGTCGAGGTGTTGCCCCTGGCGCCGTGGAGTGTCATGACGTGGTGAGCGACCACGTCGCCGGGTACGAGGCCGAAGGTGACGACACGCAGATCGGGATCGGCGTCGATGTCGGGCACGGCGGGCATCGTCTCGTCGCTGTACTTGTCGGAGCCGTCGAAGCTCTGGGCTCGGAACCACGTGGTCCACCGATGCGAGCCGGCGACATAGCGAACGGCGCCGCTGGCCTCGTCGACGGGATCCATCGCGAACCACAGCGAACAGACCTGGTCGCCGCGCACCGGCCAGTAGGGCAGATCCTGATGCCACGGCGTGGGATTCACGGTGCCGGGCTCCTTGACCAACAGATGGTCGAAGAAGAACGACACCGACTCGGAGCCCATGAGCCGGGCGGCGATGGCTCCACCCGGTGAGTCGAACACGAAGGCGCGGAGATCGGGATCGGCGTCCCACTGGAACATGTTGGCGTGGAACCGTCCGACGTCGCCCGTGTCGTACTCGCGGACCTGACGGCCCGGAGCCGCCATCGAACGATCGACCATGGCCCGGAGGCGATCGATCCAGAGGGGATCGAACAGCCCCGAGAGCTTGACCACCCCGTCGTTTCGGTAGGTCTCGACCTCGTCGTCGGTGATCGGGCGCACTGGCTCGGCACTCATGTGATGATGATGCCTCGTATCGCTCGGCATTGGTAGAGCGGCCCGCCGGCCGGTGTGTCAGTCTGGAGCTACCGGGCGAGCCCACCGGAGGATCAGCGATGCAGATGGACAGCGTCGTCACCAACGTCACCGACGAACGAGCCGGTGCCGACGAAGAACTGCGGCTGGCATTGTCCATGCGCGGCGGGGTGAGCCTCGCGGTGTGGATCGGCGGCGCCGTCGCCGAGATCGAAGCGCTGCGGACCGCCGTCGTTCCGGTTGCGGCCGGCCCCCACGACGCCGGCGCGAGCGGGCAGAGGACCGTGTACCGCCGTCTGGCGAGCCTCGCCCGCTACGAAACGGTCACCGTCGACGTGTTGAGCGGCGCGAGCGCAGGTGGGCTCAACGGGGCGATCTACGCCGCCAGCCTGGTGTACGGCTTCGATTTCGCCGAGATGGCCGACCTCTGGCTCACTCTGGCCGACATCGAGGCGTTGTCGCGACCCACGCCGTGGCGGCCCGGCGAAGGTCGTCGGCCTTCGCTGCTCGAAGGAGACGCGTACTTCCTCACCGAGCTCGAGCGACGCCTGGCCGAACTGATGGCGCCGGCGGGGATGGGACCGGCGGCCACCGGTTCCGATCAACGACTCGACCTGTTCCTGTCGGCGACGCGCAAGGACCCCGTGGAGCGGGTGTTGCGCAACGATCCCTTCGCCGACATCCACGAGTCGCGCAGCGCGGCGTTCTTCCACTTCCGCCATCTCGGTGCGGTGGGCTCACCGCTGTCGGATTTCCCGGCGGCCGACGTCGGTCTCGCTGCTCGACGTCTGGCGTTGGCCGGGCGAGCCAGTTCGTCGTTCCCGGTGGCGTTCGAGCCGGCCAACGTGTGGAGTGCCCCGACCGTCGACGACGGCGCACTGAACATGCTCGGCATCTTCTCCGAGATCGACGATCAGCCCGTTCGCGTCATCGACGGCGGCGTGCTCGACAACATCCCTGTGGCTCGGGCCATCCAGGCCATTGCGGCCGCACCGGCCAGCGGCCCGACATCGCGGTGGTTGCTGTACCTGCACCCGAGCCCGACCGAACCCGAGCCGTCCGATCCCCGTCCTCCGCGAGCCGCCGAGGAGTCCCTCACCGGGATTCTCTCCGATCTGGGCACAACGGTGCGGTTGAAGTTCGACGGCGAGTCCCTGGTCGAGGACATGCTCGAGCTCGATCGACACAACCGTGAAGTCGCGGTGCGGTCGGCAGTACGGGTCGCCCTCCTCGCCGATGCGGCCGTGGCCGAAGTCGGCGTGGCCGACACCGCCCACGCCGCCTGGGCGGGCATCGACAGCCGCCGCGTCACGACGGTGCTCATCGACCCCGACCTGGCCATGGCCACGCATCCGTTCGTTCGCGAGGGGTTCGGGTCCGTACTCGACTCGTGGCCGCCAGGAGTACGAGCGACGTTCTTCGAGGTACTCCCCACCGTGCTCGAGTCGGTCTACGCGGCCGGCGGGGCGGCCGATCCCGCGCCGCTACTCGCGCTGGGTGACACCGTCGAGGTGCTGTTGCGCCTCAGTCAGCAGATCTCGGGCGCCGACGCGGCCGACACCGAGGCCGACCTCTACCGAGTGCGTCTGCTCGTCGAGGTGCTCCATTCGGTGTGGGAGCAGCACTGGGCCGCCGCGGCGCGACAACCGCCGGCGCCCGACGCCGACGCCGACGCCGTCTCCGACTGGAGTACCCGGGTGGCGAGTGCCGCATTGGCGGCATCCGAGCATGTCACCGCAGCAGTCATCGACTCGATCGGCTCCGGTGCGTCGACACCGTTTCACCACGCGTTGGCCGAGCTGTTCGACGCTGCGCCGTTGGCGCCCGGTGAGGTTCCGCTCGGAGAGATCTGGGTGTTGGTGGCCGGCAAGGCTCGGGTCCTGCTCGATGCGGCGACGGCCCAGGGACTCGACGATCCGCTGGTCGTCTTCTTGGCCCAACGCGTCGACCTGCTCGAAGGGCTGGTGGCTGCGGCGCGAGCCTCGGCCTCGCTGCACCGACGGGTCATGAGCGGGGAGTCGGCCATTCGCTTCCTTCGGGTCTCGGGTGCCAACCGTTCGCCACTCGAGAGCTGGTTCACCGGAGGAGAGCCCTTGAGCGTCACCGACAAGCTCGCCGGCAACCAGTTCGTGAACTTCGGCGCGTTCTTCTCGGCCCGATGGCGCGCCAACGACTGGATGTGGGGGCGCCTCGACGGCGCCAAGAGCCTCGTCGATCTTCTGGCCGACTCCACCCGGTGGTTCTCGGGCTCCGGTCGCACGGCGGAGCAGGTCATCGCCGGCGTCGAGGCGGCCGTCACGACTCCGTTCGACCCCGCCATCGCCGGAGCGCCCGACTGGGATGACTGGATGCGCGACGAGTGGGCGCGGGCCCGAGCCACGGTGATCGACGAGATCGAAGCGGCGGCGGTCACCCCCGACGTGGCGGCTGGGCTGACCGAGACCAAGCGGCTGATGGTCACGCGACTCCATGCCGAGCATCTCGCTCGCGAGCTTCCCTGGGTCGACGCCACACCCCGAGGAGTCACCACCGGCGTCGCACGGGGCGACGGCGTCGATCCGACCGGTGCGCAGGATCTCGCTTCTCGACTCACTGCCGGCACCGACTCGATCCCCGGCGATCTCGAGCCCCGCCGGTGGGCGCGCATCGGCATGCGCCTCGGGCTGAACGTGTGGCGGGCACTCCGTCCCAAAGGGTGGGTGGCTCGGGGAGTGACGGCACTGCTCAAACCCGTATACCTCTTCCTCCTCGGGGTGGTGGTGTATCCGAGCCGAGCCCTGCTGGCAGGAGTGGTGGGGTATGCGGCGTTGACGCTGGGGCGGTGGGAGACGGAGTCGGAGTGGTGGTGGTCGGGCCCGTGGCGGAGCGCCGACGCAGTCGGGTACGGCACCTGGGCGCGCCGTGCCGCCTTCGTCACCACCATGGTCCTCGTCGTCCTGTTGGTGGTGGTGCAGGGGCGGGCCTTCCTCCGCCGGCGCGAGCCGGCGGCTTTGGTCGGGCTGGGCGCCGGCCTGGGCATCGGCGGGTTCGTGTTCGTCGAGTACGCCGTGAACGGCGCGTCGTATGCGCCAATCGTGGTGCCGTTGGCGGCGGCGGTCGTCGTCCTCCTCGGGATGTGGTGGATGTCGCCTCCCGGCGCTCGCCGGCTGTCTGGTCGTGGCGCTCGCGCCCTACGTGGTCCTGTGGTTTCTCGGCCCCCGCGCCGACGCGTTCACTGCCGGCTGGTGGGCTCTCACCTCGTTTGCGGTGGCGCTGGCGGTCACCACGGCGTACGTGACACTCGTCGAGGTCTTCCCGCCCCGACGTCCCGAGGGTTGACGCCTTCTAGACCGCGAGGGCTTCTCGGAGATCGGTCGCCCGCTTCGCCGCGGTCGTTGCATCGTCGGCCACAACGGTGAGATGACCCATCTTGCGCCCGGGACGCGCGCCGTGTTTGCCGTACAGGTGCAGCTTTGCGTCGGGACCGTCGAGCACACGGTGCCATGGCGGTTCCCCGGCCTGCCACAGGTCGCCGAGGAGGTTCACCATCGCCACGGCTGGTGAGGTCATCGCGGTGTCGCCGAGCCCCAGCCCGCACACCGCACGGACCTGCTGCTCGAACTGGCTCGTGAGACTGGCGTCGAGGGTCCAGTGGCCGCTGTTGTGGGGCCGGGGCGCGAGCTCGTTCACCAGCACCTCACCGGCGACCACGAACAACTCGACCGCGAGCACACCGACGAAGTCGAGCGCACCGGCAATGGCGACGGCGACGTCGACCGCGCGTGCGGCCACCTCGTGCCCGACACGGGCAGGCACCACGGTGAGATCGAGGATCCCGTTCACGTGGACGTTCTCGGCGACGGGCCAGACCGAGCTCTTTCCGTCGGCAGTCCGGGCGACGAGCACGCTCAGCTCGCGCTCGAGGTCGAGGAGGGCCTCGACGACACACCGGACGCGACCGAGCTCGATCCACGCCGAGTCGAGCTCGGCCTCGCTTCCGACGATGCGCTGGCCCTTGCCGTCGTACCCGAGTCGGGCCGTCTTGACAACGGCGCCGGTGTCGAGGAGCGACGAAAGCCCGGCTGCGGCCGTGGCACCAGGGGCCGACTGCGAGTCTCGTCCTTCGAACACCGTGTAGGGACCCACCGGAAATCCGTTCCGGGTCAGGAACCGCTTCTCGGCAACGCGGTCCTGTGCGATCCGAACCGCATCCGCGCCGGGAGCGACCCGCACCGTCGCCGCCAGCTCGTCGAGGGCAGTCGCAGGCGGGTTCTCGAACTCGGTGGTGACGACGGCGCAATCGGATGCCAACCGACTCAGAGCGACAGGGTCGTCGTAGGCCGCAACGAGATGCTCGTCGGCGATGGATCCGGCAGGAGCGAAGGGATCCGGATCGACGACAATGGTTCGGTAGCCCATTGTGGTCGCGGCGATCAGTGCGTATCGGCCGAGCTGGCCGCCGCCGAGCATCCCGATGGTGGCCGGCGGCGCTACGACAGCATCGCTCATGCGGGTGATGAGTTCGGCGACGGTGGGGGAAGTGTCGAACCAGCCGCCTGGTCGCGTCGGTCGGCCCGGTACCCATCGAGCCGATTCCGCAACTCCGGGTCGTCGTTGGCGAGGATCGCAACGGCGAACAACGCGGCGTTGGTGGCCCCGGCCTCGCCGATGGCGAAGGTCGCAACCGGTACCCCCGCCGGCATCTGGACGATCGAGTACAGGGAGTCCTGGCCGGAGAGGTGGCGCGAGGCCACCGGCACACCGAGCACGGGGAGCGTGGTCTTGGCCGCAAGCATGCCCGGGAGATGCGCCGCGCCGCCGGCACCGGCAATGATCACCCGCAGCCCGCGGGCCACTGCGTCGGTTGCGTAGGCGAACATGTGGTCGGGCATGCGGTGGGCGCTGAGCACCCGTGCCTCGTGGGCGACACCGAAGGCGGTCAGGATCTCGACGGCTCGGGCCATTGTCGGCCAGTCGCTCGACGAACCCATGACCACACCGACGACAGGAGACTCCTCGGACATGCCCGAAGCGTAGGGCGCAGGAGCCCCACCGGTCGCCTCGGGTTGGAGTCGGGCGAACTTGTCGCAATGCTGGGCCACCGACCCATCGCTCGACCAGGAGACCACCATGACGTGGACCCAACGTGACATCCCCGATCTGACCGGTCGCACTGCGGTCGTCACCGGTGCCAACGGGGGTCTCGGTCTCGAGACCACGCTCGGGCTCGCCGGCGCGGGCGCGCACGTGGTGATGGCCTCACGCAACCAGACCAAGGCGGCCGATGCCAAGGCGGCGGTGCTGGCGGCGCACCCTGGTGCCTCGCTGGAGATCGTCGAGCTCGACCTGGGCTCGCTCGCGTCGGTGCGCAGCGCCGCCGAAGCGATCCTCGAGCGGCACGCCGCGATCGACATCCTCGTGAACAACGCGGGTCTGATGGCCATGCCGGAGCGAAAGACCGTCGACGGGTTCGAGATGCAGTTCGGCGTGAACCATCTCGGCCACTTCGCCTTCACCGCCCATCTGCTCCCCGCGCTCCTGCGGGCCGACGCGGCCAGGGTCGTGACGGTCACCAGCACGGCGCACCACATGGGCTCGACCGTCGATCCCGACAACGTGAACCTCGAGGGCAAGTACGAGCCGTGGCGGGCCTACGGCCGGGCCAAGCTCGCCAACTACCACTTCGGCATCGGTCTGCAGCGGCAGTTCGAGCTGGCCGACGTGGCCGCCATCAGCCTGCTGGCCCATCCGGGGTTGTCGAACACCGATCTCCAGGCCACCACGGTGGCCGAGGGAGGCGGTGGTCGCCTCGGCGGGTTCTTCCACGCACTCACCCAGAGGATGGGCATGAAGCCGAGCGACGGCGTTCGTTCCCAGCTCCGAGCCGCCACCGACCCCGGAGCCGAGGGCGGTCAGTTCTACGGGCCGCTCTTCGTGAATGCCGGCCCGCCCGTCGCCAAGCCGATCCTGCGTCAGATCGGCCTCGACCAGGCCATCGAAACGCTCTGGACCGTCTCCGAACGCGAAACCGGCGTCGTGCTCGATGTCGCCGTCGCCAAGGCCGACCTGGGTGCCTGACTACCGCACGGTCGGCCACGAGTTCTTCACCACGGCACCGGTGAGCGAGACGCTCCGGCAGAACCTGTCGATCTCGGCTGCCGGTGCGTTCCGGTGCCTGGAGGATGCCGAGGCGTGGCCGATCTGGCTCGAACCGGTCGACCGGGTCACGTGGACCACGCCGCCTCCGTTCGGTGTCGGCACGACACGCGACATCCACATTCGAGCGGGCGAGGTCTCCGAGGTGTTCTTCGACTGGGACGACGGCCATCGCATGAGCTTCTCCTTCTCCCGTGGTCCCATTCCCGGTCTGGAGGCTTTCGCCGAGGACTACGAGCTGGTAGCGACCGGCGTCGACACCTGTGAGCTGGTGTGGCGGTACGCGTTCGAGTTCGGCGGTGTCGGCCGGATCATCCAGCCGTTCTTCGCCTTCGGCTTCGGTCGGGCCGCTCGGCGGTCGGTGCGCAACCTGACGTCCTTCCTCACCACCAACGGCGAGCGGTACGCCTGATCGGGCGGGGCCGCGGCCGCGATGGCAAGCTGAGACCATGCGCCTCTCTCCCCGTACGGTCGATCTCGTCCATTCGCCCATCGGAGCAGCGCATTCCCTGCTCGCCGATCGTGCCGCTGGCCGGCCGCTCCTCGACCTCTCGCAGGCGGCGCCCTCGTTTCCGCCGGCGCCGGCGGTGGCCGACCGAGTGGCCGAGGTGGCCCACGAGCCCGACGGGGGGCGGTACGCACCCCAGCCCGGTCTGCCCACCCTGCGTGAGGCTTTCGCCGCCGATCTCCGATCCGGCTACGACGTCGAGTCGATCGAGGCGACCCACACGCTGATCACCGCCGGGTGCAACCAGGCCTTCTGCCTGGCCATCGGCGCCATCGCCGAACCTGGCGACCACGTCGTCGTCGTCGAGCCCTTCTACTTCAACCACGACATGTGGTTGCGCGTCGAGGGCATCGACGTCTCCCATGTGCCCACCGGCGACGATCAGCTGCCCGATGTCGAGCGCACGGCCGCGCTGCTCACCGAGCGCACCCGGGCCATCGTGGTGGTGTCGCCGGGCAACCCCACCGGCGTCACCCTCGAACCCGAACGCATCGCCGCGCTGGCCGAGCTGGCTCGCCGCCGCGGTGTTGCATTGATCATCGACGAGACCTACCGCAACTTCCGTGGCATCGACGCGCCGCCGCACTCGCTGTTCGCCGACCCCGGGTGGCACGAGACGGTGATCAGCCTGCACAGTTTCTCGAAGGACTTCGCGATTCCCGGCTACCGGGTCGGGGCCATCGTCGGCGGCCCGGCGCTGCTCACCGAGGCGCTGAAGCTTCTCGACTGCGTGGCGATCAGCGCCCCGCGCATCGGCATGGAAGCGGCGTTGGCCGGCTTGCGCCACGCCCACGACTGGCGCCGCGAGCAGGCCGAACGCATCGCCGGGCTCCAAGTCGGGTTCGAGTCGGTCATGGCCGACCGCCCCGGCGGATTCGAGGTGGTGAGTGCCGGTGCGTACTTCGGGTGGGTGCGCCATCCGTTCCCCGGGGTGCCCACCGCCGAAGTGGTTCGCCGTCTCGTGTACGACGCCGACACGCTCGTGATCCCGGGCACGGCCTTCACCGCGACCGACGAAGCGATGCTCCGCTTCAGTTTCGTCACCGACACCGAGTCGCTGGTCATCGACCCTCAGCTGATCCTCTCGGGGCTCGTGCTTCCGTTCCCCGGATCTCCGCTCCACAACGCCGTACCGGCATCGGCGTGCTCGGTCGCCGAGGACGTGTTGCTCACTCCTCGGCCACAGGGTGACCGGTGCGAGATCGGAGGCGTCGAGCTGTCCACTCCGACGTTTCCCGAGCTCACGGCAATGACCGACACGCTGACCCCCGTGGTGTTCGCCGACGTGCTGGCCGAGATGGTCGAGCCGTTTCCGTTCACCGATCCGATGTCGTTGTCGATCAAGACGCCGCCGGCAGCGGGCGAGGCGGTTCTCGACGGGACCGAGCTCACCTTCGATCCGGCCGGCGAGGCGGCGGGCGTCGTGCGGTTCGCGCTCGAGGTGTGTGACATCGCGGGCGTCGACTGCACGCCGATCGACGTCGAGGTCACCGTCGACGGGTTGACGAGTCGGTGGTTCTTCACCAACGTGTTGCAGGGTGGGGCGGCGTCGGCGGAGGTGAACTTCGGCAAGGGGGCCGGTGAGCAGTTCTTCGTGGGTGACTTCGACGGCAACGGCATCGACGATCTGGCCAAGCGCACCAACGGCACCAACGTGTTCGAGATCTTGAACCTCAACGGGGTGGCTTCGGCCGCCAACCAGACCATCGGCTACGGCAAACCCGGCGACGAGGTGTTCGTGGGCGACTTCGACGGCAACGGCACCGACACCTTCGCGGTGCGGCGCGGCAACCAGTTCTTCGTGAAGAACTCGGTCACGCCGGGCCCCGCCGATGTGGTCATCGGCTACGGCAAGGCCGGCGACGAGGTGTTCGTTGGCGACTGGGACGCGGATGGCGACGACACCTTCGCGGTGCGGCGGGGCAACGTGTTCTTTGCCCGCAACAGCGTCACCACCGGTGTCGCCGACGAGGTGTTCGGCTACGGCAAGGCCGCCGACCGGGTGCTGGTCGGCGACTGGAACCGTGACGGTTCCGACACCTTCGCGGTGCGGCGGGGCAACATCATCTTCGTCCGCAACGACTTCCTGACCGCCCCCGCGGAGTTCTCCTTCGGGTTCGGCAAGGCCAGCGACGAGCTGTTCCCCGGCGACTGGAACAACGACAACCTCGACACCTTCGCCGTCCGCCGCATCGTCAGCTGACCACCGGTGCGCCCCGATCCGACGCAGCGCTCATGCGGCGTCGGGCGGGGTGTGGGCGGCGAGGAAGGTCTCGATGGCCTGCTTCGCGGCCGGCTGATCGGCCGGGTCCTTCCAGTTCTCGATGAGCGTGGCGTTCGGGGCGAGATCGGCCACCCGGCGCGACACGCTCTCGGGGTGGTACCGATCGTTGCCCATCAGCACCAGCATCGGGGTCGTGCACGACGAGACGAAATCGGGCGTGACACTGAAGACGAAGTCGCCGCCGAACATCGCCTCGCGAAAGGCCGCCCAATCGGTGGGGCTCGCTTCGGGATGGGCGTCGACGCGTCTCTTCTGCCCACGCGTCGAACATCTCGTCGAACGCCTCGCGGTTGTCGTCGAGGCCGATGGGTTGTTGCAGGATCGCGGCAACCACCCGCTCGGGGGCCGCCTGGATCAGACCCATGATGTAGGACCCTCCGATGCACATGCCCTCGACGAGGAAGCGGTCGACGCCGAGGTGATCGAGCAGTGCCAACTGATCGGCGGTATAGGTGGCCCAGCCCGAATCGGCCGTGACCGGACCGGTGGACGCGCCGGCGTTTCGTTGGTCCATGGCGATGACCCGATAGGACTCGCTGAGGTGATCGATCGGGTTCCACGGCGCGTTGTCCCACCAGTCGATCGACGAGCGCACCCCGCCCGGCGCAATGAGGAGCAGCGGGAATCCGCGGCCGCGCTCGAGGTAGTTGATGGTGATGTCACCTCTGGTGAAGGAGGGCATGGGGTTCTCCTCTGGTTCAGGTGGGTACGAGGCGCGCGGCGAGGTCGGTCTGAATCTCGACGAGGGCCCGGGCGGTGAGGGGGCGATGCGGTTGTATGCGGCCCACGTCGACGACGGTGGCGTCGGTCCCGGTGAGCATGGCGGCGGCCCGAGCAGCAATGCCGATCCCGACCACGATGGGTCGTCCGCCATCACGGTGGAGGGCCGGCCGCGTCCTGGCGATCGTCTCCAGTTCCGCCGCGAGGGCGTCGGAATCGGCGACAGCGCTGCTCACCTGCGGAAATCGGCGGTAGACCGGCCAACGGGTGGCGAGCAGGTCTCTCACGCGAGCGGCCGGATCAGGGTGATCGAGCAGCGGTCGGGTCACCCCCGACCGTGAGTGGATCACCCGGTCGAGGATGACCTCGGGCGACGCGGCAAGGCAGAGGACCCGCCCGGACCCGCCGACGAGCCGCTCGGTGGCGCGATCGAGCAGGGTGCCGCCACCGGTGGCGATCACGAGGCGCTGCCTTCGGGCCAGCCCCGCGACGCTTTCGCGCTCGAGCCGGCGGAAACCCGCCTCACCCCGGGCCGCGAAAAGATCGGCGATGGGACCGTGCGCCGACTCGATGAGATCGTCGGTGTCGACGAAGTCGAACCCGAGTCGTCGGGCAAGACGCCGGCCCGCGGTGGACTTGCCGGTACCCATGAAGCCGGTGAGCACCACGTTCTGATTCGGATCGGCGAACCTGTCGAGCATCGGGCCACACGGTAGTAGCCACCGGCCGGGCGGGTTCTCGCGTACCATCGGCGGTCGTGGCACGCGAGTTTCTCGTCCTCAACGGACCCAACCTCAATCTGCTCGGCGTTCGCGAGCCCGACGTGTACGGCACCGAGACGCTCGACGACATCATCGGCATCCTCGCCGCCCACGCCGCCGATCACGGGGTGAACCTCCGGCACGTGCAGTCCAACAACGAGGGCGAGCTGATCGACGCGTTGCACGATGCCCGTACCTGGGCCGACGGCGTGATCTTCAATCCGGGTGCCTTCACCCACTACAGCATCGCCTTGCGCGACGCCGTGTCGGCCGCCGAGTTGCCCGTCGTCGAGGCCCATCTCTCGAACGTGCACGCTCGAGAGGCGTTCCGCCACACCTCGGTGATCAGCGCCGTCTGCATCGGTGTCGTGTGCGGATTCGGACGGACCAGCTACACGATGGCCTTCGACGGTCTGGTCGCCCTGCTCGACCGCTGAGCAACATCGACCGCATCAGGGCGCGTCTCGACCCGGGCGCCTAGCGTGGCGACACCCACCGTGAGGCAAGGAGCTCAGATGATCGTCGGAACGCCAACCGAGGTGAAGGACAACGAGCGTCGGGTCGGACTCACGCCGGCCAGTGTGAGGGAGATCGTCAGCCACGGGCACACGGTCGTCGTCCAGCGGGGCGCCGGCATCGGCATCGGTGCCTCCGACGCCGACTACGAGGCCGCAGGAGCCCGCCTCGTCGACTCGGCCGAGGAGCTGTTCGCATCGTCGGAGATGGTGGTGAAGGTCAAGGAGCCACAAGCCGCCGAACGGGCGTTGCTGCGCCCGGGTCAGGTCCTGTTCACGTACCTGCACCTTGCGCCCGATGCCGCCCAGACCGCCGACCTCGTGGCCAGCGGAGCCATCTGCATCGCCTACGAGACCGTCACCGACGCGGCCGGCGGCCTGCCGTTGCTCGCGCCCATGTCGCAGGTGGCGGGCCGCATGTCGATCCAGGCCGGTGCCCATGCCCTCGAAAGCCCCAACGGCGGTGCCGGTCTGCTTCTCGGCGGCGTGCCCGGCGTGGCCTCCGCCAGCGTGGTGGTGCTCGGCGGCGGCGTCGTCGGCGAGAACGCCATCGAGATGGCCATCGGTCTCCAGGCCTCGGTGACGGTGCTCGATCGCAACCTCGCCGTGCTCGACCGGCTCGGCCATCGGTACGGCGCGGCGCTCGAGACCGTGTACTCGACCCAGGCGGCGGTGGAGGACCTCGTGATCAACGCCGACCTGGTGATCGGGGCGGTCCTGGTCAAGGGCGCAGCCGCGCCGAAGCTGGTGACCGCGGAGATGATCGCCGCCATGCACTCCGGGTCCGTCGTCGTCGACGTCGCCATCGATCAGGGCGGTTGTTTCGAGACCTCCCATCCCACCACCCACCACGACCCCACCTACGTGGTCGACGACGTGGTCCACTATTGCGTGGCGAACATGCCCGGCGCCGTCCCCCGGACATCGACCTCTGCCCTCAACAACGCAACCCTGCCGTTCGTGATCGCGCTGGCCGACAAGGGCGTCGGCCGGGCTCTGGTCGACGACGTGCACCTCCGCAACGGGCTGAACGTGAGTGCGGGGACGGTCACCGAAGCGGCGGTCGCCCACGCCCTCGGGTACGACTATGTCGAGCCGCTCGAGGCAGTGGCGGAGATGTCGGCCTGACCGACGCGTCGTCGCCGACTGACACTCACCGTCACCCGGCCGCGGATCGACGCCGTCGGCACGGGGCCGAAGTGCCGGCTGTGGGTGCCCTGGGGACTCCACAGCGTGATCAGCCCTCCGTCGAGGGCCTCGACCCGCTTCACGACGTCGACGTTCTTGAACGGATGCCGGCTCACCACTATGTCGCCCACGCGGGCGACAGCTGCCGGATCGACGAGGACGTACTCGCCGTCGTACAGCGTCGGCTCCATGCTCGTCCCGCGGACGCGGAAGATGCGGCGTCGCCGGATGACCCAGTTCACCACTTCGCCGAGCACGGCCGAGCCGGCGATTCAGCCGGCGAGGTAGAAGTCGACGTCGCGGCCCTTGGCCCCCCAGAACATGTTGTGGATGTTCTCGATGGCCGCGATGAGCTGGTCGCAGGCGTCGAGGTCGACGTTCTGCTTGCACGTCGAGCAGAGCTTGGCTGCGTTCCAGAAGGTGGTGTGGAGATCGGGATGGGCCTCGAGGTGATCGGACTTGAAGAAGTCGGTCCACAGGATGAGGATCTCGCGCTTGGCCAGCTCGGCCTGCTCCTCCTTGATGGCCACGTAGCGTGCCGCGGTGTTGAGCATGATCGCCGGGGCGTCGCCGTCGTGCTCGTGGAGATCGAGCAGCTTCTTGGTCATCGACCGAACGGCCTCGGCGGCGATGCGAGCCGAGGCCGGGTCATAGACCCCGCACGGACCGTCGCAGTGGGCCTCCACCTCGCTCACGCGGCGGGCGGGGTTCACTCGGGAAACGAGGTTCTTGAGGTTCACGTGGCAGCTCCTTGCTGGACGGACGGCGGAATGGCCAGGGCTCGGGCGAGGGGAGGACGCCCGACGACGCCGACGGTAGCGCGTCGGCCCCGCATGCGTTGTGTCGGATGTCGGTCCGAGAATCGCGCCGTGGTCGCCGAATGGCGGTGGGACCGCTAGGGTGTTGTCACGGCGCCGATGTTCGCCTCGCCTCACGGTGAGTCGCATCCGGTGCTCGGGGCTACACCACTGGGGTTCCGAGGAATCTCTCGCGTGGGCGTCCCATGGCTCATGACCACCTCTCGGTGGCACAACGGAGTACCGATCATCACCGACACGCTCGAACACGATGCGACTGCCGATCCTGGGATCGATGGGTCGCCCTCATCCGCACCGGCGGGGCGAAACGACGCGTCCGACGCGCCCGGCGCCGTGAGCCCGACGAGTGGAGTGGTCGCCTCGGCGTTCTCCGAGGAATTCGTGGCCATCGTGCAACGAGAGCTCGACGGCCTGGCGTCGCCGGCCGATCGCGCCCTGCTCGAGGCCAACGATCGTGCGTGGCTCGACACGCTCGGCGACCTGCTCGACGAGGTCGACGAAACCCTCGAGCGGGTGCGGGTCGAACGCAGCGACCAACGCCCGCTGGTGGTGGCCGACTTCGAAGCCGAGCGCTCCGCCATCCGCGATCGGTTGCGCGTGGTTCGTCGGCGCGTCGTCGGCGACGAGCGGACCAACGGAGACGATGGCAGCGATGACGAGCTGGTCACGAGCGGTCTCCAGCTCTCCTGGATCGAGGAACACGTCGTCGCATGGATCGGTGGCCCGCGTACCCACAGCGGCACCCACGACGAGATCCGCGTCCTGCTCGGCGAGACGGGAGCGCCGGCATCGGGATGGATCGAGCACGAACCCGTACCGCTCCCCGGTGGCGGGAAGGCCGATGCGCTGATCGCCAACATCCGAGACGTGCTCGGGTGGCTCGTCGCCATCGGTGGCAAAGCCGAAGCCGAGGCCGAGGCGATAACCGCAAGTCTGGGGTGGATCGGCCGGGTTGCCGTGCTCGCCGTGGATCTGACCGCACGTGGCGCCATCGTCCCCCAGTTGGCGCAGGTGCCCACGCCCAAGGGTCAGGGCTCGACCGGCAAGGCCACCTACGCCGTGCGATGGGTGCCGGGCCTGGCCGATCCGCGTGAGCTCGAACGACTGGCCACCGCACTACCCGGCGCGGCGACCGCCTATGAGCGCCAGGCCGATCGCCGCGAAGTGGCCCAGGGCGCGCTGGCCGATCTCGTCGACGCCATCTGCAATGCCGCCGCCCGTCAGGTCACTGTTCCCGCTCCGCCACCGGTCGTGAACAACGTCAACGACGTCGCAGAGTCGGTGCTCGCTCGTCTCGACGGCAGTACCTTCGAAGCGCCCCCACGAGCGGGTGGTGAGATCGCTCGTCGCCTCGAGCAGTGGGCTCGCCCGGTCACGACCCCCACCAAGTCGACCCTGGTGGTCTCCCTCGCCGAGCCCGACGAGTCGAATGCGTGGCTTCTGTCGGTGTTCGCTCCGAGCTCCGACGGCGAGCTCGAACCCGTCGAGGTCGCACGGGTCACTGCGTCGAACACGCGGCGCAAGGAGGTACGCGACAACCTCAAGCGCCTCGAGGAACTGCTGCCCGTGTTGTTGCGACCCGGGAGTCAGCGTCGAGGGGAGGTACTGCTCAGCCAAGAGGAGGCATGGGAGATCATGACCGTCACCGGCCAGACGCTCCAGTCGGCCGGTTTCGACGTTCGCGTCCCGAACCTCTCACGTCGCAAGGCCACTGCGTCGCTGCGACTCAGTTCCGACGACACCGAGTCGGTTGTCGGTGCCCAGCAGCTGGCCAACGTGCGATGGTCGGCCGTGTTCGACGATGTCGAGCTCAGCGCCGAGGACATTCGCAAACTCGCCGCCCAGGCCAAGCCCCTCGTGCAGTCACGAGGTCGTTGGGTCGAGCTCGACCACGCCGATCTCGCCGAGGCCGCGGCGGCCCTGGCCGAGCGAGCCGACACCAACCGTCTCACCGGGGCCGAGATGCTGCGCCATGCGCTCGGACTCGAGGGCTCGCCGCTCGGTGGCGGAGTCTCCCTCGCCGGCAACGGCTGGGCGGCCGACCTGTTGGCCAGCGCCGCCGACATACCCGAGGAGCTGCCGACCAGCCCCGAGGGGTTCCAGGGCGAGCTGCGAAGCTATCAGGCCGAGGCTCTGGCGTGGCTCGGGTTCCTCGACCAGGCCGGACTCGGCGGTTGTCTCGCCCTCGACATGGGACTCGGGAAGACCCCGACGATGCTCGCCATGTTGCGCCAGACCAAGGGCGACGGGCCGGCATTGGCCGTGCTCCCTCCAGCAGTGCTCGGCAACTGGGCCGGCGAGGCCAAGAAGTTCACCCCCGGCCTCAAGGTGCTGGTGCACCACGGGCCCAACCGGGCTCAGGGCACGGCCATTGCCAAGGCGGCGGCCAAGGTCGACGTGGTCCTCACCACCTACGGCACCGCCGTCCGCGACGTCGACGATCTCCGCTCGATCACCTGGCGCCAGCTCGTGCTCGACGAAGCCCAGGTGATCAAGAACCCCGCCAGCGAGACGGCCCAGCAGCTGCGTCGCATCGATGCCCGGATGCGCGTCGCGCTCACCGGCACACCGATCGAGAACGGTCTGGGTGACCTCTGGGCCATCATGGACTTCGTCAACCCCGGACTGGTCGGACCCCGGGCGCCCTTCATCGCGGCGCTGTCGGTCACCGGCGACGCCAAGGCCGGGGCCGAGACGGCCCTGAAGGCCCTGAACGGCATCCTCGTGTTCCGTCGTACCAAGGCCGAGCCGGCGATCGCCGCCGAGCTGCCCGACCGCATCGACGAGCTCGATCACTGCTCGATGACCCCCGAACAGATCGGGCTGTACCAGGCGGTGCTCGACGAGATCGTGGTGAACAACGCCGCCGACGACGCCAACAAGAAGAAGGGGCAGATCCTGGCCGCGATCACCGCGCTCAAGCAGATCTGCAACCACCCGGTGAACTACCGCGACGACGGCGAGCCGCTCGAAGGGCGCTCCGGCAAGCTGATCCGGCTCAACGAGATCATCGATCAGGTGTTCGCCAGCGACGAGAGGGTGCTGGTCTTCACCCACTTCGCGTCGTGGGGCGAGAAGCTGGCCGTCTACCTGAGCGATCGCTTCGACAAGAAGATCGACTGCTATCACGGCGGCCTCAGCCGAGGCGTCCGCGACGACATGGTCGACCGGTTCCAGTCGTCGGAGGGCGCCGGCGCGATGGTGCTGTCGCTCAAGGCCGGTGGCACCGGACTCAACCTCACCGCCGCCAGCCACGTCGTGCTCTATGACCGCTGGTGGAACCCTGCCGTCGAGGACCAGGCCCGAGACCGCGTGTGGCGCATCGGTCAGACCAGGACGGTCATCGCCCATCGATTGGTGTGTCCGGGCACCGTCGACGAGCGGGTCGAGGAGGTCGTGGCCGGCAAACGCCGCATCGCCGACATGGTCCTGCCGAAGTCGAGCTCGATCAGCGATCTCGACGACGACCAGCTTCGGGCTGCACTCGGTCTCGACGTCGATGCCCTGCTGATCGACGACGACGTCCTGAACGGGGCCGGCAGCTGATGGCACGATCACGCGGCCGCAAGCGCGGCGGGGCCCAGAGCGGTGGGGCACAGAATCAGGGGCAGCGGCAGCAGTCGAAGAAGAACGGCAGCCGCCGTGGGCAGAAGATCACGGCCCGCACCTATTGGGGCGGGCATGCGGGCGAGCTCCCCGAGCCGCCGGTGGTCCGGCCATCGGCGGATCCGTCGGCCATCGTCCGATCGCTCGGAACCCCACCCCTCGCCGGCCAGACCCACATGGCTGATCAGTACTTCACCGCGGTCTACGAACGAGCCGTCGCTCTGGCGACTGCGCTGGCCACCGCGGGTGACCTGCTCGAAGAACGCTAGATCCGGTCGGATCAGCCGTTGATCTGACCGACCACCTTGTTCGGCGCGAGGTGCAGCACGAGTCGTTTCTCGTCCACCATGGCCCGGCGGTAGTCGGCCCAGTCGTCGTGTTCCCCGGCCACCAGTCGATAGACCTCGACCAGCTGGTCGACGGTCGCGTCGTCGGGGGCGGTGGCGACCGGGGTGAGCTCGGCGGTGCAGTCGAACGACAGGTAGCTCCAACCGGCCGGATTGGTGAGGTGCAGAACGCAGCGCGGGTCGCGTCGAAGGTTGGCGGTCTTGGCCCGGCCGTCGGTGACCGAGATCTTGATCGTCGAGTCGTCGACTGCGTACACGATGTCGGAGGACTGCGGCCGACCGTCCTTGCGAATCGTGACCAGCACGCCATTCTTGTGACCGGCGGCATAGGTGAGTGCGGTGGCGAGGTCCATCGCCGAACCGTACTCAACGGATGCCGCCCTGACGATGCGTTCGGCGGCGTTGTCGTCCACAATGGCAGAAGCCGTACCGATCGAGGAGAAACACAATGGCGCGTGAACGTCTGACCGTCCCGCTCGTTCGTGAAGATGGCGACCTGCGCCCTGCGACATGGGACGAAGCCCTCGCTCGTGCCGCGTCGGGCTTCCAGGCCGTGCTCGACGAGTCGGGGCCCAGCGCTTTCGGCATGTTCAGCTGCTCCAAGGCGACCAACGAGATGAACTACGCCGCACAGAAGTTCGCCCGCACGGTGATCGGTTCGAACAACATCGACTCCTGCAATCGAACTTGACACGCTCCCAGCGTCGTCGGTCTGGCGACAGTGTTCGGTGCCGGAGGCGGTACCAGTTCCTACGAGGAGATCGAGCACACCGATCTCATCGTGCTGTGGGGCTCCAACGCCCGTGAAGCCCATCCCATCTTCTTCCATCACCTCATCAAGGGTGTGCACAACGGCGCCCGCATGTTCGCCGTCGACCCTCGCCGAACGTCGTCGGCGAAGTGGGCCGACGTGTGGTTGGGGATAGAGGTCGGCTCCGACATCGCCCTCGCCAATGCGGTGGCACGCGAAATCATCCACCAAGGGATGCATGATCTCGGCTTCATCGAGCACGCCACCACCGGGTTCGCCGAGTTCGCCGCGCAGGTCGAGCCGTACACGCTGGAGCACGCCGAGGCGATCACCGGCGTTCCCGCCGACGCGATCGCGAGCCTTGCCCACGCCTACGCCAAGGCGCCGACGGCCCAGCTGCTGTGGACGCTCGGCATCACCGAGCACCACACCGCCAGCGACAACGTGTTCGCGTTGTGCAACCTGGCGCTGCTCACGGGGCACGTTGGTCGATGGGGCTCGGGTCTGGTTCCGTTGCGGGGTCAGAACAACGTGCAAGGGGGCGGCGACATGGGCGCGCTGCCCAACAAGTTGCCCGGCTTCGCCGACATCACCGATGCCGATGCCGCGCAAGCGGTACGAAGCGGTGTGGGGCGTGCCCGTGCCCCCCGAGCCCGGCCTGCACCTGACGCTGATGTTCGAGGCGATGGAACGCAAGGAACTGCGCGCACTGTGGGTCATCGGTGAGAACCCCGCCGACTCGGAGGCCAACATCAGCCACGCCCGTGCCCTGCTCGAAGGGCTCGACACCCTCGTCGTGAGCGACATCGTCATGACTCGAACCGCGGAGATGGCCGACGTGGTCCTACCCGCGGCGGCCGGGTGGGCCGAGACCGAAGGCACCGTCACCAGCAGCGAGCGACGAGTGCAGCGTGTGCGGCCCGCCGTTCCACCACCGGGCGAGGCGAGAGACGACCTCGACATCATCGCCGCCATGGCACGAGCCATGGGCCACCACTGGGACAACGTGTCGGCACGAGCACTCTGGGACGAGCTCCGCACGCTGTCGCCGCTGCACACGGGCATGAGCTACGAGCGACTCGAGCGGGAGAACGGTCTGCAGTGGCCCTGTCCCGACGAATCCCATCCAGGGTCCCCGTTCCTGCACGAACGGTTGTGGGCCGACCCGGTCGAGGGCCCACGGGCACCGTTCACCCCGGTGGAGTGGGCACCGCCAGCCGATGCCCTCGACGACGACTTCCCCCTCCGGCTCACCACGGGCCGGGTGCTCGATTCGTACAACACTGGCGTGCAGTCGAGTGGCTACGACTCGCCAATTCGTTCCGGCGACACCCTCGACCTCTCGGCGACCGACGCGGCCCTTCACGGGGTGAGCGACGGACAATGGGTGCGGGTCGCGTCCCGACGGGGCGCCATCGAGATGCCGGTTCGGGTCGTCTCGGGGCTGCCCGCCGGTACCGCGTTCGCGACCATGCACTTCCCCGAGCGCATCGACGTCAATCAACTGACCAACGATGCGTGGGATCCGAAGTCAGGCACCGCGGAGTTCAAGGCAACGGCCATCCGGATCGAGCCGCTCGGCGCGGGCGCCGAGACCGTCTGACATGGACCTGAAGATCGGGCCCGACCAGGCCACCGCCGCCGAGCGCCAGGAGGTCGCCGACCTGATCGGCGACCTGGGTGGCGCCACGATCGCCGACGGGGAACGTCTCGTGCTCGGCGGCTGGCGCCGCGCCGCCGAGCGGCGCCACCTGTTGCTGCCGGGCCTGCATGCGTTGCAGCGCTGTCGTGGCTTCATAAGCGCCGGTGGCCTGAATCACCTCTGTGAGAGTCTCGGCGTGCCCCCGGCCGATGCCTACGGGGTCGCTTCCTTCTACGACCTGTTCTCGGTGGAGGAAGCTCCCGACACGGTGGTGCGAGTCTGCGACGACATCGGGTGTCGCATCAACGGTGCGGTCGCCATCGAGGCCGTCCTGACCGACGCAGGGCTGGCCGACGCCGCTCGACTCACCAGCCCCTGTCTGGGGCTGTGTGATTTCGGTGGTGCGGCGATCGTGCAGCAGGTCGGCACCGATCTTCGGGGCGTTCGCGTCGTCGCCGGGCCGGCCGATCCGGTGATCGAATCCCACCTGCCCGCCGGGCCACGGCTGCTCCGACGCATCGTCAGCGGCGACGTGGTCACCCTCGACGCCTATCTCGACGCGGGCGGTTACCGGGCACTGCGAACGGCGGTCGAACGCGGCGCCGACGCCGTCGTCGAGGCCGTCACCGCCGCCGGTCTCCGCGGTCGGGGCGGAGCCGCATTCCCCACTGGTGTCAAATGGCGGGCCGTCGCCGACCAGGCCGGGCCGGCCAAGCATGTGATCGCCAACGCCGACGAGTCCGAACCGGGGACGTTCAAGGACCGGATCCTGATGGAGCACGATCCTTTCGCGCTCGTCGAGGCGCTGACCGTCGCGGGCTTCGCCACCGGTGCCGCCAACGGCTGGATCTACGTGCGCGGGGAGTATCCCGTGGCCATCGATCGCCTCCATTCGGCCATCGCCGAGGCCCGCGACGCGGGTCTGCTCGGCACCGACGTGCTCGGGGCGGGAATCGCGTTCGACATCGACTTGCGCGTTGGGGCCGGCGCCTACATCTGTGGCGAGGAGACCGCCCTCTTCAACTCGATCGAGGGCTTCCGGGGTGAGCCTCGACAGAAGCCCCCCTTTCCCACCACCCACGGCCTGTTCGGCCAGCCGACGGCCATCAACAACGTCGAGACCCTGGTCAACGTCCTCGACATCGTCACCGACGGTGTCGACGTGTACCGCGAACTCGGCACCAGCGACAGCCCGGGCACGCGCCTGTTCTGCCTGTCGGGTGCGGTGGCCCGACCTGGCCTGTACGAGCACTCGATGGGGGTGACGCTGCGCCACGTGCTCGCCGCCGCCGGTGGCCTACGTGATCGTCGCGACCTGAAGGCGATACTGCTCGGCGGCGCCGCCGGTGTGTTCGTCGACAGCACCTCGCTCGACGTGCCGCTGACCTTCGAGGACACTCGCGCGGCCGGGATCACGCTCGGCTCCGGTGTCGTGATGGCCTTCGACGAAACCCACGACCTGCGCGACACCGTGGCGCGGATCGCCGAGTTCTTCCGTCACGAGTCCTGCGGGCAGTGCGTCCCCTGTCGGGTGGGAACCCAACGCCAGCACGAGGTGCTCCTGAGGGCCAACGGGTCGGGCACCTTCGATGCCGACCTGTTCGACGATCTCGCTGCGGTGATGAAGGATGCGTCGATCTGTGGTCTCGGCCACACCGCGGCATCGGCCATCGGGTCGGCCGTCCGTCTGGGGCTGGTGACATGACCCTCATCGAGCCCGGGGTGACCGCCGTCGACCTCACCGTCGACGGCATGGCGGTACGGGTCGATGGGGGCGACACGATCCTCGAAGCATGCACCCGAGCCGGCATCGACACGCCAACGCTCTGCTACGGCGACACCGTGACGCCGGTGAACGCGTGTCGCGTCTGCGTGGTCGAGGTCGAGGGATCGGGCCCGTTGGTGCCCTCGTGCTCGCGTGGCGCCGAGGCGGGCATGGTGGTGAACACCCGGACCGAACGGGTCGATCGCAGTCGGCGGATGGTGTTGGAGCTGCTCGCCTCGTCGGTCGACCTCGAATGGGCCGACGATGCGTTGCGCGGTTGGATCGAACGCTACGGCGCCGACCTGCGGCGGTTCCCCGACGCCGGGACCGCCACGGTGGCCCAGGATCCCAAGATTCACGACCATCTCTACGTGCGGGACTATTCGCGGTGCATTCTCTGCTACAAGTGCGTCGAGGCGTGCGGCGAGGATGCGCAGAACACCTTCGCCATCGCCGTGTCGGGTCGCGGTTTCGCCGCCCAGATCAGCACCGAATTCGACACCCGACTCGATGAATCGGCTTGCGTGTACTGCGGCAACTGCATTGCCGTGTGTCCCACCGGCGCGCTCACGGGCATGATCGAGTTCGACCTGCGCACCGCGGGTGACTGGAGGCCCGAGGAACAGACCTCCACCCAGACCGTCTGCAGTTACTGTGGCGTGGGCTGCAACCTCGAGCTGCACGTGCAGGATCAGCAGATCGTGAAGGTCACCTCACCGATGGATCACGACGTCACCCTCGGCAACCTGTGTGTGAAGGGCCGCTTCGGCTGGCAGTACCTCGGCAACGAGATCGGCCGCAAGCGCCGCTGAGGCCGGCCGGGTCGCCTAGGCGGCGACGACGATGGTCTTGCCGATCCGGTCGTGGGGGCCGCGGCGGTCCCGGGTGCCGAGGGTCATTCCGGCCCAGACGAGTGCATAGAGCGGGATCACGAATCCGGGGAGCTGCGCGACCGAGGCACGGACCAACGAGGTGGTGCCCGACGGTTGCGAACCGCAGCCGTTCATGACCACGCGGGTCGCCATGGCGCGCTTGCCGTAGGTTTGACCATCTCGGGCCACGAAGTACCACGGATAGACCACCGAGACCACCAGCGTGGCCACGAGCCCCGCCACCTCGCTGCCGGTGGTGGCCCACACGGCGACACCGGCCAGACCGGCTATCGCCGCGTCGATGATCGCGCCCACGACTCGCCGGCCGGCAGGGGCCGGAACCAGTCGGGGGACGTCGTCGAGCATGAGTGAGGGGATCAGCTCAGAGGACATGGCGGACCACGATAGTCCCGCTAGGTCCCCAGCAGCTGTTCGCGCAACGCTCGTTTGAGAAACTTGCCGTTGGCGTTGCGGGGGAGCTCTTCCTCGAGGAACCAGATGTGCTCGGGCACCTTGAACTTGGCGATCTTCACCGCGGCGTAGGCCTGCACTTCCTCGGCAGTCATGGAGTGTCCGTCCTTCATCACCACCGCCATGCCCACGACCTCGCCGAGACGATCGTCGGGAACGGCGAAGGCTGCGCACTCCCGGATGTCGTCGTGCGCGAATACCGCCGCTTCGACCTCGGCGCAGTACACGTTCTCCCCGCCGCGCAGAACCATGTCCTTGGCCCGGTCGACGATCGAGATGAACCCGTCCTCGTCGAGGGTGGCCAGATCGCCGGTGCGGAACCAACCGCCAGGAAAGGCCTCCGCTGTGGCCTCGGGTTGGTTCAGATAGCCCCGGACGTTGTTGGGGCCGAGCACGAGGAGCTCGCCGATCTCGCCTTGCGGGACCTCCCGACCGTCGTGGTCGACCACCCTCACCTCGATGGTGGGCATTGGCGGACCGACGGTGGTGGGCTTCTCGACGAACCAGTCGGAGGAGTTGATCGAGATCACACCGCAGACCTCTGTGAGGCCGTACCCGGTCGACGGCCGACCCTTCGTGAGCGACTTCTCGATCTTGGCGACGAGATCGGGCTGCACCGCGGCACCGCCTCCGCCCAGGGTCGCGAGGCTGCTGGTGTCGCGCTTGGCGAAGTCCGGATGCTCGACCAGCTCGCGTGACATCACCGGCACCCCGGTGAACGCCGTGACCCGCTCTCGTTCGATGATGTCCAGCGCCTCGGAGGGATCCCAGCGGTAGAGCAGGATGATCTTGCCACCCACCCCGGTGATGAGATGCATGCAGCAGTTGCAGCCGGTGACATGGAAGAGCGGCACGGCCAGCAGCGCCGTCGTGTCGGCGACCGGTTCGTGGGATTCGATCAACGAGTCGTCCTGGGGGCGGGCCGCCTTGGTGACCGTGTTCCAGAAGCTGAAGTTCATGATGTTGCTCACGCAACCGCGGTGGGTGAGGGCGGCACCCTTGGGGAATCCGGTGGTTCCCGACGTGTAGAAGATGGCGCAGTCGTCATCGGGGTCGATGTCGGCCGGTGGCAGGCCCGTATGGGTGGTGGCCACGGCCTCGGCCCAGCTGACGGCGTCGTCGGGCAGGGGGTGATCGGTGCGCACGGCGATGAGATGGAACGGATTGGCCGCCCGCAGTTGGTCGAGGTGCGGGGTGATCGTGGCGATGCGCTTGTCGTCGGCGATGACGACCTTGGGGGCCGAGTCGCCGAGGCCGTACTCCATCTCGGCGCCCGTCCACCATGCGTTCATTCCAACCGCAGCCGCACCGATGGAGATGATGGCCCAGTACGCCAGTACCCACTCGGGGTAGTTGCGCATGGCGATGGCCACGCGGTCGCCATGCCCGACACCCCGCTCCAGCAGGTGGGTGGCCAACGACGACACGATGTCGTGGGCCTGGGCGTAGGTCAGGATCTCGTCGCCGAACTGCAGATAGGGGCGCTCGCCGTAGCCGGCGGACAGTTCCCACATGAATCGCATGTCCGGCGGAGCGTGGTCGTAGGTGCGGGTGGGAACGCCGCGGATGTCTTGCACGCTCCACGAGAAGGGCGCGCCCTCGCTCGTCAACTGCTGCCATGCGTCGGTGAAGGCGCTGTCCATGATCACTCCGGAGACCTGGTCGAGAACACGGAGGAGGGTACTCGGCGGCGCCCCCGACTCCGGAGTCGATGCCGTCGACGCCCGCCGCGGCTGGCAAGATTGGCCGATGGCAGATCTCGACGACCTCCGGGCACTGCTCGACCAGGTGCTTCCCCGTCGTACCGGCCAGACCCGCACCGGAGTGATGGGTGCAGGCTCCGACGATCTCGAGACGGGCCGGGTCTACTTGTCGGCCACGGCGGCGGGCGGGTGGCACGTTCCGACCTGGCCGGTGGGGCTTGGTGGCCGGGACGCGGTCTCGGCCGAGGCCGAAGCGATCAGCGAGGTGCGGGCCGACTACGCGGTGCCCGACCTCTATCCCTGGCTCATCGGCCTGGTCATGGTGGGGCCGACCCTGCTCGAGTACGGCACGCCTGAACAACAGGCGAGATGGATGCCGAAGATGGCCGACGGATCCGAGATCTGGTGTCAGATGTTCTCCGAGCCCGATGCGGGTTCCGATCTCGCGAACGTCGCCATGCGGGCCGAACGCGATGGGGACGAATGGGTGCTCTCGGGTCAGAAGGTCTGGACGAGTCGGGGCAGTTACTCGCAATGGGCGATCTGTGTGGCCCGCACCGACCCGGAGCTACCCAAGCACAAGGGCCTCACCATGTTCGCCGTCCCGATGGATCAGGCGGGCATCGAGGTCCGCACTCTTCACCAGATGAACGGCGACACCCATTTCAGCGAGGTCTTCATGGACGGTGTCCGGGTGAACGATGCCGATCGCATCGGGGCTGTCGGCGAGGGGTGGCGGGTGTCACTCACGGTGTTGGCCCACGAACGCGGCGGGGGAGTGATCAGTGCGGGCGTCGACCAGGTGGGCCTGGCCGGGCCGCTGCCCCGTTGGCTGGCCGATCTGCATGACGAGCACAAATTGCTCGGCCCCGTGGCCCGCGATCGGGCCATGCGGGCGTTCGTCCTCGAGCAGGTGAGTGCGCTGACCGCGGCTCGGGCCGCAGCCGAGGCCGGCGCCGGCGGTACCCCTGGCCCGAGCGGCTCGGGCGCGAAGATCCGCAACGTCGAGGTCTACGTGGCCCGGGCGGAGCTGGTGAAGGATCTGGCCGGCGCAGCCGGGATGCTGACCACCACTCCCGGCCATGTCGAGTTCCTCACCGGCCCGTCGATGTCGATCCGAGGAGGCACCGACGAGATCCAGCGCAACATCATCGGCGAACGTGTGCTCGGCCTTCCCGGGGAACCCCGGCTCGATCGGGATGTCCCCTGGAGTCGAGCGCGAAAGGGCGTGCTCTGAGTCTCGGCGGCGCCGGTCAGGGGCGTTCGGCCTCGACCATCGACGGGTGATCGGGTTTGCGGCGGAGGAGGCGTTGCCGGGTGGGCAGTCCGATGGCCACGGCCACGAAGGTGATCAGGGCACCGTAGAGGTTGGCCCAGACCGCACCGGCGGCGTCGCCGATGATGCCCGTGATGGGGCCGCCGATCGGCGTCGAGCCGAGGAACAGCACCGTGGTGAGCGCCAGTACTCGGCTGCGCATCTGCGGATTGGTGCGTTGCTGGACGAGCAGAGTCGACGAGTTCACGAAGCCGGTGGCCGCCATACCCAGCGGGAACACGATGACGAAGCTGAGCAGCGTGTTCGTGGAGACGGCCACCACGGTCATCGTGGCGGCCAATGCCGTGGCCGATCCGTACATCCACGCGGCCGAGACTTCGCGCTGGCGTGCCACCAGGAGTGAACCGACCACATTGCCGAAGCTCATGGTCGACAACAACCAGCCGAACGTGGCGTCGCTGCGCATGAGCCGCTCGGCGACGAGGAGCGGGAAGCCCACCAGGTAATTGAAGGCGAAGGTCGACACCACGCCGAAAACCACCAGGGTCACGCGTAGCGAGGGGATTCGCCAGACCTCGTTCAGGCCGTCGCGAATCGGTGTCGCCGACCGCGCCGCCCGATCGATGCGGTGGAAGCGGCTCGTGTCCATCGAGGCCATGGCGAACAAGAAGACGAGGAACGAAGTGCCGTTGGCCACGAACACCCAGGCGGTGCCGATCTGGCTGACGACCACCGCCGCGATGGCGGGGCCGAACATGCGGGCGCCCGTCATCACCGACGTGCTGAGCGACAACACGTTGACCATCTCGGTGGCCGGCACCAGCTCCGTGGCGAGCGTACGACGGGTCGGATTGTCGAAGGCCGACAGCGTTCCCGACAGTGCGGTCATGGCGAACACCAAGGGAATCGTGACCAGCCCACCGAGATCGAGTATCCCGAGCGCGATGGCCAACACGCCGGCCAAGGCCTGGAGTCGCATGGTCAGCCGATAGCGATCGACCCGATCGGCCACGGCTCCCGCGTAGAGGCCGATCAGCAGCGTGGGCAGGAACTGGCAGGCCGTGACGATGCCCAGATCGAGCCCGCTGCCGCCGAGATCGCGCACGAGCAGCACGAGGGCGGTCGTCTGGGCCCAGGTGCCGACGCCCGAGATCGCAAAGCCCCCGAAGAAGATGCGGACATTGCGCTCACGAAACGAACGCAGCGGATTGTTGTCGCTCACGGCCCCCGGCTCTCAGTTTCCTCGACCCACCCCGGCCAAATCCCCACCTCGGGTAGCGGTATCCGCTACTGACAATGGGGATTTCGGAAGGGGGGAGGTCGAATCAGAGGATCTGGCTGAGGAAGAGCTTGGTGCGATCGCTCTTGGGGTTGGTGAAGAAGGCTTCGGGCTCGTTGATCTCGACGACCTTGCCGGCCTCCATGAACACCACGCGGTCGGCGACCTCTCGGGCGAAGCCCATCTCGTGGGTCACCACGATCATGGTCATGCCCGCCGTGGCGAGGTCCTTCATCACGTCGAGCACTTCCGTGATCATCTCGGGGTCGAGCGCCGACGTGGGCTCGTCGAACAGCATGACCTTGGGCTCCATGGCCAGCGATCGGGCGATGGCCACGCGCTGTTGCTGACCACCCGACAGCTGGCCCGGGAACTTCGCCGCCTGCTCGGGGATGCCCACCCGCTCGAGCAGCTGCATGGGCGGTGGCCTCGGCCTCGATCTTGGACTTCTTGCGCACCCAGATGGGGGCGAGGGTGATGTTGTCGAGCACGGTCAGGTGGGGGAACAGGTTGAACTGCTGGAACACCATGCCCACCTCGGAGCGGATCTTGTCGATGTTGCGCAGGTCGTTGGTGAGCTCGATGCCGTCGACGACGATGTCGCCCTCCTGGTGGACCTCGAGCCGGTTGATGCAGCGGATCAGGGTCGACTTGCCCGAGCCCGATGGGCCGAGCACCACCATCACCTCGCGGTCCTTCACGGTGAGATCGACGCCCTGGAGGGCCTGGAAGTCGCCGAACCACTTCTTGACGCCGCGACAGGTGATCATGTTGTCGCGAGCGGCCATTTCGGCGCTCAGGGCGATGTTGGCATCGGACATGCTCATGTTGGGTGTCTCCGTGTGCATCGAGTGCGAGCAGAAGGATGGCGAGTCGGTGGTCATGTCAGCGTCCTGTACCCACGCCGAGGCGTTTCTCGAGGCTGCGGGAGGCACGTGACATGCTGTAGGAGAAGGCCCAGAACACCACGCTGATGAACAGCAGGGCCGGGCGGTTCTGGCCGATGAAGTCGGGCTGGTTCGGAATGGTCTGGTTGGCGATGCGGACCAGCTCGAAGCCACCGACGATCGCGACCAGTGAGGTCTCCTTGAACGTCGCGATCGCCTGACCGACGAGGTTCGGGATGGTCACCCGGAGCGCCTGGGGCAACACGATGAACAGCGTGCGCTGAACGGTGGTGAGCCCGAGGGCGTCGGACGCCTCGTACTGGCCGCGGCGGATCGCCTGCAGACCACCACGGATGTTCTCGGCCATATAGGCGGCCGAGAACAACGAGTAGCCGGTGAAGATGGCCGCCAGCTCCGAGATCGACATGCCGTTCGGAAGGAACAGGTTCAACATGATCGAGAAGAAGAACAGGATCGTGATGAGCGGGATGCCACGGACGAACTCGATGTACAGCGTCGACATCACCCGGAAGATCGGCAGTTTCGAGGTGCGGGCCAGGGCCAACAGGATGCCGAGCGGGAACGACGCCAGCATCACGTAGTAGGCGATGCTGACGCTGAGGACGAAGCCGCCGAGGAACGGAGGGGCGACGATGTCGAGCGTGGACGGGGTGTTGATGCCCGTGATCAGCCAGTGCATGATCACGACGAGGCCGGCCCAGCCGGCGGCGAAGCGCAATCGGGCCCGGTGCTCGCCGGCGAAGGTCGGGGCGAGGATGGCAAACATCGCCAGCAGGAGGAACGACACGCGCGCCTTCTGGAGCATGGGGTAGATACCGAAGAAGGCGGCCACCCAGTTGAACACCGCGAAGACGAAGAGCGCGGCGCCGATGATCCGCCCGATCTCGCCCAGGCCCGGCTTGGTCAGGTAGTAGAGCAACCCCCCGCCCAGCACGACGAATCCCAGCGCCATGGGAATGTCGACTCGCCACACGTAGCCCCAGTCGAAGGCAGGATCACGCAGCACCAGGAAGATGAGGAACGCCGGTCCGACCACCCAGAACACGGCCATGGCCGTCTTCAGGGAGCGATCAGGCAGGAACCGCTCGAGCAACCGGCCGGCGAAGAACGCTCCGACGAGGAGGATCATCATGACCGTCCAGGGGCCCTTGGTGGAGATGTTCACCGTGCCGCTCGCCGTGGTGACGGCGCCTTCGCTGAACTCGTAGCGCCCGAGCGGGAAGAGCCAGACGAAAGCGATGACCACGAGGGCAACACCGCTGAGCAGTGCCTCGAAGGGAATGCGCCGACGGTGGGGGTCGGTGACGCCGAAGAGGATGCCGAGGCCGATGATCAACAGCACGGCGCCCACCACGAACATGCCGGTGCGCACGTCGGTCGGCGCGGTGCCCGGGGCGAGAAGCCCGAAGATCACGAAGATGCCGCCGAGACTGCTCAAGTTGATGCCGAGCTTGCGCAGCGACAGCGAGAGGTCGAGGTTCCATGCCGCCACCGAGATCCCGGCCGCAACCAGGATCGTGCCGAGGCTGAACCAGACACGCACGAACTGCTCGACCGGATAGTTGTAGGCGAAGAGCAGCCGGATGTTGGTGGCCACCGCGGCCCAGTCGGACTCCTCGGCGAACACCAGGTTGAGGAGCCACTTGACGATGCCGAGCAGGATGACGCCGAACAGCACGGTCTGAATTCCGTTGCTCCAGGACGAGAACAGGTTCTCCTTCACCCACCGGCCCGGGGGGGTGATCGCCTCTTCGGGCGCGATCTCGTGCTCGGCGCCGAACGCAGCTTCGGCCGCGCCTTCCGGCGGTACGACGAGGGGACCGCTCATCTCCGACATGTCAGCGCTCCACGATTTCGAGACGGCGGTTGATGGTGTTCACGACGAGCGACGTACTCAACGAGCAGATCAGGTAGAACGCCATCCAGATGCCGAACACCGCAAGGGTCTGGTTGTTCTTGTTGTAGAGACTCTGGCCCACCTGCACGACATCGGAGTAGCCCACGGCGATGCCGAGGGAGGTGTTCTTGGTGAGGTTGAGGTACTGGTTTCCGAGCGGCGGCATGATGACCCGGAAGGCCTGGGGCAGGACGACCTTGCGCAGCGCCTGCATGCGGCTGAGCCCGAGTGCGGCGGCCGCCTCGGTCTGGCCCTTGGCCACGGCCAGGACGCCACCTCGCACGATCTCGGCGATGAAGCTCGACGTGTAGAACACCAGACCGAAGAACAACGACGCGAAGAACACCGACATGGTCAAACCGGTGGGGCCGTAGTTCACGAACCGGCCCTCGCTGAGGGTGGGCTTCATGGCATCGAGGGGCCGACTGCCGCGGCCTCCGCCGAACTTGTCGCCGGCCAGCTCCCAGAAATCGCGACCAGAGTTGATGATCCAGCTCGACAGGCCCGGCCAGAGGACCCAGATGACCAAGGCCGCCACCAGCGCACCGAACCCGGCGAAGACCATTCGGAACCAGTCGTCGTCGGTGAGCTTGGCCAGCCCCGCCGGGGTCCGGCGACTGTTCAGGAAGTTGCGGATCCACACCACCGCCGCGATCAGCGCGATGGCGGTGAGGATCAACTGCATCAGGGTCTCCGGGACCCCGCCCCACACGTCGGCGATGGCGTCGAATATCGATCCGACCCAGCTCATCATCCCGTTGGCGAACCAGGCGATGACGGCGGCGACCAGCCACAGGCCGAGCGAGATGGACGCGATGTGCTTGTCGCCACCCTCGAGGTCCTGTTTGCGGTGGAGGTACTTGCGGACGTAGTGGATGCCGATGCCGAACACGAAGAGCAGGGCGACCCACTGGTAGAAGCCGTCGGCGAAGAACACTCGCGGGATCGAGATGCCCTTCTGCGAGATGTAGACCATGTTGTTCAGGCTGCCCGACTCGGTCGTGAGGCCACCGAGTGAGGTGAGAATGGCGAACCACAGGAGGATCTGCACCAGCACCGGGATGTTCCGCAGTGTCTCGACGTAGACCGACGCCACCTTCTGGGCCAGCCAGTTGTGCGAGAGGCGGGCCAGACCGATGATCACGCCGAGGATCGTCGCCACCAGGATGCCCACTCCGGCGATGCGCAGCGTGTTGACCATGCCCGACCACAACGCCCGACCCATCGAGTTGGGTTGGGTGTCGATGCCTTCACCGAGCTGGATGTTGGCCGGATCGTTGATCCAGTCGTAGTCGACGGGGATGCCCTTGGCGTCGAGATTCGTCTTGGCCTGCGAGATGAGGAAGGCGAAAGCCGCGACCACCAACGCCAACACGATGATCTGCACGCCCCATTTGAGGATCGTGGTGTTGCGCCAGATGGGTGCACGAGTCTGCGAGGAGTGCGTAGGAGGAGCGGTGCTGGCGGTCACTCGATCTGATCTCCAGGGTTCAAGGCCTGCGTGCGGCTAGGCAGGCCTGGGACCAGAGAGTCGCGGACGAATCAGATTCCGTCCATTCCAGTGAGCCGAAACGGCCGCCGGCCGGTTCCCGAGGGAACCGGCCGGACGGCGAATGCTCTGGTTTGCCGGGTCGATCAGCGAGCAGGCGGCGCGTAGATCAGGCCACCCTCGGTCCACCGGGCGTTGGCGGAACCGTCGCGGACGAGTCCCACGGGATTGAGGTTGCGGTCGAAGATCTCTCCGTAGTTCCCGACCTGGGAGATGACGTTGTAGAAGGCGTCGGGGCTGAGGCCCATCGTGCTCTGCAACTCACCCTCGCCACCGAGGAGGCGGACCATCTCGGCGTTCTCACTGGCCAGCGCGGCATCGACGTCGGCTTGGCCGACTCCGTACTCGTCGGCGATGACCGTGGCGTACACCGTCCAGTTGACCACGTCGGCCCACTGGGAATCGTTCTGGGCGTACACCGGGCCGAGCGGCTCCTTCGAGATCGGACGGGCCGGGAAGATGACCCACTCCTCACCGGGGGGCTGCTGCTCGGCCTTGCGACCGACGAGGCCCGAACCATCGGTGGTGATGATGTCGCAGGCACCGGAGATGAACGCGTCGGTGACCTGGTTGAAGTCCTCGAAGGTGTTCAGCGTGATGTTGATGCCGAGGCTGGCGGCCAGCTCGGAGATGTTGGTCTCGGTGGTGGTACCGGCGTTGGTGCACACGATGGCGCCGTCGATCTCGGGGACCTCGGAAGTGGCACTGAAGCCGTCGCTCGCGCGGCCCATCAGCTGCTGGCCGTCGTAGTAGGTGGTGGGACCGAAGTCCATGCCCACCTCGGTGTCGCGGCTCTGGGTCCAGGTGCTGTTGCGCATGAGCACGTCGACGTCGCCGGTCTGCACGGCGGTGAAGCGCTCGGCTGCGGTGAGGGCGCTGAACTCGACGGCGTTGGCGTCGCCGAGAACGGCGGCGGCAACAGCACGGCAGTAGTCGGCGTCGATACCGGTGACCGAACCGTCGGCCTGGGTGAACGAGAACGCCACTGCAGCGCCGGACACGCCGCAGTTGAGCGTGCCGCGAGACTGGACGGCGGCAAGGATGCCACCGTCCTGGGTGAGCTCGACCTCGTCACCGTCGGCCGGTTCGTCGGCGGGCGCATCGGCGGGTTCGTCGGCGGGCGCCTCGGCGCCGTCGTCGGTGGTGGCTGAGCCGTCGTCGGTGGCGGCGGGCTCGCCGTCGTCGCTGCTGCTACCACAGGCGGTGGCGAGCAGTCCGAAGCTGAGAACGAGGGCCAACAGGGTCAGCCATTTGCGGGAAATCATGTACCCCTCCAGGGTTTCGGGAACAGGGGCGACCCGGAACAGGCCACGCCCTAGCCCAGAGAGGCTAGTCGCGCGACGGTCGGAGCGAAAGCAACAAGTCGTGACGGGTTCGCAACGGTTGCATGACGTTGGTCATGCCGGCTTGACCTCGGGCCCGATCGCGAAGATAGTGACAGCAGTCACACGCCGTCGGAGTGGCGGGGAGTGACCGGTGTCCTGGCCGGCCGCATCGAGGCCCTCTCGCAGCTTTCTCTCACCCGTAGGACCCCGCGGGGTCACTTCGAGGAAGAACTGGTGGAACGCTTCGAGGCCGACCGGCCAGAGCGCACTGAATTCGGGTCCGGACGGTTCGCCGCCCGGACCCGATCGCGTCCCGCCCTAGCCTGGTCGCCATGTTCAACCGCAAGCGACCGGCGGCGCGGGTCGTGCTCTTCGACCGGGACCAACGGATCTTCCTCATGCAGGCGAGCGATCCGCTCGATCCGTATGCGCCGGCCTGGTGGGAGATCCCCGGCGGGGGCATGGGTCACGGGGAGGACTCCGCCGATGCGGCCCGACGCGAGCTCTTCGAGGAGACGGGCTTCTTCGAGGTCGAGATGGGTCCCTGCGTGTGGACCCAGCAGGTGCAGTTCACTTTCGCCGGCATGTTCTTCGACTCCGACGAACGGATACACGTGGCGTGGTGTGACGGCGGGGAATGGAACCCGACGGGACTCGAGGCGTTCGAGATCGCCGCCTTCGAAGCAGCCCGATGGTGGAAGGTCGACGATGTTCTCGCGGCGACCGATCGGTTCCTGCCGCCACGGCTGAAGGAGTTCCTCCCCGATCTGGCCCGAGGAGTCATCCCGTCGGTTCCCCAAGACATCTCGCCGCCTTGACGGAGCAGCGTCAGCGATGGTCGCCCCGGAGCCCGCTCCATGCGAGCTCGGCGGTGAGCGCGGCCAGCTCGTCGGCGCTCATCTGGTGCTGGTTTCGTGCCCAGAACCGACCCGCGCCCTCGGCCAGGCCGACGATGCCGTTGGCCAACACCTGCCGGGCCCGCTCGTCGAGGCCCTCGATCTCGATGAGCGTTGCGACGAAGTCGGCGATGGACTCCACCGCGCGGTCGGCCTCGGCGGCGGTCGACTCGTCGGTTCGACGGGCCTCGCCGAACAAGACTCGGGCGCTGGCGCGATGGTCCCGTAGGAAGGCGAAGTAGGCCGCGAATCCGCGCTCGACTCGTTGGCGAGGCGTCAGCCCGTCGGCGGAGGCCGCGGCCTCGAGCAGACTTCGCAACTGGCTCCCGACGTGACGCAGGACCGCTTCGAAGAGATCTTCCTTCGACGAGAAGTGCTGATACAGCACCGGCTTGGTCACACCGGCAGCCGAGGCCACGTCGTTCATCGACGTGGCGTGGAAGCCCGTGTCACCAAAGGTGTCGGTGGCAACCTCGACCAGTTGCTGTCGGCGCGTCGCCGCGGGAAGCCGGCTCGTCATGGCGCTCGATGTTACCGCCAGGTCTAGTGGAACGACCCGCCCCCGGCGTCCTCCCGATTGGCCGCCTTCACGCCGTACGCGAAGACGATGGCCGGGGCCAGGATGACCGAGCCGATCACGATGGCAGCCACGATGACGTTCACCGTCGTGTCGTTGAAGCCCACGACGAAACCGATCACGAACAGGACACACGCCAGGCCGAAGAGCGAGTATCCGATCCGCTTTCCGAGCGCGGTGATCCGATCGATTTGTTCTCGCCGTTCGAGCACGGGATCGATGTCGGTCACGGAAGCCATCCTCGTTCGGTGAGCAGGTCGGCGAGTTGTCGGCGGATGCGGTCGAAGGAGAACCACTGCCGAGCCAGATCTCGATTGTGGCTCAGTCTGGCCACATCGGGAGATTCGATCTCGGCGGCCAGACCGTCGATGTCGCCGGGCCGGAACCAGTCGAAGCCCAGCGCGGCGAGCTCGTCGGCCACCGGGTAGTTGCCGACGAGCACCGGTCGGGCGTGAATGGCGGCCTCGATCGGCGGATTGCCGAATCCCTCCCAGAGCGAGGGGAACACCACCACGTCGGCCGCTGCATAGATGTCGGGGATACGCAGCATGCGGCGCTGGATCACCCGGCACCGGGCGCTGGCCAGCAGCCAGTCGAGCTCGGGTCCGTACCCGTCCTCGGCCTGCCCGAGCAACCAGTACGTGCCCCCGAGCTGTTCGGCCACCCGCAGGGCCACCGGGACGTTCTTGCGCGGAATCGCCCGCACGGGATGGGCCACGAGCACCTCGTGGTCGGCCACGCCGAGCTCGGCCCGCATCGCCCACCGGTCACCGGGCGTTGCCTCGGTGTCGAAGGCGTTGTAGATGGTGGTGGCCGGGATCCCTCGGGCCTCGAACTGCCGGCGGGTCAGGTCGTTGATGGTCACGTGGGCCCAGGCGTCGTCGGTCGGTGGGAGCTCGGTGACGTGCGCCCACTGCTCGCGCTGCCACGGTGGGTCGTGGTGGTGCAGGATCGTCGGCTTCCCCCTCCTGGCCTCGGCCACCGCACGGGCGGCGCCGAGGTTGAGAGGAATGGTGCAGAGGTTCTCCACCACGACGAGGTCGGCGTCGGCCAGCGCAGCGTCCAGCTCCTCATCGGTCGGGGCAGTCGATGCCCGAAGGGCGAGACCGGGCACGATACGGTCGACCGGACCCTCGCCGGCGATGGTCACCACGTCGAAGCCGAGCTCGGTCAGCAGCTGCTGCCAGCGGAGCGCGACAACCGAGACGCCGTCGGTGAGGCCCAGTCGGAACGAGATGATGGCGCAGGTCGGCAATGGATGCGAGTCGTCGGTGACGGAACGGGAGGGTCTGGAGGCATCGGTGCGAGACATGCTCGATGCGCACTGGACCACTGCAGGCTACGCAGCGCCGAACTCGGACGTGTATCCGTGGCAGTGGCTGTGGGATTCGTGCTTCCATGCCGTCATCTGGCAGGCGTTGGGCCGCACCGATCGCGCCGAGGCCGAGCTCGCTCAGGTGTTGTCGACCCAGACCCGTCGGGGCTTCGTACCTCACATGAACTACCAGCTCGATCCGGGGGCCTCCGAGGAGTTCTGGGGTCGCAGAGGTGCGTCGAGCATCACCCAACCGCCCATGTACGGTCATGCGGTCGCCCTCCTCCTCGAGGACGGGGTCGACCTCGCCGAGCCGGTCGTCGAAGGGGCAAGACGCGGGCTGCGTTTCCTCATCGACGATCGGGCGCGCGATCGGTCCGGACTGGTCCGGCTCTGTCATCCCTGGGAGTCGGGGGCCGACGACTCGCCGCGTTGGGACGATCTGTGCCCGGGCGGTTGGGCGCCCGATCGATGGCGGGTGACCAAGTCCCACCTGGTCTCCTCGGTCGTGCCGGATCGCGACGGCGCCGCGATCGACAACCCGGCGTTTCCTGTCGCGTCGGTGGGTTTCAACGCTCTGCTCGCATGGAACGCACGACGGCTCGGCGCGGCGACAGGCGACGGAGCGCTGCTCGATGCGGCCGACGATCTCGCCGCCGCGATCGACCGACGCTGGGAGCCGGAGCTGGCCACCTGGGTCGATGCGGGGGCGACCGCAGGGGGTTCGGGGCGCTGTCGGACCGCCGATGCGCTGCTGCCGCTGTTGGTCACCACCAACGCTGCCGCAGTCGACGCGGTGTGTGCCCAGCTGTGCGATCCCGGGGCCTTCGGCGGACGGTACGGCCCCGCCGGAGTGCACCGTGGCGAGTCGGTCTACGCCGAGCGGACGTATTGGCGGGGTCCGGTGTGGCCTCAGCTGGCGTATCTGCTGTGGCTCGCACTGCTCGAACGCGGTCGAGCCGTCGAAGCGACCGATGTCGCGTCGCGCGCCGTCGAGGGCGCCGTGCGATCGGGGTTGGCCGAGTACTGGACGGTCGACGACGGTGTCGGCCTGGGCGCGATTCCCCAGTCGTGGACCGGTCTCGCTCTGATCATGGCGAGGTGAACCGAGCTCAAATGCCCGAGGCGGCCATGGATCCGCCTTGCAGCGCGCCGCCCGAGACGGCATACACGTAGCAGGTGATCTCCCGATGCAGCCCCGGCCCGGTCCAGGTGTCGAAGGTGGGATGCATCACGCCGATCTCCAGCGCCGAGAGCTCGTACACTGCTCCGGTGAAGTCCTCGAACTCGCGGTAGCAGCGTTCCTCGGCGGCCCGCCGAACGGCGTCCTCACCGGGGAAGTTCTCCTCCGGCCCGCCGGGGAGATTGCGTTGGTAGTAGACCTCGCTCTCGTGTGGGCCCTCGCAGTCGACCACCCGTGTCGTCGGTTGCACGTCGGGCTCGGGACCGGCCACGCCGTAGGTGTTGAAGCAGTCACCGGGGTCGAGATCGAAGGGGTTCACCAGCACGCCCTCCTCCTCCTCGGGTACCTCGGTCAGCTCGATCTCGGCGCCGTCGGACTCGACGACCGGCGTGGGCGTGGCCTCGACGATGCTCGGAACCGAAGGGCCGGTGACGCCGTCGGCAGGGGAGTCGCCCGAGCTGCAGGCCGAGACGAGCAGGATTCCGGCGCAGAGGACTGCGAGGAGGGGACGCATGGATCAGTACGACGGGAGCGCCCGGTCGATGTACGTGAAGGAGATGAACAAGAGGACCAGGAACGGCACCATGGCCAGAGCGTACGAGGGCAGCAGCCGCCACCGACGACCGATCCAACCGGCGGTCAACCAGACGGCCAGCGCAGAAAGACCCCAGCTCACGGCGGAGGGAATGGCGTCGCGGTCGCCGTTGAGGCCCTCACCGAAGGACTCCTCTCCCACCGCGGCCGCCTCGACCACCGACGGAATGGCGTCATCAGGACCTGGCTCATCGGCGATGACGGTCGACTCGGTGCCCGTGGTCAGCGCATCGAGCTCGGCCAGCTTCTCGGGTCGGGGCAGGGCCTGAGCCGGCGCCTCCACCAGCTCGGCCACGACGATGATGCGCTGTCGGGCACTGAACTTGGGGTGGCAGGCGGTGAGAGTCAGACGGTTGTCGCCGAAGTCGTCGAGGACCTGCGTGTCACCCGGACTGACGATGAAGTGTCCACGGGTCTCGCCCGATCCGTCGGTCTGGGGGACGACCCGGTAGGTGAACTCGCCCTGGAGGGTGGTGATGACGATCTCGTCGCCCGGTTCGAGCTCGTCGATGCGATTGAACGGCGCGCCGTAGGTGGTGCGATGGCCGGCAATGGCGGCGTTCCCGGGCTGGCCGGGAAGCGGGTTGGAGCGGTAGTGGCCGGGACCCTGCCGGAGATCGGCGACGCCGGTTCCCTCGACGAAGAACTCGTCGAGGCCGATCCGGGCGATGTCGATCTTGCCGAGCACATCGCCGTTGGGCGGATACAGCAACTCGATGAACTTGCGCTCGTTCTCGCTGAAGGTGCCCTCGGTGCCGGTGAGCTCGAAAGCTTCCGGCTCGGGGGCAGATCCGTCGGTGACCACGGGGTCGTCGGTGGCAGGCTCGCCCGGTTCGGTGGCGGCGACCAGGTCGACGCTGAGCGGCGCCGTCTCCAGGAGCGAGTCGAAGTCATCGGCCAGGTCGTCCTGGGCCTGTGCGTGCTGGAGGCCCGTTCCCCACAGCTGGAACGCGACGAACAGCAACATGATCACCCCGGCCCCGATGAGGAACCGACCGATCGCCCCCAGGACTCGAGCCACACCCATGGAACGGCAGGGTAGTCAGGGCGCTCACGCTACTGGTTCGCACCAGGGACCTTTGCCGGCCGCCGGTACCCTTGCACCGTGGTCACCGAGCCCATCGTGGCGCTTCGCGGAGTCGTGGCCCTGCTCGGCCGGTTCCCGGCCCTGTCGGGGGTCGACCTGTCGGTTCGTCCCGGCGAGATCGTGCTGGTGCAGGGACCGAACGGCGCCGGAAAGACCACGCTCCTGCGCCTCTGCGCCGGCTTGTTGCCCGTCGAGCGCGGAACCGCGATCGTCGATGGCCACGACGTCGCCACCGCCCGCCGCCGTGTTCGCCGATCGGTGGGCTATCTCGGTCACGAGTCGGGTCTGTACGACGATCTGACCGTGCGCGACAACATCCGCTTCTGGTCCCGGGCCGTCGGTGCATCCGACGCCGACGCGGAGCTCGCCATGACCCGGCTCGGGCTCGACGGCCGTCTCGCCGACGTGGCCGCCGCCCGCTTGTCGGCGGGCCAGCGTCGCCGCACGGCGCTGGCCATCCTGTTGGCTCGCCGGCCACGGGTGTGGCTGCTCGACGAACCTCACGGGGCCCTCGACGAGGCCGCCCGTGACCTGCTCGACAGCATCGTGCGGCGTGCCGCGGCCGGTGGCGCTGCGGTGCTCATCGCCTCCCACGACCTCGACCGGGCCGTCGCCCTGGCCCACCGGCACGTCGTGCTGGCCGGTGGGCACGTCGTGCACCGCGCAGTAGGCGGGCCGCCCGCTGTCGACTCGCTCGAGGCGATCGATGGCTGACGCCTCGCTGCTCGGTCAGGCCCGTCTCGTCGCCGGCAAGGATCTGCGGGTGGAATGGCGATCGCGTGTGGGCATGGCCCAGGTGGTTCCCTTCGCCGTACTCGTCCTGGTGATCTTCGCGTTCGCCCTCGACGGCAACCGCCAGACACTCCAACAGCTCACGGCGGGCCTGTACTGGATAGCGGTCCTGTTCTCCGCGGTGATGTTGGTGCAGCGGGCCTTTGCCGTCGAAGCCGATGTCGGCGTGCGTGAGGCGCTCCGCCTCTCGGGTCTCCAGCCCGCCGCAGTGTTCGCAGGGAAGGCCGCTGCCATCGCCCTCCAGCTCTTCGTTCTCGAGATCCTCCTCGCACTCGGTGTGGTCGTGTTCTTCACCGCCGAGCTCGACGGATGGGTTCTCCTGGCCGCCACCGGACTGGTCGCGCCCGTTGGCATCGCTTCCGCTGGCACCCTGTACGGAGTGCTCACCGCCGGACTCCGTGTGAAGGAGACTCTCCTGCCGCTTCTGCTGCTGCCCGTCCTGGCGCCCGTGCTGATCGGCGCCACCCGAGCCATGGGCGCCGCATTGGGTGATGTCGCCGTCGACGGATGGTCGTGGTTCAATTTCCTGGCGATCTTCGCCCTCGTGTACGTGGCGCTCGGCCTTGTCGCCTTCGGCCCCCTGATGGAGGAATCGTGACCAAGGCTCCGGCCGTCACCACCACTGGCTCCAAGGCCACCCGCACCCTCGGCGCACTCGCCGCGTTGGGTGTGGTGTGGCTCGTACTGCTCGGGTTGGTGTTCAGCCCCGCCGATCAGACTCAGGGCGAGCTGGTGCGGTTGATGTACGTGCACGTGCCCTCGGCGTGGCTTGCGTACCTGTCGTTCAGCCTCACCGCCGTCGGCTCCGCCTTCGTGCTGTGGAAAAAGTCGCAGTGGTGGGATCTCGTGGCCGCGTCGGCGGCCGAGATCGGGGTCCTGTTCTGCGGGCTGGCCCTGCTCACCGGCATGATCTGGGGGCGACCGACATGGGGTACGTACTGGGAGTGGGGTGATGCCCGGCTCGTGTCGACGCTGGTGCTGTTCCTCATGTTCGTCGGTTACCTGGCCGTTCGGCGCATTCCGGCCGATCCGACCGTTCGCGCCAGCCGTTCGGCCATCGTGGCGCTCATCGGCGTGGTGAACATCCCGCTCGTCCACTTCTCGGTCAAATGGTGGCGAACCCTTCACCAGGAAGCCACGGTGCTGAGCACCGACTTCGACCCGAAGCTCGACGACCTGATGCTGTTCAGCCTGTTCTTCGGACTTCTGGTGTTCACCCTCGTGTTCGCGTGGCTGCTCGTCCATCGGTTCCGAATCGCGTGGCTCGAAGACCAGGTCGACATGCATTCGCTCGGTCTCGCGCTCGACGAGCGCCGCCGTGAGGCCGAGTTGGTCGGCGGTGGGTCATGAGCAACTGGGGCTACATCGTGTTGGGCTGGGGCGCCACCGGCGGAGTACTCGCGGCCTACGCCATGCGGTTGGTGGCACGCGGTCGTTCGCTGAGCCGCCAGGTGCCCGAGGAGAAACGTCGATGGATGCAGTGACCCCCGGCTCCGAGCCGCCCATCGTCCCGTCCGAGCGCCCGGTCTCGTCGGCGGGCCGCACCCGCAAGTGGGTCACCACGGCGGTCGCGATCCTTGCCTTCGTCGCCGTCGGCGCGGTGCTCTACAAGGGCCTCAGCGACGCCACGTTGTTCTTCCGGAACGCCGACGAGGCGGTGGCCCAGCGCGATTCCCTCGGCGAGAAACGGTTCAACCTCCAGGGCCTCGTCGTCGACGGGTCGGTGAGCCAGCAGGGCGATCTCGTCCTGTTCTCGGTCGTCTTCAACGACGTGCAGGTCGATGTCGCCCACGAGGGGGCGCCACCGCAGCTGTTCCAGGAAGGCATCCCCGTCGTACTCGAGGGTCACTTCGTCGAGGGCGCCAGCCCGGAAGGGGTGCGATTCGCGGCCAGCAACGGCACCTCCACCGATGGCTACTACTACTCCAGCGATCGCATCCTGGTGAAGCACGACAACGAGTACGACGCCGAGAACCCCGATCGGGTCGAGGACAGCCTTCGGGGCGGTTCCGAGTGACCCATCAGGCGTCGCTCGCACGATGAACGTCGCCCTGGGTTCGGGCGCGCTCACGCTCGCCTTCGCCTCGTCGGTGCTCGGCGTCGTCACCCTCGGTTGGGGGTTGGCCAAGGGCCGCCGCGAACTGCTCGTGCTCGGACGGACCTATGCGTGGCTCGCCTTCGCCGGAGCCGTCCTCGCCTTCGCCGTCATGGAGCGGGCGCTCATCACCCGCGACTTCACCGTCGCCTATGTGGCCCAGGTCGGGTCGAGCCGCACCCCGGCCCTCTACAACTTCGCCGCGCTCTGGTCGTCGCTCGAGGGCTCGATCCTGCTGTGGGCGCTGGTGCTCACCCTGTACCTGGTGATCATCGCCACGAAGTTCCGCCGGCGACTCGACGACCCCATGGTGGGTTGGGCCCTGCTCACCATGTTCGCCGTCGCCGTGTTCTTCTTCGGGCTGATGCTGCGTCCCGTCCTGGGCATCGAGGGACCGGCCAATCCGTTCGCCTCCTTCGATCCGCCCGTCGGTTTCGACGGACCCGGCCCGAACCCGTTGCTGCAGAACCATCCGCTCGTGGCCTTCCATCCCCCGATCCTCTACCTGGGCTACGTGGGCTTCACCGTGCCGTTCGCGTTCGCCATCGGTGCCCTGGTCACGGGTCGTCTGGGCGAGGGGTGGTTGGTCGAGACCCGGCGGTGGACGTTGTTCGCCTGGGGCTTTCTCACCGTCGGCATCCTGCTCGGCGCGTGGTGGGCCTACGACGTGCTCGGTTGGGGCGGCTACTGGGGATGGGATCCGGTCGAGAACGCATCGCTGTTGCCGTGGCTCACCGGCACCGCCTACCTGCACTCGGTGATGGTGCAGGAGCGACGGGGCATGCTGCGTGTGTGGAACCTGTCGTTGGTGTGCGCCACGTTCGCACTCACCATTCTCGGCACCTTCATCACCCGGTCCGGTGTGCTCGGATCGGTGCACGCGTTCAGCGAGTCGGGCATCGGCCCGGCCCTGCTGGCCTTCTTCGGCGTGGTGGTGGCGGTCACCGTCGGGCTCATCGGATGGCGGGGCGATCGGCTCCGGTCACCCGGCCGCATCGACTCGCCGATCTCTCGCGAGGGAGCGTTTCTCGCGAACAACTTCGTGTTCGCGGCGTTCGCCTTCGTGATTCTTCTCGGCACGGTCTTCCCCCTTCTGATCGAGGCCGCCAACGACGAGCAGATCTCGGTGGGTGCGCCCTACTTCCAGCGGATGTCGATGCCCATCGGGCTCACGCTGTTGTTCCTGATGGCGGTGGCGCCGGTGCTGCCCTGGCGCAAGACCACCGGGGTCACGTTGCGTCACCGGCTCGAATGGCCGGCGTGGATCGGTGCCGCCGCGCTGGTGTTCTCGGTGGTGGTGGGCGCACGCGGTCTCGCGCCGCTCCTCGCCTTCGGCCTCGGCGGGTTCGCCGCCGGATCGGCCTTGCGCACCGTCGTGCTGGCGAGCCGTCGCCAGGGTTGGCGAGGCGTCGTCGGGCGAACCAACGGCGGCATGATCGTCCACCTCGGCATCATCATCATCGGCGTCGCCATCGCCGCGAGCACGTCGTTCGTGCGCCAGGGCGAGTTCACGCTCCGACCCGGTGAGTCGGCCGTGCTGGCCGGTCACACCATCACCTACGACGGCTTCACCGAGACCGACTTCGCCGAACGCATCAACTCGTCGCTGCGCCTGACCGTCGACGGCGACAGCATCGAGCCTTCCATCGACCAGTTTCGTGCCAGCGGACGCATCGTGGCCGATCCGGCCACGCGGACCACCTTGACCGAAGACGTCCAGCTGGCCGTCATTGCCCTGCCCGACGCGGAGACCAACGCCGCCACGGTGCGTGCGACCGTACAGCCGCTCATCGTGTGGCTGTGGCTCGGGGGCCTGGTGGTGGCCATCGGCACGGTTCTGTCCGCGTTCCCCGGGAAGCGTCGACGGGGAACCGAGGCCGTCTCGGCTCCAGTGGGTGGGGCGATCGATTCGCGTACGCCCCTGGCCGTCGACGCCGAACCCGAGGGGGTGCCGGCCGGATGACCGACGCCGCGGCCTCCGGACCGTCGGCGGAGGTCGAGCTCCGCCGACGCCGCATGGCGATCTGGATCGTCGTCCCCGTCGCGGTGCTCGTGGCCGGGATGCTGGCGGTGCTGGCTTTGAGCGACACACAGCGAAACCAGCGCGGCGGCCAGCTCCAGGGTCGGGTCGTCCCACCGCTGGCCGGACCGACCCTGGCGGGCGATCGCTTCGACATCGACGATCAGCGCGGCCGGTGGGTCGTGGTGAACTTCTTCGCCTCGTGGTGTCTCCCGTGTCGCAGCGAGCATCCCGAGCTGCAGGAGTTCGTCTCACGGCATCCCGACGGCGACGCGCTCCTCGTCGGGGTTGCGGTGAGCAACACGCGAGCCGACGTCGAGGCCTTCTTCGACGAGCTCGGCGGCGACTGGCCCCTGCTGGTCGACGACACGACCGCCGCCATCATCGACTTCGGTGTCACCGCTCCTCCCACCACCGTGCTCGTCGCACCATCGGGTGTGGTCGCCCGTGAGTTCATCGGCGAGGTGACCGCCGACGAGCTCGACGAGACGATCGACGCACTCGAGGCCGCCGCCGAGTCGGCGGAGCAGCCACGATGAGCGGGCGACGGCTGACCCGCTCGACGACCTCGTGGTTGTTGGTCGTCGTCGTCGCCGTCACCGCCCTGGTTTTCGGTGTGCTCGACGACGGAGGCCCGCAGACCAACGCCGACCGCACCTTCGACATCTCCCGCACCGTCGCGTGTCCGCTGTGCGACGGGCAGTCGGTGGCCGAGTCCGACGTGGCCATCGCACGGGAGATACGAGCCGACATCGCCCGGCGGGTCGATGCGGGTGAAGCCGACGACGAGATCCGCCAGGTCTACGCCGACCGCTACGGAAGCGACGTGTTGCTCACACCGTCGGGCACCGGCCTCGCCGGGCTCGTGTGGGTCATTCCGGTGATCGGGGTCGTGGTGGCCGCGGCGGTTCTCGGCTTTGCCATGACCCGGCCGCGATCACGACCGGCGGCGGGAGCCACCGAAGCCGATCGGGTGCTCGTCGACCGCATCCGAGGGCGGTCGTGAGCGGCGAACGGGCGCTCGGTTCCGACGAGATCGCCGAGCTCGAGGACCAACGCGACTTCCTCCTCCGCAGCCTCGAAGACCTCGACGCCGAGCGCGAGGCAGGAGACATCGACGACCTCGACTTCCGTACCCTGCACGACGACTACACCCGTCGGACCGCGAATGTGGTGCGGGCCATCGAGGCCGGCCGGGCGTCGATGGCGGCCCCGACCCCGCGTCCGCCGCGCCTCCGGCGGTTCACCACCATCACCGCAGTGCTGGTCTTCGCCGCCGTGGCGGGGATCCTGCTGGCCCGATCGGCTGGCTTCCGGTCGAGCACCGAGACCGCAACCGGCGATGTGCGGGCCAGCACCCGCACGCTGCTGCTCGAAGCAGGTGAGCTGGCGGGCAACGGCGACCTCGAGGCCGCCATCGGGCGCTACGACGCGGTGCTCGAGATTCAGCCGAGCAATGCCGAGGCCATGTCGTACAAGGCCTGGTACCTGTATCTGGGTGCGGAGGACTCCGAGAACGACGCGGAGGTCGAGGCGCTGCTCGGGGCGGCCGTCGCGAGTGCCCCCGACTATCCGGATCCGCGGGTGTTCCGGGCCGTGCTGTTCACCAACCAGCAACGCTACGACGAGGCCAGCGACGAGCTGGCCGCCTTCGATGCCACCGATCCACCGCCGGCCATGCGTCAGCTCGTCGATCAACAGGGGCTCCGGGAACGGGCTCTGGTCGGATTGTTGCGGTCCGACCCCGACGGCGAGATCTCGGTCGAGGCCTACGGGGTGAGCGTCGAGACGATGGCACGGGCCGGCCAGCAGCTGGTGAACGCGGGCGAGGCCGGTCTGGGCATCCGGGCTCTGGGTGCTGCCCTCGAGGTCGACCCGGACAACGTCACGGCTCTCGTCGCCCGCGGCGACCTGTTGGTGGTCACGGGTCAGGAGACTGCGGCGGAGGATCCCGGCGGCGCGGACGAGCTCATCGCCGACGGGCGGGCGTCGATCGAGCGGGCGGTCGAGGTCGATCCCTCCTCGGTTTCCGCCCAGCTCTCGCTGCTGCGCGTGGCCGTGATCACCGGCGATGCCACGCTGGTTGCCCGTCAGCTCGACGTCCTCGATGCCTTCGACCTCGACCCAGCCGACCGGGAGCTCCTCGACGCGCTACGGGCGGCGCTCGAGGGCTGAGGACCGCGCCTCAGACCATGGTCGGCGCATACGAGGCGGTGGTCAGGGTCGCGCCCGCGGTGTGCACCGTCCAGACGCTGCCCTTGGCGAATCCGCGGGTGGGACCGAGGTCGAGGCCCCTGTTCACGAGCAGCTGGAGCACGTCGGGGAGCAGGTCGCCGTGGCTGCACAGCACGGCGTTCTCGCCGGCGCCGATGATCGCTTCGATGAGGGCGAGGCAATCGTGGGCCGACGAACCCTCGTACAGGCTGGGTTGATGCAACACCTCGAGTCCGAGGACCGACGCCAGCGGCGCCACCGTCTCGACGCACCGGCGCGCCCGGCTCGAGTAGACGACGTCGATCAGGCTCGTTCCCAGGCGGTCGGAGATGGCCAACGCCTGCGCTCGCCCGAGCTCGTCGAGCGGTCGGGACGAGTCGTCGGCGTAGCTGCCCCTGGTGCCGGCCGAAGCGTGACGCACGAGATGGATCGTCATGGCGGGGCAAAACATAGCCCGATGCACCGAGCAACTCGAAGCGGATGCCGCAACCTTGCCGACGCCAGGTCGTAGCGTGGTCCCGTGGCATCCCCCCGCGTTCTGCTTGCGACGTGTGCCGTCGTGGTGACCTGCGCTGTCGCGACGGCCGCGTGTTCGGCCGGACCCGTCGACGGAGGCCTCCAGGTGGCGCCTCCGGTTTCCCGACCGACACCCGCACCGACGCCGACGCCCCTTCCCGAGCCCCGGGTCGACCCCAACGGCGTGCCCATCCCGAGCCCCGGCGCCCCGGCCCATCCGGACATCGCCGATCCGGCCGCCGAGATCGCCGACGTGGTCGCCGTGGAGGTCGCCATGGTTCCCTTCGTCGATCCCGCGCCCACGCCGGTGGGATTCGAGTTGCCGACCCCGACGCCCACGCCGGCCGCACCCACACCGACGCCCGTCGGGACCGATCCCGAGTCGGTCCCGGAGGAGGAACCGTCGGCCACGCCGACTCCTGCGCCGGGACCCGATGCCCCGCCGTTGCGCGTCGCCGGGGTCGTGACCGAGTCCATCGGACCCCTCGTCGTCGCCGGTGACGTGTGCGAAGGAGCGCGGGCTCGATTCGAGCGAGCCAACCGAGACCTCGAGCTTCCCCGCCCGATCGTGTTGGTCGACTGCTTCGACGACGAGGGTGACCCCGATCGCAACCGCACACTGATCAATCAGCTCACCGACGACGGGCGAATCTTCGCGATCGTGCCGGCCACCTCGGTGGCGCTCTTCGCCGAGGATCTGCTCGACCAGCGCCACATCCCGTACGTCGGCGTCGGCGATCTCCCCGCGTACTGTGGCTTCCAGGCGGGATTCGGGTTCGCCCAGACCGGTGCGCTCGGTTGTCCGGCGTTGGCTGCGGCCACCACTCCGGTCGTGGCCGTGCCCCATATCGAGCTGTCGGCGATGGCGGCGGGCCTCGCTGCCTCGGACCTGAAGGTGGCCCTGGTGCGGGCCGACAACATCGCCGGTGAGCTGTTGGCGTCATCGGTGGCCCTCGAGGCCGAACTGCTCGGGGCCGAGCTCGTGCTCGACGCGGCCGAGGTACCCACACCCGCCGAAGCAGTGCGAACCGGATGGTCGGCCGTCGTCGACGATGTCAACGACGCCGATGCCGATCTGGTGATCATCGACGGAACGCGAACCGAGGGCCTCTACACCGCGCTACGAGCGGATTTCGACGGGGTGATCGTCGGCACCGGCTACACCGATCCCGGGGCCTTTCTCGACGACCCCGACCTGACCGTGGCGCTGTCGGGGAGCTTTCAGATCAGTCAGGGCTTCGACATCACCGCCGACGGTCCCGGTGCCGAGCAGTTCCGGTTCGACGCCGCCGCTATCGGTCTCGATGCCGACGAGATCGACCGGGCGATCCTGTCCGGGTACGTGGCCGCCGACTTCCTGGTGGCCGCAGTCGCGACAACACCCGATCCGATCACCACCGAAGCGCTGCACAACATCGTGAACAACGGCTGGCAGTACCCGGGCATCGACGGCTTGGTGTGCCCGGGCTGGTGGCCCGCGAGCCATGTCGTGCCGTATCCGTGCGCCGCAGTGTCCCAGGTCGTGCCGATCGGAGGCCAGCCGCTGGTGGGCGTCGTGCCTCTGACCTCGTTCCCGGTGGTGGTTCGGACCCCGGCCGAGGCCGCCATCGACGACTGACCCTCTGTTGCGACCGCTACCGTCCGACCGATGCCAGAGTCGGCCCGTTCCCGAATCGTGATGTTGTGTACCGGCAACGCCGCCCGTTCGGTGATGGGCGCAGTGATGTTGCGCACCCGTCACGACGGCGTCGACGTCGTCGGTGCCGGTACCCACGCCCTCGAGGGGTTGCCGATGAGCGGCCGGACGCGTCTGGCGTTGTCCCGGCATGGTTTGGCCGACGCCGATCATCGATCCCATCAGCTGGTCGAGGACGACCTGAAGGACGCGACGCTGGTGGTGGCGTTCGCCCCCGAGCACGTGGCCTACGTGCGGCGTACTCATCCCGAGGCGGCGGACCGCACGGCGACGCTGCACCATCTCGTCGACGCTCTCTCCTCGGGCGAGGGCTCGCTGTCCGAACGAGTCACCGCCCTCGCGCTGGGCGGGGTCGGCCTCGAGGGCGCAACCGAGGTGGTCGACCCGGCCGGCGGTGACGAGACCACCTTCATCGAGTGTGCCGACGAGATCAGCGCTCTGATCGATCGACTCCTCGAGCGCCTCTGATCCGTGGTTGCCCATCCCGATCCCTGGCGACAGAGCTCGCTGGTGAAACCGCGGTACCGCGGATGGTTGCACACGCTCATGATCCCTGTGGCGGTCGTGGCAGCGGTGGTGCTGGTGCTCCTGGCCCGCTCGACGGCGACGCGGTTGGTTGCGGCCGCTACGGGCCTGGCCAACCTCTTCATGTTCGTCACGAGCTCGATCTTCAACCGCCGGTGGTGGTCCGACGAAGCCTGGCGGGTGATGCGCCAGGTCGACCAGACGGCGATCTACGTGCTCATCGGCGGCACCTTCACCGGGCTCATCGGGGTGACGCCCGACGGTGGAGTCCGAGTCTGGCGGCTCGTCCTCATGTGGTCGGTGGTTCTCGCAGGAATCGCTCTGCGCTGGGCTCCCTTCGAGCTGCCTTTCGGCCTGCAATCGGGACTGTTCGTTGCGCTCGGCCTCCTCGGGGGTCTCAGCGTCTTCCTGCTGTTCGAGGAAGGGGCACACCTCGCGGGATGGCTGACGGTCGGCGGAGGAGTCTGCTACGTCGGCGGCGTGATCGTGCTCGGCCTCCGCCGCCCGGACCCCTGGCCGAGTCGCTTCGGCTATCACGAGATCTGGCACGTCCTCGTGCTGGTCGGCGTGAGCCTGCACTACGTCGCGGTGATCGAGGTGGTCTCGTGAGCGGTGAGGTCGGTGTCGGTCCCCATGAGCCTCCGTGGCCCGACGATCCGCGGTTCGACGTCGAGCTGTTGGCCAACGGCGATCGGCGGAACGTGATCGACCGCTACCGCTACTGGACTGTCGAGGCCATCGTTGCCGATCTCGACACCCGGCGGCACGAGTTCCACGTGGCCATCGAGAACTGGGAGCACGACCACAACATCGGCACGGTGGTACGCAATGCCAATGCCTTCCTGGCCGGCGGGGTTCACATCGTCGGCAAGCGGCGCTGGAACCGCCGCGGCGCGATGGTGACCGATCGCTACCTGCATCTGCACCACCATCGGACCGTCGACGACTTCGTGGCATGGACCGCCATCGAGGCGATGCCCGTGATCGGCATCGACAATCTCCCGGGGTCGGTGCCCCTCGAGACCGCGGAACTCCCGGAGCGTTGCGTTCTGGTCCTCGGCCAGGAGGGACCGGGGCTGTCGGCCACCATGCGAGCCGTGTGTGATCAGGTGTGCTCGGTCACCCAGTACGGCTCCACCCGATCGATCAACGCCGGTGTGGCCAGCGGCATCGCCATGTACGCCTGGCTCCAACAGCACCGGAGTCAGCCCCTGCAATAGGGGGCACGTCGGGCGCGCCGCTTGTAGGAGATGCCGTGGGCGCCGGTTGGGGTGGGGTGATGCGCCAGCGGCGCAGCGGATTACCGCTGCGCCAGGGCACAGGACGCGTTTGGCGTCGGCGACCGTCGGTCGCCGCGCCGGTTGTGGGGGGTGATGCGCCAGCGGCGCAGCGGATTACCGCTGCGCCAGGGCACAGGACGCGTTTGGCGTCGGCGACCGTCGGTCGCCGCGCCGGTTGTGGGGGGTGATGCGCCAGCGGCGCAGCGGATTACCGCTGCGCCAGGGCATAGAGCGCCGCGCCGATGATCCCGGCGTTGTTGCGGTGTGTGGCGGGGACGATGGTGGTGCGGGGGTCGAGCAAGTTGCTGTACTTGTCGAAGCTCTTGCTCGCCCCGCCGCCGATCACGATCATGTCGGGGGAGAAGAGGAAGCACACGTGCTCGAGGTAGCGGTCGACACGAGGCGCCCAGGCCTTCCAGCTCAGGCCCTCGCGCTCCCGGGCGCTGGCGGCGGCCCAGTCCTCCACATCGACATGACCGTCGAGCTGCAGGTGACCGAGCTCGGTGTTGGGCACCAGCTCGCCGTCGACGAACAGGCCGCTGCCGATACCCGTGCCGAAGGTGAGCACGAGCACCACACCGTCGACGCCCCTCGCCGCGCCGAAGCCCACCTCGGCCAGCCCGGCTGCGTCGGCGTCGTTGAGCATGACGACCTCCTGGCCGACGGCATCGGCGAGCAGCGCAGCGGCGTCGGTGCCCAACCATTTCGGGTCGATGTTGGCGGCCGAGTGGATGACCCCCGACTTGACGATGGCGGGGAAGGCCGCGCCGATCGGTCCGCGGTGGCCGAAATGCTCCACCAGTTCGGCCACAACCGGCGCCATGTTCTCGGGATCGGCCGGTTGCGGGGTGGGGATGCGGAACCGCTCACTGACCAGCTCACCGGTGGTCAGATCGACCACACCGGCCTTCATCCCGGTTCCGCCGATGTCGATGCCGAGCACCTCGGTCGGCGTTGCGTCGCGCTTCTTCTTGCCCATGGTCGTGGAGAACTCCGTTCAGGCCGAGGTGGCCAGGATCGCACCGAAGAGCAAGGCCGCCAAAGCACTCAGCCCGCCGAGGGCGCCCCACACGGCGGTTCCGGCCCGCGTTCGGGCGTGGGCATGCAGGTAGGCAGCGACGCCCGAGAGCGCCACGAGCAGCAGCTTCACCAGGAGCGCCGACTGATAGCCGGTGCTGCGGTCGCCGACACCGACCTCGCCGAGCATCCAGCCGCCCGTGAGGATCGCCACGGCGAAGGCCGGCCAGGCGATCCGATTGAACTGGTTCGCGACGGCCTTGGGCGCTTCCGCCCCGACCGAGCGCAGTACGGGAACGAGGGCTGCGAGCACGATCTGGCCACCCACCCACACCGACACCGCAAGCAGATGCAGGAACAGCCGAATCGTGTCCAGGTCGAAATCCACGTTCCGAGGCTAGAGCCATGGCCGACGCCACCAACCGTGTCTCGCCTGCGTTCGGGCATGCGAGACTGAACCCATGTTGTCCAAAGACCGCTATCTCGAATCCTTCGGCAACGACGCCGATGCGGTGCTCGCGCTCGCTACAGCGCACCCCGACGCGGCCGTACCGCACTGTGGCGAATGGGTCGCCACCGACCTGGTCGCCCATCTGTGCGGGGTATGGAGCTTTCTGGGGCGCCATGTCCGAACCCGAGCCACCGAGCGGACCGGTTCGATGCACCCGCCCGACCTGACCGGTGCGGAGTTGTTCGCCCACGCTCGCGAAACCATCGACCAGCTCGCCGCCGCCTTGGCCGGTGTCGAACCGTCCGAGCCCGTCTGGAGTTGGACGGCCGACGCCACCGGCGGATTCTTCCTGCGGCGAGCCGCCCAGGAGACCGCCGTGCATCTGTGGGATCTGCGCGACGGTCTCGGGCTCGGGGAACCCCTCGCCGCCGACATTGCCCGCGACGGCATCGACGAGCTCGCCGACACGACGTTCCCGAACCTCCTCGACCGGGGCCTGCCCGAACCGACCGGCAGTCTGCACCTGCACTGCACCGACACCGAAGGTGAGTGGACGTTGGCGGCCGAGAACGGAGTCGTCGAGGTCGTGCGAGCCCACGCCAAGGGCGACGTCGCGATCCGGGGGACAGCCAGCGACCTCGACCTGGTGTTGTGGGAGCGAGTGCCGCTCGACTCGGCCGATCTCCAGGTCTTCGGCGACCACGCCGTGGCGCGCAGCTGGACGGCGCTCACCCGGTGATGCGGAGCCTGTGGAATCGCCTCGACGGGCCGAGCCGAACGGCGCTGATCGTCGGCGTGGCGCTGATGGTGGTCGCCATCCCGCTGCCGACCCTCGTGGCGGTGCTGATGGGTCTGGCTGCCGCCGCGGTCCTGGGTTACGTCCATCCCGATCAGGCGACGCGGGTCGCCATCCTCGTTGCGTTGCCGATTCTGCTCGTCGCGTTCCTCTTCGGTTTCGTGCGGGGTTTCAACAGCACTTTGCTGCTCGTCATCCTCATACCCAGTCTCGTCGCGCCGATCTGGCTGGCGCGGCAGGGCGCAGGCATGCGTCGAGGTCGCGATGCCTGATTGCCCGAGCGCCCGGCCACACTTGAACCGGTGACGACCCCACACCTCCCTCCCGACGACGCCGCCACCCCGTCGCGCCCCGCCACGTGGGGCCCATCCGACAGCTTCAACTCGATTCTTCCCGTGATCGCCTTCGTGGGGTTGAACTCGTTCTTCGGCCTCAAGTGGGCCATCGCGGGAACCACGGTGGCCTCGCTGTACGCCATGGCCAATCGGTATCGCCGCGGCCTGGGCATCGGCATCTTCATTCCCGGGGTTGCGGCGGTGCTCGTGATCCGTGCCGTCATCGGCATCGTGACCGACAGCGAGAATGTGTACTTCGGCACCGGGATCGCTGTGAAGTTCCTGATGGTGATCGGCATCGTCGGATCGGTACTCGTGAAACGCAACGTGGTTGCGTGGGCAGCACCCTTTGCCATCCCCATCCCGGCCTCGACGCTGCACCACGCCATCTACCGGTCGACCACCGCAGGGCTCTCGATCGTCTGGGCGGCCTACCTCTTCTTGAGCGGCGTGTTCGACATCTGGTTGCTGAGTGCCTCCTCGGCCAATGGGTTCGTCATCATCCGCTTCCTCGTGTCGTGGCCGTTCAGCACCGCCACCGTGATGGTCGCAATGCTCTGGGCGAGTCGTCGGCTCAACCAGATCCCGGGCTTTCCCGGACTCCTCGTCCTGCTCGACCAGCAGTTCGGTGGCGCAGCAGCCGATCCGGCTCCCTGAGTCTTCCGACCCATGAAGGTCCTACACTCACCCGGAACCGCTCCTCGAACGCCGCCGTCGGCGCACGAATCGGGAGCACGAGAAGGAGAGAGCCATGGCACTCATGGACAAGATCAAGAGCATGTTCGGCCAAGCCAAGACGAAGGCCGAGCCCACACTCGACAAGGCGAAGCACGCCGCGGGTGACGCAGCCCACAAGGCCAAGGACATGGCCGGCACCGCTGCCAACAAGGCCAAGGATGTTGCCGGCGACGTGAAGGACAAGGTCGAAGACCTGGTCGACCGCGACGGCGATGACGCCGAGGAGATCACCGACGCCGCCGAGGACGCGGCCGACGAAGCCACCAGCTGAGTCGATCCGTGACCGATCCGGCGCACGTACGTGTCGGCTGGATCGGCACGGGCGTCATGGGTGCGTCGATGTGCGGGCATCTCCTCGACACCGGCCACCCCGTCACCGTGTCGACCCGATCGCCGGCCAAGGCGGCGAGCCTCCTCGACCGGGGTGCGGTATGGGCCGACACCCCGGCCGAAGTGGCGGTCGCGTCCGACATCACCTTCGCCATCGTGGGCTTTCCGTCCGACGTGCGTGAGGTGTTTCTCGGGGCCGATGGCGTCGTCGCCGCCGCCCCCGCGGGGTCGGTCGTGGTCGACATGACCACCAGCGAGCCGTCGTTGGCGGTCGAGATCCACCGCGCCGCCAAGGCACGCGGAGTGGGCGCGGTCGACGCGCCGGTGTCCGGCGGCGACGTCGGAGCCCGAAACGCCAGCCTGTCGATCATGGTCGGCGGAGACGACGACGAGGTCGAGCGAACCCGCCCGCTGTTCGAACGGATGGGGGCGACGATCGTGCACCAGGGAGGCCCCGGTTCGGGCCAGCACACCAAGATGGTGAACCAGATCCTCATCGCCTCGGGCATGGTGGGCATCGCCGAGGCGCTGCTCTATGCCCGCCGAGCCGGTCTCGACCTGGCGACCGTGCTCGAATCGGTCAGCGGGGGAGCAGCCGGATCCTGGTCGCTCTCCAACCTGGCGCCGCGCATCCTCGACGGCAACTTCGAGCCGGGCTTTTTCGTCGATCACTTCGTCAAGGACATGGGTATCGCGCTACACGAAGCGTCGGCCATGCAAGTCGCCACGCCCGGGTTGGCGCTCGCCCATCAGCTCTACGTCGGACTCCAGGGCCAAGGCGGTGGCCGCAAGGGCACCCAGGCCCTGGCCCTCGCCCTGGCGAAGCTGTCCGACATCGACTGGGACTGATTCGCCCGATGGCCGCGATCGAGGTCGCCGACCTGACCAAGACCTACGGGCCGCTCACCGCGGTCGACCGGGTCAGCTTCGAGGTCGCCGATGGTGAGGTGTTCGCGCTCCTCGGCCCCAACGGTGCCGGGAAGTCCACCACGATCGAGATCCTCGAGGGGCATCGCCGGGCCACGTCGGGACGGGCGCAGGTCCTGGGCATCGATCCTGCCGTCGGGGGGCGCGAGCTGCGCGACCGGATCGGCATCGTCTTGCAGAGCTCGGGCATCGAATCGGAGTTGAGCGTTCGTGAGGCCGTCGAGCTCTACCGGTCGAGCTACCGCAACCCTCGCGATGCCGACGAAGTCATCGAGCTCGTCGGGCTCGGCCCGAAGCAGCACGATCGTGTCAAGACGCTCTCGGGCGGACAACAACGCCGGATCGATCTGGCGCTCGGGCTGGTCGGCAACCCCGAGGTTCTGTTCCTCGACGAACCCACCACCGGCTTCGATCCGGCCGCCCGCCGTGGCTCGTGGGAGCTCTTGTCGGCTCTGCGCGGACTGGGCACCACCATCGTTCTCACCACCCACTACATGGACGAAGCCGAACAGCTCGCCGATCGGGTCGGCGTGATCGTCGACGGGAGCATCGTGGCAATGGGCACCCCGGCCGAGCTGTCGGCGGGGACCAACCGGACCACCATCGCCTTCCGGTTGCCCGATGCCCAGGCGGTGGCGGCCTTGCCGGCAGTGGCGGCTGCGGCCCGGGTGAGCGGGCGTCTGGTCGAGCTTCGGACACCGACGCCAACGGCGGATCTGCACCAGCTCACCACGTGGGCCATCGAGCGGGGCATCGAGCTGGCCGACCTCACCGTTCATCGCCCCAGCCTCGAGGACATCTATCTCTCGCTCACCGACTCGGCGACGGTCGGCGAGGTTCTGACATGACGACCGCCTGGCCCTCGTGGTCCAGCCAGGCGCTCCGGCAGGCCCGGGCTCAGACGTTGGTCTTCGTTCGCACTCCCATCGCCGCCTTCTTCACCCTCGTGCTGCCGTTGGTGATGCTGGTCCTGTTCAACGCGTTGTTCGACGGCGAGGTCGACACCGAGCTGGGCCCGATGAACGTGAGCCAGTTCTACACCGCGGGGTTGGCGGCGTTCACTGCGGTGAGCGCCACCTACACGAACCTCGTGAACATCATCCCCATGCGCCGCGACGAGGGCATCCTCAAGCGGGTCCGGGGTACGCCACTCCAGCCATCGGCCTACATCGGTGGTGTGGTGCTGTCGGCGCTGCTCATCGCCGTCGTCGGCGCCGTGCTCATGCTCGGACTCGGGGTGCTCTTCTACGACCTCGACGTCGAGGCGTCGAAGGTGCCCGCAGCCATGATCACCTTCGTGGTGGCCCTCACGTCGTTCTCGTTGCTCGGGCTGGCCATGGCGTCGGTGGTACCCAATGCCTCCTCGGCCCCCGCCGCGGCCAATGCCACGATCCTGCCGCTCGCGTTCGTGTCGAACATCTTCATCCCTCTGGAGGATCCACCACGCTGGCTCTCGGTGGTCGGCGACCTCTTCCCGCTCAAGCACTTCGCCGAGGCCTTCCAGGCCGCATTCAATCCCTTCGTCGAGGCACCGGCGTTGCGGTGGGGTCATCTCGCCGTGATCGCGTTGTGGGGCGTCGGGGGTGCGGTGGTGGCGGTCAGGAAGTTCAACTGGGAGCCGAGCGTCGGGGCCACGCGTCGGCGCCGGCGCCGCACACCTGAAGAGCTCGCCGTCTGATCGCGGTACGTCGACCGAGGTTCCGTCAGACCTCGAGCTGGTGGAACGGCTCGGCCAGGGCGGCGCCGACCATGGCGCCGTGAGTCGCGAGATCATCGAGGATCCGGCGCCGGAAGGCCGCGATCTCCTCGTCGTTGGTGGCGAACATGGTGGACTCGAACTGACTGGCGTGGGCTTCGAGCGCGGCGAGCTTGGCGGCTTCGAAACCACCGGCCGTCTCGACATGATCGATCTCGTCGGGTTCGAACAGCAGCAACGTCTCGGGCCGGTGATGTTCGAGCTCGAGCTCGGGAAAGAAGTGCGGGTCGCGAGCGGCAACGACACCCTCGACCGCCAACTGCCCGGCATGACGATGGTCGGGATGGAGTCGGTACCGCTTCCACGGATCGTGGCCGAGAACCACGTGAGGACGGAGCCGGCGGATGGCGGCGGCGACCTGTGATCGTTGCCGGAGACCCGAGTCGAGCTCGCCGTCGATCCAGCGCAGGAAGATCACTTCGCCGGCCACGCCGAGGGCCTTGGCGGCGAGGTGCTGCTCCCTCTGACGGATAGCGGCGAGCTCGGTGGGGTCGCTCGCCGGATCCCACGAACCCTTCGAGCCGTCGGTGCACACGAGCAGCGACACCTCGCACCCGGCTGCCGCCCACTTGGCCAGAGTGGCCCCGGCCCCGAACTCGATGTCGTCGGGGTGAGCTCCGATGGCGAGTGCTCGTTCGGGTGGGTCGAGATCGACGGTGATCGTCATGCGATCGCGCCCCGAGGCGCTGACGAGGCCACCAGGTCGAGGGCGTCGCGGCCGTCGGGCAGATCGAGGTCTCCGGGGTGATCGATGTCCCAGCCGAGCTCGTCGTCGACGACGATCCGCACCGAATGACCCTCCCGTGCCGCGCTGTAGACGTGCCGGTGCAGCGAGCCGGGGCCGTAACCGAAGACGGGAGGGCGCCGGGTGGGAGTCACGAGCACGTTGGTGCCGTCTCGGTGTCGATCGGGTACCAGCACCACTTCCGAGGCGACATCAGAGGTCGCCACGAGGTGGGAGAACGACCGGGCGAGGGGCAGATCGCTGTGGGCGATCACCACCCGGGCGAAGCCGTGCGCGGCCGTGTGACGCACCGCCTCGGTGACCGACGGGTTGAGCCCGGTGTTCGCCGTGAGCAGCCCCTGGGCTCCCTGCGCGGACGCCCACTCGGCCACCTCTGCGTCCTCGGTGGCCACGAAAACCGGGAGGGGTGCGGCGGCCGCGACGACCCGGCTCGCCATCGCCATGGCGAGTGCCTCGCGCTCGAATCGACTGAGGCGCGAAGCCAGTCGCTCCTTGGCGAGCCGGAAGCTCTTGATCGGCACGACAACGGCGACCGACAGTGGCGGGGACGTCACGGTCTGCAGTGTATGGGCGCCTCGACATAGGGTTGTCGCCATGAAGATGCGCGTGGTTGTACTCGGTGGTGGTTCGTGGGGCACGACAGTGGCCCACCTCGCGGCGCACAACACGCCGACGGTGCTGTGGTGTCGCGACGAAGAGGTCGCCACCGGCATCAGCGACCGCAACGAGAACATCCGCTATCTGTCGGGCTTCGAACTGCACCCGGACTTGTCGGCCACCACCGACATCGGAGGCGCCGTCGGCGCGGCCGACCTGCTGGTGGTGGGCGTGCCGTCCCATGCGTTCCGATCGACACTCCAATCGGTGGCCGAGCACCTCCGGCCGTGGGTGCCCGTGGTGAGCCTCACGAAGGGACTCGAGCAGGGCACCAAGCTCCGGATGACCGAGATCGTGCACGAGGTGCTCCCCGGGCATCCTGCCGGTGCCCTCACCGGACCGAATCTGGCCAAGGAGATCCTGGCCGGGGCGGCCGCTGCCTCGGTGATCGCCATGACCGACAACGAGATCGCCACTCGGCTACAGACGGTGTTCACCACCGACATCTTCCGCGTGTACACGAACAACGACGTAGTGGGTTCGGAGCTGGGGGGCGCGTTCAAGAACGTCTTCGCCGTTGCGTCCGGCATGGCCGACGGGCTCGGAACGGGCGACAACACTCGCGCGGCCGTGATCACCCGGGGGTTGACCGAGCTCACGAGACTGGGCGTCGCCATGGGGGGAGATCCCCAGACCTTCGCCGGGCTGGCCGGAATGGGTGACTTGGTGGCCACGTGTATCTCCAAGCAGAGTCGCAATCGTCACGTCGGCGAGCAACTCGGCCGGGGCAAGACCATCGAGCAGATCATCGCCGAGATGGACCAGGTCGCCGAGGGGGTCAAGACCGCGCGAGTGGTCACCGAGCTGGCCGCGCAATACGGCATCGAGATGCCCATCGCCAGCGAGGTCTACGCAGTGGTGGCCGAAGGACGTTCCGCCGCCGACGCGTACGCTGGGCTGCTCGGCCGCTCCATCACCGCTGAACACGCGCCGTCATGACCGCTGCCCGATCGGAGCCCTACGTCGGTTTGGGCGCCGTGGGTGTTCGGGAGCTCGCTCTGGTGGACCGCGGCGGCGGCGTGAGCCCGGCAGGTTCGGGCTGGCGGGTGCGCTTCTTCGTTCGTTCCGACGAGCGTTGGCACATACCGATCGACGAGGCGAGCACGCGTCAGGAGATGAGCAACGGCGCATCGGGAGTGATCACGCGGTTGCGGATCCCCGGGGGAGACATCGTGGCATCGGTGTCCACCAGCCTTGATCCGAACGGTCGGCCACACGCTCGGCTGCACATTGCCAACCCGACGCCACTCCCGATCGGGGTGGCCATCGTGCTCACCGCCGGCGATCTCGCCGGATCGGACAAGGTCGCCTCTGTCACCGTGGTGAAATCGGGCATCCGGCTCGGCTACGACGAGGTCGTCAGCTTTCCCCGCGACCCCGGTGCGCTGCTCGCGGCCGCCGACGCTGCGTCGCTGCACCGCATGCTCTTCGAGGAGAACAGTTCGGCGTCCACCGCAGCAGCCAGCTCCGGTCGCGGACAAGCCGCCGGGGCTGCCGTGTTCCCCGTCGCGCATCGAACCTCGCTCACGGTGTCCATCGCCCTTCGTGCGGGAGCGGCGTCGCCACCGGATTCGCTTCCCGACGACGACACCGTGGCCAAGGGTTGGGCCGCCCACCTCGATCGCGGCACGCGGGTCGTCACCGGCGACGACGTCGTCGACGCCGGCCTCGCCGGCGCCCGTCAGCGTTTGCTCATCGCGGCCGGCGACGGCATCCCCGGTGACTGGCCGGGCTACGACCGGCCGCGACACACCCAGCTGCGTGGCGCACTGGCGTTGGCGCTGTCCCACTGGAGGTTCGCCACCGAGGCTGCGTCGGTACGTGACCACCTGGCCGCCGAGCTCGACGAGGGAGATGCCACCACTGCGGCAGCGTGGCTCTTGGCGGCCGAGGCGGCCCGGTCATTCGGTGGCGCAACCATCCCGTCAGCCGAGCTGGTTCTGCTGGCCGTCGCCACGATCGACGAGGCGCTGCGCCGTCCCCGCCGTCGCCCGGCGGGCGCACTCGGGCTGGTCCATGTGGCCCATGCCGCCGATTCCTTCGATGTGACCCACTCGCTGTGGGCGGTCGCCGGTCTGGAGGCAGCGGCGCGATCCATGGCGTCGCGCCAGCAGCACGACGCGGCCGAGCGCCTTGCCGAGGGCGCAGCCGAGCTGCGGGCGTCGATCAGCGACCTTCCCGAATCGCAAGCGCGCCTCGCCTCGGCGCTCGGACCCTGGTTCGACCCCGAGACGGCTCGCCGCAGCCCGGCTCCGGTGATGCGCCTCGACAGCCCGGATCCCCTCGAAACCGCCCTTGCGCTCATGTCGTTCCCCCGCCGATTCGTCGTGAGCCACGCGTCGGGGCTCGATGTCGTTGCCCCCCTCGTCCCGGGAGTCAACTGGGAGATCCACGATCTGCCGACCCCGAACGGGTCCGTGTCGATCGCCCTCCGATGGCACGGCTCGAGGGTCGCGTTGCTCTGGGATCACAAAGGTGCTTCGCTCAGCGCGTCGTCGATCGATCCCGGATGGGCCGACACGAAGCCGGCCGGTGAGGCCCTTCTCGACCCGAGAAACGCCTGATTTCGGGCCCTGGGCCCTCCGGCCCATGGTGGTGAGCGGACGTTCCCGTGGCTATTGAGATGGTGCTCTGACCCGGCCACCATGAGGAACGTGGCGTGGGCACACATGCTGCGACAACCCCCGGATCAAGCGCATTCCGGACACGACCAGACGGTCGTTTCGGCGGAAGGACCATCAGATGGACAAGCGGGTACTCACCTACGTGGGGGCCGGTCTGCTCGCCGCCCTCGGCGCGGGCCTCCTCGCCGTCTCGATGACGCGAGCCGACGATGCCGGTGATCCGGTACTCGACGACTCGATCTCGCTGGCCGCCGACGCCGATTCCCTCCTCGGCTCGACCGACGACCCGCCGATCGATACCGACGCAGCCACCAGCGGATCCGACCCCGGCCAAGAAGGCGTCGACAGCTCGGACAGCTCGGACAGCTCCGAGGCCGAGCTCGTCGCCACGGCCGCGCCCGTGATGATCGACGTGCCCGATCGGCTGATGCAGATCTCGTTCGCCCTCGACACCGAACGTTCCTTCGCCGGCCAGCTCCGGCCCGGCGACCTCGTCGGTGTCTTCGCCTCGTACGAACAAGCCCAGGTCTCCGACCTCATCCTCCAGAAGGTGCTGGTGGCGTCGATCCGGGAAGAGGCACCGCTGCCGATCGACGACGGTGATTTCGATCGCCTTCCGGCTGCGCCCGCCGGCCGCTTCTTCGTGACGCTCGCCCTCGATGCCGCCGACGCGCAGACTCTCACTCATGCCCTCGAGTTCGGTCGAGTCTGGTTGTCGTACCAGCCGGGTCTCGCCGACGAGAATGCGCCCGGCGTCGCAACGCTCGAGACCGTGCTCACCGACTCGTTCGAAGACCCGACCGCCGACGCCGAGACCCCGGTCGACTCCGAGCTCGCATCCGCCGACGGTGTCTGAGGTACCTCATGGGACTGCTTCGCCGCCGGTCGGCCCCTCCCGAGATCGACGATCTCTTCGCCGATGACGATCGATTGGTTCCTGTCGCGGACAGCGATGGGGACGATCCGGTCGATGTCTCCCCGCTCGAGCCGACCGAGGCCGAGGATGGCAGTGACGAGTTGCGTCGCGACCCGACCCCACCCGAGCTCTCCGGGTTGAGCGCGGACGGCTACTTCGAGCAGCCTCATCTCGATGCCGAACGGCTGCCGGCGATCGTCGAGGCCGGACCGCTCGGTCCGTCGCTTCTCACGCTCAAGCGCCGGGCCCGGACCGAACTCTCCGAGCGGATGGGCGCCAAGCTCTACGAGCGCAACCTCAGCGAGGACCAGCTCGAAACCCTCATCATCGAGGAGCTCGCCCGCTTCCTGGTCGACGAGGAGATCGAGCTGGCCGAGTGGGAACAGAACCGACTCTGCGAAGAGCTGATCAACGACGTTCTCCACCACGGCCCCATCGAGGGCTTTCTGCGCGACCCGTCGGTGAGCGAGATCATGGTGAACAGCACCGATGCGATTTTCGTCGAACGCGGCGGCCGGCTCTACCTGACGGAGGCGGCGTTCGACAGCGAAGAGCACCTGCGCCAAGTGGTCGAACGCATCTCGGCTTCCGTCGGTCGACGCATCGACGAATCGTCTCCGATGGTCGATGCCCGGCTGGCTGACGGATCACGGGTCAACGCGATCATCCCGCCGCTGTCGATCGACGGGGCCATGCTCACCGTCCGCAAGTTCTCCTCGGAGAGGATGACCATCGAGGACCTGCTCGAGATGGGAACGCTCACCCGAGGCGTCGGGGCCTTCCTCGCTGCCTGTGTGCGCGGCCGGGTGAACATCCTCGTGAGCGGGGGCACCGGTTCGGGCAAGACCACGTTGCTCAACGTCCTGTCGTCGTACATCCCGACCAACGAGCGCATCATCACCATCGAGGACGCCGCCGAGCTCAACCTTCATCAGCGTCACGTGATCCGGCTCGAGAGCCGGCCCGCCAACGTCGAGGGCCGCGGGGCAGTCGAGGTCCGTGACCTGGTCCGCAACGCGCTCCGCATGCGCCCCGACCGCATCGTGGTGGGCGAGTGTCGCGGCGGCGAGACCCTCGACATGTTGCAGGCCATGAACACCGGCCACGACGGATCCCTCACCACTCTTCACGCCAACTCCCCGCGCGACGCCTTGCGCCGCGTCGAGGTGATGGCGCTCATGGGCGGCCTCGAGCTGCCGATTCGGGTGGTGCGCGAGCAGGCGAGCTCGGCCATCGAGCTGATCGTGCACATCGCCCGTCTCCGTGACGGTTCCCGTCGCATCACCCACATCAGCGAGGTCACCGGCATGGAGGGCGATGTCGTGACCCTCAACGACATCTTCACCTTCGACTTCTCGGCCGGGCTCAGCGCCGAAGGCGCTTTCCTGGGCACGCTCGAACCCAGCGGCGTTCGCCCGGAGTTCGTGACGCACCTCGAGGAACAGGGCATCGCCGTGCCCTCCTCCATTTTCACCACCGACAACGTGCCGGCCCGAGGCAACCGATGGTGATTCCCGCCGCGCTCGCTGCCGTCGGCAACGGGCCGATGGGAACGTCGGGCCGCGTGCTGTTGGTGCTCGCCGCGTGCGTGGCGGCGCTGGCGATGATCCAGCCTCGCGCCGACCGGGCCACATTCGAGGCCGACGAACTTCCCGTTCGGGTCTTCGGGATCCGGTTCGACGGTGTGATCGTCGGCCGTCTCTTCGTCCTTGCCGCAGCCGTCGTCGGCGGCCTGTTCGTCGGCGAGGTCGGCGCCGTCGCGTTCGTCGGCGTGGTGGTCGCCGTGTACCGCCTCAGTGCCGATGCCCGCATGCTGCGTCGCCGCGCGATGTTCGAACAACAGCTCCCGGAGCTCCTCCAGATGGTGTCGGGGTCGATGCGCTCGGGAACCAGTCTCCTCCAGTCGCTCGACACCGTCGCCCTCGAGGCGCCGGCGCCGCTGTCGAGCGAGATCCAGCGCGTCCTGCACGAGGCTCGCGTGGGTCGCGACCTCGACGACGCGCTCGGCGACCTCGCCGACCGGATGCAGAGCAAGGACTTCGGATGGGTCGTCGGTGCGATCGACATCCACCGTGAGGTCGGTGGCGACCTGGCCGAGGTGCTCGACCGCATCGCCGACACCATTCGTGGGCGCAACCGGGTGCGTGGTCAGATCCAGGCACTCAGTGCGGAAGGGCGCCTGTCGGGGCTCGTTCTGTCGCTGCTTCCGCCCGGGCTGTTCGTCGCCATGAGCGTCCTCAATCCCGCGTACATGGGCGAGCTCACCGGTCGCGGCGTCGGATGGGTGATGCTCGGTGGGGCGGCCGTGCTGCTGGTGGTCGGCGGGCTGTGGCTGCAGCGCATGGCGAGGTTCGATTTCTGATGGGCTGGTTCCGCGGCTCCCCGGAGGTGATCCATCTCGGTGTCGACATCGGCGACGGGATCGAGAGTCAACCGGTGCGCAACCTCCAGGAAGTCATCCGTCGCCTCGAAGCCGACGACGGGCAACGCCGGGGACCCAGCGCTCTCGCGAAGCTCGCCGCGCGGATCACGCCTCCGGGCCGGTCCCTCCTGCTCGAGCGTCGCATCGTTCAAGCCGCCGAGACCGACCGCTGGACCCTCGGTCGGCTCTTCGAGTTCAAGTTGTTCGGACTGTTGCTCGGATTCCTCACGGGCTCGATCGTGATCTTCGTCCTCGGGGTCTCGTCGGCCACTGTTGCCGTGGCCGCCGGTACCACCTTCGTGGGGTTCATCGCTCTCGATCTGGTGCTCAGTGAGCGGGCCGAGCACCGGCAACGGGAGATCCAGCGGGCGTTGCCCGACATGCTCGACCAGATGGTGATCAGCGTCGAGGCCGGCCTCGGTCTCGAGTCGGCGCTCACCCGTGTGGCCCGCACCAACGACAATCCGCTGGCCGACGAGCTCACCCGAACACTTCGCGACATGCGCCTCGGCGCTTCGCGCGGCGAGGCACTTCGCGCCATGCTCGACCGGGTCGACGTGCCCGATCTACGCCTGTTCATCCGGGCCTTGATCCAGGCCGATCGCAGCGGGGTCGCCGTGGCATCGGTGTGCCGCGTGCAGGCGGAGGAAGCTCGGGTTCGGCGTCGGCAGCGGGCCGAGGAGCGAGCCATGCGCATGCCGGTGAAGCTGGTGTTTCCCCTGGTCACATGCATCCTCCCGTCGCTGTTCATCGTCGTTCTCGGCCCTGCAGTGCTGCGCCTGGGCGTCGCCGGGATCCTCTGATGGCACCGACATCGCCGCCGACGAGACGGGATCGCAGCAGCCGCGGCGCTGCGGCCGTCGAGACGGCGATCGTCCTTCCCCTGCTTGCGGCGCTGTTCTTCGGCATCCTCGAGTTCGGGCTGATGTTCAAGAGCTCGCACGCCATCAGCGCCTCGACCCGGTCGGGCGCTCGCATCGCCTCGGCCATGCCACGGGCCGACGGCTACGAGCTGGTCACGGCGGCGGCCGTTGCCGCCTCGCTGCGCAACAGCGTGCCCTCGACCGGCATCGACACGCTCACGGTGTTCAAGGCCGACCCGATCAGCGGGCTGCCGGTCGGAGGCGGGTACGAGACCTGTTCGTCGGCGTGCTGGCGATTCGAGTGGGACGAACCCAACCGCGATTGGCGCCTGATACCGGGCCCAACGTGGAACGCCGCCGACCAGGCCGCCTGCGGCGATCTCGACGACACCGACTACATCGGCGTGTACGTGAGTGGAAACTACGAGTTCGCCACCGGCCTCTTCGGCGCGTCGCGCAAGCTCGAGGACGTGAGCATCATGCGACTCGAGCCGCTGCCGCTCTCGTCGTCGTGTTCCCCATGATCAGGCGTACCGCGCTCTCCGCAATGGGCGGCGGAGAGCGCGGTATCGCCGTAATCTGGACGGCTTTGACGCTGGTGATCATGGTGGCGGCCGCCGGCATGACCGTCGACGTCGGCAACTGGAAGGTCCAGGAGTCCCGGCAGCAGAATGCGGCCGACGCGGCGTCGCTGGGTGGGGTGATCTTCATGCCCGACGACTTCTCGACGGCCAGCGACATCGCCCTGGCGGTGGCCAACCAACACGGGTACGACCCCGATGAGGTCTCGGTCAGCCCCGGACCGCAGGCCAACCAGCTGCGGGTCACCGTGCAACGCACCGTCGAGACGGCGTTCCTCTCGGTGATCGGCGTCAACGACCGGTTCCTGACCCAGACGGCAGTGGCCGAGTTCGAGGCGCCGGTGTCGATGGGCAGTCCCGATCCCACTGCGGGCAACGACCCCGAGTCGTCCCCGCCGAACCAACCGCAGTACTGGCTGACCGCCGCCGCCCCCGGCGAACCGAAGATCAACGGCGATCGCTACGCCACCCAGTCGTGCGGCGGCGCGACGTTCGGATGCACGGGGAACACGAACGACGACTACGACCCGAACGGCTACTTCTTCAGCGTGTCGGTCTCACCGTCGGCGGTCGGTTCACCCCTGAGCATCCAGGTGTTCGACGGCTCGATGTACGCCGTCGGTGACACCTGCGGGTCGAACTTCCTGCCGAGCCACGAGGAGCTGACGCTGCTCACCTTGCTCACCGATGCCGACGATCTGGCTCCCGGCCTGGTGGCCGATTGGTACGACGACGCGGCCGATCGGTACCAGTCGGGAGAGTCGATCTGGTGCACCGGCGATCGGAGCAGCAACAGCGTGTCGCCGTCGTTCGTGTTCCGAGCGCCCGACGAGACCCCGTGGAACAACCTCGACAACGACATCGTGGCGTCGTGTCCCGCGGTGACGATGCCGTCGTTCACCGCTCAGCGCCGGGCCTTCGACTACCTCTTCCCCGAGGGGACCGAGCTACCCGTCGATCCGAGCGCTCCTGCCGGGCCGCCACCCTCGGGTCCCTACACGGAGCCCCATCCCGAGACCCACGGCCAACACATCGTCGATCCCCACGACGGTGTCATCACCTTCGCCGAGTCGTGGCGTCGCTGGTACACGATCTGTGAGATCCCGGCCGCTCAGGTGGTGGCTGGCGAGTATCTCGTGCAGATGGTGACCGGTGGGACGAGTGGCCACAACCGCCTCTCGCTGCGTGCCGGCCGCCTCACCAGCGGGTCCTTCGCCGGTACGGGCGTGTCGGTCGAGGCCAGAGGGCGGCTGCCGATCTCGGCCCTCAGCACCAACAGCAACACCACGTTCTCCATCGCCCGGGTCTTGCCCGGCGGCCAGAACCGCGAGCTCGAGATCGAGCTCTACGACATGGGTGACGCCGAGAACGCGGGAACGCTGCGCGTGCTGCCCCCCACCGAGTCCACCATGAGCAGCTTCGGCGACTGCTCGTTCGAACGCAGCGACGGCGCCGCCCTCGCCGGGGCCAGTCCGTCGACGTGCACACTCACAGGTGTGAGCAGCTCCGCCGGCTTCAACGGTCGCGCCATCATCGTGCTCGTACCGATTCCCGACAGCTACGACTGCGACGAGGCCTCGGCCACCGGCTGTTGGGTCCGGGTGCAGGCCGTGTTCAGCGGGGGAGTGACCGACACGACCACGTGGTCGGCGACCATGAACGGGGACCCGGTTCGCCTCATCGAGTAGCGCGACGCCCTCGGCCGGAGCCCCGAGTGGGGCGACGGAGTTGGGTAGGGTCGCACCGATGGCAACCGTGCCGGTCCTCCGGAACGCGCTGAAGGCGAAGGCTCCCAGCCTGCGGTACGAACGCGAGCTCTGGGAACGGGGGAAGTCCGTCGTCGTCGGCATCGACGAAGTGGGAAAGGGCGCCTGGGCCGGACCCCTCACCCTGGTGGCCGCAGTCGTGCCCACCGATCGTCGCATCTACAAGATCCGCGACTCCAAGATGCTCACCGAGACCGAGCGCGAAGCCCTGTTCGAACGCGTGGCCGAGTGGTGCCGGGCCTGGGCCGTCGGTCATGCCTCCGCCGCGGAATGCGACGAGCTGGGCATGTCCGATGCGCAGCGCCTGGCCGCCGACCGCGCCCTCGACGGCCTCGGCCTCGAACCCGATGCCGTGCTGCTCGACGGCAAGTGGGATTTCGTGGGGCGGGGCATCTCCCGGACCATCGTGAAGGGCGACGCGTCGTGTCTGTCGATCGCGGCCGCGTCGCTGCTGGCCAAGGTCACGCGTGATCGGATGATGCGCCACTTCGGTTCGGCCCACCCCGGATACGACTTCGAGTTCAACAAGGGCTATCCGTGTCCTCGGCACCGGGCTGCGCTTCGAGGGTTGGGGCCGTCGGCCATCCACCGCCGCAGCTGGGCCTTCATGGACGATCTGGTCTGGACCGGCCTCCCCCGCTCCCGCCGACCCGATCCCCAGGGCCAGCTGTTCTGACCCGTTGGGCCACCCACCCGCCCGCTACCGTCCACGGTGTGCAGTACCTCGTCGCTCGTCGTGTCTGGCCGCTCGTGTTGTGGACGCTGGTGGTGTGGGTGCCCCGGATCCGCAACATCTGGATCGACGACGAATTGTCGACCGGGGGGCAGTTGGGTCGCACCGCGCTGGCCCTGACCCTCATCGTTCCCGCAATCGTGCTGGCCGGTGTGCTGTGGCGTCAGGGTGACAAACTCCTCGGAGCGGCCAAGGTCACGGTCTTCGGATTCGCCGCCTGGACGGTGGCGGTGTGGCTCGTGCGGGGCGGATCGATCCTCGTGGCCGATCACGATGCGGCGTTCAAGGTCGTGCACACCGTGCTCGCTGCGGTCTCGATCGCCCTGTCGGCTCTCGCGGTACGTCGCGTCACGGCGCTGCCCGTCGGGCGCGCGTCGGTCACCAGCCGGTAGCATCGCAGCCGTCATGGGACAGCCGATCACCGTCGTCGAAAAGCCCAGCTCCCGCGGGGGTGTGGTGCGATTCGAGATCAACCGCAGCATCACCGGCATGGGTCACGAGCGCTACCGCGCCGCTGACGACATCATCGGCACGCGCCCGCCCGACGAGCTGGCTCGCCGTCTGTTCGATCGCGGTGGTATCGACGCCGTGCACGTGAACTCGAACGTGATCACCATCGACCTGGCCAAGGGCGGGGACACCGAGGGCATCTGCGAGCTCATCGAAGAGCTGTTCCTCTACTACCGCGAAGGTGTCGAGGTTCCCACCGCCGAGTCCTTCGGGGGCTGAACGTCGCACTTGCGCAGTATCGAACACATGTTCGATACTGGGGAACCTTCCCATGGCTTCCCCCGAACTCTCCCTCGTCGAACGTCGCTCCCGGCTCCAAACTCTCGCGCCCCACATCACGCCCACGGTCAATGCCGGCGATCAGGTGTTGCCGGTCCCGTCTTCGTTGGCATCGCTGTTCCCCCGGGCCGGGTTGCAGCGGGGGACCGTGGTGTCCCTGGCCGGCAGCGGGGGAGCCCTGTCGCTGGCCTTGGCCGTGTGTGGTGCCGCCTCGGCCCAGGGGAGTTGGCTGGCGGTGGTGGGCACCGAACGCCTCGGGCTCGCTGCAGCGGAGGAACTGGGGGTGCATCTCGATCGTCTGGTGCTGGTCGATGCGCCCGCTGTCGAGCAGTGGGGCACGGTCGTCGCGGCGCTGGTCGATGCGTTCGATCTGATACTGGTGGTCGCTCGCGAGCCGATCGATGCCGGCCAGGCCCGCCGTCTCACCGCCAAGGCCCGTGAACGCGGGTCGGTGATCCTCCAGGTGGGCCGATGGGCATGGCCCGACGCCCCTGACGTGCGCCTCGATGTGATCGAGTGCGCGTGGTACGGCCTGGGTGAGGGGCATGGAGCGCTCACATCACGCCAGATCACCGTCACCGCAGTGAACCGACGCGATGCCCTCCCGCGCCGCAAGTCGGTGCTGTGGCTACCCGACACCGAGGGCACGGTGAGCGAGGTGGTCGAACCGGTCGAAGTGGCCGCGGGGACCTGGGCCGGATCCGACATCGACGAACTGGTCGCCGCCGAGAAGGACACCGGAACCGGCACCGAAGACGACCGGAGCGTGGCCCGGGAACCGTCGTTCGCCGAAGCGGGTTGACCCATGGCGGTCACCCGCACACTGGTGGTGTGGTGCCCCGATTGGCCCATCGTGGCCGGAGGCCACTCTCTCGACGAACCCGTGGCGGTGTTCCACGCCAACCGGGTGGTCGCCTGCTCACCCGCCGCTCGCACCCATGGAGTGGCCCAGGGCATCCGGCGGCGCAGCGCCCAGGGTCGCTGTCCCACGCTGCTCGTGGTGGAACGCGACCGCGACACCGAGGCCCGCCGATTCGAGGCGGTGGCCGCTGCCCTCGATGCCATCACTCCCCGCATCGAGATCACTCGTCCCGGTACCTGCGCATTCCCCACTCGGGGCCCGTCGCGCTATTTCGGCGGCGATGTCGCGTTGGCCGACCGAGTGCTCGCGCTGGTGACCGAGGTGCTGGCCGGCACCGGCACGGTACGGGTGGGCGTGGCCGACGGGCCCTTCGCCGCAGGTCTCGCCGCTCGCACGGCCCCCGACGGTGGCACGCATCTGGTCGACGAGGACGCTTCGCCCGGCTTCCTCGCTCCCTTCGTCGTTGGTCTGCTCGACCGTCCCGATCTCACCGACGTGCTCTCCCGCCTCGGTCTGCACACCCTCGGGGCCTTCGCCGAGCTCGATGCCACCGATGTGATCGGTCGGTTCGGAGCCGAGGGCGTGCTCGCCCATCGCCTGGCCTCGGGCCTCGACGAACGTCCACCGGCCACCACCGCACCTCCCGCCGATCTCGAGGTCGTGGTGGAGCTCGACCCGCCGGTCGAACGGGTCGACCAGGCCGCGTTCGTGGCCAAGACCGCCGCCGACGAGCTCGATCGCCTCTTGAACGAACGCAGCGCCGTGTGCACCCGGGTACTCATCGGTGCCGAGACCGAGCACGGCGAGCGGCGAGAGCGGCTGTGGCGCCACGAGGGGGCCCTCGGAGCGGCGGCCGTGGCTCAGCGGGTGCGATGGCAACTCGACGGTTGGCTCAACGGTTCACCCGCCAGTCGCCCGAGTGGCGGGCTGAGCCTGCTGTACCTACGGCCCGACGAGATCGGCCAGGCCACCGGTCGTCAGCTCGGCTTCTGGGGCGGCGAGACCGCCGGAGCCGAACGGGCGGCCAAGGCGGTGGCAAGGGTGCAGGGTCTGCTCGGCCCGCAGTCGGTCACCATGGCCGAGCGGTCAGGCGGTCGCCAGCCCCACGATCAACTGGTGCTGGTGCCCGTCGACGGCACCGAGGTCACCGAACGGTCGCTCGATCCACCTGCTTGCGCCCCGTGGCCCGGGCAGCTCCCGCCACCGTCGCCCATCGTGGTGCATCATCAGCCTCTCCCGGCCCAGGTGCTCGACCGTCGTCGCCGGCCGGTGCAGGTGAGCGGCCGCGGCCTCGTCTCGGCGGCGCCGTGTTGGCTGGCCGTCGGTACCGAACCCTCCGGATGGCTCGAGGTCACCGGCTGGGCCGGTCCGTGGCCCCTCGACGAGCGGTGGTGGGATGTCGATCACGCCCGGCGACGGGCCCGATTCCAAGTGGTGACCAACGACGGTCGCGCCCGCCTGTTGGGGCTCGAAGGACAGCAATGGTGGATCGACGCCGCCTACGAGTGATCGTCGTGTCGCCGGGAACGCACCACAATGGAGAGCTGTGAAGGTCATGAACCCCGGCGGACGCATCATCGCCACCGAACGCTGGTTCATTCACCGCGGTATGCCACAGGCCATCGTCGACTATTCGGCCACCGAGGACGTGTTCACCCGCATGGCACCGTTCCTCAGCCTCGTCGCGCTGGGTCAGGTGTTCCTCTCGTTCGGCGATCGCTTCTCGGGTTGGGCCCAGGCCGCTGCGCTCGCCGGCGCCGTCGCGATCCTCACCGCCGGCTTCGTCGCCGTCAACCGGCTACGGGGCCGCCGGCCCTTCACCCTGCCCGACGATGTCGAGATCCCCGAGCTGGTGTTGTTCGTGGTCGGGCCGGCCGTGGTGGTCGCCGTTTTCGGCTCGCGGGGCTGGATCGAAGGCGTGCTGGTGGGTGTGGTCAACCTGGCGATCCTCGGTTTCGGCTACCTGGTCACCCGCTTCGGCGTTCTGCCCATGGTGTGGTGGGGTTTCGTGCAGCTCGGCCACCAGCTCCGGCACATGGTGGCCCTGTCGGCCCGAGGTCTTCCCCTCCTCTTGTTGTTCTCCGCCTTCGTCTTCCTGAACGCGGAGATGTGGCAGGTGGCCCACGAGCTGACTCCTGCGTACTTCGTGATCGTCATCGTGTTGTTGTTCGCCGTGGCGCTCGGTTTTCTCGCCCTTCGCCTGCCCGAGGAGCGCGATCAACTGGCCGAGTTCACCTCCTGGGACGAGGTGTGTCGCGTCGCCGAGGAGTCCGATGCGCCCTACGGGCTCGCCCACCATCCCGGCTTCGAGGGTCGTCCCCGGATCGCGCCGCTCACGAAGGCCGATCGCATCAACGTGGTACTGCTGTTGATGGCGGGCCAGGTGGTGCAGTTGCTGGTGGTCGCGATGGCCATCGGCATCTTCTACGTGGTCTTCGGCCTCTTCACCGTGCGGGAGGAGACCTTGCTCCAGTGGACCACCCTCGAGCCGGCCACGTTCGACCCGCTGCTCCGCCTCCACGTCCTCGGCGCCGACGTCGTGCTCACGTGGGAGCTGCTCGCGGTCGCCGGGGTCATCGCAGCGTTCTCCGGTCTGCAGTTCGCGGTCTCGGCGCTGACCGACCAGGATCAGCGCGAGCAGTTCTTCGCGCAGGTCGGCGACGAGATCCAGCAGGTGTTGGCGGTGCGGGCGCTGTACCGGGCCGAGGTGGAAGCGGTCGAGGGCCGCTCCGAGGGCCACCACACGACGAGTCCGGTCGACCCCACACCCGGTCGCTGACCGCAACGCTTGCCCCGGCAACCGGCGTCACACGCGGATCGGCCGGAAACGAGGCGTCAGCGCTGTTCGGCACCGACGGGAACCGACGCTTCGACGACGCCGCGCATGGCGACATGAGTACCCACCGCGGCGACCAGCGCGGCGGCGGCCGCCACGATGAAGACCCCGAGGAAGCGGGCCGGAGCGTCGCTGTCACCGATGATCGTCGTCAGTGTCGAGATGCCCATGGCCGAGCCGAGGGTCACCACCATCTGATAGGTGCCCGAGGCCACGCCGAGATCTCGGTCGACCACGGTGCGGCTCACCGCAGTCATCACGACCGGCCGGCCGAAGCCCATGCCCAGGCCGGTGATCGTCATGGCGACGATCAACACGATCACCATCTCGAGCTGTGCTCCGAGCCCGGTGGCGAACAGGGCGAGTGCGACCAACGCGATGCTCCGGGTGGCGGTGCGAGCCGGCGGGAGGCGGTGCGAGACGCGGCCCGACCACCAGGCACCGACCGAGAAGGCGATCGGTCGGCCCACCATGATGAGTGACGTTGCGGTGATGCCGTACCCGAACACCCGTGACAACAGGAAGGGCGAGACCACGAAGCCGCCCATGTAGGCGGCCTGGTTGACCGTCTGGGAGCCGAACAGCAACAGCACCAACGGACGGCGGAGGATCTCGGGTGGGAGCAACGGCTCGGCGGCGCGGCGTTCGACCAGCGAGAAGAGGCCGAGGAACACCGGACCGGCGAAGAGCGCCGCCAGCACGCCGGTGCTGGCCCAGCCCCACGCGGGACCACGGTTCACACCGAGGAGGATGGCGCCGACACCGATGCCGAGGGTGATGGCGCCGGCCACGTCGAAGCGCACGCGGCGGCGCTCTCCGGTGGCGGGCAGGACCTGCCAGGCCAAGCCGACCGCCACGAGCGCGATCGCGCCCTGGATGACGAACAGCAACTGCCAACCGAACCAATCGACGAGGGGTCCCCCGATGACCACGCCGACGGCCGGCGACGCCGCCACCGTCGCGCCCCACCAACCCATGGCCTGATTCCGGCGGTTCCCCGGGAACACCTTCAACAGGATGGCCAGCGCCGCCGGCCCGGTGGGAGCGGCTGCGGCCGAAGCCAGGGTGCGCAACACGACGAGCGTGCCGACGTTGGGCGACAGCGCGGTGAGGAGCTGGAACACGGCCGCGGCGGCGAAGCCGACGAGGTACATGCGCCGGTGGCCATAGAGGTCGCCGAGCTTCCCGGCCATCGGGGTGAGCACCGCCACGGCCAGCAGGGGAGCGGTGATGACCCAGGCGACGGTGGTGTCGCTGGTGTTCAGATCGGTGGCCACCTCGGGCAACGAGGCGCTCAGCACGGTGACGGGGAAGGTGGTGGCGGCCACACCGAGCAAGGTGACCAACGCGACGGTGCGGGCCGAAACGGCCCGTCGCTGAGGGGAGACCATGGGTGGCCGATCGTAACGGGGCCGCACCGACACGGGATTGAACTATCGAACACCTGTTCGATACTGTGACACGCGTGGGATTCCAGAATCCGGCGGTGCCGTGGTCCGAGATCGAACGTCGACTCTCCGATCGCCGACCCCCGTACCGAAACCCGGGATTCCCCGGTGACGGTGGCGACAGTCCGGCATGGTCGCGCAAACGCGAGCCCTACCAGGCACCGAAGCTGGCCCCGCCGACGTCGGTGGTTCCCTACGCCGAGCTGCACTGTCACAGCAACTTCAGCTTTCTCGACGGCGCGTCGCATCCCGAGGAGCTGGTGGAAGAAGCGGTGCGCCTCGGGTTGGAGGCCCTGGCCATCACCGACACCAACGGTTTCTACGGAGTGGTGCGCTTCGCCGAGGCGGCCCGGGAGCACGGCTTGGCCACGGTGTTCGGCAGTGTGCTCACCTGCGAGGTGGGGGAGAGGGGGCTGGTGCACCTCCCGGTGCTGGCTCGCGATCCCACGGGCTATGCGCAGTTGGCTGCGACCATCAGCGATGCTCAGTTGGCCGGCAAGAAGGGCGCGCCCCGGCTGAGTCTGACGGAGCTGGCCGAGGTGGCATCGGGTGCGGCGCGAGATCACTGGCTCGTGCTCACCGGCACCACCAAGGGGTGGCTCCCTCAGGTGCTGGCCGCCGAGGGCCCCGGGGCGGCGGCGCGGGTGTTGGCCCGCATGGTCGAAGGTTTCGGCCCCACCAACGTGGCCGTCGAGCTGTGGGACCACGGCGATCCACTCGACTCCACCCGCAACGACGCCCTCGCCCGGCTGGCGGTCGACGCCGGGGTCGTCGTGGTGGCCACCAACGACGTCCGCTATCACGTACCGGCCCGGCGTCGGCTGGCCACGGCCATGGCGGCGGTCGGCATGCAGGCGTCGCTCGACGACGCCGACCGTCGCCTCCCTGCCGGCGGTTTCGCCCATCTCCGATCGGGTGTCGAACAGGTTCGTCGCTTCGCCCGCTATCCCGGGGCGGTCGAGGCGGCCGTCGAGCTGGCGCGGGTCTGTGCGTTCGATCTGCGCCTGGTGGCGCCGCAGCTGCCGCCGTTTCCGTGTCCTCCGGGTCACGACGAGATGTCGTGGCTGCGCGACATCACCTACCGGGGTGCGGCACGGCTGTACGGCGAGCGGGGCGCCGAGCGGGTTCCCGGTGCCTATGCCCAGATCGACCACGAGCTGGCGCTCATCGACGAGCTCGGCTTCCCCGGCTACTTCCTGGTCGTGTGGGACATCGTCGAGTTCTGCCGCCAGGCGAACATCCTGGTGCAGGGCCGGGGCTCGGCGGCGAACTCGGCGGTGTGTTACGCCCTCGGCATCACCAAGGCCGACGCGGTGGCCCTCGGCCTGTTGTTCGAGCGGTTCCTGTCACCCGAACGAGACGGCCCCCCCGACATCGACCTCGACATCGAGAGTGGCCGCCGGGAGGAGGTGATCCAGTACGTGTACGACAAGCACGGTCGTCGCCACGCCGCCCAGGTGGCCAACGTCATCACCTATCGGGCCCGGTCGGCGGTGCGAGACATGGCCAAGGCCCTCGGCTATGCCACCGGCCAACAAGACGCCTTCTCGAAAAACCTCGACCCTTGGAAGGGCCTCGCGAATCAGGAGCAAGGCATATTGCGCAACGAAGCGAAGCCCGATCCCGAAGGGGCGGTGGCGGATTATCGCAGCGACGAGAAGGCAGTGCCGTGCGAGGTCCTGACCCTTGCCGCGAGATCGAGCATTTTCCTCGCCATCTCGGTATTCACTCCGGAGGCATGGTGATGTGTGACCGACCCGTGGTCGAGGTGTGTCCGGTCGAGTGGGCCACCATGGCCGATCGCACGGTCCTGCAGTGGGACAAGGACGACTGCGCCCGGGCCGGGCTGGTGAAGTTCGATCTGCTGGGTCTGGGCATGCTCACCGCCCTGCACGGGGCCATCGACCTCATCGCGGGCCATCACGGTGTCACCGTCGATCTCGCCACCATTCCCCAGGACGACGCGGTGTACGACATGTTGTGCAAGGCCGATTCGATCGGGGTGTTCCAGGTCGAGTCACGGGCCCAGATGGCCACCCTGCCCCGCCTGCGGCCCCGCACGTTCTACGACCTGGTGGTCGAGGTCGCCCTCATCCGCCCCGGGCCCATCCAGGGCGGCTCGGTGCATCCCTACATTCGTCGCCGTAACGGCACCGAACCGGTCACCTACCTCCATCCGTTGCTCGAGCGCTCGCTGGCCAAGACCCTCGGCATTCCCCTGTTCCAGGAGCAGCTCATGCAGATCGCCATCGACGTCGGCGGGTTCAGCCCCGCCGAGGCCGACGAGTTGCGCCAGGCCATGGGATCCAAACGCAGCCGCGAACGCATGGAACGCCTGCGGCAGCGGTTCTTCGACGGCATGGCCGAGCGCGGCATCACCGGGGCCAAGGCCGACGACGTGTGGGACAAGCTGGCGGCCTTCGCCAACTACGGCTTTCCCGAGAGCCATTCGGTGAGCTTTGCCTACCTGGTGTACGCCAGTGCCTGGATCAAGTACCACTACCCGGCGGCGTTCTGTGCGGCGCTGCTCAACGCCCAGCCCATGGGGTTCTACAGTCCCCACAGCCTGGTGCAGGACGCCCGCCGTCACGGGGTGATGGTGCACACCCCCGACCTCAACGCCTCGGGGGCCGAGGCCACCCTGGTGGGGCCCACCGACGCCCCCGATATCCGCATGGGCCTGTCGTCGATCCGCCATGTCGGTGACGATCTCGCCGAGGCCATCGCCGCCGGGCGACCGTTTGTCTCGATCGCCGACCTGCGTCGCCGTCACGATCTGTCGGTGAAGGTGCTCGAAGCAATGGCCACCGCAGGGGCCTTCGGCTGCTTCGGGGTCGATCGCCGCGAGGCGCTGTGGACGGCCGGGGCGGTGGCCCACACCGGCTCGGGCCGGCTACCGGGGATCATCACCGGCGAGGTGGCCCCACAGCTCCCCGGCATGTCCGAGCGCGACGAGGCCCTGGCCGACTTGTGGGCGTCGGGGGTGGCTCCCGACGGTCACCCCACGGTGTTCGTACGAGACCAGCTGAACCAATGGGGGGTCACGTCGGCGGCAGGGCTGGCCACCCATCCCACCGACACCAAGGTGCGGGTGGCGGGGGTGGTCACCCATCGCCAGCGTCCCGCCACCGCCGGCGGCACCACCTTCCTCAACCTCGAAGACGAGTTCGGCCTCATCAACGTGATCGTGTCCAAAGGATGCTGGACTCGCTACCGACTGGTGGCCCAGACCGCCCCGGCGTTGCTGGTCCGGGGCCGTCTCGAGCGAAACGAGGGGGTCGTGAACGTCATCGCCGAGCATCTCGAAACCCTCCCGGTAGGGGGTTCGGTGCCGTCACGGGACTTCCGCTGACCCCATGAGCTACCTTGGCACGAGGTCACGTGGACAAGGCCTGGTACCACCGATTACTGTAAGCGCTTGCGGTTCTGCCACAAGGACTCGTCGTAGGGGGATTCTCACAACCATGGCTGTCGTCGTACTCGACAAGATCAACAAGGTGTACCCGAACGGGTTCCACGCCATTCACGACCTCGACCTCGACATCGCGGACAAGGAGTTCCTGGTGCTCGTCGGGCCGTCGGGCTGTGGCAAGTCCACTGCTCTGCGCATGGTGGCGGGCCTCGAGACGATCTCCGGCGGTGAGATGCGCATCGGTGAGCGCGTCGTGAACGACGTCGAGCCCAAAGACCGTGACATCGCCATGGTGTTCCAGAACTACGCCCTGTATCCCCACATGAGCGTGTACGACAACATCGGCTTCGCCCTCAAGCTGGCCAAGGTGCCCAAAGAAGAGGCCGACCAGCGCATCCGCCAGGCCGCCGAGATCCTCGAGCTCACCGAGAACCTCGACCGCAAGCCCGGCCAGCTCTCGGGTGGCCAGCGTCAGCGGGTCGCCATGGGTCGAGCCATCGTGCGCCAGCCCGCGGCCTTCCTCATGGACGAGCCGCTGTCGAACCTCGATGCGAAGCTGCGGGTGCAGATGCGCGCCGAGATCGCCAAGCTCCAGCGCGACCTGGGTGTCACCACGGTGTACGTGACCCACGATCAGGTCGAGGCCATGACCATGGGCGATCGCGTCGCGGTGCTCAAGGACGGCTACCTCCAGCAGGTCGACAGCCCTCAGAATCTCTACGACCATCCCAAGAACGTCTTCGTCGCCGCCTTCATCGGTTCACCGTCGATGAACCTCTACGAGGCCGTCCTCACCAAGGACGGCGCAGGTGGCACCGTGCAGATCGGCAGCCAGTCACTCGGCGTGCCCGGTTCGATCTTCGACGAGAGCCCGGCCCTCGCCGCCTACAGCGGCAAGAAGATCATCGTGGGTATCCGGCCCGAGTCGATGTCCGATGCGGCCCTCGACACCGATCACCCCGCCGATCAGCGTCTGCGATCCACGGCCAGTCTCGTCGAGGCCCTGGGTTCGGACATCCTCGTGCACTTCGACATCGACGCACCGTCGGTCGACAGCGGCGATCCCGACGCCGTCGAAGAGGTCTCCGAGGACAGCACGCCGTCGGTGGCCCGATTCGATCCCCGCAGCGCCACCCGCCTCGGCAATCCCATCGAGATCGCCGTCGAGGTCGCCCGGATGAAGTTCTTCGACGCCGACACGCATCTCACCATTCGCGCCTAGGGCGTCACGACCGCGTACGGTCGGCGTCAGAGCAGTGGTGCGTGCTCGAGCTCGGGCAACACGTACCGGGCGAAGAGATCACACTCGGCTATGTGGGTGTAGCCCGAGAGGATGAAGGCCTCGATGCCGACGTCGCGATAGGCCAGGATCTTGTCGCGGACCTGATCGGGATCGCCGACGATGGCCGCGCCGGCACCGCTGCGAGCCCGACCCACGCCCGTCCACAGGTTGGGCTCGGCGTACCCCTCGTCGTCGGCCGCCTCGCGCAGCTCCGACTGGCGTGACACGCCCACCGACGCCGTGTCGAGCGAGCGACCCCGGATGGCCTCGCCGGTCTCGGCGTCGAGCTTGGACACCAGTCGGTCGGCGGCGGCGCGGGCCTCGGCCTCGGTCTCCCGTACGATCACGTGGGCGCGGAGTCCGTAGCGGAGGTCGCGGCCGTGTCGGCTGGCGCGCTCGCTCATGTCGACGACGGTCTCGCCCACGGCAGCCACGGTGTCGGGCCAGGTGAGGAAGACATCGGCTGGCGGCTGCGGCGACCTCCTTGGCCGGCTCCGAGAAACCTCCGAAGTAGAAGGGTGGACAGGTACCCGAAACGGTGCGGATCCGCGGTGGGTCGAGGGTCAGGTCGACGAACTCGTCCGTGGAAGTCGATCGATTCACCGTTCAACAACTGCCGCAGGACCTGCATCCACTCGAGAGTGCGCTGATAGCGAGGCTCCGACGCCAGCGTCTCGCCGGGGATGTCGCTCGAGATGATGTTGATGGTGAGCCGGCCCTCGGCCATCTGGTCGATGGTCGCCAACTGCCGGGCCAGCTGGGGCAGCCACATCTCACCCATGCGGACGGCCAGCAGCAGCTTGATCTGCGCCGTGTGCGTGGCGATCGCCGCGGCGAAAGCCGTGCTGTCGATACCGAGGGCGTAGCCCGACGGCAGCAGCACGTTGTCGAAGCCGTTGCGGTCGGCGGCCTGCACGATGTCGCGGCAGTGGGCCCACGAGCTCACCAGGGTCGGGTCGGGTTGTCCGAGGAATTCGTAGTCGTCGTCGCACAACGCACTGAACCAGGCGATCTCGACGGGAGTCGTGGTAGTCATGGCAGGGGAACAGCCTCCGAGGCCTCGATGATGGCGTAGACGTCGTTGCGGTCGAGCTGAACGCCGAGCGCAGCCGGCGCGCGACCGCACGCGGTCGATGTTCTGGGTGCCGATGATCGCCACCGGTCTCGACGGATGGGCCAGGACGAAGGCGAGGGCGACGTCGGCGCGCCCGACTCCCTCACGCTCGGCCAGCCGGTCGAGCACCTCGATGAGGGCGGCACGCACCCCGATACCGATGGCCAGGCGACCTCCGGCCAGCGGACTCCAGGCCATGGGTGTGACGCCGTCGCGCATGCACACATCGAGGGTGCCGTCGCGGAGGGCGCTGGTGTTGGCGGCGGAGAACTCGGGCTGGTTGGTGGCGATCGGGAAGGGGAGGTGGGCCTTGAGCGCCTCGTACTGAGAGGGCGTGTGGTTCGACACACCGACCTCGACGATCTTGCCTGCGTCGCGGAGCGCCACGAGCGTGGCGGCCACCTCGGCCGGGTGGGTGAAGAGGTCGGGTCGATGGATCTGGTAGAGATCGATGGTGTCGACCCCCAGACGCCGCAGCGAGGCCTCGCAGGCCTCGGTGAGGTAGTCGGCGCTCGAGTCGTAGGGCAGCGGCGGCATGATGCCTCCCTTGGTGGCCAGCACCATGCGGTCGCGAAGATGCGGTGCCTGGGCCAGGACCTGGCCGAGCTTCTCCTCGTTCTGGCCGAAGCCGGTGCCACCCCAGTCGAAGCCGTAGACGTCGGCGGTGTCGATGAGGTTGAGTCCACTGTCGATGGCCGCCTCGATGAGTCCCTCGGCCACGTCGGTGCTCTCGGTGGTGAGACGCCAGCACCCGTAGGCCAGCGGACCGCTGGTGAACGATTCACCGATGGGGCGGGGCTGATGATCTCCCAGAGGTCCGGTCATTCCCGTAGGCTAGCGCTCCTGTCCGACTCAGTTTTCGAGGTGAGATGAACGAAATTCGCTACGGCGTCATCGGCACGGGAATGATGGGCGTCGAGCACATCGAGAACATCCTCGCCACCGGGCGGGCGGTGGTGACCGCGCTGGCCGACCCGACTGCGTCGTCGCTCGATCAGGCGCTCGCTCGCCTGCGGCGACGGGAAGGCGCCGCTCACGTTCAGCGACCACCGGGCGCTCCTCGATGCCGACGTGTGTGACGCCGTGGTCGTGGCCACTCCCAACATGACCCACCGCGCCGTCCTCACCGACGTGCTGGCCGCGCCGGTGCATGCTCTGGTCGAGAAGCCGCTGTGCATCACCACCGCCGAATGCCGCGAGGTGAAGGCCCTTGCCGCCGAGCGCAGCCACATGGTGTGGGTCGGTCTCGAGTATCGCTACATGCCGCCGGTCACGGCGCTGGTGAACGAGGTTCGCAATGGAACGGTCGGCACCGTTCACATGGTCGCCATCCGCGAGCATCGATTCCCGTTCCTCCGCAAGGTGAACGACTGGAACCGGTTCACCGCCAACACCGGCGGCACCCTGGTCGAGAAGACCTGCCATTTCTTCGATCTCATGAACCTGGTGCTCGACGGGGCCGCTCCGGTGCGGGTGTTCGCGTCGGGAGGCCAGTCGGTGAATCATCTCGACGAGGTGTACGACGGACGTCAGGCCGACCTGCTCGACAACGCGTTCGTGATCGTCGACTACGACTCGGGCGCACGGGGTTTGCTCGATCTGTGCATGTTCGCCGAGGCCACCCACAATCAGGAGGAGCTGTCGGTGGTCGGCGACCTCGGCAAGGTCGAGGCGCTGATCCCCGACGACGAGCTCCGCGTCGGACGGCGAGGTGAGCACTGGATCGGCAGGGTCGAGCGTCGCCACGTCGTCGACGAGTCGATCGGCCACCAGGGTCTCCACCACGGCTCGAGCTTCATCGAGCACCAGCACTTCATCGACGCCATCCTCACCGGCGGAGACCCTGAGGTCACCATCGACGACGGTCTGCTGTCGGTGGCCATCGGCGAGGCCGCCCACCGGTCGATCACCACCGGAGCCCCCGTGGCCATGGCCGAGATCCTCGGCTGAGCCGAGCTCACCACCGAGTTTCAGCGCGCCGAGACCGCCACCCGGTCGTTCGACTTCTCGAAGCCGATCGACCGGGAAGGCGGTCTCGTCTGATCTTCGCCGGGAGGGGAAGCGGCGTCGATCAACCCTTGACGGAGCCGGCCAGCATGCCGCGAACGAAGAACCGCTGGAGGGCGAAGAACACCACCAGCGGGACGAACGCCTGGACGAAGGCCGCTGCGGGCAGGATGTGCTCGTTGCGCCCGAAGTCGCCGGCCAGATTGGCGATCAGGATCGTCGTCGGGTGTGAGCTCGGGTTCGAGCCGACCATGGTGTTGGCGATCAGGTAGTCGTTCCAGGTCCAGAGGAACTGGAAGATCGCGAACGCGGCGAGCACCGGAACCGACAGCGGCAGCACGAGCCGCCAGAAGATCGTGAAGTGGTCGGCGCCGTCGATGCGCGCCGCCTCGAACAGATCCTTCGGCAACGAGCTGATGTAGTTGTGCAACAGGAAGATCGCGAACGGCATCGCGAAACCGGTGTGGGTCAGCCACACCGCAGTCGTGTTCCCGGCCAGGTCGAAGTCGGGGATCAGGGTGATCGTCTTGTCGAGCAGCGGCAGCGTGCACTTGCGCCCCGCCGACGTACAGCTGCAGCAGCGGGATCAGCGCCACCTGCAGCGGGATCGCCAGCAGTGACACCGTCGCGATGAACAGCGCCTTGCGGCCCTTGAAGTCGATCCAGGCGAACCCGTACGCGGCGAACGCGGCGAACGCGATCGGGATGATCGTGGCCGGGAGCGCGATCGCGAACGAGTTCGCCAGCGAGTCCCAGATGCTGTTGCGAGCGCCGAAGATCTGGTCGTAGTTGTCGAACGTGCAGCTCGCTCGGACCCGGTCGTTCCACCAGCCGGTCGACGATCTGGGCGTCGCGGGTGCGCCACGAGTTGACGAACAGTCCGAGGCTCGGGATGCTCCAGAGGACGACGAGGAACCAGACGACGCCGGTCGGCAGATCGCCGGATGAGGCCGTACGACGCGGCCGGTGATGCCGTTGCGCGTCCTCGGGGGCGTCGGACTGCGATCGCCGGAGCTCGGTGGATGCGGAGTGATCGTCGCTCATCTCAGACCTCCTTCTGCATGCGTGCGGATGTTGAAGACCATGACCGGCAGCACCGAGACGAAGATCAGCATCGCCAGCGCCGCCCCTCGTCCGATGTTGAGGATCTGAACGCCTGCTGGAACATGTCGTTGGCCAGCACCTGGGTGCCGAACTGGCCGTTGGTCATCACCTTCACGATGTCGAAGACCTTCATCACCAGCACGATGAGGGTGGTGACGACGACGCCGATCGTGGTGCCGATCTGGGGCAACGTGACCCGCCAGAAGACCTGGCTGTCGGTGGCGCCGTCGATCTTGGCCGCCTCGATCAGCTCGGTCGGCACCGCCTTGATCGCCGCCGACAGGATGACCATCGAGAAGCCGATCTGGATCCAGATCAGGATCACCATCAGCCAGAAGTTGTTGTACGGGCTCTCCTGGACGAAGACGATGGTCTTGCCGACCGTCTCGCCGTCGCCGTTGGTGGTGAAGCCGCCGATGCCGCCGCCGACGATCTGGGTGTAGCGGATGAAGATCCAGCCGACGAAGATCAGCAGCACGCCGGGCACGACGGCGCGGCCGTAGGCCCGCTGCACGAGCGCTCGCGCCAGGAACACCGCGACGACGGCGACGCAGCGACGCCGAGCAGGACGGCGACGATCAGTGTCGGTAGGCCCGAACCGGTGCTGAGCTTGCCGAGCCCGATCCACAGGGCGTTGGCCACGCCGGTCTGCTCCTTGGAGATGTCGCGCGTCTGGTACACGAAGCGCCAGATGATCGACGCGCCGACGAGCGACAGCGCCATCGGCATGAAGATGATCGACTTGGCGATCTTCTCGCCGCCGCGTCCGTCGGCCAGCACGGCGATGGCGAGCCCGAGAGCGGTCGAGAAGAACGTGACGGTGACGACCCACCAGAGGTTGTTGATGATCGTGCCGCGCATGGCGGTGAAGGCGCCGAAGCACACGAACAGGAAGCCGACCACCAGCGGACCGACGGTCGGGTTGCCGAGCTCGACGGCTCGACCGGTGAGCTGCTTCTGCTCGCACCCCGATGACCGCGGCGATGACCAGGACGGTCACACCGATCAGGAACGGGTAGCTGGTGAACATGTTCGTCCAGTCGGAGAGGTCCCAGCTGGCCTTGTCGGTGAAGGTGTCCTGGTAGTTGTCGAACCCGACGAAGTCCTCGGAGTCGCGGTCGAGCAGCGACAGATAGGCCGTGCGGATCGTCGGGATGACGAGCATCACGGCGATGAACAGCAGGCCGGGCCCGAGGAAGATCCAGGCTCGCGACGAGCGGTCGAGGTCGAGGCGTTCGTTGTAGTCGGGGTTGTGCGACTCGCCGACGTGCAGGCCGACGAGCACGGCGGGCACGACGGCACCCAGGATTGCGGTGCCGATGTTGCCGTCGCCGACGTCGGCGCCGCCCCAGTAGCCCAGGAGCCATCCGAGTGCCGCGCCGAGCAGCACGCCCGGCTTGCCAGGACCGCTTGGCGAGTGTCGCAATCCCGGCGACGATCGCGGCGAACGACCACCGTGTAGACGACGGTCGCCAACCAGTCGACGCCCGGTTGGTACTGCTCGCGGAGCAACAGCCCGATTGCGACACCGACCGCGGTGAAGCTGCCGATCGACAGGATCACGTCGCCGCTGAGGGTCGTCCTCGACGGCGAGAAGGAACCCGAGCCCGCCGAACACCAGGCCGCCGACGAGAGGTCCGAGCACCCAGGAGAAGAAACCGCCCTCGGATCCGAGCGTCAAACCGTTGCCGTGGAGAATGATTCCCAGCACCGCGCCGAGCGAGCGCGAACCAGATGGTCTGGAACCGCTGCCAGCGATTCTGGACCTGGTCGAAGAGGATGTTGGCACCGATCCAGATCCCGGCGCACACGGCGACGGCCACGACGACGGTGATGATCGTGCTGCGGACCTTGCTGTCGACGATGGCCAGAACGAGCGTGCCGATGAGACCGATGACCATGACGCCACGGTTGGCCAGCGACTGCTTGGCGAACCACGATCGGTCGTGGTCGCACAGCGGTGGTCCGCCGTGGTGTGCTCACCCTCCATCGGATCGGGAGAGTCGGCTCCCCCGCTTTGCATCGTTTCCACTGTCTCCCCCTCGACTCGATTCCCCCGAAAGACCTCGGGGCACCGACACCGTAGTGCCGGTGCCCCGATCGTTCGAACTGGCCGGAGACGACCCCGGTCAGCTGAGTGTCTATCATCACTCGGGCCAGGTGGCCTGGATGTTCTCGCCGGCTTCCTGAGCGGTGATGTCGCCGTTGACCAGCGAGGTGCCGTCGGACCAGAACGATCCGGAGCCGACGTCGGCCGGCATCAGGTCGCCACCGTCGAACCGCACGAAGTCGGCGGTCGAGAGGATCTCCAGGAACTGCTGCTCGAGCGGCTGGTACACGCTCGGGTCCTGGCCCTTGGCAGCCGACAGGAAGCCCGAGAGGCGCCGCCGATCTCGGCGGACTGCTTCGCCTGGCGGGTCTGGGCGTACTCGGCGGTTGCCATGTACTCCAGGACTGCCATCGTGGCCGGGTCTTCGTTGAAGGCCGCCGCGAAGTTGCCGGCAGACAGGACCGGTCCGTCACCGTTGATGTCGGGGAAGTAGAAGACGTCGATGGCGTCCGGGTTGGTCGCATCGGCGAACACCGTTCCCTCGGGGAACAGACCGGCGAAGAAGTTCGAGTGGCGCACCATGTAGCAGTCGTCAGCGGCGATGCGCCTCGGCGACAGGAGCGCCGAAGTTGGTCGCCGAGATCGTGCCGCCGGCGGCGAACACGTTCTCGTCGGTCCACAGGTCGACCACGGTCTGCATCGCCTCGACGACACGCTCGGTCGTCGAACTTGACCTCGTTGCTGATCCACTGGTCGTAGACGTCGCCGCCCCAGAGGCGGAGCATCATGTCCTCGGTCCAGTCGGTGAACATCCAACCGGTGGCCGTACCCGACTCGATGCCGACGCAGAGCGGCTTGGAACCGCCGGCGGCAGCCATCTCGTCGACCAGTGCCTGGAACTCGTCGAAGGTGGTCGGGACCGTCGTAGCCGTCGGCCTCGAAGCGGGCCGGCTTGTAGAACACGATGCCCTTGAGGTCGGACTTGACCGGCACGCCGTATCTGCACGCCGTCGACGTTGACGACCTGCGAGAGGCCGGGAGCCCAGTACTCGTGATCGAGGCGACGACGTCGTCGTTGAGCGGCTTGAGGAAGCCCTCGACGTGCGAAGTCGGCGAGCTTGCCGGGCTGCGGGAAGAAGCGAGATGTCGGGCGGGTTGCCACCCTGCACCTGGGTGTTGATGTTGGCTTCCCAGTCGGCGTCGCCGACGAAGGTGACCGTGAGATTCGCGTCGGCGAAGTGCTCGTTCAAGCGTGTCGTTGATCGCGATGACCGATGGGTCGTCACGCTCGGAACCGGTGATCGTCACCTCGGCACCGCCGAAGTCGTCCATCGCGTCGCCGGCAGGTTCGTCGGCTGCGGGCTCCTCGGATGCTGGCTCGTCGGCGGCGACGTCACCGTCGTCGCTGTCGCTGCCGCACGCGGCGGCGATGAGTCCGAAGATCATCAACAGCGCGAGCAGCTTGGTCCAACGGGTCTTGCTCATATGTGTTCTCCCCCTCCAGTGGACAACAACGCCACGCCCGTCTGGAGATGTAACCGGGCGCGGCTTTTCGCATACATTCTGTAAGCGGTTGCAGAATAGGACGTCGAATGGCGAACGTCAACGCGCTCGCCTTTCATCGCGGCGGACCCGTCGTGTTCCGCACCACCAGCTCGACCGGCAGCGTGATGTTCTGTCGGTCGCGGGTGGGATCGGCGATCTCGGCCGTGGCCAGCCGGGCAATGGCGCGGCCGAGCGCGGCCACGTTCTGATGCATGGTCGTGAGCCCGAACGGCTCGGCGAATTCATGGTCGTCGAACCCGATGATCGACAGATCGCCGGGGACCTGCATGCCTCGCTCTCTCGCCAGGGCCAGGGCCCCGAAGGCCATGTGATCCGACATGGCGAACAGGGCCGTCGGGGGATCGGGCAGGTCGAGCAGTTCCGCCGCGGCGTCTCGTCCGCCGCCGACGTTGTCGCCGCCGTCGCGGACCAGTGCGAGATCGGGCTCGATGCCGGCGGCGCGAAGCGCGGCGGCCCAGCCGGCCTGCCGTCGGGCGGGTACTGGTGAGCTGAACGAGTTCAGTCGACGGCCCGAGACGGTGCCGATCCGGCGATGGCCGAGACCGAGGAGATGCTCGACCGCACGCTTCGCGGCGTCCTCGTTGTCGATCGACACCGAGGAGTACCGCCCGAGATCCTCGCCGAGACTCACGGTGGGAACATCGAGGTGGGCCAGCCGGTCGAGATCACACTGCTCGACGTGCACATCGATGAGGATCGCCCCGTCGATCCGCCGGCCGAACGACCGGGCGCGATCGAGGAACGGTCCGAGGGAGGAGGGTGGCAAGGCGGCAACGAGCAGGTCGTAGCCGGCCTCGGCGAAGACACCTTCGGCTCCCGCGATCACCGTGCCCGTGTACCAACTGCCGAGCCACGGAGCCACCAGGCCGATGGTCGATGTCTTGCCGGTCGCGAGCCGCGAGCCGCTCGGATCGATCTCGTAGTCGAGCTCGGCGGCGACGTGTTCGACGAGCAGCCGTGTCGACGGGGCGACATGGGGCAGGCCGCGTAGAGCCCGCGACACGGTGGCCACCGAGACGCCCGCCGCTCGGGCCACGTCGTCGATCGTCGCTCCCCGTGACATGTCCCCTACCGACCCGAACGCAGGAAGATCGAGCACTCGGGGGCGACGGTGACCGACATCGGGCCGACGGTGGCACCATCGACGGTCGACGAGAAGACCACCTCGGCGACGCCGAGGCCGTCGACGCTCAGCGGTTCGGCTCCGAGGTTGGCGACGACGACGACATCGCCCCGGCGAAGCACGGCACCGGTCGTGGTCGGGGAATCGAGCCATTCGAGCGGGGCCGTGTGCAGGTCGGTTTCCTCCTTGCGGATCCGGATCAGGTCTCGATACCGGTGCACCGGAGCGGTCGGGTCGGCGAGTTGTCCTTCGAGGGTCTGGTGCAGCGGTCGGTCGGTGGCGTGCAGCCACGGTGTGCCGCTGGTGAAACCGTTGGCGTGGCCCGACGTCCAGGGCATGCCGTGACGGGCCACGTCGCGCCCGACCTCGTCGCTCGACTGGTTGCGGGTCCAGATGGGGTCTGCTCGCTCGCCGGGGGAGAGCACCGCGTTGTCGAGCCCGAGCTCCTGGCCTTGGTAGAGGAACGGCACGCCCCCGAGCGCGAACTGCAGTGTGGTCATCGCGAGTGAGCGCCGCACCCCGCGTTGGCCCCCGCCGAAGCGGCTCACCGATCGGGCCTGATCGTGGTTGTCGAGGATCCACGAGATGCCGTGGGGATCGGCGTCGTGCATTGCCCGGTGCATGGCCAGGAGGCGCTCGGGTTCCCACCCGGTCCGGCCGGGCTCGAGGAAGAACACCGTGTCGAGCGATCCCTCGCGTGTGTAGCGGGCCATGCGGTCGGGGGTCGGTGCGTTCACCTCACCGATGAGCGCCGCCCCGAAGGGTTCCACGGTCTTGTGCCAGCGCTGGAAGATGTCGATGTTGTCGTCGCGGTCGAGGTCGTAGCGGTGGTCGAAGGCGGCGAACACGGCGTGGGGTCCCATGTCGTCGGTGACGGGGCGCACCCGGGGATTGTCGGGAACGTCGGGGTGCTTGGCCATGCCGTGGGCCACGTCGATCCGGAAGCCGTCGACGCCACGCTCGCACCAGAACAGGAGGACCTCGTCGAACGCGTCGCGAACCGACGGATCGGCCCAGTTCAGATCGGGCTGCTCGGGAAGGAAGAGATGACACCAGTACTGGCCCGATGCCTCGTCGAGGGTCCACGCCGAACCCCCGAAGTGACTGACCCAGTTGTTGGGTGGCCCGCCGTCGGGTGCCGGATCGCGCCAGATGTAGCGGTCACGGTGGGGATCGTCCACCGACGACCTCGCCGCCACGAACCATGGATGGTGTGAGCTGGTGTGATTGGGGACGATGTCGACGAGCACCCGCAGGTTCCGTCGATGGGCGGCGTCCACCAGTTCGTCGAAGTGGCCGAGCGTGCCGTGGATGGGGTCGACGTCGCGGTAGTTGCTCACGTCGTAGCCGTGGTCGAAACCCGGCGACGGGTAGAACGGCGTGATCCACAGCGCGTCGACGCCGAGCCACACGAGGTGATCGAGCTTGCCGGCGATGCCTTCGAGATCGCCGACGCCGTCACCGTTGGCGTCGGCAAAGGAGCGCACATAGATCTCGTAGCCGATGGTTCGGTCCCACCATGGGGTCGGTTGTCCGCCGCGTTGAGCGTCCTGAGCCAATGCGTTCCCCCGCATGTAAGCGTTTGCAGTGGAGCGACCATAGCAACCGCGTTCGCCGCTGTCCGGTCCGGCCTGCGACGGCCGATCCGGCGTGGGTCAGGCGCGCACGGTGGGCTGCATCGGGTCGGGCACCCGGTCGGTCATCGATGCCACTGCCGCCAGCGGTCGGAAGTCGATCGCCTCGGCCGGACGGGGCATGGAGAGATGGAATCCCTGGGCCAGGTCGCAGCCGAGCTCCCGCAGGGCGAGCAGCTGATGCGGGTCCTCGACGCCTTCACCGAGGGCGACGATTCCGAGCGTGTGGGCCAGGCGGACGATCGCCTCGACGATGGCCCGGTCGTCGCGTCGGGTCGCCACGCCGTCGATGAAGCCGCGGTCGATCTTCAGGATGTCGACCGGGAGACGCTTGAGGTAGGCCAGTGACGAGTAGCCGGTGCCGAAGTCGTCGATGGCAACGCAGACGCCGGTCTCGCGCAGCTTCCAGAGCATGTCCATCGAGGTGTCGACGTCGCGCATCACCGTGGTCTCGGTCATCTCGAGACACAGCCATCTCGGGTCGATCCCGGCGGCATCGACCGCTTCGGCAACGGTCTCGAGCAGGCTTCCGCGTTCGAGGTTGCGCGCCGACAGGTTCACCGTGACGAGCACGCCGCGGCCCTCGTCACGGTTCCAGATCCGAGCTTGGGTGGCCGCCGAGCCGAGCACCCATTTGGAGAGGCGGGTGATGAGATCGGTCTCCTCGGCGATCGGGATGAAGTCGGCGGGCTCGAGCAGCCCTCTGGTCGGATGCTGCCATCGGCACAACGCCTCCACCGCCACGATGTGCCCCGTGCGCATCGACACGATGGGTTGGTAGGCGAGGCGTAGCTCTCCTCGATCGATGCCGGCGCGCAGTTCCGCCTCGATCTGCAGCCGGTTCATGGCCTGGAGTCGCATCGAGTCGTCGAACATCGCATGGCCGGCGCGACCGGAGTCCTTGGCCTGGTACATCGCGGCGTCGGCGTCGCGAAGAATGGCGTCGGCGGTGATGGTCGAGTCGCTCGCCGGATCGACCGAGGTGATGCCGATGCTTGCCGTCATGCGCACCTGATTGCCCTCGACGTCGAAGGGAGCCTCCAGGGAGGAACGGACCCGCTCGGCGATCTTCTCCAGGTCGGAGTCGTCGGTGATGCTGCCACACAGGATGGTGAACTCGTCGCCGCCGAAGCGGGCCACCAGGTCACCAGGGCGCATCGTGGCGGTGATTCGTGTTGCGACCGAGCGTAGGAGAGCGTCGCCGGCCCCGTGGCCCAGGCTGTCGTTGACGACCTTGAAATGGTCGAGGTCGACGAACAACACGCCGACGGGTACCGAGTTCCGACGGGCTGCCTCCAGCTCGTGGCGAAGGTGATCGACGAACAGGACGCGATTGGGTAGACCGGTGAGCGCGTCGTGGAGAGCCGCGTGGCGTGCTTCCTCCTCGACGGTCCGGCGCTCCAGCGCCAGGGCCAGCGCATTGCCGACCGACTGCATGAACGACGTGTCCTCGGCGGTGAAGGTTCGCACCGTGCGGGACTGCGCCACCATCACGCCGTAGCGACCCATCTGGCCGGTGACGACGGTGCTCAGCCCACTGCGAATTCCCAGACGCTTGGCGTGGTCGGAGGCACGGAAGCGCGACTCCGAACCCATGTCGTGACAGGTGATGGCATCACCGAGAAGCGCGGTGAATCCCGCCTGGGAGGTCGGGGCCACGGCCAGCACGAGATCGTCGACGAGCTCGGCACTGGGGCCGGTGGCGGCCTCGAGCAGGAGCGTGTCGGTGCCTTCGATCGACCGGTACAGCTCGCACATGTCGACATCGAGGGTGCGGGCGATGATCGCCGTGGCGGCGATGGCCAGACGGGTCGGATCGGCCCCCTCGAGCGCGAGGCGTCCCAGCTGGGCCACGCCGGTCTGGCGGGCGGCCCGCGAACTGGCGATCTCGGCATCGAGGCGCCGTTCGGTGACGTCTCGCTGATGGGCGACGATGCCACGGATCGCCGGGTCGTTTCGACGATCCGACACGGCGACGGTGACCCATCGCCACGAGCGGTCCCGTACGAGAACGCGCAACTCGGTGCGGTGGACCAGGGCAGGGGCGTCGGCGAGGGCGCCAAGAAGGCGGTTGTACTCTTCCCGATCGTCGCGGTGGACGTAGTCGACGATCGAACGGCGGGCGTACTCGGCGGGGGTGAACCCGAACTGCGAAACCGACTCGCTCACCCACGTGATCGCACCGCTTTCGTCGTGCACGGAGACGACATCGTCCGCGTTCTCGACGAGTGACCGATACCGCTCGTCGTCCATTCCCCGCAGCGCATACCGGCCGTCGTCAGGGAACAACCAGGCGATCACGGCCAGGCTGAGACCCGACAGCCCGATGAGCAGGCCGTTCAGCGGCGAGACGACAACGGCGGTGACGCTGCTCGTCAGCAGCGCGCCGAGCATCATCGCCAAAAGGGCACGAGGGTTCACGAGAGAACCATCGGCAGGTGGGCCGAAATTGTTGAGCGTGGGCCTCGCGGCTCGTGTCGGTCGTCCCTGCCGATCGTCCACGGGAACGCCGACGCGATGGGCGAGACTTGGGCTCCCGCCGGGCCGACATCATGGACACTCCTCGACTCACCACCCTGCACATCGCACCGCGAGCCGCGGCGCGGCGCGTGGGAGGAGCGCTTCTCGGTGCCGATCCACAGGGACGGGTGCAGTCGCTCGCCGCGCTCACCGTGGTCGCGCTGTCGAGCGTCGTGGCCGGTCTCATTCTCGGCAGCCAGAGTGGCCGTCTCGAGGAGCTGCCCGGGCTGCTCTTGATGGTGCCGGCGGCAACCGCGCTGCGAGGCAACGTCTTCGGCGCCCTCGGCAGCCGTCTCGGCACGTCGATCCACACAGGAACGTTCGACTTGAGCGGTCGCCTGGCCACCGTCGTCGGCCAGAACGTCTGGGCGTCGGGGGTGCTCGCCCTCACCATGTCGACGGTCATCGCCGTCGTGGGCAAGGGCGGGGCCGAACTGTTCGACGTCTCCGGCGCGATGCGGCTCGACGAGTTCATCGTGATCTCGGTGATCGGCGGTGTCACCGCATCGGTCGTGGTGTTGTCGATCACGCTTGCCCTCGCAGCCGGTTCCGTTCGCTTCGGTTGGGATCCCGACAACGTCACCGCTCCACTGGTCACCGCGGCCGGCGACCTTGCCACGCTGCCGGCCCTCATGGTCGCCGCGGCCATGGTCGGAAACGGCTGGTTCACGATCCCGACCGCCGTGGTGTTGTCGGCGGTTGCCGTCGGTGCCCTCACGTGGGCCCTGCGGTCACGGGCGCGCCTGCTGCGTCAGGTCGTCGTCGAGTCGCTGCCGGTGCTCCTGGCGGCGGCCCTGCTCGAGCTGTTCGCCGGCGTCAGTGTCGAGCACCAGCTCGAGTCGCTCGCCGCCCAACCCGAGTTGCTCGTGGTCCTGCCCGGCTTCCTGGCGGCCGCGGGCGCACTCGGTGGGATCCTGTCGAGCCGATTGTCGAGCAAGCTGCACCTCGGTCTGATCGAGACCGCCGGCCTGCCCGACCGCGCCGCCCGGGCCGACATCCGGTCGACGATGGCGCTCGCCGTACCCGTCTTCGCGTTTTCCGCAGTCGCCGCCGACGTGGCCGCGGGGTGGTTCGATCTCGCCGGTCCGAGTCTGGGGCGCCTGGTCGCCGCGGTGGTCGCCGGCGGAATCGTCGCCACCCTCGTCGTGGTGGCCGTGGCCTACTACGGAACGGTGGCGGCCGTGCGGTTCGGCTTCGATCCCGACACCTACGGCATTCCGATGGTCACCTCGGTGCTCGATCTCACCGGTGCGCTGACCTTTCTCGCGGCCATCGAACTGGTCGTTCTCACATGAGATCGATCACTGGCCCGACCATTCTCGCCCCGAGTAGATTCCGAGGACCCGATGGATGACCGACCCCGCAACCTGCGAACGATGCTCGCCGAGGCCAAAGACCTCTCCGAGCTGATGGTCGACCTCGGCTATGCCGCGCTGTTCTTCAACGATCCCGACATGGCCGAGGAGGTCTCCGAGCTCGAGGAGAAGATGACCGATCTGGTACAGGACATGCGATGGGTGTGCATCATGGCGGCCCGCAAGCCCCGCGACGCCGAGGGGATGTCGTCGGTGCTGCAGGTCGTCTCGGCCATCGAGCGGATCGCCAACACCGCCGTCGACATCGCCCGCATCGTCACCCACAAGCTCGGGATCCCGGCGCAGCTGGTGGCCGATCTCGCCGAGGCCGAGGAGATCTCGCATCGCGTGCTCGTGTCGGAAGGTTCGCGCATGACCAACATGGCCCTGCGCAGCCTCGAGCTGCCGGTGGCCACCGGCATGCGGGTGATGGCGGTGAAACGGGGCCGGGAATGGCTGACCGACGTCGACGGCGATCTGATCCTCGGTACCGGCGACGTGTTGTTCCTCCGGGGATCGCCCGACGGAATCATCCCGCTGCGGGAGCTGGCCGGCGCCCCCGTGTGGCAGCCACCGGTGCCGCCCGAAGACCCCTGGCTGTCCGACCTCGACCGTGCCGTCGATGTCCTCGTCGAGATGAAGAACCTGTCCGAGGCCGCCGTCGGACTCGCCTACTCGGCTCTGGTGATCGGCGACCGACGTCTGGCCGCCGAGGTCCGCCACCTCGGGCATCGCCTCGACGAGATGAACGACCGACTCGAGCTGTGGGTGCTGCGGGCGTCGAAGGAGGATCTCGATCCGTCGCCGCTGAGAGGCTTGCTCCAGCTGGCTCATGCGGCCGAGGACATGGGCGATCAGGCTCACCAGATGGTTCGCCTGATCGAGGACGGCGAGGAGATCCATCCGATCCTCGAGATCGCGCTCGGCGACAGCGACGAGGTCATCGCGGAGATGCCGGTGGCCGAGAGCTCCGAGGCCGCCAATGCGACCCTCGGCCAGCTGCGGCTCAACATCGAGCCGGGCTTCACCGTGTTGGCCATTCGTCGTCAGGACCGGTACGTCTACCGTCCCCGCGGTCACGTGCAGCTCCAGGCCGACGACGAGTTGGTGGTGAGCGGCCCCGAGGAAGGGCTCGCCTCGCTCGCGGCCGTGCTCGGGTGGAAGCTCGTCGTCGATGACGAGAGCGGCGAGGCCGAGCTCGTGCCGATGGGCGGCTGACCGGCGCGCGGTCGACGTGGCTCACCTCTATCGTCAGACGGCATGACCGAGTCGCTCCGCCTGCTCACGCTTCACGCTCATCCCGACGACGAATCGTCGAAGGGCGCTCCGACGATCGCGAAGTATGCCTCCGAGGGTGTCGAGACGGTTCTGGTCTGCGCGACCGGAGGCGAGGCGGGCGACATCATCAACCCGGCCATGGACCGGCCCGAGATCATCGACAACCTGCCTGCGGTGCGCCTGGCCGAGCTGCGAGCGGCGGTCGACGCCATCGGCTTCTCGCGATTCCACATGCTCGGCTACCGGGATTCCGGTATGCCCGACACCGATCACAATCTGCACCCCGACTGCTTCGAGATGGCGCCACTCGACGAGGCGGTCGGCCGACTCGTCGCCATCATCCGCGCCGAGCGCCCGCACGTGATCATCACCTACAGCGATGATCAGCAGGGCTATCGCCATCCCGACCACCTGAGGGTGCACGACATCACCGGACCGGCCTTCGAGGCCGCGGCGGACCCCGGCGCCTATCCCTCGATCGGCGAGCCGTGGCAGCCGCTGAAGCTGTACTACTCGATGTGGTCTCGGGCGCGTATCGAGGCCATGCACCTGGCGTTCGGGGAGAGCGGTCTCGAGTCGCCCTACGACGAGCGGTGGTTCGAGCGGCCCTCGCTCGACCATCGCGTCACCACCAAGGTCGAGATCGGCGAGTTCTACCCCGTCCGCACGGCGGCGCTGCGCGCCCATGCCACCCAGGTCGACCCGGCGGAGAAGTTCTGGTTCGGCCTACCCGACGACATCGCCGCCAAGGCCTACCCCTTCGACGACTACATCCTCGCCCGCTCCGAGGTGCCCACCGACCTGCCGGAGGACGATCTCTTCGCCGGCGTACGAGAGCTGGTCTGCGCGTGACCGCGGTCTACCTGACCGATGAGTGGTTCGACCTCGTCGCGGCCGCCGGTTCCGCCCTGCCGGTCCACGAGGGCCTCGACTGCATCATCGACGTCGAGGTCACCGGCGCGCCCGCCGGCAAGGTGCGGTATCACGAGGTCTGGAGCGATGGCCGGCTGGCGGCGGTCGAGTCGGGCGTCGCGGCCGACGCCGAGGCGAAGTTCGTGCTCAAGTATCCCGACGCAGTGGCGCTCGTGTCGGGCGAGGTCTCGGCCGATGTCGCCTTCATGCAGGGACGGTTCAAGATCGACGGGGCCTACCACCGCTGGCTGTTCGACTTCCGCCCGGTGGTGTCCTCCGACGCCTACCGCTCGTACCTCTCCGCAGTGGCCGAACAGACGACGTTCGCGGAGGATGCCACTCAGCCCGACCGCTGAACCGCCCGCAGGGCGCGATAGTCGATGAGCTTCGCGCCACTGCCGGCGACCACCGCCGACAATTCGCTGCCTGCGGCCAACAGGTCGTACTCGGCCACCCGACGCTCCCAATCGGGATCGATGGCTCGCAGCTCGGGGGTCTCGACTGCGGGTTGCACGCAGATCTCGGTGACCCCCGGGGCAAGGTCGTCGATCGCCCGGCGAAGTACCTGCGCCGGGTCGCCGGTGCCGGTGCCGACAACGTGGTCGGGGCTCACGACTCCCTCCTCGCGAGCAAGATCGCGGAACGGGAACCCGGCCTTCGCCTGGGACTCGGTGCTGTCGAGGCGGATCGGCAGGTTCGACTCGGAGGCCAGGTCGACGTACACGTCGAAGAACTCCGGCCGCTGGATCATCGCTCCCCCGTGGGAGTCGAGATGGGTGACGTCGAATCCCCACAGCACCGCCCGCTCGATCTGGGCTCGACACTCGCGACGCACCTCTTCGGTGTCGGCGTGGTCCCACAGGTCGTCGAGGGTGCGGGGAAAGCCGCCGTCGCCGTCGAGCAACGACGGGGCCTGGGTGATGGGCCCCCATCGCATGAGGTCGAGCTCGGCGTTCAGGGTGAGATGAACACCGACGTCTTCGCCCCGATACTGTGCGGCCGACTCACGTGCCCAGGGGCAGGGGACCATCAACGTCGCGCCGGTGGCGAGACCGCGGCGGATCGACTCGTAGGCGCCGACATTGCCCGCGTGGGTGCGGCCGAGGTTGTCGCAGGTGATGATCACCAGTCGCGCATCGTCGTCGTAGCCCAGGCGGCGGGCCAGTTCGGTCACGTCGGCAACGCTACCGGGCCGCCCCGACCGGCCGGTGGCCGAACGGCGCCGGCTACCGGGTCAACAGGCTTGCCAGAGGCCGCGACCCGCGGCACGGGCGTCGGCTTCGGCCCGGGCGAAGGCGACGGCGTGGGCGGTGTTCGGCGCGATCGACAGCACTTCGGCGTAGCCGTGCTCGAGCAGGGCGTGGTTGACATCGAGCTGGTCGTCGGCGCGAACCAGGTAGGCGAGGAGGCGATCGTAGGGGTCGCGGGCCTCCTGGTCTCGCGACAGCAGAACCTGGGTACCGGGGGGCAGGAGTGCCTGCACGAACGCCGATGCCTCGGGCCCGAAGCAGTCGGCGGGTTCGGGAGGATGGGCCACCTCGGGCGTGTCGAGGCCGATGAGTCGGACCGGTTCACGTCGGTCGCCGACGAGCACCTCGACGGTGTCGCCGTCGATCACCCGCAGCACGGTGGCCTCGCCGGGACGACTCGCCGAGGGAGCCGGCGACGCAGCGCAGGCGGCGACAACGAGAACACAGGCCGGACCCAGGAGCCAGCGGGCCGGCACGACGCTCAGGCGGCGCGGTCGAGCCCGGTGGCGGGTCGACGGGCCGAGGCCAACGCCTCACGGGCCTGCTCGATGCCCCGGAAGCCGATGAGCTTCGTCTTCTCGTCGATGCGCCAGGTGCGCTCCGTGTCGATGAGTGTGAGTTGTTCCTTCATGGTCCCGAACCTACCGATGGGGTGTGACAGTCTCAGGGGAAGCAACTCGATGCCGACCCTAGCTCTGTGATACGCCCCTGTCTTCCTCTCCTCGTGGTGATGCTCGCCGGTTGTGCGAGCACGGGGCCGACCGCCCCGATCCCGGGGACCAGCACCAACGAGGCGCCGGCGGTCGACAGTCCAGACAACAACGCAGGCGCCGCGGGTGTTCCCGGAGTGGCAGCTCGTGTCGAACGGGTGATCGACGGCGACAGCCTCGAGCTCCGCATCGACGGCGAGGTCGAGGAGGCTCGTCTGATCGGCATGAACGCGCCCGAGCCCGACGAGTGCCTCGCCGACCGGGCCCGAGATCGACTGGCCGACCTCGTCACCGATGCCGACCTCTTCGTGGAGACCGACGGGCGGGATGACTTCGGACGGCTCCTCGTCGTCGTGCGCACCGCCGACACCTACGTGAACCTCGAGTTGGTGCGAGAGGGCCTCGCGGTGGCTCGTGACCAGTCCGGACATCCCGATGCCGACCGATTCGAGGCGGCCGAAGCCGAAGCGAGGGCGATTCCGGCGGGTATATGGGCCCCCGGGGCGTGCGGCGGGTCGACCGAGGTCGCCGTCGAGATCCTTGCCGTCGAGGCCGACGCACCGGGCCCCGACAACGAGAACCCCAACGGCGAGTGGATCGAACTGCGGAACAACTCCTCGACCGCCGTCGACCTCACCGGATGGGTCGTCCGCGACGAGTCGACGCGGCACCGATACCGCTTTCCCGATGGTTCCACCCTCGCCGCCGGGGCGTCGCTCCGCCTGTTCTCGGGCACCGGAACCGATACCGGCGCCGAACGGTACTGGGGCAAGCAGGACGAATCCGTGTGGAACAACGACGGCGACACGGCATTCGTGCTCGACGCGTCCGGATCGACGGTCGCCTCGTTTCCCTACTGACTCACCGCCCGGGCTGGTCGCCCACCGTGGTGAAGCCGAAGGCCCGACCCCAGCCCCGGTTGATCGCGAGGTGGATCCACAGCCGGGCATGGTTCTCGACCAGCGCGATCGCCTCGCGGCCGCCGAGCTCGACGGGGGCGAAGCCGAGACTGTCGGCCACGTCGGCCACGATTGCCCGGCCGATGTCGTCGCCGGCGATGGGCAGGAACAACCGTCGCCCGTCGATCTCGCCATGACCGAGGTGCTCGGCGCCGATCGTGTTGAAGGCCTTCACGAAACCGATGTCGGGCTCCAGCATCGAGGCCACGAAGTGACCGAGGGTCTCGAACCCGGCGGGAACGGGGCTGAACACGGCGTTCGTGGCGTCGACCACCGTGGTTCCGGCCTCGAGTCGTAGTCCGGAGACGATCGAGGCGAGCGCGTCGGCCGGCACGGCGAGGACGACCAGACGGGCCGGGGCGGTCGCATCGTCGACCGACGCGACCCGCACCATCGAGCGGAGATCGTCGTGCTTGGCGTCGTCGGGATTCCGGACGCCGACGATCACCTGATGGCCCACCCGATGGAGGCCACCGGCCAGCGCCCGCCCCACCGGGCCTGCTCCGATGACGGCGATGGTTCGTTCCACGGCTACTCCCAGGGGCTCGGTCCGAGACCCAACGTATCGACCCGCCGACCGGAGCCCGAGTCGCGCCGAGGCTCAGGTCGCCGCCAGCTCGGCCACCCTTGCGAAGTGCTCGACGAAGTCGGGAAGCCGGTGGTTGGCGTTCAACCCGCTCGGATTGGGCATCAGGTAGGTGGGCCGGCCGCCGATCGTGCGGGTCTGGGCCCCGGCGGTTGCCCGCTTGTCGATGGCGGTGCGCCAGCCCTGGAGCCCGACGAAACACACCACACCTGGCACGAGCCAGTCGACCAGCCGCTCGAGGCGATCGACCCCGGCCTCGAACTCGTGGCCGGTGAGCTCGGCCGCCCGGGCGGTGGTGCGCGGGACCAGGTCGGTCATGCCGATGCGGTGATCGGCGAGCAACCGCTGCGGATCCCGGTCGACGGTGGCCAGCCCGCTCGCCAGCAGGGCGGGCCAGAACCGGTTGCCGGGGCGGGCGAAGCCCACGCCGGCGTCGCTGGCCGCCGGACTCGGGTTGAGCCCCACGAGCAGCACGCGCATGTCGGGGCCCACATGATCGGGCAGCTCCCACCGGCGGGTTGCCGCGACCACACACGACGCCGCTCCCGCCTCGTCGTCGTCCTCCACGGAGATCCGATCGACCGAGAAGCCGGCGCCCCGCACGATGTCGTTCGCCCGCCGAGCGGCCGCGGCGATTCGGAGCTCGAACCGCGTACCGACGGCACTGCGGCCGTGGATCCTCGCCAACGCCACCGGCACTCGTCGCGCTTCGAGATCGCCGAGATCGTGATGAGTCGCAGGAATCATCGCCGGCCGAGAACCGTGATCGCACGTACCCGTGTGCAGCGGACTGAGGGGGTGAGCGTGGTAGACAGGAGGGGATGACACCTGCCGATACCGAACTCTCGCCACTGGCCGACGCGATCGGCATCATCGATCGCGGCCTTCGCGACATCCAGCAGCGTCAGATCATCCCGTCCAACGAGGTCGCCGACCTCCTGCTCGACTTGCGGCTGCTCCTTCTCGCCCACGAGGTCACCGACACACCCGTGCTCTGACGCACTCACACATCAGATCGGCCACGCCCGCTTGACGATCTGACCCAAGGCCAGCCCCAGCGCCGTGCCGGCGGCCACGTCGGATGCATGATGGATGCGGACGTGGACGCGGCTCGTGGCCACCAGCGCAGCCAGTCCGAAGTACACGGCCCTCAGGTGTGGGTCGCGTTCGGCCAAGAGGGTGGCGGCCATGAACGCTGAGCTCGCGTGGCCCGACGGGAAGCTGCTGGTGCGCGGCACCCGAAGGTGAAGTGGACGCTGGACCACGGCGACCGGTCGACTGCGCCCGAACAGCGACTTGACGGCTCCGTTCACGAGCGCCGACTCGATGCCGAGGGCCATCGACAGCCGGATGGCGATACGGGGATCCGCGGGTGGTTCCAGCGAGCGCCCGGCGCCGATCAGATGCCAGAGCAGACTGAAGTCGGCCAGCTCGGAGGCGGTGTAGAAGACCCGGTCGACCGCCGGCCGGCCGCGCAGCCCGTTCCAGGCCGAGTCGATGCGCTCGTCGACGGCGTCGACGAGCGACAGGATGCGATCGAGCATGAGGGCGCAGCGTAGTGGCCGGGGCCGCTACGACTTGCCCGCCGACGCGTAGGCGCCCGGACGACGGAACAGATCGCGCCGCCACCTCGACGGTGTGGCCACCACCGCCCGCGGGTAGTCCTCGAAGAGCCAGCGGGCGAAATGGCGACGAGTCCACGGAGACAGGCCGGCGACGCGAACGGCTCCGCGAGCGCCGCGCGGTGACCGCAGGGTCGCGCCGAGCGCCCGAGCCAGCCGATGGTCGATGGCCAGCTCGTCGTGGACGTGGCGTTCGTAGAGCCGTCGGACCTGCTCCGGTGAGGAGAACCGGGCGATGGAGCGGGCAGCGGCCAGTCCGGTGAACAGGGCCTGGGCGATGCCTTCGCCGGTCATCGGGTCGGTGGCGGCCGCGGCGTCGCCGACGAACAGCGTGCGGCCGAGGGTGAGCGGCAGATCACCGACACGGGCCGGAATGGGCCACCCACGGTGGGGTTCCTCGGGTTCGGCGTCAGGGCCGATCACCGACCGGATGTGGGGTCGTTCGACGATGTCGCCCCAGATGCGGGTCATGTCGCGGGTGGGAATCGAGCCGTCGCGCAGGATGCCGAACCCGAGGTTGGCCCGGCCCTCCGGCAGCGGAAACGACCAGACGTAGCCGGGGAGCAGGTCGGGCTCGAACCACACATGGAGGCGGTTGGCGGGTTGGGCATGCACGTTGCGGAAATACTGTCGGAAGGCGTGCCATTCGCCCAGGTAGCGTCCGGTTTCGAGGCCGAGCAACTTGCGGGTGGGCGACCACATGCCGTCGGCCGCCACGACGTGGCGGCCCGAGAGCTCGAGCCCGCCGTCGGTGGTGACCGAGACCCGCTCGGTGCCCTGCTCGATGGTCGCGATGCCGTGGCCCTCGTGGATCTCGGCGCCCGTGGAGCGGGCCAGGTCGACCAGTGCGGCATCGAGGTCCCGGCGCTCGGCGATCACCGCGAACTGGCCCATCTCGCGCGGCAGGGGGAAGACGATCTGGCGCCGGGACGGTGACGAGATGGCCACGTCGTCGACCTGATGCCACGAGGCCACCGTGCGAGGGTCGAGCCCCAGTTCGTCGAGGAGGCGCAGGCAGGTGGTGGTCAGCCCGTCGCCACAGATTTTCTCCCGTGGGAACCGGGCCTTGTCGATGACGGCAACCGTGAGCCCGGCTCGACGAGCGCCGATGGCAGCAGCGGTCCCGGCCGGGCCGGCGCCGACGACGACGACATCGACCTCACGCATGGTCCCGATGGTACGAGCGCCGCGGCGCCCTCCAACCGGTCAGTCCTCTTGGACGATGAGCTCGACCCGCCGGTTGGTGGCCATGCCCGCTTCGGTCTCGTTGTCGGCCAGTGGACGCTGCTCACCGAAGCCACGTGCGGTCAGTCGGGCGATGTCGACCCCGAGCGAGCCGAGGGCGTCGACCACCGACTGGGCCCGCTCCTGGCTGAGCAGCAGGTTGTCCTCGGCGTCACCACGGCCATCGGTGTGCCCTTCGACCTGCACCGAGACCCGCGGGTTGTCGTTCAGCAGCGTCGCAACGTCGGTGAGCACGGCCTGGGCGTCGGGGGTGAGATCGGCGGTGCCGGTGGCGAACTGGATCGACTGGAGGTCGAGCTCGTTGATGGCGGTCTGCAGGGCGCTCTCGGTTCCCGCCTCGGGGATCGACACCGAGAACCCGTTCGGCAGCCCGCTGTCGCGCAGGCCGGCGTCGAGGGCGACGGCGGCGGCCCGGTCATAGGCGCTGCCCTCGACCCGCAGTGAGTCGCCGTCGAGCTTGAGGGAACCGATGCGGAGATTGGCGCTCACCGAGGGAATGAGCGCGGCGAACGCCGAGATGTTGGTTCGGGCCGCTTCGCTCATGGCGACGTCGGCGACGACGAGCTGATCGACGATGGTGCCGCCGATGAAGCTGGTGTTGGCGGCACTCACGAGCAGCAGCCGCGCCTCCTGATCGGGAATCGCGCCGATGAGGAAGGCGCCGTTGGGATCGACGACCATCGCGAAGTCGGTGGCGTCGACCGCCGGGTCGACGAAGGGCAGGTCTTCGGGTGAGGGTTCGGGCGTCGGTTCGGGCGTGGCCTCGACGACCGGTTCGGCGGTGGGGACGGGAGCAGCGGCGGGCTCACCGGCGGTGCTGCAGCCTGCGCCCATGACGACGAGCGCGGCCAAAACGGCCACGAGACGACGGCGCAGAGGGAGGTCCATGACGGGTCCATCGGCACCCGCCGCCCGACATTCAAGGAGTTCGACGCGATTTCGCGCTGATGACCTGGAGAAACCCGTTCCGCAGATCGTCGACCAGCTGCGCCGGCTCGTCGATGGCGGCGTCGTTCATCGCCACCCCGATGTGCAGATGGTCCTGATAACTCAGGAGCGTGACGTTGAGCGCAGACGTGGTGACCGGACCGAACGGGTACTGCGCGACCATGGGGACGCCGGCGAGGTGGAGTGGCAGCGGCGAACCCGGGACATTCGAGGCCTGCACGTCGGTGCCCCGCATCGACGCTGTCACGATCGCGGTGGACATGGGCTTCGGGAGCCGGCGAATCGCCCCGGAGATCGACGCCAGCCACGCCAGGGCCGGCTCGGCGGTGGTGGCGGCCATCTTGGCCTGGATCTCGTGCATCTGATCGACGGGGTCGTCGAGAATCGCCAGCTCGAATCGCACGGGCGCCCAGTGATTGCCCTCGGTGGTGTCGTCGCCGCCCTTGGGCCGCTGACTCACCGGTACGCCGAACCGCAGCGCCTCGGCGGGGGCACCACGTCGTTCGTGGTACTGGCCGAGGCCCAGGCACAGGCCGGCGAGGAAGGCGTCGTTGAGTTTGCCGTCCGCCGTCTTGCTGGCCGCCTTCAGCTCGCTGAGCGACAACTCGATCGTGTCGAGGCGGAGATTGAGGGACCGATCCGACAACAGTGGGCTGAGGGGTGCATCGATCGGCTTGAGCAGGCGCCCGGCCGACACCACACCCTCGGCCACCGCCTTGGTGGTGTCGACGGGATGCAGGAGGTTCGCCTTCAGGAAGTCACGGCCGGCGGCGAACACCTCGCGCTGGGCTCGCAGCTCGTGGGCCAGCGCATCGACCGACCGCTCGGCCTGGCCGAGCACCACCTCGGTGGGTGCGTCGGGCATCGGACCCTTGTCGACGGCGCCGGGCTCGAAGTCGAACAGCTCCATCTGCATGCGCATGGCGCCCAGACCGTCGACCACCGAATGATGGGTCTTGAGTATGAGGGCGGTGGTTCCGTCGGCCAACCCCTCGACCACGTCGACCTCCCACAGCGGCCGCGCACGATCGAATCCCTGCATCACGATCGGCGCCGTGAGGTCGAGTACGTCGCGAAGGGTCCGCTCACCACCGACGCCGAGCCAGCGCAGGTGGTAGTCGAGATCGAAGTCGGGGTCGATCTCCCAACGCGGGGTGGCGATGGAGAACGGGTTGCCCCGGACGCGCTGGCGCAACCGGGGGATGATGCGACTCATGCGGTCGATGCGCTCACGGACGACCTTGCGGTCGGGCGCCCCGTCGAACACGGCCACCGAGGTCATGGTCGATCGCAGCATGGGGTTGCGTTCGACGATCCACATGAGCGCGTCGAACTCGCTCATCCGATCGGTCTGGCCGGGGCCGGGGGAGAGGATCGCGTTCACGGGATCAGGCTAACGCTTCGGGTGGAGACGGGATCAGGCCGGCGGTGGTTCGGTGACCGGAGGGGGCACCTCCGGTGTCGGCTCCACCGGCGGTTCGGGCGTCGGCTCCGCTGGTGGTTCTGGCGTCGGCTCCACGGGCACCGTCGGCTCCGGCACCGGTGTCGGCTCGGGCTCCGGTTCGGGAGTGGCGGCGGGCGTCGGCGCCGGCGTCGGCGGCACCGTGGGCCGGCCATCGCAGCCGATGCCCTCGCTCGGCTGGTACAGCGCGAACACCGAGTCCTCGACCACCTCGCCGTCGGGGTACACGCGCTCACGGAACGTGGTGACCCGGGTACAGGCGCCGGCGGCCTCGTCGACCTGACCGGTCTGGGTCACCTCGATGTGCTTGGTCGAGTAGAGCTCCACGGTGATCGACGTGTCGGTCCACGTCGACCAGATGAGGACCGGATACTCCGATGTGTTGACGATGGCGAAGTCGGGCGCCGGATACGAGATGGTGGCCTCGCGTCCCCGTGGGTACCGGGAGATGTAGATCGAGTGCGACTGGTAGGTGTCGTAGTCGAGACCGGCGAAGAACACGGCGTTGAAGAAGGTGGTGATGAACTGCGAGATGCCACCGCCGATGTCGGACTTGAACACCCCCTGGTAGATCACCCCGCCCCCGACGAAGCCCTTCTCGATCGTGCGCGGCCCCACGAACTCGTTGACCGAGAAGCGTTCGCCGGGCATCACGATCTGGCCGCGGATGATCTCACCCAGTCGTTGGATGTTGTCGACCCGCCCCTGGCAGCAGTCGTGGTTGGTGGTGAACTCGCCGACGAGCTCGACGATGCCCAGCTCGGCGAGGTAGTCCTCACCTCTGTCGACGGTCTCGAGCTCGAGGCGGACGGTTCCTGCTCCGGTCTCGATGGCATCGAAGATCGCATCGGGAGCGTCGGGGGTGCAGCACTTCGTGCCCGGTTCGCCCGGGGCCGCCACCGGTGCACCATCGACGATGGTGATGGGTCCGGGGGCACCGAGGTCGCCGAGGTCGGCGAAGCGGTCCTCGAGCATGGCCCGAATGGCATCGGCGTCGGGGGCGGCGGTGATCTCGGCGCCTGCGACCGACAGGGTGAGCCACGATCGCAGCTCACCGGCTCCGAACTGCCGGGTGGACTCGCCGCCGACCGAGATCGTGAGGCCGGCCGCCGTCTTCGCGTTCCACTCGTCGATCGCCGCCTGTACGGCGTCGTCAGAGACTGACGGCGCGATGGGGCTCGGCACGGCGTCGACGACGATCGGCGTCGACCCTGCGGCGGCCGCCTCGGGGAGCTGGTCGAGAATCGTCTGGGGGGCGATACCGAGCCCGGGTTGGCCCGCAACGAGCGCGAAGGCACCATCGACGAGCTCGACCGAAGGTTCGACGGGATCGGTCGCGATCGAGGCCTCCAGCTCGTTCAGTGCCGGCGCATCGGCCAGCTCGGCCGCGGCGAAGTGCAGATCCACCGTCGACGGGGAGAAGAAACGTCCCAGCCAGCCGAAGGGTCGAGCCAGCACGAAGCCGCGTCCCTCGTCGTTCACCGCTTCGGCCGTGGCCTCGGCATCGACGCGCAGCCCCGCATCGGCGGCATTCGTCGTGATCGTCGTCTCGGGAAGCCGGATCTCGACCGGACGTCGGCCGAAGTCGGATTCGATCGTCGCGATGGCCTCGTCGAGGGCCGCGTCGTCGAGATTGCCGACGTCGACGCCGGCCACCTCGACGTTACGTGCGGTCTTCCCGCTCGTGAGGAGCGCGTCGACCGTGAACGCGATCAGGAAGACGACCAGCAGGCCCACGGGTGCGGCGAACCACCAGAGGCGCTTCTGTCGGCGCTTGGCGGCGCGCCGGATGGCGCGCCGGTCTTGCAGACTGAGTTCACCGAGGGGAGTACGTGCGTTCATGGTGGGGAGCGACGATGTCGCAGAGAGCCAATGTACTGGTCGCCGTCCGGGCGGAGGTGCCGCCCGAGCCCGGAGGGAATCAGAACAGTCGCTGCTCGGGTGACTCGATGCCACGGAGATCGTCGTAGTCGACCACCACCCACTCGATGTCACGCTTGGCGGCCAGCACCTTGGCCTGCGGCTTGACTTCCTGGGCCACGAAGACCCCCCGCACCGGCGCCAGATTCGGGTCGCGATTCAGGAACTCGATGTACCGCGCGAGCTGCTCGACCCCGTCGATCTCGCCGCGTCGTTTCACCTCGATGGCAACCGCACCGCCGGCCGCGTCGCGACAGAGCAGATCGACCGGGCCGATCTCGGTGGGGAACTCGCGGCGGACCAGCGTGAACCCGGTGCCGATGGTGGTGGGGTCGGCGGCCAACAGCTCCTGGAGATGCGCCTCGACCCCGTCCTTGCGAAGACCCGGGTCGGGGCCGAGCTCGTGGCTCGTATCGGAGAAGATCTCGGCGATCGTGATGACGAGCCGTTCGCCCTTCGGGTTGGTGACCGTCCACCGCCCCTCGGCCTCGATGAGGCGATTGGGGGCGTTCATCCAGTTCAGCGGCTTGTACGCGCCACCGTCGGCGTGGATGGCGACACAACCGTCGGCCTTCACCATGATGAGCCGTGGTGCCATCGGGAGATGGGCGGTGAGACGGCCGTCGTAGTCGACCTGACAGCGAGCAAGGACCAGGCGCACGCTGGGACTCTATTCCCGGGTGATGTCGACCACGTCGAGGCGCCCGTCGATGAGGATCGCCGTGAGTTCGACGCGATCGGGCGTCCAGGCGACTCCGTCGACGGTCACCAGACCGGGGAAGGTCTGCAGATCGAGGCCTTCGACCACCGCCGACGGATCGCCGCACTGTGGAGGTGACGACTCGGCCAGGGCCGAACACAGCCGAACGTCGTCGCCGACGAACAGGAAGCCGCCGACCGTCAGCAGGCCGGTGGCCGACTGCTCGAGGGCGACCGCGACGTCGATCGTGCCGTCGGGCTCGGTGGTGGTCGGCTCGGGCGTGGCGCTCGACTCGACCGTCGGCGACGGCGACGATGTCGGCGCCGGAGCCGCAGTCGTGGCCTGGGGCTCGAGGGTCGCGGGGATGGCCGGCGAGGGGTCGGCCTGATCGACGCTCGGATCGCTCGAGCAGCTCGCCGCGACGATGGCGACGATGGCCAGGGTGATGGCGGCCTTGCGCCCCACCACCGACCGCGCCGCGCGCAAGGTGCGCCGTACCCGCGAGCCCCGTCGGGCGTGGCTCTGGAGCCGACGGCTGATCAGTTCACGTCGTTGCTGCAGCTCCCGGTAGCTGAGCGACTCGACATCGTCGCTCACGCCGAATCCGGCCTTCACCGAGCTGAGGTCCATGGTGTAGCTGGTGGGGTCGATGCCGACGTCGCTGGCGATCCGTTGTCCGTGGTTGAGCGCGAAGTACTGGGCCAGGTGTGCGATCTCGCCGAGGAGATCGACCTCCGGGGTCATGGTGGCGATGGCGGAGTCGATGAACACCAGGTTCTTGGCGAACAGCATCAGCTCCTTCGGCATGCTGGCGCCGTACCCCAACAGCGCCTTGACGATGCGGTTGAGCTCGTCGACCAGCTCGTCGGGATCGAGGGTGGTGGGATCGATGGTCGGCGCCTCGAGCTCGAGCTCGTCGATCACCTGGCGCAGGTCGGTGTCGGCGGGCAGGGCGCCGAGGTCGCGGATGGCGGCGACCTGGCCTTCGATGTCGCCGGTCGTGCCGGTGATCAGCAGACGCAGGAAGGCGATGCGGCGGGACTCGGGCAGTCGGGCGACGATGCCGTAGTCGAGCAACGCGGTGCGGCCGTCGGGAAGCACGAACAGGTTTCCGCCATGGAGGTCGCCGTGGAAGATGCCGTGGATCATGCAACCTTCCATGAAGCCGATCATGCCCGTACGGACCACTCCCTGCAGGTCGATGCCCGCGGCGGCCATTCCCTCGATGTCGTCGAAGGCGAAACCGACGAGGCGTTCCATGACCAGGACGCGCTCGGTGACGTGCACCGGGTGGGGGCGGGGAACCACGTACCCGTTCTGATCGAGCTCGGTGAACGACCGCGCGACATCGACCATGTTCTCGGCCTCGAGCCGGAAGTCGAGCTCCTCGACGATGGTCTGGGCGAAGAGCTCGACGAGCGCCGGAGGGTTGGCCAGCGCGGCCACCGGAATCCGCCCCACGAGGTGAGGGGCCAACCAGGCCAGAATCCGGATGTCGCGATGGACCAGCTCGGTGATGCCGGGCCGCTGCACCTTCACGACGACCTCCACCGGTGCCCCCTCGGGGCCATTGCGCAGAACGGCACGGTGCACCTGCGCGATCGAGGCGGCCGCCAGCGGCTCGGGATCGAACTCGATGAACGTACGGGACAGTGGCGCGCCGAGGTCGGCCTCGACGATCGCCTTCACGACCTCGAAGGGCTCCGCCGGAACCCGATCGCGGCACAGGCGGAACTCCGCGACCAGCTCGTCGGGAAACAGCCCTTCGCCCGATGAGATGATCTGGCCGAGCTTGATGTAGGTGGGGCCGAGTGCCTCACAGGCCAGGCGCATGCGACGCGAGATTCCGGCCCGCGATCGCGGTCGCCCCCGCTCACGGATGGCCCACATGACGATGGCCCGACCCAGGTGCCAGATCGTCGCCAAGGTGCGCCGGAGCGGCGGGATGCGACCCGGTGTCAGCAATCGGGGTACGGCAGCCTGGACCTGCGTTCGGCGCCGATCGAGACCGCGACGCCACACGAGGGCGTCGGGCTCGACGATCCACGGAGCCGAGTCGCTGTAGCTGCCGACGGAGAGATCGGCGGGCGCGGTGTCGCCGGCGGTGTCGCTCAAGGGTTCAGCGCCCGCAGACAGGTCGCGGCCAGTTCCGGACGACAGATCAACAGATCGGGCAGATACGGGTCGGGCTGGTTGTAGACGAGCGGAGAGCCGTCGGTGCGGCTGGCATGAAACCCGGCGGCGACGGCCACAGCGACCGGCGCAGCCGAGTCCCACTCGTACTGGCCACCGGTGTGGGCGTAGACGTCGGCCTGGCCGCGCACCACGGCCATGGCCTTGGCTCCGGCCGAGCCCATCAACAGCAGTTGCCCGTCGAGGGCGGTCTCGACGGCCGCCGCCGCCGGGCCGGGCCGGGTTCGACTGGCGACGATGCGCGGCGCCCCCTGGACCGGCTCGGGAAACGACGGAGCGGGGTCGGTGGTGAGGGTGACGCCGTGGGCGGGCAGTGCGACCGCACCGGCGACGAGCTCGCCGTGCTGCCAGAGGGCGACATGGACGGCCCAGTCGGTGCGCGGCGGTTCGGAGAACTCTCGCGTGCCGTCGAGCGGGTCGACGATCCAGACCCGATCGGCGCTCAGCCGGGCGTGGTCATCGGCACCTTCCTCGGACAGGACGGCGTCGTGGGGACGATGCTCGCGCAGTCGGGCCATGAGGAGCTCGTGCGACCGACGATCGCCCTCGTCTTTGAGCGCACGGGTTTCGGCGGTGGCGAGCTCGGCGCGGATGGCCATCAACAGGACGCCCGCCTCGCTGGCCAGATCTCCCGCGAGGGCGTGATCGGTCGTTACCATCTGATCTTCCTACCGGTTTGTCTGCAGGGATCCACATCGCGTGCCGAGCACTTATCAGTTGTCCCATCTCGACGCCCTCGAGGCCGAGTCGATCCACATCATGCGCGAGGTGGCCGCCGAGTTCGAGCGCCCCGTGCTGCTGTTCTCCGGCGGCAAGGACTCGATCGTCGATGCTGCACCTGGCGCGTGAAGGCGTTCTGCCCGTGCCGGTTGCCGTTCCCGGTGATGCACGTCGACACCGGCCACAACTTCCCCGAGGTGATCGAGTTCCGCGACCGCACCGTCGAGGCGATCGGCGTCCGCCTCGTGGTGGCTTCGGTGCAGGAGTCGATCGACACGGGCCGGGTGGTCGAGGAGACGGGTGCCCGGGCGAGTCGCAACCAGCTCCAGACCACCACGCTGCTCGATGCGATCGAGGAGCACCGCTTCGATGCCGCCTTCGGCGGAGCCCGACGCGACGAGGAGAAGGCACGGGCCAAGGAGCGGGTGTACTCGTTCCGCGACGAGTTCGGCCAGTGGGACCCGAAGAACCAGCGGCCCGAGCTGTGGAGCCTCTACAACGGGCGCCACCGCCGGGGCGAGCACATTCGGGTGTTCCCGATCTCGAACTGGACCGAGCTCGACATCTGGCAGTACGTCGAAGGCAGAGGGCATCGACCTCCCGGCGATCTACTTCGCGCACGAGCGGCGAGGTGTTCGAGCGCGACGGCATGTTGCTGGCCGACACCGAGTTCGTCACCCAGCTCGACGGCGAGGAGATCTTCGACCGAGCGGGTGCGGTTCCGCACCGTCGGCGACGCCAGCTGCACCGGAGCCGTCGAGTCCGATGCCGACACGTTGGACAAGGTGATCGACGAGGTCGCGGCGACCCGGATCACCGAGCGGGGCGCCACCCGGGCCGACGACCGGGTGTCGGAAGCCGCCATGGAAGACCGCAAGAAGGAGGGGTACTTCTGATGGAGCTGCTCCGATTCGCCACTGCGGGCTCGGTCGACGACGGCAAGTCGACGCTGATCGGGCGGCTGCTGTACGACACCAAGACGATCTTCGAGGATCAGCTCGAGGCGGTCGAACGCACCTCCGAGCAGATGGGTGCGGAGTACATGAACCTCGCGCTGCTCACCGACGGCCTGCGGGCCGAGCGGGAGCAGGGCATCACCATCGACGTCGCGTACCGCTACTTCGCCACGCCGAAGCGCAAGTTCATCATCGCCGACACCCCCGGCCACATCCAGTACACCCGCAACATGGTCACCGGTGCGTCCACGGCCGACCTGGCCCTCGTGCTGATCGATGCCCGCAAAGGGGTGCTCGAGCAGTCACGCCGGCACGCCTTCCTCGCGTCGCTGCTCCGGATCCCGCACCTGGTGCTGTGCGTCAACAAGATGGACCTCGTCGACTACAGCGAGGAGCGGTTCGACGAGGTCAAGGACGAGTTCCGGCAGTTCGCCACCAAGCTCGACATCGCCGACCTCACCTTCATCCCGGTGTCGGCGCTGCACGGCGACAACGTGGTCGACCGATCGGCCAACATGGCCTGGTACGAGGGGTCGTCGCTGCTGCACCACCTCGAAGAGGTGCACATCGCCTGCGACCGCAACCTGATCGATGCCCGCTTCCCGGTGCAGTACGTGCTGCGTCCCCAGACCGACGAGTACCACGACTACCGCGGCTACGCCGGGCGCATCGTGGGCGGGGTTCTGAAGCCCGGCGACGACGTCGTGGTCCTGCCGTCGGGGTTCGACGAGCACCATCGCCGCCATCGACACCTTCGACGGGCCCGTCGCCGAGGCCTTTCCCCCGATGTCGGTCACAGTTCGTCTCGCCGACGACATCGACATGTCGCGCGGCGACATGATCTGTCGACGACACAACCGACCGACGTCGTCCCAGGACATCGACGCCATGGTGTGCTGGATGACCGAGGCGGGGTCGCTGCGAGAGGGTCAGAAGCTGGCGCTCAAGCACACCACCCGTTCGGTGCGCGCCCTGGTCAAGGACATCCAGTACCGCCTCGACGTCAACACCCTGCACCGCGACGAGACCGTCGATTCCCTTGCCCTCAACGAGATCGGTCGGGTGGCGCTGCGCACCACCCAGCCGCTGTTCTTCGACGAGTACCGCCGCAACCGCGAGACCGGCAGCTTCATCCTCATCGACGAGGTCACCGGCGCCACGGTCGGCGCCGGCATGATCCGGATCGCTTCCACTGACATGGGCACCGACGCGCCGGGTCACGACTCGACGGGCCGCCGCGCCGATGTCGTGTGGCATGCCAGCGCCATCGAGCGACCCGTGCGGGAGCAAGAGCTGGGGTTCTCCGGCGCCACCGTGTGGTTCACCGGTCTGTCGGGATCGGGCAAGTCGACGGTGGCGGTCGCGGTCGAACAGATGCTCGTGGCCGACCGTCGTCCCGCCTACCTGCTCGACGGCGACAACCTGCGACACGGTCTGAACGCCGACCTCGGGTTCTCGGCCGACGATCGCGACGAGAACGTGCGCCGGGTGGCCGAGGTCGCCCGGCTCATGGGAGATGCCGGGGTGGTGGCGTTGGTGCCGCTGGTCTCGCCCTATCGGCGGGCCCGCGACAACGCTCGGGCGCTCCACCTCGCCGCAGACGTGCCCTTCGTCGAGGTGTTCGTCGACACGCCCCTCGAGCTCTGCGAGGACCGCGACCCCAAGGGCCTCTACGCCAGGGCCCGGGCAGGAGAGCTGAAGGGGTTCACCGGAATCGACGATCCCTACGAGGCCCCCGTCTCGCCCGATCTGGTCCTGACGCCGGCCGACGGTGACCCCTCGACGCAGGCCGCGCTGGTCATCGAAGCCCTCCTGTCCCCCTGAGCGCCCTCCTGAGCGCTCTCTGAGCGCTCTCTCGACCGCCCTCCGGAGCCAAATCCCCATCGTGGAGAGCGGAAGCCGCTACCCAGAGTGGGGATTTTGGCGGCGGGGGGGGGTCGGAGGGGTTCAGCGGTTCGGGTGCGACGTGCGGGCGACAGCGGCCGCATGGGCGGCGGCCTCGAGTCGATCATCGAGCGGCTCGAGGCCGACCGACTCTCCGGCATGCGCCAGAGCCCATCCCAGCAGTGTGTCGGCCACCCACGGGTTCTTCGGCAGCAGAGGGCCGTGCAGATACGTTCCGATCACTCGATCGCGCACGGCACCCTCGAATCCCGAGGTGCCGTCGTTGCCGTGGCCCGACACCACCCTCCCCAGCGGCCGGACGCCGCCACCGAGGGTCGTGCGGCCTGCGTGGTTCTCGTACCCCACGACTTCTCGCGTTTCGCCGTCGAGCTCGGCCTCGATCACCAGGTCGCCGATCAGTCGTGACGATCCGGCGGTGGTCTCGAGGTCGAGCACCGCGGCGCCGGCCAGTCGCTCGCCGGCCACACCGACGTAGAAGTGGCCGGCCAATTGAATCCCACCGCAGACGTACAACATGGCGGCGCCGTCGTCGGCCGCCGTCCGCATGGCCGGACCCTTCAGCGTGGCGAGGTCGTCGGCCACCAGGGTCTGGTCGCGGTCCTGGCCGCCACCGAGGTACCAGAGATCGTGGTCGGGGCGCGGCTCGTCGCCCGGGCCCGAGTCGGTCACCTCGAGCGTGTGGCCCCGCCAGGCCAGGCGCTGTCGGAAGACGGCGATGTTGCCACGATCGGCGTAGATGTTCATCTGATCGGGGTACAGATGACAGAGGCGGACGACGGCCATGTCAGTCGTCCTTCCAGAAGTCGTCGGCCACGCCACGGCGCACCAGCTCGGCCCGCAGTTCGAGCATCGCGGTGTAGGTGGGGAGGGCGAACACGGGAGCTCCGTCGGGAAGCGCGGCGAGCAGTGCATCGAGCGCATCACCGACCGTGGGGTGTACCTGGATGCGATCGTCGCCGAATCCGCCGTAGCGGAATCGCAGGGCCATGTCGTTGCCCCGATCGCCACAGATGGTGAGCGACGCGATCCGGTCGAAGATCTCCTCGTAGTCGACATCCCAGATCCATGAAACGTCTCGACCATCGGCAGTGCGGTCGTTGAGCTGGATGAGCAGGTGCACGGGATCGGGGTGCAGGGCCAGCGTTCGGAGGTTTTCGTTCACTCCCGCGGGATTCTTGGCCAACAGGACCATCAGGTCATGACCATCGATGGCGATCCGTTCGGCCCGCCCGAAGGCCGCTCCCGTGCCGGCAACCGCGTTTGCGCTGACGGCGAGATCGAGGTGCAAGGCGCATGCGGCGGCGATGGCCGCCGCGACGTTGTAGGCGTTGTGCAGGCCGGGCAACGTGGTGGCGACCGAGAGGTCGCCCGACTCGGTGGCCACCACGAGTGTCGATCCCTCGACGCCCGCCGGCACGAATGCGGTGATCCGCACATCGGGATCGGGTCGACGTCGTCCGCAGTTCGGGCAGTGCCAGGTGCCGAGGTGGCCGATGAACACGTGCTCGTACACGAGAGCGTGGGAACAGTTGCGACAGGTGGTGGAGTCGGCAGCATGCTGCGCGGTGCGGCGAGCGGCGGCGACATCGTCCACGCCGAAGGTGATCACGTTGTCGTGGTGGTATGCGAGCTCGGCGATAGCAGGATCGTCGGCATTGAGCACCAGAGTGGTGGAGGCGGGTAGCCCGTCGACCAGCTCGACCCAACGATCGGCCAGAGTTTCGAGCTCGCCGTATCGGTCGAGTTGATCACGGAACAGGTTCATCAAGACGATGACCTCGGGGGCGGCCTGGGCGGCCACCGACGGCAACGCCGCCTCGTCGACTTCGAACACGCCCACGGCACCGCGAGCTTCGTCGGCATCGAGTAGAGCAGCGGCCACGCCCCTCAGCAGGTTCGACCCGGCAGTGTTGGCGACGACACGCTCACCTGCCGCTTCGAGCGCGGCCACCACGAGCCGGGCGGTGGTGGTCTTGCCGTTGGTGGCGCTGATGGCCACGCTTCGAGCAAGGGGCTCTGCCAGCTCAGACACCGCATTCGGCCGGAGCTTGAGCAGCACGACGCCGGGGACGGTGGTGCCGCCGCCTCGCCCGGCCCGTCGCGAGAGCCACCCTGCTGAACGGGCCGCGGCGCGAGCTACGCCGCTCGGAACCATCACCGGGGTGACCGCTCGGCCTCTGACTCGGCGCCCATCTCCCGGCCGAGGGCCACGGCGTCGCGTGCGAGCCGACGGACTCGCGCCTCGTCGACCCCGTCGCGCACCAGGGCGGCAATCTGTCGCTCGACATGGGCAGCATGGTCGGGATCGGGCTCGCCCGGAGCCGCAAAGGCGTCGCGGCCGGCCACCGCAGTGACGAGGATGAGGCACACCACGGCCGCGGCGGCCAGCAGCCCGAAGGTGATGGCGCCGTCGATGCTGTCGTTGATCGAGGTGACGATCATCCCGGCGATGCCGCCGGCGCACCAGACCAGCACGAAGCCACGGATGCGTCGGGGCGTGATCACGACGTCAAGTATCGCCGACGACTCGACCTCACCGGGCCAACGGTTTGTACTTGATGCGGTGCGGTGTGTCGGCCTCGACGCCCAGTTCCTTGCGGCGGAACGCCTCGTACTCACTGAAGTTGCCCTCGAACCACCGCACCTGGGAGTCGCCCTCGAAGGCGAGAACGTGGGTGGCGACCCGGTCGAGGAACCAACGATCGTGGCTGATGATGACCGCGCACCCGGGGAAGTCCTCGAGCCCCTCTTCGAGTGAGCGCAGGGTGTCGATGTCGAGGTCGTTCGTCGGTTCGTCGAGCAACAACACGTTGGCACCCTGTTTCACCACCTTCGCCAGGTGCACGCGGTTGCGTTCGCCGCCGGAGAGATCGCCGACCGCCTTCTGCTGATCGGCGCCCTTGAAGTTGAACGACGCCACGTAGGCCCGGCCGTTCATCGTGCGCTTGCCCAGCTCGACCTCTTCCTTGCCGTCGGTGATCTCTTCGTAGACGGTCCTGGTGGGATCGAGGGTGCGATCCTGGTCGACATAGCCGAGATCGACGGTGGAACCGACCGTGAGCTCACCGTGGTCGGGCTTCTCGGAGCCGATGATCATCTTGAACAGGGTGGTCTTGCCGGCACCATTGGCGCCGATCACCCCGACGATTCCCGCCGGCGGCAGGATGAACGAGAGGTCTTCGATCAGTAGCCGGTCGCCGAAGCCCTTGGCCAGATGGTTCGCGTCGACGACCTGCCCGCCGAGGCGCCGGTTCATGGGGATCTCGATCTGGAGCTTGTTGTTGGCCCGCTCGGCCGACTGGTGCTCGGCGACGAGCTTGTCGTAGGAGGCGAGGCGGGCCTTGCCCTTGGCCTGGCGGGCCTTGGGGGCCATGCGCACCCATTCGAGCTCGCGTTCGAGCGTGCGGGCCCGGGTGGCGTCGCCGCGCTCTTGCTGGCGCAGGCGTTCCTGCTTCTGTTCGAGCCATGAGCTGTAGTTGCCCTCGAAGGGCAGCCCCTTGCCCCGCTCGAGCTCGAGGATCCAGCCGGCCACGTTGTCGAGGAAGTAGCGATCGTGGGTCACGGCGACGACGGTGCCCGTGTAGTCCTTCAGGAACCGTTCGAGCCATGCCACCGACTCGGCGTCGAGGTGGTTCGTGGGTTCGTCGAGCAGGAGCAGATCGGGGTGGCTCAACAGCAGCCGGCAGAGCGCCACCCGCCGCTTCTCCCCGCCCGAGAGGTTGGCGACCGGCGCGTCGCCGGGCGGCACCCGCAACGCGTCCATGGCGATGTCTACCGTGCGCTTGAGATCCCATCCGCCGGCGGCCTCGATCTTGCGTTCGAGGTCGGCCTGGCGCTCGCCCAGCTTGTCGTAGTCGGCGTCGGGATCGCTCCAACCGGCCAGCACCTCGTCGTATTCGGTGAGCAGGTCGGCGATCTCGCCCACTCCGTCCATGACGTTCTCCTGCACGGTCTTGGTGTCGTCGAGCTCGGGTTCTTGCTCGAGCAGGCCGACCGAGAAACCCGGAGTGAGGCGGCACTCGCCGCTGTACTCGTCGTCGTGGCCCGCCATGATGCGCAGGAGTGTGGACTTGCCGGCGCCGTTGCCGCCGAGCACGCCGATCTTGGCGCCCGGGTAGAAGCTGAGGTTGATGTCTTTCAGCACGTCGCGATCGGGCGGGACGAAGCGCCCGAGATCACGCATGGTCATGATGAACTCTGCGGCCATGCCCGAGAGCCTACGGGTGGCGCAGGCGATCTCGTAGGGTGGGCCCCCGTGAGCAGTCCGGTCGCCATCCTGTTCGACATGGGTGGGGTGCTCACGACGAGTCCCTTCGAGAACTTCGCCGCCTACGAGACACGGGCGGGGCTACCCACCGACTTCATCCGGTTGGTGAACTCCACGCACCCCGACACGAACGCCTGGTCGAGGCTCGAACGGGGTGGGCTCGACGAGGCCGGCTTCGTGGGTGCCTTCGAGGCCGAGGCTTTGGCGCTCGGCCACGCCGTCGACGGCGCTGCGGTGCTGGCTTGCCTCGAGGTCGAACTGCGCCCGTCGGTGATCGATGCGGTGCGGGGTGTGCAACAGAAGGGGATTCCCACGGCGTTGTTGACCAACAATTCCGAACCGGTCGACATCGACGAGCTCCCCGAGTACGCGCACGAGGTGTTCGGGGCCTTCGCCACGATCGTGCAGTCGTGCCTCATTGGCGTGCGCAAGCCCGATCATCGCTTCTACGAGATCGCGTGCGAGCAGCTCGGGGTCGCGCCGGCGGAGTGTCTGTTCCTCGACGACCTGGGAATCAACCTGAAGTCGGCCAGGGCCATGGGGATGACCACCGTGAAGGTGACCACTGCCGACCAGGTGCTGGCCGCCCTCCGTCGGTACTCATGAGTCGACCCGCGAGGCGACGCGCTGTGGGTCGAACCGGTCGCCACGGAACAGGGCGTAGACCGCCACTGCGCTGAGGCCGAGTCCGAGCATTCCCGCCCAGTGACTGAGATCGTGGTAGCTCCGCCATTCGGCGATCGCACCGGCCGAGAGACCGGCCATCGCGCCCGCCCCGGTCATGAGCAGGTCACCGGCGCCCTGGATCTTCACCCGCTCGGCGATGGCGAAGGATCCGGTGAGCAGGCTCGAGCCGGCGACGAGTCCGAAGCTCCACCCGAGGCCGATGAGGAACAGCCCGGTGAACACACCGAGGCTGTCTTCGGCGTCGGTGTGGGCGGCCAGCTCGGCGCCGACGAAGAGGATGCTGCCCCCCACGGCGATCATGGTTCGAGCGCCGAGCTTGTCGACGAACCACCCGACCACCGGCGAGAAGCCGTACATGCCGATGACGTGCACGGAGATGACGAATCCGATGATGCGGAGCTCGTGAGCGCCGTCCTTCATGTGCAGGGGGGTCATCGTCATGACGCCGACCATCACGGCGTGCCCGACCACCATGCCGGTCGCGGCCAGGCGGGCCGGTGGATTCGCCCAGATCTCGCGCAACGTGCCGGACACGGGCGGGCGGGTGACGCGGCGGTCGGTGAGTCCTCCGGCCACGGCGAGGGGGTCGGGATGCAGCCGGGTGCGGATCCACCACATGGCCACGGTGAACAGCACGGCCGACAAGACGTACGGCCCGGCGAGCTCGGGCAGGCCGATGGCCCGGGCGGCATTGCCTGCGCCGCCGAGAGCAATGGTGGGACCGAGGGTGGCGCCGATGGTGGCGGCCCACACCATCGTGCCGAGGGTGCGCGCCCGCTTTGCCTCACTCGAGAGGTCGACCGACGCGTACCGCTGGGCGAGGTTGGTTGCGTTGCCGACCCCGAGGCCCAACATGCCGAGCGGCAGCAGGGGATAGAAGCCCGTGACCGCGGCGAGAAACGCAAGGGCAGAACCTCCGACGCCGAGCGTCCAACCGGCCACGAGCCCCGGGCCCCGTCCCCGAGCACCCATGAATCGGGCGAGGTGCACCGTGCTGAGTGCGCTGCCGAGGGTCATGCACGAAGCAGCGAGCCCGCCGAGAGTGTCGCTGCCGGTGAGGTCCTCCCCGAGCAATGCCGCCGACGAGAACCCACCTGACATGGCGAGGCCGGCCGGGACGGCACTTATCATGAGCGTGCGCACCGTGCGTTTCTGGAGAAGGTCGCGCTCGGCGTCGTGCATCGTCGTCACGGCGTCAATCATTCCAGCGATTCACCCCGCCCGTTCAGGCGAAATCGGTTTGTCCAAGCCCACCAGTAGGCGTGGGGAAACCAATTTCGGGGGTGGGGTTGGACATCGAGGCGCGAATCGGGTTAACGTGGGCGTTGATGCGTCGTTCCAGCAGCCTCCTTCTTCTCGTGTAGGCGAGCACCCACATAGGTGCTTGCCAGACCCTCCATGCCTTCGGGCATCGGAGGGTTTCGTGCTTTTCGGACCCGAACCCGACCCCGCCCCCCCCCGCCCCACCAGCAAGGAAGACCCACCATGAACCACATGCCGTTCGAGAAGTATCGTCCGTATCCCGCGGTCGAGCTGCTCGACCGCACGTGGCCCGACCGGCGCATCGAGTCCGCTCCGATCTGGTGCTCGGTCGATCTTCGCGACGGCAATCAGGCGCTGGTCGACCCGATGGACATCACCCGCAAGCGGCGGATGTGGGACCTCTTGGTGAGAATCGGGTTCAAGGAGATCGAGGTGGGCTTCCCCGCCGCGTCCCAGCCCGACTTCGACTTCGTCCGGCACATCATCGAGGACGGCCTCATTCCCGACGACGTCACCATCCAGGTGCTCACCCAGGCCCGCGGCGAGCTGATCGAGCGTACCTTCGAGGCCATCGACGGCGCCGAGAACGCGATCGTGCACCTCTACAACTCCACGTCGACCACCCAGCGGCGGGTGGTGTTCAAGACCGATCGCAAGGGCATCGTCGACATCGCGGTCGCCGGAGCCGAGGTCTGCCAGGCCTGCTATGAGATCGCCGACAACCCGGGCATCCGGTGGGAGTACTCACCCGAGAGCTTCACCGGCACCGAGCCCGATTTCGCCGTGGAGGTGTGCGAGGCGGTGATGGACGTCTTCCAGCCGACCCCGGCCAAGCCGATCATCCTCAACCTGCCGGCAACCGTCGAGATGTCCACCGCCAACCTCTATGCCGACCTCATCGAGCGCTTCCATCGCACCGTCAGAGACCGCGACAGCGTCGTGTTGTCGCTGCACCCCCACAACGATCGCGGTACCGGCGTTGCGGCGGCGGAGTTCGGAATCATGGCCGGTGCCGATCGCGTCGAGGGCACCTTGTTCGGCAACGGGGAACGCACCGGCAACCTCGACCTGGTGAACGTGGCGATCAACCTGTTCACCCAGGGCGTCGACCCCGAGATCGATCTCTCCGACATCGACGAGATGCGTCGAATCGTGGAGTTCTCCAACCGGCTGCCCATCGGCCCCCGTCATCCGTGGGTGGGCGATCTGGTGTACACGTCGTTCTCGGGCAGCCACCAGGACGCCATCAAGAAGGGCATGGCCGCCATCTACCACGCCGAGGAGGGGGGTCGCCTCACCGGCGACTACGAGGTCTGGGACGTCCCGTACCTGCCCATCGACCCGAAGCACCTCGGCCGGAGCTACGAAGCCGTGATCCGCGTGAACAGCCAGTCGGGCAAGGGCGGGGTCGCCTACGTGCTGCTCCACGAGTACGGGCTCGATCTTCCCCGGGCCCTCCAGGTCGCGTTCTCGCAGAGGATCCAGGCCGTGACCGAGGACTCGGGCACCGAGATCACCTCCTATGAGATCCACCGGCGATTCATGGCCCGATACGTCGAGTCGCCCGATCCCACGGTGGAGTTGTTGAGTCACAAGACGAAAACCACCAGCGACGAGGATCGGGGGGCCAAGGTCACCGCGCATCTGCTGGTGAAGGGCTCGGAGGTCACCGTGAAAGGCGAGGGCAACGGTCCCATCGACGCCTTCGTCCACGCGCTGCGAGACGCCGGACTCTTCGAGGGCAAGCTCGTCGACTACGTGGAACACGCGGTCGGGACGGGCTCCGACACCAGCGCCGCGGCCTACGTCGAGATCGACACGGGTGATCGCGACACGGTGTGGGGCGTCGGCCTGCACCCGTCGATCCTCACGGCGTCGTTCCGTGCCGTGGTGAGTGCCGTGAACGGCATGGTCGACAAGGGTGTGATGGCAACCTGAGCTGCGGTCGCCGTCGGAGTGGGCCCGGTGAGGAACTAGTCTGCACCCGTCCGCCCTCGGAACGGGAGTGAAGTTGGCGCTTCAGGTATACGACAGCGGGTCCGCGACGAAGAACTTCGGCGAGAACCCGCATGCACGCTGGTACAAGAACGGCATCGACGTGCGCGATGTCACCGGCGACTTCGCCGTCCAGCGGCTGGCCCAGCCCGTGTTCCGGCCCACCGTGCCGCCGAGCCCCCTCCGCATCGACCCCCGCGACGAGATGTTCGCCATCGGGTCGTGCTTCGCACGAGGGATCGAGCTGGCAATGGTGCAGCGCGGTTTCGCCGTTCCGAGCTACGCCGACGAGTTCGACGCCTTCGAGGTGGCCAACGACCAGGTCACCGGGCGCGGCTTCACGAACAAGTACACGACCTTTGCGATCGAGAACGAGATCCGCTGGGCCATCGATCCGGCGGCCCCCTTCCCGGTCGAGTCGCTCGTCGACCTGCCCGACGGTACGACCATCGACCCGCACACCAATCCCACCCTCAAGTGGGTCGATCGAGCCACGACCCTCGAGCGGCGATCGATCATCGCCGACGTGTATTCCCGCCTACGACGGACCCGCATCGTGGTCATGACCCTCGGTCTCGTCGAGACCTGGTTCGACGAACACGCCGGCTGTTACCTCAACATGACACCAACGGCGATCATGCGAGAACTGCATCCCGACCGGTATCGGTTCGAGGTCACCTCGTTCGACCAGAACGCCGCCGCCGTCGCGTCGGCGGTCTCGACGCTGAACCGCTACGGCCACCCCGACGTGCAGATGATCGTCACCGTCTCCCCGGTGCCGCTCATGGCCACCTTCTCCGATCGCGACGTCGTGCTGGCCAACGCGTACTCGAAGTCGCTCCTCCGCACCGTGGCCGAGGAGGCGGCAGCGGCTCACGACAACGTCCACTACTTCCCCAGCTACGAGATCGTCACCCAGTCGCACCGCGATCTGGCCTGGGGTGAGGACGGTCGACACGTGCGCGGCGAACTTGTGGGCGAGATCATGAACCTCTTCGCGACAACCTTCGTCGCGGGAGTATCCGACCAGACCTGACGCGGCGAAGCGGTCAGCAGCCGCCGTTGCCGTTGGCCGGGATCGAGAGATCGATGAGCTCGACGTGTACATGGGGCCACGACGGCTCGGCGGTGTACTCGTCGACCTGGGAGTCGAAGGGCAGATGGGTGGCTCGTGGGGCGATGACGGTGACTCCGGCCTCGACCCGATCGCCGGCCTGCACCTGGACGCCGTCGATGTGGTAGATCCGCACTTCCCAGGTGGGTTGTGCGTCCGGGGCGATGTACAGGAAGTCGTCACTGTGCTGGCAGTACAGCGCATAGGTACCCGACGCGCGAACGGTGCCGCTCACCGGTGACCGGATGGTGCGGTAGGGCTCGACGACGATGTCGGCCGCGCTGTGCAACCCGGTGCCCCGGCCCCGAGTGGGCAGGGTCGTGTTCGCTACTGCCGTGGCGGCCAAGCTCAGCTCTTGGCTCCCCGGATGGGCACCCTGATGGAAGCCGATCAGCTCGACATGGGTCGACGGATGGACGAACACGACACCGCCGGCGGAGCCGAGCTGCGTGTACTCCTGGGCGACGACGGTGCGCTCGGCCGGCACGGCTCCGTCGACACCCCGCAGAAGGGCGAACGTGTCGTCGCCGTCGCCGTCGAAGTCGCCGACCAGGGCGCGATCGGTCGCGAGCCCGAGCTCGAAGGTGAGCTGGGCGACACCGGTGCGGAAGTCGTTGCGGACGAAGAACTCGTTGCCGCGGCGCACGGCGAAGGTGTCGGTGCCGTCACCGTTCCAGTCGCCGACGAAGGTCTCGTCGCCGGCCCGGCCGTAGGCGAAGACGATGTCGGCGACACCGGTGGTCGTCGTGTTGCGAACGAAGAATATGTTGCCGCGGCGCACGGCGAAGGTGTCGATGCCGTCGCCGTTCCAATCGCCGACGAACAACTCGTCGGCCGCCTGACCGTAGGCCAGGACGATGTCGGCCACGCCCGTCGAGGTGCTGTTGCGCAGGAAGTACTGGTTGCCGCGACGCACGCCGAAGGTGTCGGATCGGTTGCCGTCCCAGTCGCCGATCACGAGCCGGTCGGTCGCCTGGCCGTACGCGGCGGTTCCGCTGAGGTAGCCCTTTTCGTCGAGGAGCGTGAAGACGTTGGCCGAACGACTGGCGAAGCCGGTGTGCCCGTCGCCGTTCCAGTCGCCGGTGACCACATCGGTGCTGTCGCTCGGGTACACGAACGAGTAGTCGCTCCCGCTGCCGTCGAGGCCGGCGCTCACGTACACCTGGTCGAAGGCCGCGGCGCGCACGGGTGCGGGTGCGGTCGACCGGTCGACGGGTGTGGTGGTCGGGTCGGCACCGGCGATGCCTGTCGAAATCCACACGGCCGAGACAACGACGACGGCGGCACCCAGAAGATGTCGTCGGATCTTCCGTGGGCTTCGGGGGATCACCCCGACAGCTTCCCACGATCCGGAGGTGGGTTCGGGGCGCGTCGCCCTTCCGGCAGTGGGCAAGGAGTCGATCGGCGCGACGGCGTTCTAGTCGAAGAGCTCGGGATCGGTGGCGCAGATCTCCTGCCAGAGCGGCTGGAACTGGAACCAGCCGGCCAGGGGATAGCCGGTCTGCTCGCGGGTGTAGGTGGCGTACTCGGCGCTGATGTGATGGGGCTCGCCGGCGGCCATGGCCAGCAGCTGGGCCTGGCACGAGCGTTCCAGGCTGATGAACCAGAACGCCGCCTCGTCGACGGTCTCACCCACCGTGAACAGGCCGTGATTCTGGTGGATGGCGGCCTTGCCGTTGGGGAACATCGCCGCGAACTCCTTGCCGGCGTCGACTTCGAACACCACTGCGCCCCCCTGTTCGGCGATCACGGTGTGGTCGTCGTAGAAGATGCAGGAGTCCTGGGTGAGGGGGGCGAGGGGGATGCCGAGCGAGCTGAAGGCCTTGCCATTCACGCTGTGGGCATGGGCGGCCGCCACGACCTCGGGGCGGGCCGAATGGATGGCCGAATGCAGGACGTAGGCGGCGGTGTTGACCGGCGAGTGGCCAAAGACGACCTCACCTCGGTGATTGACCAGGATGAGGTCGCTCGCCTTGATGTGACGAAAGCTCATACCGAAGGGGTTCACCCAGAAGTGGTCGCCGAACTCGGGGTCGCGCACGGTGATGTGGCCGGCGACGCCTTCGCCGAAGCCCAGTCGGCCGAAGACCCGCAGTGCTCCGGCCAGCTTGGCCTTGCGGTGGGCTCGTTCCTCTTCGACGGTGGCGAAGGGTTCGGGCAGGGGGAAGGAGGTTTCCTTGGGGGTGAGCTCGATCCCGTCGATGGACTTGTTGCCGGATTCGGTCATGGCCATCCCTCGACGATACTCAAGCCTTCCGAGTGAGCACCACCTTGGTTCGCTCCGGCTTGCTGTGATCCTGGCTGGCCCTCGGCACGGCCAGAGGGTCGACGCCGGCCAGCGCCTCGTCGGCGTTGCCGAACACGCAATCGGGGTCGGGGCCGTCGAGAGGAAGGCCGGTGAAGAACTTGGTGGCGAGGCACCCTCCGCCGCACACGTCGTAGGAACCACAGCTGGCGCAAGCCCCGGGGTTGTCGGGCTCGCGCAACGCTCGGAAGAGCTCGGACTCCCTCCACACGCGGCCGAACCCACCCGGTGAGCGGACGTTGCCGGCGAGGAACTCGTCGTGGATCACGAACGGACAGGCGTAGACGTCGCCCACCGGATCGATGAGGCACACCACCCGTCCGGCGCCGCAGAGGTTGAGTCCGGGCAAGGGCTCACCGAGCGCCGAGAGGTGGAAGAACGAGTCGCCGGTGAGGACGTGGGGGCGGGCGAGCAACCAGTGGTAGAGGTCGACCTGTTGGGGCTGGGTGAGGCGCAACTCGTGGTACACATCGGCGCCTCGGCCCGACGGTCGCAGTCGGGTGATGCGCAGCTCGGCGCCGTGATCGAGGGCGAGATGCTCGAAGGCGTCCAGCTGACCGACGTTGTGACGGGTGGCGACCACACTGATCTTGAAGTTCTCGAAGCCGGCCCTCCCGAGGTTGTCCATCGCCCGGCGTACCGCGGCGTAGGAGCCCTCGCCCCGGATGGGGTCGTTGGTGGCAGCATCGGCGCCGTCGAGACTGAGCTGGATGTCGACGTTGTCGAGGGTGGCCAGATGATCGGCCTTGGCCTGGTCGAGGAGGTAGCCGTTGGTCGAGAACTTCACGCCGACGTGGTTGTCGACCGAGTACTCGAGGATCTCGAAGAAGTCGCGTCGGACCAGCGGCTCGCCGCCGCCGATGTTGACGTAGAACACCTGTAGCTCACGTAGTTCGTCGACGACGCGCCGGGCTTCGGCGGTGGTGAGCTCGTGAGGATCACGGCGGCCCGACGAACTGAGGCAGTGCACGCATTCGAGGTTGCACGCGTAGGTGAGCTCCCACGTGAGGCAGATCGGGGCGTCGAGACCGCTCTTCAGCTGGTTGACCAGGGCGGGCACGCTACTGCTCACAGATGACCCCGGCTTCCTCGAGCGATGCCAGCGCCGCGACGTAGCTGGCACAAGAGTGCGTCGGTGGCGCCGCCGCCAGGGCGTCGGCCGCACTGGAGTGCTCGGACAGCGCCCGGACGAGCTCGACCAGCGCCGCCGACTTGAGGAACACGAGTCGCCGCGTGTCGAAGTGATAGGCCAGCGCACCGAAGGGCTCGGGTCGAAGCCCGACATGGGGGGACAATCGCAAGGCCCGGCCCGTCTCGAAGGCGGTGGCGGCGATCAGTACACCCCGCACATGCCGTCGATCGAGATCTCCTCGACCAGCACCTCGTCGGCGACGAGCGTGTCGGCACCCGCCGCCGTCGCCGCATCGGTGCGGGATTCGGCCTCGGTGTCGGTGTCGACATCGTCGGAAGGTGCCATGGGGAGCCTCCTGGGTACCGGGGTCGGCGGTCGCCGATGCGACACCCTAGCGTTGCCGGGGTGATCGGCTCCAACCCTTCGATGTGCGCCCCCCGGATACGCATCGATCGTCGGGTTCGGCGGCGCGGACGCACCCTGATCGGGGGGACGCCGCGGCGCATCCTGCGTCTCACCGAGACCGGCGCGACGGTGTTCGGCCACCTGGCGGGGGGCCGCGACGCCATGACCCCGTCGGCACAGGGGTTGGCTCGTCGACTGCTCGACGCCGGTTTCGCGCACCCGCTCACCGGCGATTCCGGGCCCACCCGCGACGAGGTGGCGGTGGTCATCCCGGTGCTCGACGATGCGGAGGGACTCGACCGGTTGCTCGACAGCCGCGCCCTCGACGGCGTCGCCGACATCGTGGTCGTCGACGACGGCTCGACCGACCCGGCGGTGGGTGGCGTGGCCCGGGCCCATGGTGCCCGGCTGATCGTGAACGCCACGTCGGGGGGACCCGGCGCAGCCCGTGAGACGGGGTGGCGATCGACGACCCAGCCGGTCGTCGTCTTCGTCGATGCCGACTGTGTTCCCGATACCGACTGGCTCGAGCCACTGCTCGCCCATCTCGGCGACGACGAGGTCGTCGCCGTCGCCCCGAGGGTTTCGGGGGTGAACGGGCCGGACACGAGCGTGCTCGCCCGATTCGAACACGATCACGGCCCGATCGACCGGGGCGGTGGGCCGGCGAGAGTAGGCGTCGGAGCGGTCACCTTCGTGCCGTCGGCGGCGCTGCTGGTGCGGCGGGAGTCGCTGGTGGCGATCGGTGGGTTCGATCCAGGGCTTCGCGTGGGTGAAGACGTCGACCTCGTCTGGCGCCTGCTCGGGCGGGGCACGGTGCGCTACGAGCCGTTGGTGAACGTCACGCATCGCTCCCGACCGACGGTCGGGTCCTGGCTGCACCAGCGATTCCGCTACGGCGCCAGCGCCGCCGAGCTCGATCGCCGCCATCCCGGTCGCCTCGCTGCGATCGAGATGAACCCGTGGACGGCGGCCGCATGGGCCCTCGGCGCACTCCTGCCGGGCCGACTCCGCCTGGCCGGACCAGCCACCTCCGTGCTGTCGACGCTGTTGCTGGCCCGTCGGCTCACCGGCGCCGTCGACGGGCCACTCACGGTTGCCGCCGAGCTCGTCGGTCGGGGGAACCTCGCTGCCGGGCGCACGCTCTGCGAGACGCTGCGCCGGGAATGGTGGCCCGTCGCAACCGTCGCCGTGCTCGGATCGAGGCGCTTCAGGCGGGTGGCGCTCGTCGCCTTCGTCGGGTACCCGCTGGTCGACGAGATCCGGAAACGGCCACGAGTGGGGATCGTTCGCGCCGCTGCTCTCTCGGTCGCCGACGACATCGCCTATGGCGCAGGTGTGTGGGCGGGCTGCCTCGGCCGACGCCGGTTCGGGCCCGTGCTCCCCCGAGTACGGCGCCGCCTCAGCGGTTGAGCGGCCTCACTCGCCGATGTCCTCGTTCCACAGCTTCGGGTGGGCGGTGATGAAGTCGCGCATCAGCGCCACGCAGTTCTCGTCGTCGACCACGGCGACCTCGACCCCGCGAGATCGGAGCAGTTCCTCGCCGCCGACGAAGGTGCGGTTCTCCCCGACGATCACCCGGGGAATGCCGTACAACAGGATCGCTCCGGTGCACATGTCACACGGCGACAGCGTGGTGTAGATCGTCGAGCGTCGGTACTCCGCTGCGGTGAGTCGACCTGCGTTCTCCAGACAGTCCATCTCGGCGTGGAGGATGGCGGACCCCCGTTGCACGCGGCGATTGTCGCCCCGGCCGACGATCTCGTCGTCGATCACCAGCACCGACCCGATGGGGATGCCGCCCTCGTCCCTGCCGGCCCGGGCCTCGGCGATCGCGGCAGTGAGAAACCGGTCCGGCGCCATGCGCGAACGCTACCGCCATGGTCCTGGTTGCGCAGACGTGCCACGATTCCCGGGTCATGACCTGTGCGTTCCGAACCAGTCCGGCGTCGAAGACGGCGCTCGCGCTGTTGGCCGTCGTCGCGTTCGGTTGCAACGCCGGCACGGGCTCCGCGCCGAGCCTGGAGTCCGAAATCGCACCGCAGCCGACGCCGCTGACCACGCCGGCCCGACCCGACGACATCCCGGTACCCGACGGTGTTCGGGACGACGTCGTGTTCGAACGACTCGTGAACGACGGATTCAGCGAAGCCGAGGCCAACTGCCTGGCCCGAGAGCTCACCATCGCCACCATGGTGTCGGCCGGCCCCGATGAGCTGATCGACCTGTACGCCGCGTGCGCCGTGGGCCTCGATCGCCTGATCGAGATCGGAGGAGCTCCAGGCGGCTGATCAGGCCCGCGGCACCACCTGACGCGCTCGCTTTACTAGGGTCTGGTCTCGAACGATTCGATCGACTGGGAAGGTCGGGAACCCCGAATGAAAAAGCTCTTGGTGCTCGCCGTCGCGCTCGGTGTTGGCGGCGTCCGCGTGCAGCGATGGTGACGGTGCCAGCATCTCGATCGACGACAGCGGGTCCGGCAGTGCCGCCGACAGCGGCGATGCAGGCGGCGATGTGTTCGACAGCTCCGACGGCGGGGGCGACTGGTGTGCGCGGGCGAAGGTGTTCGACGACTCGATCAGCGTGCTGGACTCCGCGTCGGCACCGTCGCCCGAGGTCATGGAGGCTGCCTACGAGGAGATCTCCGATCAGTTCGACAGCATCCAGCAGGGGGCGCCGCCGGAGATCGCTGCCGATGTCGCGACATCGGTCGAGGGTTTCGGATTGATCTTCGATGCGTTCCGGGAGGCCGACTACAACTTCCTGAACGTCGACCTCGCCACCATCGAGCTGCTCGACGATCCCAAGTACACCCAGGCCAGCGACAACATCGAGGCATATCTGAGCGACGTGTGCGGCTTCGGCGACCCCGAGGCGCCTTCGACCGGCGACCAGGGATCGGCCGACGACTCGTCGGGTGACGACTTCGAGCTGCCCACCGACGGCACGGTGAGCGACATCATCGTCGAGAGCCTCATGAGTGCGGGATTCAGCCAGGGCGAGGCCGAGTGTCTCGCCACGTCGCTGGGGGAGATCTGCTCGCCTCGAGTGACGACCCGAACCTGATCTTCGAGGCCTTCGACGAGTGCAACATCGACCTCACCCGGCTCGGCGAGCTGAACCCCAACTAGCGCGGGGACCGGCTCACGACAATCGGTAGGTGTCGGCGGCGGTGTCGTGTTCGACGACGCCGTCGTCGAGCAAGGCCACCAGATGAGATTGCACCGAGGCGCCGGCCGCTCGGTGCAATCGCTCGTCGAGGCCCACGTAGAGGGCTGCGACGATGTCGGGGATCGACCGGCTTCCGAGCCGGAGCTGTTCGACGATCTGCCGCTCGCGTTCGCGCCGGTGCGCGAGCAGGGCTTCCGCGAACCGCACCGGGTCCTCGATCACCGGCCCGTGGGTGGGGAGATACCGGCGGTCGTTGCGTTCGATGACCAGCTCCAGTGATCGGAGGTACTGGCGGAGGTCGCCCGCCGGCTGTGGAATGACCGTGGTGGACCAGCCCATGATGTGATCGCCGGTGAACAGCGCCAGCTCGTCGACCAGGGCGAAGCACAGGTGGTTGGAGATGTGGCCCGGGGTCTCGACGGCCTCGAGGGTGAAGGAGGTGCCGCTCACCCGATCTCCGTGGTGGAGCTCGCGGTCGGCGAGGAAATCGAAATCGCCCGGCTCCTCGCGAGGTGCACCGTCGTCGGCGTCACCTCCGTGGAGGTCGCTTTCGGCGTCCTCGGGTGGATGGGGGGCGCATCCCAGGATGGTGGCGCCGGTCTCCGATGCCAGCGCCCGGCTGGCCGGCGAGTGGTCTCGGTGGGTGTGGGTGACGAGGATGTGGCTCACGGTTTCGCCGGCCGTGGCCGCCAGTAGGGCCTCGACGTGGGAATCGTCGTCGGGTCCCGGATCGATGACCGCCACCTCGCCGCGGCCGACGATGTAGGTGCCGGTACCGGTGTAGGTGTACGGGCCGGGATTCGGTGCGATGACCCGCCGGATCAGTGGAGAAACCGTGTCGCATCGACCGTGGACGACATCGGACCACGTGAGGAACTCGATGGCCACGGTCGGTCGGCTCAGAAGTCGACGGCGGTGACGCACACGGCGTCACCCATCGGAAGCGAAGCGGACAGTGCCGGGGAGGACTCTCCCCACAGCTCGCCCAACATGCCCCGCACCATGCCGCGATCGACTGCGCAGATGACCGGGTGCTCGATGGCCGCACCGCCGAAGGGGCAGTGCTCGCTGACGATGCGCAACTGATCGCCGTGCTTCTCGGCGTGGGCAGAGAAGCCGTTGGCCGTCAGCGCATCGGCCACCGCGTGCAGCGAGGACCGGAACGAGCGCGAGATCTCGCCTTCGCCGCCGAAGGATGCGGCCATGGTCTTGCCGTACTCGGCACCGACCTCTTCGGCCATGGCCTCGGCCTGTTCGGGCGGCAGCAGCGCCAACGCCCGGCCCAGGAGCGTCACCAGGACATCGTGATGGGCCACTCGGAACTGGAGATCGACCCCGCTGGTGGAGGCGCGGTAGCGCTTCGATGGCCGCCCGGCGCCATGCCTCGGCGCGGTGTCGATGTCGAGATAGGCGCCTCCGGCGAGCTTGTCGAGGTGGTGGCGGGCCACGTTCGGGTGCAGGTCGAACTGCTGAGCGGCCTCGGCTGCCGTGATGCCATCGGGGTGCTCCGCGGCGAAGAGATAGATGTCGCGACGCGTCGGGTCGCCGAACGCGGACGTGATCGCCGTGACGGCGCTGGCGAACTCGGTGGGCGTGAGGGGTGGCCGATCCACATCGCTAGTGTACGGCGCACGGGTCTCGGCCAGAGATCGTCCCCCGTCCGACACAGGAGTGCCCCCCATGGCCGCCACCACCGACCAGGTGATCGAAGCCCTGCGTCCGGTCCAGGATCCCGAGCTGAATCGCAGCATCGTCGATCTCGGCATGGTGCACGATGTCGCCATCTCGGGTGCCACCGTCTCCCTCGAGGTCACCCTCACCATCTCGGGTTGCCCGCTGCGCAACGAGATCCAGACGCGGGTCACCGATGCCCTCATCGCCCTCGACGACGTCACCGACGTCGACCTCCGGTTCGGCGTCATGACCGACGAGCAGCGCGCCAAGGTGCGAGAGATGATGATCGGTGACCCCGCCGCGACCGCGGGTTCCCAGGAGGGACACGGTCACGCCGAGGGCCGGGTCATTCCCTTCGCCGACCCCTCGTCGAGGACTCGTTGCCTGCTCATCGCTTCGGGCAAGGGTGGCGTCGGAAAGTCCTCGGTCACCACCAACCTCGCCGTGTCGCTGGCCCAGCAGGGCCACAAGGTGGCGGTGGTCGACGCCGACGTGTGGGGGTTCTCCATTCCGCGCATGCTGGGAGTCGACCGGCCGCCCGTGGTCATCGACGACATGCTCGTTCCGCCACTCAGCCACGGTGTGAACGTGATCTCGATGGGCTTCTTCGCCCGGGAGGATCAGCCGGTCATCTGGCGAGGTCCGATGCTGCACAAGGCGCTCGAGCAGTTCCTGACCGACGTGTTCTGGGACGACCCCGACTTCCTCCTCGTCGATCTGCCCCCCGGCACCGGCGACATCTCGCTTTCGCTCGCTCAGTTCCTGCCGCGTTCGGAGGTCTACGTGGTCACCACGCCCCAGCCCGCCGCCCAGCGAGTCGCCCAGCGGGCCGCGTTCATGGCGCAGAAGGTGAACCTCGAGGTCAAGGGCGTGATCGAGAACATGTCGTGGTTCACCGGTGACGACGGCAAGCGATACGACATATTCGGCTCCGGCGGTGGCGCCGAGCTGGCCGACCGGCTCGAGGTCCCGCTTCTCGGCAAGATTCCCTTGGTACCGGCGCTTCGTTCGGGCAGCGACACCGGTCACCCGATCACCGTGACCGAACCCGACAGCGAGGCCGCGAAGGTCTTCGCCCACATGGCTAGCGTCATTGCCGACGAGCTGGCACCCACCCGCCGGTTCCATCCCGAGTTGAAGATCGTCTGAGGCTGGAGGCCGTCATGAACGTACGCATCGGAGTGCTGCACACCCCCAAAGAGCTCGAGATCGAGATGGATCCCGAAACCGACTTCGACGAGCTACGCGACGACATCGACGCGGTGCTCGCGGCCGGCGAGGGCGTCCTGTGGCTCACCGACAAGCGCGAACGCCAGGTCGGGGTGCCCGTCGAGCGCATCGGCTGGGTCGACCTCACCCCCAGGGCGTCGACCGGTCGCATCGGATTCGGCGCCTGAACGACGGCTCGACCGTCACCGCGCCCATGCTGCTCGACAAGCGCCTGCTCTTCGTCACCGGCAAGGGCGGAGTCGGCAAGACCACCATCGCGGCGGCGCTGGCCTTCCTCGCCGCCCGGGAGGGGAAGCGGACGCTCGTGTGCGAGGTCGATGCCACCGGTGGGCTGGCGGCGGCGTTCGAGACGGCCCCGCTCAGCTTCGATGGACGCAACGTCGCGCCCCGGCTCCACGCCATGGTCATGGACACCGAGGCTTCGCTTCGGGAGTACCTCAAGATCCACGTGCGTGTCCCGTTGATCGGACGCATCGGGCCGGTGGCTCGCAGCTTCGACTTCGTGGCCAATGCAGCACCGGGGGTGAAGGAGATCCTCATCGTCGGCAAGCTCGCCTACGAGGTGCGCGAGGATCACTACGATCTGGTGGTGGTCGACGCCTCGGCCACCGGCCACATCATCGGCCAGCTGGCGGCCCCTTCGGCCATCCGTGATCTCGTTCAGGTGGGCATGGTCCGTCACCAGATCGAATGGATGCTCGACATCCTCACCGACCCGGACCAGACCGGCGCGATCGTGGTGGCCACCCCCGAGGAGATGCCGGTCACCGAGACCCTCGAGCTCATCGAACAGCTCGATTCCCAGACCTCGGTGGCGCTGGCCGGTGTGGTGATGAACCGGGTGCTGCCCGAGCTGTTCGGTCGGCGGGAGGAGGCGGTGTTCGACACCCTTCTCGATCATGCCGACCGGCTGGTCGACGCACTCGGGCCCGGCGTCCAGCCGGTGTTGGCGGGCGCCCAGCTGGCCGTTCGCCTCCGCCGCAGCCGGGCCGCCCACATCTCCCGTCTTCGATCGGGTCTGCCCCCGCAGGTACCGCTGATGAACGTCCCGTTCCTCTTCACACGCGCCCATGGCCTGCGGAACACCCACATGATCGCCGAGGCGCTCGCCGACGAGCTCTTCACCGTATGAGCTCGGAAGCATCCGCCTTCGAGCGCCTTCTGGCCAGCCGGGAGATCGTCGTGGTCTGCGGGCCCGGAGGCGTCGGCAAGACCACGGTGGCCGCCTCGGCGGCGTTGATGGCGGCGTCCCAGCTGGGCGGTCGGGTACTCGTGCTCACGGTCGACCCTGCTCGGCGCCTGGCCAGCGCGTTGGGCGTCGGCGCCCTCGGCAACCGGGCCACCCGCGTTCCCGAGGCGGCATTCGCGGCGATCGGTCTCGAGCCCCGAGGTGAGCTCTGGGCCGCCATGCTCGACACCAAGGCATCGTGGGACGACCTGGTCCGGATCCACGCTCCCGACGACGAGGTGCGCACCGCGATTCTCGACAACCCGCTCTACGAGAACATCACCGGTCGATTCGTGCAGAGCCACGACTACATCGCCATGGAGCGGCTGCACGAACTGCACGCAACGGGCGACTACGACCTCATCGTGGTCGACACACCACCGTCGAGGAATGCGATCGACTTCCTCGAGGCGCCACGGCGGATGGGCGACTTCTTCTCGAGCCGTCTCCTTCGGTGGCTCACGGTGCCGTACCGATCGCGCATCGTCACGGTTGCGTCGAGGCCCTTCTACACGGTGGCCGATCGCGTGCTCGGCTCCGACTTCCTCCGGGACATCGCCGAGTTCTTCGTGCTGTTCCAGACCATGCACGAGGGTTTCGTCGACCGGGCCCGAGCAGTCGAGCGAACCCTCGGCGACCGGCGAACCACCTTCACGGTCGTGAGCACGCTCGAGTCGGCGTCGGTCACCGAAGCCGAGTTCTTCATCGACGCACTGGCCGAGCGAAATCTGCATCTCGGTGGCCTCGTGCTGAACCGGGTGCTGCCGGCCGTGCTGCGCCAGCGAGGCGCGGCGACCGCGGCCCGCGCGATGGTCAAGGGCGCGCCCGACCTCGCCGTACGGCTCGCGCTCCCCGACACCGATCCGGCGGCACTGAGCTCGGTGCTCGCCGAGATCGGGGAGAGCTACCTCAACTACCGAGTGCCCGCGACCCGAGAGGCGGAGATGCTCGCCGAGCTGAGCTTCTCGGCCGACGCCACCGTGCAGATCCCCTTCTTCGAGGACGATGTTCATGATCTCGAAGGCCTTCTGCGGATGGGTGAGGCGCTGTTCGGCGATGGGGTCGGCTGAGGGCCGCCTAGCATCCGCCGTGTGGCTTCCCTCTCCGAGCTGGCCCGGCAGCACACCGATCTCGGCCCCGACCAGATTGCGCACCTGCAACGACTGACTCGGGCGTGGAACCTGCTGGCCGACCTCTCCTTCGCCGACATCTTGTTGTTCGGCCGGGTGAGCGACCGCGCCGAGACGTTCGTGATCCTCGATCAGGTGCGGCCCACGACGGGTCCGACGCTGTACCGACACGATCGCATCGCAGAGATCGTTTCCCATGACCGCCCGTTGCTCGCTTCGGCGTTCGCCACGGGCGAGGTCGTCGACGGGGGCCTCCTCTTCCGTGAGGAGTCGCCCCGCATTCGCGTGCTCGACATACCGGTCCGACTCGACGGTGAGCTCATCGGGGTGTTGTCGCGGCAGTTCTCCCCCGACATGCAGCGCTCGCCGGGCGACCTCGAGATCGCCTACTTCACTGCGTGCCGGCGCCTCGATCGGATGGTTGCCGAAGGGGTGTTCCCCTTCGCCGACCGGCTCGATCTCGAGGAGGAGATGCCACGCGTGGGCGACGGTGTGATCGTCATCGATCCGGAGCGCCGCATCGAGTTCGTCTCCCCGAACGCTCGCTCGACGTTGGTGGGCCTCGGCTACGACGGAGATCTGGAGGGCCGGAGCTTCGATGCGATCGGGCTCGACACGCCCGGAATCGAGCGGGGCATGGCCGCACTGTCGCCCGGGATCGACGAGCTCGAGGCCGCGGACGATTCGATCGCACTCGCTTTCTGCCTTCCCCTCGTCGAGTCGCAGCGCCTCACCGGTGGGTTGGTTCTCGTTCGTGACGTCACCGACCTCCGTCGACGCGATCGACTCCTCATGAGCAAGGACGCGTCGATCGCCGAGATCCACCACCGGGTGAAGAACAACCTGCAGACCATCTCGTCGCTGCTGCGGCTCCAGGGCCGTCGCCTGGCCGAGCCGGCGGCGAAGCAGGCCATCGACGAGTCGGTCCGTCGGATCCAGTCGATCGCCGTCGTGCACGAGATCCTCTCCCAGGATCCCGGCGATGCCATGCCCTTCGCCGACATCCTGCGAACGCTGGTCCGACTGGTGGAGGAGGGTCTGGTCGACCCCACCCACCCGGTCGAGTTCCGCATCGAGGGCGACGCGGGAAGGCTCCGTTCGGAGCAGTCCACCCAGCTCGCGATCGTGCTCACCGAGCTCCTGCAGAATGCGGTGGAGCACGCGTTCCTGGCTCCGGGCATCGGACGTGGGATCGTGACCATCGCCCTGGCCAACGACGGCGAGCAGGTGAGCGTCAGCGTGAGCGACGACGGGCGGGGAGCCACGCCGATCGCGACGGACTCGAACGGACTCGGAATGACGATCGTGACCACGCTGGTCGAGTCGGAGCTCGATGGCACGGTGAATTACCGCCCGGCGGGCGGCCCACCGGATCGTCCCGGCACCCGGGTCGACATCACGTTCCCGTGCTGAGGCGCCGACGGCGCCCGCGTGTCGGTCAGTTGCTCGCCGCCCGGCGCTGGCGCGCCAAACGACGTAGGGCGCGTCGTTCCTCCTCGGACGCGCCGCCCCAGACACCGGAGTCCTGGTTGGTCTCGAGCGCGAACTCGAGACACTCGACGCGGGCCATGCACTGATTGCACACGGCTTTTGCACTTGCGATCTGATCGACGGCCGATCCCGTGGTTCCCACCGGGAAGAACAGTTCTGGATCGGTGTCTCGGCACGCCGAGACCTCGCGCCAGTCACCGGTCGTGACGGTGTGCGGGAGGGTGAGTGCCACAATGCCTCCTGTCTCACGTGGACGTCATTGACCACGCTGGGTGGATCGGCGTTCACACCCCCGGAACGCCCGACCGGCGAAGAATCTACAGTCGCCGTGCCACATGTGCAAGGGGCTCTTTCGGACTCGAACACCTAGTGTGAGCATTCATGACCAACCTGATCGCCCATCGGGGCTATTCGGTCGAGGCGCGCGAGAACACCCTCGCGGCCTACCACGCGGCCGAGCGTTCCGGGGCCGATTGGATCGAGCTCGATGTGCGGCGGACGAGCGACGACGTGCTCGTCGTGCACCACGACGCCCACCTCACCGATGGTCGCGTGATCGTCGGTCTGACCGCCGACGAGCTCCCCGACGACGTGCCCACACTCGTCGAAGTCTTCGAGGCGTGCCCGACACTCGGCATCAACGTCGAGATCAAGAATTCCCCCGGCGACCCCGACTACGACGAAGCCAATCTCGCGTCGGTCGCCGTCGCCGGGCTTGTGGCGGCGTACCGGTCACCCTCCGACGTGCTCGTCACGTCGTTCAACCCCGACTCGGTCGATCGGATCCAAGCCGTCGACCCCTCGATCCCCGTGGGGTTGGTCACCTTCGACGCGCTCGATCCGCTCCAGCTCGTCGAACGGGCTTCGGCTCGGGGCCACGCCGCCATCATCCCGTTTCGGACGCTGACCACCACGCGGTTGGTCGCGCGAGCCCACGCCTCGGGCATCGCCGTCAACGTCTGGACGGTGAACGACGAAGAGGGCCTCGAACGCATGCTCGACCTGGGTGTCGACGGCATCATCACCGACCGCGTCGATCTCGCACGCACCGCCATCGACCGACGCTGATCAGCCGGTCGCCGGTAGCTCGGGCATCTCCTCGGCATACAGCCAGGCTTCGATGAGCGGTCGGAGCGTCTGACCGCTCACTGCTTCGGCCAGCTCGACGAAGTCGTCGGTGGTGGCGGTCGCTCCGCCGAAACGCTCGGTCCAGCCCCGTAGGATCTCGAAGAAGGCGTCGTCGCCGACGGTGAGGCGGATCGCGTGCAGGGTGAGTGCGCCCCGGAGATAGATGCTCCGCGCGAAGAGGTCGGCCGGATCGGGCGTGCCCGGCGGAGTGAGCGGGACGCCGGCGTCCAGGATCAACCGACCGATGTCGTCACGGGTGAGACGACCGTCGTGCTCGAACCAGAGGAACTCGGCGTAGGTGGCGAAGCCCTCGTTCAACCACAAATCGCTCCAGTCGGCGAGGCCGACGTGGTCACCGAACCACTGATGGGCGAGCTCGTGGACCACGACATTGGGGAGCCGCCCGGTGCCCTCGACGGTGTCGGAGCCGAAGACCGTCAGCGTCTGGGTCTCGAGCGCCGCGCCGAAGGGGGTGTCGACCACGAGATGGCCGTAGACCTCGAACGGGAATGGCCCGAAGACCGAGCTGAAATAGGCGAGCACCTCGGGAAGGCGGTCGGTGTCGGCCCGAGCGGGCTCGGCCAGCTCGCTGGCGAAGGCGTGGCGCAGGAGCACGCCGTCGAAGGTGCCCTGCTCGAACAATGTGAGATCGTCGATCGCCAGCGCCACGAGGTAGCTCGCAGTGGGAGCGGGTGCCTCGTACCGCCACGTGGCGGTGCCGTCCCCGCTGGTAGCGCGCGACACGAGCCGGCCGATAGAGGCCACGACGAGGTCGTCGGGGGCGGTCACGGTGATGGTGTAGCCGGCCTTGTCGGAAGGATGATCGTTCACCGGGAACCAGCCCGATGCCCCGGTGGGCTCACCGGCGACGAAGATGCCACCGTCGCTCGGTGTCCACCCCGTCACCGGGCTCGTCTCGTCCACAGCTACGGGAATCGGAGTTCCGGAGTACTCGACCACGGTTACGAACTCGGCACCGTCGGGCAGTGGCTCGGCGGGCACGATCGTGAGTTCCGCACCCGTCCTGACGAAGTCGGCGCCACGCCCGTCGACGCTCACCGTTGCGACGTCGAGGCCGGTGAGGTCGAGATTGAACGAGGTGAGATCGTCGGTCGTGGCGGCACGGATCGTGGTGCGGGCCACGATCGTGCCGGCGCCACCCACGTTGTCGGGGGTGAAGTCGAGCTCGAGGTCGTAGTGGATGACGTCGTATCCGCCGTTGCCCAGCCCCGGGTACAAGGAGTCGCCGACACCGTCGCTGCCGGGGACGCCCCTCGGCGCGGCCGCTTCGGCGCGAGCGTCGGGTGTCGTGGTGGGAGCAGGTGCAGCTGGTTCATCGACCGCAGCGGCGGGAGCGGGTGTGGGGGTCGGCGCCGCCTCGACCTGCATTTCGGCGACACCCGCACAGCCGGTGGACGTGAGCGCCAACACGACAACGATCGAACGGGCGATTCGCCGGCGGTCCATGGCGCTCAGTATGGGCGAGCCGCGGCGGCCGGACCCGTCAGCGACCCGGTTCGACGAGCAACAGCTTCGCGGGTTCGTGTCGAAACCGCAGCGTGCGGACCGTGCCGAGGAAGTCGCCGTCGACCTGGTAGGGGAACGGCGAATGGCCGACCACCTCGAACTCGGTGAGATCGGTGCGGTAGTCGACGGCGCCGCTGGTTCGGATCTTGTCGGGGGACAGCAGACCCCAGGCCAGGATGGGAAGGAAGCGGTGGAGTTTGAGTGACCGCAAGGTGAGCGTGGCCAGCCCGCGATCGAGCGTGGCCTCGGGCGCGATGTCGAAGGGACGCGAGCCGACGAAGGTGTAGGGATTCGTGTTGAGGCAGATGGTGAAGTAGGCGTCGGGCACCGAGGTGCCATCGGGGAAGGTGATCGTGAACCGGGGCTTCGAACGGTCGTAGTGGCGCACGAAGGTCGTGACGGCCGCCCAGGCGAAGAGGGCATGGTTGGCATACCGCTTGAGATCGCCGCGCCGCTCGACCTGTTCGACGACCGCCGCATCGAAGCCGATGCCGGTGTGGAAGAGGAAGTAGCGCCCATTCACCGAGCCGAGCCCGACCCGCCGAATGCGGTCCGCGGCGATGGCGCGAAGGATGAGGGAGGTGGCCTCGACGGGGTCGTCGGGGAGCCCGATGGTGCGGGCGAACACGTTCGTCGATCCGCCGGGGAGACAGGCGAGGGCCGTGTCGGTGCCCGCCAGCCCGTTGGCGACCTCGTTCAACGTGCCGTCGCCACCGAGCACCGCAACGACTTCGACGCCGCTTCGGGCGGCCGATTGCGCCAAACGGGTGGCGTGGCCCCGGCGACGGGTCTCGGCCACGCTGACGTCGTGTTCGGCCGACAGGGCCTGTTCGATGATCACGCGAGCCCGCGGGGTGACCGATGAGGCCGTGGGATTGGCGATCAACAGCAGGCGCACTGGCGCAACGCTACCGATGAGGGCGAAGCCGTGCGCCGGGGGCCACAAGTTACCCACGGGTTGGCAACGCGGCGCATCTCGCCCCAGACTGTCGGAATGAAGATCGCCGTGTGTGTGAAGCAGATTCCCGACCCCGCCGATCCGGGTGAGCTCGACCCCGAGACCAACACCCTGAAACGTGACATGAAGCTGATTCTCGACGAGTCCGACAGCTACGGCGTCGAGATGGCGCTGCAGCTCGCCGAGGCAGCCGGTGGCGGCGACGTCGTCCTGGTGTCGATGGCTCCCCACAACGAGACCAACGGGCTGCGAACCGCCCTGGCCATGGGGGCCGCCGAGGCCATCCTCGTGAGCGACGACGCCCTGGCCGGAACCGACGCGCTCGGAACCGCCAAGGTGCTCGCCAAGGCCATCGAGCGGGTCGGCGCCGACCTGGTCCTGGCCGGCACCGAGTCGAGCGACGGCTACACGGGCACCGTGCCCGAGCAGGTCGCCGAGCTCCTGGGTCTTCCGTCGGTGACCTTCGCCAAGTCGATCGAGATCAGTGACGGCATCGTGAAGGCACAACGACAGACCGAAGCCGGCTACGACGACATCGAGTGCCCACTGCCGGCGCTCGTGTCGGTCACCGCCGGTGTGGTGGAACCCCGATACCCCTCGTTCAAGGGCATCATGGCGGCCAAGGGAAAGCCGGTTGCCGAGTTGAGCGTGGCCGATCTCGGCATCGATGTCGGTTCGGTCGGCTGGGCCGGCGGAGGCCAGGCGATCGTCGACGTCGCGACCGCACCCGAGCGGGAAGCGGGCGAGATCATCGAAGATGACGGCAGCGGGTACGAGCGCATCGTGGCCTATCTCGAGCAACTCAAGGTCCTGTAGGAGGCCCCCATGGAAACGATCTGGGTTCACGCCGAGGCGACCGACGGCAATGTGGCGTCGAGCACCCTCGAGCTGTTGGCGAAGGCCCGCACACTGGCCGACACCGTCGAGTGCTTCATGGCCGGCGACGGCGAGGCCGTGGCCGCCACCCTCGGCGAGCACGGCGCATCGGCGGTGCACGCCACGGGCGAGCTCGCCGGCGGTGTGGTCGGCCCGGCACTGGCCAGCGCACTGGCTGCAGCCATCGCGGCCGGTGCGGCGCCGGGCGCCGTGTTGTTCGGCACCACCAAGGACGGGCGCGACGTCGCCGGTCGCCTGTCGGTGAAGCTCGATGCGCCCGTGATCACCAACGTCGTCGATCTCACCCTCGACGGCGACGCGCTGGTCGGCACCGAGCCCATCTTCGGTGGCACGGTCAACGTGAAGACCCGATTCGAGACCGACAAGCCGGGCATATTCCTGGTACGACCGAAGTCGTTCGTGGCCGAAGCGACCGGCGGCGGCGCGGCAACCGTTCACGCACTGTCGGTGCCCGACCTCGGTGCCACCGGTGCCGCCAGAGTCCTGAACGTGCACGTCGAGGAGACCGAGGGACCCAAGCTCGACGAGGCCGGTGTGGTCGTGTCGGGTGGCCGGGGGCTCGGCGACGCCGACAAGTTCCAGATGGTCGACCAGCTGGCGAAGGCGCTCGGTGGCGCCGCCGGCGCCACCCGAGCCATCGTCGATGCCGGGTGGGTGCCCTACAGCCTGCAGGTGGGTCAGACCGGCAAGGTCGTGAAGCCCGATGTGTACATCGCCGCCGGCATCTCCGGTGCCACCCAGCACATGGTCGGCATGAAGGGCTCCAAGCACATCATCGCCATCAACAAGGACGCCGAGGCTCCCATTTTCGGCGTGGCCGATCTCGGCATCGTGGGCGACGTGCACAAGGTGCTTCCCCAACTGCTCGAAGCGCTCGCTGCCCGCGGCTGACACCGCTCCTGGCCTCCCTACACTGAGACCGTGGCCGTCGTCATGAGCCTCGTCGCCCTCCTCCTGGTCGTCGGCATCTGCGCGGTCGGGATGCGGTGGCTCGTCGGGCGGGTTCACGGCCACGGGGACATCGACGCCGAGCTCCGGTCCTTGGCCGACGACGAGCGATGCTTCGAGTGCAGAGGATCGGGTGCGACACGCTCTCGAGGTGGGTTGCGACCGTGTCCGGTCTGCGAGGGCACCGGGATCCTCCGGACCCCTTTCTGATTCGAAGGACTCTCGTCGCCCCTCAGAGGGTGGGTTACCCTTTGTCGGATCGTGATCCGAGGTCACCATGGGCAGTGAGACCGCCGCCCCCCAGAAGCCCACGGGGCAATTCTCCAGCGTGCGCATCCACACCGGTCCGAGAGCGACCGAGCTGAACCATCGCATCCAGGCCCAGGCGTTCACGCTCGGCTCCGACGTCTTCTTCCGCGACGGCGAGCCGTCGGCGTCCTCGTCGGGCACCCGGTTGCTCGCGCACGAGCTCACCCACACGATTCAACAGGGCGGGGCTCGATCGGTGCGTCGCACCGTTGCCGGTCGTCGCCGTGCGCGACGGGCGACGCCGAGAACGTCCCGCCCCGCTGAGGCGCGCTACAGCAGCGGCCAGGGATGACGCCGACCGGTCGGGTCGGTGGGGAAATGACCGGCGTTGATGACCGAGCGGGCTCGGGTGAGCGTGGCATCGCGTTCGAGGGGATCGAGCAATGCCGCCAGCTCGTCGGCCAGGCCGCTCTCGATCAACGCCATGACGTCGTCGAGCACGGCTTGGGGTATCGCCTCGCCGGCCCACTCCCAGATCACCGTGCGGAGCTTGAACTCCTGATGGAACGTGAGACCGTTGTCGATCGCCCACACCTTGCCCTCGATGTCGACCAGGCAGTGTCCGCCCTTGCGGTCGGTGCTGTTCGCGATGATGTCGAGCACGCACAGCCGCTGGAGCGGGTCGACGTGGGATCCGGCCTCGGCGATGGTGAAGTAGTGCTCGTCGTAGTCGGTCGGCACGAACAGCTGCAATGAGCCGATCCCCAGGGGTCCGTCGCGTTCGACGGTCGGGGGGACGAGGTCCCAGCCCAGCTGGTGGGAGAGCTCGTAGGTGGCCACCTCGCGTCGGTGCAGGCCCGACGGGAAGTCCCACAGCGGTCGTTCGGTCTGGGCCGGCTTGTAGATTCCCTGCGCCGGCACGTCGTCGTTCTCGACCACCAGGTCGACGAGGAACGTGCCGTTGCTGCTCCACGGCATTCGGCCGAGGATCTCGATCTCGGCGGTGCGCAGCAGCTCGATGGCCTCGGTTTCGAGGAGGGGCCCGCGCTCACGAATGGGTGAATCGTCACTCACAGCGAGATCAGTTGTGACACGAGCACCACGAGCCGTCGCCGTCGAGCGGGCGGCCGCAGTACGGGCAGGGAGGTCGGCCGGCGGCGGCGAGCTCGCGGGCCTGGAGGATGAAGGCGGCCACCAGGGGGCGGCTGATGCGGAATCGCGCCGTTCCCTGCTCGACGTCGGGCGCATCGTCGTTCTCGTCGGTGTCGAGGAGCTCATCGACCCACAGCACCACTCGGTCGTCGGACTCGGCATAAGCGACGCCGATGTTTCCCACCACCCACTCGGCGATCACCGGCTCGATGAGGTCGGTTTCGACGGCCGCCGCTTCGCTCGGTTGGGGGAGATCGTCGAGTACGCCGGCGAGGTAGTCGGCCAGTGCGAGCACCTGCTGCTTCTCGAGGCGAAGGCTCACGACCTCGGCGCCGTGTACCGCCTGGATGTAGAAGACCCGTTGGCCTCTCGGGCCGATGGTGCCTGCCGTGAACCGGTCGAGATCGTCGAGCTCGAAGGAGTTGCCCATGGTTCTACGACGGCACCAGGTCGGTGAGAGACCCGGTGGAGTTCTGCGCCAGGACGATCGGACCACTGCTGGTGTAGGTGACCGCGCTGATCGAGCAGGGTCCGACCACGATGCGCTGGAACAGGTCGAGATGGGTGCCGAGGGCGTCGGCGAGGGCGGCCTTGATGGTGTCGGCGTGGGACACGGCCACGACGACCTCGCCGGGGTGGGCGGCGACGAGGCGATGCACCGCGGTCAGCATGCGGGTCTGCATCTCGCTGAACGACTCGCCCTTGGGAAAACGGAATCCCGTGGGATGCCGTTGCACGGTGTTCCAGGCCGGCAGCTTCCGGAGGTCGGACAGCTTGCGTCCGGTCCAGGCGCCGAAGTCGCACTCGATGAGCCCACGTTCGGTCCGCACCCGCAGCTTGAGCGCCTTGGCTATCGGAGCGGCCGTCTCCTTCGTGCGTTCCATCGGCGACGCGTACACCGCCGCAACCCTCGACAACTCAGCGATCCGTCGGGCCGCAGCCGCGGCCTGTTCGTGGCCTGCATCGGCGAGATGGAGGCCGGGGGCTCGACCGGGCAGCACCGCACCGGTGGTGGGCGTTTTCCCGTGACGAACGAACAGCACCGTGGTCGGCTTCGGAGCCTCAGGCTTGTTCTTGGGGCGGGTTGCCATGCTCCAGAACCCTATCGGGAGGGGTCCGGGAGACGGCCCGCCACAGGAGGCGTTCGACCGACCCCTGGCGCCGAACATGATGGTCAGCAAGGGGTGCGAGGTCGTCGCCTTCGGCTCGACGGACCTTCCGGACCGGGATGCCCTGGTCTGCCCGATCAGTCCCGATGGGCGAGTCCGGCGGCGAGGGCCTCGGCCCTGTCACGGATCGCCTGGACCGAGCCGGCGAAGTCATCGCTCAACATGGGGACATCCCAGTCGGCGATCACACCGTCGGCGGGGATCGAGGCGCGGTCGCAACGGCCGGGTAACAGCATGCAGTAGTTCAGGGCGTGCAGGAACCGTCGTTCACCGACCCACCGGCGACGAACCACGATCTCCTCGTGCATCACGGCTATCTGCCCGGCCGGACCACCGAAGCTGTTGGCGGCCACCGCGCTCCATGCGCCGACCCACTCCCGCCGGGTGATCGCCGCACCCGGCGGCCCACCGGCGACCGGCTCGCCGTGTAACTGTGGTTGCAGCATTGGTGCATGGTACAGTTGAAACCATGGTTACGCAAGAAGGTGCTGCGCAACAAGGTCGGGAGTGGGTGCTGCTCAGCTACCGGATCCCGAGAGAACCCTCGACACCGAGGATCGCCGTCTGGCGCAAGCTCAAAGATCTCGGTGTCGCCCAGATCGGTGATGGTCTCGTCGGGCTTCCCCTCGATGCCCGCACCAGGGAACACCTCGAATGGGTTGCGGCGCGGGTAGCCGAAGCCGGCGGGGAAGCGATCGTCTGGGTCGCCACCCCGGCAACTCGTCGCGACAGCGTCGGGTTGGCCCAACAGATGCGCGGCGGCGCGTCAGCGAAGAGTACGCCGCGCTCGCCGCCGAGGTTGCCGAGCGCGGTGACGACGTCGATCACCGCACCATCGCACGGTGGCGACGAGCACTACGCCGCATCGATCGTCGCGACTACTTCCGCGCTGCCCGGGCGCGACCGGGCGCGACTCGAGATCGAGCGCCTCGCGTCCACCGACCGTGCCGTCGAGGTCCCGCGGTGAGGTGGGCGACGAGGCGGGGGATCCATGTCGATCGAGCGGCGTCGGCATGGCTCATCGCCACCCACATCGACCCCGACGCACGCTTCGTCTACGTCGACGATCCCGACGATGTCCCCGCCGATGCCACGGCGTTCGACATGGTGGGGTGCGTGCTGAGCCACCATGGCGACGACGTGACCTTCGAGACGATCCTTCGGCACTACGAGCTCATCGACCCGGTTCTGTGGCGCCTGGCCGAGATCGTCCACCAGGCCGATGTCGAGGACGACAGGTTCGACGCACCCGAGGCTGCCAGTCTTGACGCCGTCATCAGAGCCCTCGGCCTCGATCACTCCGACGAAGAGGTGCGGCAGCTGACCGGCGTGGTGCTCACGAGCCTGTACCGGTACCTTCGGCGGGAGACGCTCGGTACCGAGTCCTGAGCGGATCGGGTCGGGCCTAGGGTGGCGCCGTGGCCGATCGACGATCCGCCGACCTGCTCGAGGCCCTGGCGATCGAGGTCAGTGAATGCCGGCGTTGTCCACGCCTGGTCGACTGGCGCGAGCAGGTCGCACGGGACAAACGGGCCGCCTTCCGTGACGAGGAGTACTGGGGTCGGGGCGTTCCGGGATTCGGCGATCCTGCGGCCCGGCTGCTGATCCTCGGTCTGGCCCCGGCGGCCCACGGCGCCAACCGCACCGGACGCATGTTCACGGGTGATCGCAGCGGCGACTGGCTCTACCGGGCCCTCCATCGGGCAGGGTATGCCAACCAGCCCGAGGCTCGTGACCGCGCCGACGGCCTCGTGCTCGACGGAGCCTTCGTCACCTCGCCGGTGAAGTGTGCGCCCCCCGCGAACAAGCCCACGCCCGACGAGCGGGCGAGCTGCCGACCCTTCCTACAGCGCGAGCTTCGCCTCCTGAGCGACGTGCGAGTCGTCGTCGCCCTCGGGGCCATCGGCTACGCCGCAGCGTGCACGGAGCTCGCCATCGCGCCCCGCCCGAAGTTCGCCCATGGCCTGGAGGTGGCGATACCCGGAGACCAGCCGCGGGTGCTCCTCTGCAGCTATCACGTGAGTCAGCAGAACACCTTCACCGGCCGCCTCACCGAAGCGATGCTCGATGCCGTGTTCGCCCGGGCTCGTCAACTCACGGGCTGACCCTTGTAGCCTCATCTGCTGTGAAGACCCGTCTGTCATCCCTCGTGATCGTGCTCGCTCTGGTCGGTGGTGCATGTGCCGCGTCGGGCGAACCCGACGACTACGACGAAGCGGTGCGCACCAACTTCATCGAGGCATGCGTCGCCTCCGGCGAGCAGACCCAGCAGCTCGAAGAAGCGCTCACGTCCACGTGCAGCTGTGCCTACGACGAGTTCGTCGCCACCGTGCCCTACGACGAGTTCAAGGCCTTCGACGACACCCTGCGCGACGACATCGACGCTGCGTTCCCCGAGGAATACCAGGCGATCTTCGCCGACTGCATCCGCGCGTCGGCCTGAGCAACCGACGCCGTCGGCGTCACTTCTTGGCCGGAAGCCCCAGTCGAACCGGTTCGGCGGCCCACTCGGGCCAGCGCTCACGGCTCTTGGTGGCGAGACGGTTCATCAGGGCGATGGCGCCGGGGTCGTCGTCGCCCGGTCGGGTCTCGATGACACCGTCGTCGATCATGGCCTCGATGACCGCCCGGCCCAGGTCGGTGCGGACGATGGTGAGGGTCCAGTCGGTGGCGTCGCCGATGCCCCCGGTGGAGATGTCGGCGTGCTCGGCCGCGAAGTCGGGGCAGTGATTGCATCCCTCGCGCGTCCAGGCGTGGCATTCCCTCAGGTTGATCTCGTGGTAGTCGCCGTTGCGCATCCACACCTGGAACACGCCCTTGATGTTCATCTTCACGATGTCGTCGCGACGAAGGCCGTACTTCACCTCGAAGAGCTCGTCGAAGAGCGAGTCGTCGAAGCTCTTCGAGCAGAGCAGGCCGATGTTCAACTTGATGGGCTTGCCGACCTTGCCCACCTTCCGATGCCACATCACCGGGCCGATCGAGGTCTGGCAGCTCATGCCCACCAGCGCGAGCGCCTCGAGACCGGCGGCCATCGCGTCGTCGTAGGCCAAGGTGTTGGCCGAGTAGGTGTATCGGCTGCCGGCACCCCGGAGGACCTGATCGCGATCGGTGGCCAGACCGGGTACCGCCTTCCAGCCCCCCTTGTCGCCTCCCTCGAGGAACGACGTGAGCGCGCCGTCGATCACCTGGTTCTCGAGGCACCAGATCAAGATGGCCGACACGAGTCCGCCGTCCTGCCCGAGCTCGTACACGAAGTCGTCACTCGCCCGACACAACAGGATGTCCTTGTAGATGCCCGCCGGCTCGTCATCGTTGCGGGCTCGGGCGAACAGGTGCTCGTCGGCTTCGGTTTCCCAGTCGCGAAAGCGGGGACAGGCCCGGGTGCACGACGTACACCCCTTCTGGCCATGGCCGCAATCTGTCGGGCCGAGCTCGTCCTCGAGATGGAAGGGCTTGTACTGGCCCGGCTCGTGCTTGTAGCCGATCACATCGTGGGGGCAGGCGATGACGCAGCCGGCACAGCCGGTGCAGAGCCCCGAGGTGATCACCTCGTCGTAGAGCTCCTTCCACTGGAAGGTCCAGCGTTCTCGCTTGGCCGGCGCCGGCGTGGAAGACGCGGGGACTGCGGCCATCTCAGCTCCGCAGCCAGTTGCCCAGGCCCTGGAACAGGCGGCGACGGGTGACCAGTGCCCGTTCGCCCGGAATCGGCGCGGCAGCCGGTTCGGGCACGGGCGGCGCCAGGGTTGCCTCGAGCTCGGCCGCCAGCCGGGCGGCCTCGGCCTCGGCCAGCCGGCGCCGTTCGGCCTGGAACTCGGCTACGGCCTCGGCCCGCGCGGCGCGCTCTCGCGCTTCGGCCAGTGCCTGGCCCGCTTCGTGGATGTTGCCCAGCTGATCGAGCACGCGGTTCCATGCCTCGACCGGGACGAGCATCGAACCCTCGGGCAGGACGGTCGCCGCCGCAGGTGCGGGGGTGGGTTCGTCGGTCGGCTCGGCCGGGGTGGGCTTCGGCGGCGCCGGGGCCGCCGGAGACGGGATGAAGGGCCCGGGCGTGATCGCCGACGCGACCTTGGTGATCTCGCGTCCGGTGTCGACAACTCGTCCCATGGTGCGGGCGCCGAAGGCCAGTAGGCGCATGGCGTCGGGGTTCGACAGGATTGCCAGGAGATCCTCTTGCGGGGATGGCTTGCGTTCTTCTGAGCCGCTCACGGCCGCGACGTTAGCGGCTCACGTCGACGACGATGCGGCCGGCCACCTCGCCGCGTAGGAACCGGGGGGCGGCGGCCTCCACATCGCCGAGACCGATCTCGGTGGTCATCGATGCCGAGCGCGGCGTGGTCGAGGTCGGTGGCCAGTCGTTCGTACGCCAGCTCGCGCCGGCCCGTCGCCTCGTGCACCGAATCGATTCCCACCAGGGTGATCCCTCGCAGGATGAACGGCGCCACGCTCGTCGGCAGGTCCATGCTGGCGGCCAGACCACACGCCGCCACGCAACCCTTCGGCTGTACCTGGGCGAGCAGATTGGCGAGGATCTGGCCACCGACGGCGTCGATCACGCCGGCCCACACCGCCCGGGCAAGGGGGCGGCCGGGCTGCTCGAGGGTCGACCGATCGATGATCTCCACGGCGCCGAGGCTCCGCAGGTAGTCGCCCTGTTCGTCGGGTCGGCCGGTGACCGCGTGCACGTCGTATCCCAGCCCCGACAGCAGGCTCACCGACACGCTCCCCACTCCGCCGGCGGCTCCGGTGACCGCGACCGGGCCCGACTCGGGACCGACACCATGATCCTCGAGGGCGAGAATGCACAACATCGCGGTGTAGCCGGCCGTGCCGATGGCCATCGCGTCGCGGGTCGACAATGCCTCGGGCAGCTTCACCAGCAGGTCGCCGTCGATTCGGGTCCGGGTGGTGAGCCCGCCCCACCGCTGCTCACCGACATCCCAGCCGTTCAGTACGACCCGATCACCGACGACGAAGCGGTCGTGGGTGGTCGCCGACACCGTCCCGGCGAAATCGACCCCCGGAACCATGGGCCAGGCGCGCACGACGGGCGACGTGTCGGTGATCGCCAAGGCGTCCTTGTAGTTGAGGGTGGAGTACTCGATGTCGACGGTGACGTCGCCATCGGGCAACTGGTCGTCGGTGAGCTCGGTCAGCGAGCACGTGACGGCGTCGTCGGTCTTCTCGAGCAGCAGGGCGCGGATCATCGGTGTCTCCGTTGGTGGCGGACGGTCAGTGTGGGGAGCTGTCGGTGGCCAAATCGTCGTGCTCGACGTAGTCGGCCTCGTACAGGTCGGGCTCGAGGTAGATCATGCGGGCGATGGGAACCGCCGCCCGGGCCCGGGCCTCGGCGGCGTCGATGGCGTCGGCCAGCTGCGAAGTGGTGAGCCCACGGCGAAAGCTCACCTTGGCTGCGACCAACAGCTCCTCGGGGCCGATGTGTTGTGTCCGCATGTGGATGAGCCGATCGACGTCGTCGCCGCTCTCCATGGCGGCCCGGATCTGATCGACCTGTTCGGGCACGGCGCTCTCGCCGATGAGCAGGCTCTTCATCTCCACCGCCAGTGTGACGGCGATCAGGCCCAGCAGAATGCCGATCGACAGGGTGCCGATGCCGTCCCACACCGGGTCGTCGGTCAGCGACGCCAGGACGACCGCGGTCAAGGCGAGGACGAGACCGATCAGCGCCCCGAGGTCCTCGAGCAACACCACCGGGAGCTCAGGAGTGCGGGACCGGCGGATGAACTGACTCCAGCTGGCGTCGCCCCGTACGCGGTTCGACTCGACCACCGCCGTGCGGAACGAGTACGACTCGAGCACTATGGCCAGGATCAGGATGCCGATGGCCCAGGCAAGGCTGTCGAGCTCGTGCGGATGGCGGATCTTGTCGATGCCCTCGTAGATCGCGAACAGCGAACCCAGCGAGAAGAGCACGAGGGCCACGACGAAGGACCAGAAGAACCGCTCGCGTCCGAAGCCGAACGGGTGCTCCGGGGTCGCGGTGCGCTCTGCCTGTCGGCCGCCCCACAACAGGAGGGCCTGGTTGCTCGTGTCGGCTCCGGAGTGCACCGACTCGGCGAGCATGGAGGCGGACCCGGTGATGAGGAAACCGACGAACTTGGCGATGGCGATGCCCAGGTTGGCGAAGAGCGCGGCGACGATCGCACGCTTGGAACCACCGGCAGACATGGCCCTTGGTATAGCCGAAACCCGAGCTCGACCGATCGAACTAGCCTGCGGGAATGGACAACGACGCCACCATTCGAGTTGCCGGCCGCGGACCGCGCGCCACCATCACCCTGGCCAACCCGGCCGCTCGCAACGCCCTCGGGCTCGACAGCATGGTCGAGCTCATCAAGGCGCTCGGCGAGATCGGCACCGACCCGTCGGTTCAGGTGGTGGTGATCGACCACGAGGGACCGGCCTTCTCGGCCGGCCACAACATGAAGGAGATGATCGATCGCCCGGCCGAGTTCTACGATCGACTGTTCGCGACCTGTACCGATCTCATGCAGGCCGTCCATCGTCTGCCCCAGCCGGTGGTCGCCGTGGTCGACGGTGTGGCGACGGCGGCCGGATGTCAACTCGTTGCCACCTGTGACCTCGTGGTGGCCACCGACCGCTCGCAGTTCGCCACGCCCGGCGTTCGCATCGGGTTGTTCTGCTCCACACCCATGGTGCCCATCGTCCGTGCCGTCGGCCGCAAGCGGGCAATGGAGATGCTGCTCACCGGCGAGGCGGTCGATGCGGCGACCGCCGCTGACTGGGGCCTGGTGAACCGTGTCGTCGCTCCCGAGATGCTCGACGCCGAGGTCGATCGGCTGGTCGACTCGATCACCCGCTTCAGCCCGTCGACCATTGCCATCGGCAAGGAAGCCTTCTACCGCCAAGACGGCCTCCACGAGGACGATGCCTACGAGCTCACCCGTACGGTCATGGCCGCCAATGCCGGCGATGAGACCGCCCAGGAGGGTATGAGCGCGTTCCTGGCCAAGCGTCCTCCGGACTGGCCGACCTAGTCTCCAGGTCCCGTCGCCCGAGGAGCCCTCATGAAGATCGCAGGATCGGTCATCGTCGTCACCGGAGCCGCAGGGGGTATCGGCGAGGCAATGGCCCGTCGTTTTGCGGCCGACGGGGCTGCGTCGCTGGCGTTGGTCGATTTCGACCGGGCTCGGCTCGAGGCCGTGGCCGAGAGCCTCGGTGCGCTGGCCATCGTGGCCGATCTCCGTCATCAGTCCGAGGTCGAGCGGGTGATCGCCGAGACCGAGGCGGCCCTGGGTGCCATCGACATCTTCTGCTCCAACGCCGGCATCCTCGTGCTCGGGGGGGCCGAGGTGCCCACCGAGGAATGGCAACGCATCTGGGACGTCAACCTCATGGCTCATGTGCATGCGGCCCGTGCGCTGCTGCCCGCCATGATCGAACGGGGTCGGGGGCATCTGGTGAACACGGCTTCGGCGGCGGGGCTGTTGTCGCAGATCGGCAGTGCCCCCTACGCCGTCACCAAGGCCGCCGCTGTGAGCTTCGCCGAGTGGTTGGCCATCACCCACGGCGAGCAGGGGATCTCGGTATCGGTCGTGTGCCCCCAGGCCGTGGCCACGCCGATGACCGCCGGCATCGAGGGCGGCGGAGTGGCCGGCGTCGACGGCATGCTCAGCGCGGCCGAGGTGGCCGATGTGATCGCCGCGGGTGTCGAGTCCGACCAGTTCCTCATCCTGCCCCATCCCGAGGTGGCCGAGTATGCGGCTCGCAAGGGAGCTGACCGCGAGCGATGGATTGCGGGTATGCAACGCCTCCAACGCCGCTTTCCCGGCGGCGACGCCGTGTCCTGACCGCCGGGCGTGACCGTCCGGAGTGCGCCGCTAACCTGAGGGTCTGTCCCCGGGAGGTCGCATGGCCAAGCGCAAACGCCGACAACCGAAACCGTTCTTCGACATCGCCCCGTCGGATCCACCCGTGCGGCCCGGGCTGGTCTCGCCGGTGCGGGCGGTTCCCGGCACCATCGAACGCCCTCCCTACATCGCCAGCGGCGGCGACCCCGGTCTGTCGAGCTCCTCCCCGGTTCGCACCTCCGACGAAATCGCACGCATGCGCAAGGCGGGTTCGGTGGCGGCGGAGATCCTGCTCGAGGTCGGAGCCGCGGTGGCGCCCGGCGTGAGCACCGAGAAGCTCGACATCATCGCCCACGAGGCCTACGTCAGTCGTGGCGCCTACCCCAGCCCGCTCGGGTACAAGAGCTTTCCCAAGTCGGTGTGCACCTCGGTGAACGAGGTGATCTGCCACGGCATCCCCGACAGTCGCCAGCTCCAGGACGGCGACATCATCAACATCGACGTCACCGCCTACATCGGCGGCGTGCACGGCGACACCTCCACCACGTTCCTGGTCGGCGAGGTCGACGACGCCTCGCGACACCTGGTGGTCGAGACCAAGCGGGCCCTCGACCTGGGCATCGCCGAGGTTCGCCCCGGTGCGCCGTTCAACGCCATCGGTCGCGCCATCGAGAACCACGCCACCAAGAACGGTCTCAGCGTGGTGCGCGATTTCATCGGCCACGGGGTCGGCACCGAGTTCCACACCTCTCTGCAGATCCCGCATTACTACGTGCGCCGATTCGATCTGGCCATGGAGGAGGGCATGAGCTTCACCATCGAACCCATGCTGAATCTCGGTGGCTGGGAGCTCGGGGAGATCTGGGACGACGACTGGACCGCCATCACCGCCGATGGCTGTCGTTCGGCGCAGTTCGAGCACACCATGGTCGTCACCCCCGACGGCGTCGAGATCCTGACCGTCACCGAGGCCGGCGAGTGCGCCCACGACCGCTACGCCGAGGCCCTGGCCTGAGCCTCGGTGTCCGAGCCGGCTGAACGGGCAGCGGTCGGCGCCACCTTCGCGGTGGTCGATCCGCGCGGTACCGAAGCGGTGGCGTCGGTGCAGCGCTACTTCGACGAGCTCGATCGGCGCTTTCCCGACGGCTTCGACCCCGGCGACGCCATCGTGGCCGATGCACCGCTCTTCGACGGCCCGGCCGGCGTCTTCCTCGTCGCTCGGCACGACACGGAGCCGGTGGCCTGCGGTGGCGTGCAGCGTCTCGGGGTCGAGGTGGCCGAGATCAAACGCATGTGGGTCGCTCCCGAGTACCGCGGTCGGGGTCTCGGCCGAAGCCTGCTCGGCCAGCTCGAGCGTCATGCCTCGGCCATGGGCTACCGAACGATCCGCCTCGACACCAACAGCGTCCTCACCGAGGCGATCTCCATGTACGAGCGGGCGGGCTACGTCGAGATCGAGCGGTACAACGACAATCCCTACGCCCTGCGCTTCTTCGAGAAGCGCCTCTGATCAGGCCGGTCGGTCGGCCTCGACCAGGCGCTTGAGATCCGGGATGGCATCGTCGATCATCGAACCGAGCACCCGATCGAGGACGCCCGACCACAGGTGGCCGTCGTAGGAGAGGTGCATGGTGACCCGGCTGCCGCCCGCGGTTGGTTCGATGCTGGCATCGAGGGTCCAGGCCGAGTGGTTGCGACCGTCGACCTCGGCCCGTTCGAAGCGCACCTGCCGGGGGACGTCGTTGCGGGTGCGCACCATCCGTAGCCGTTTCGAACGGGCGAAGGGACCCACCCGAGCCCGGAGGGTGACCAGCCACGCATCGCCGGGCCCGGTGGTCGGTTCGGCCCGGGTGACCTCGTCGAGCCACTCGGGATAGCGGCCGAGGTCGGCCACGACGGCGTGCAGATGGCCGGGTTCGGCCGAGGTGTCGGTACTGGCGCGGCGATCCACGACCTCCAGTGTGGCGGCCGTAGCCTCGGGTGGGTGAACCCACGCACCATCGGTCTCGATCGCCCGCTCGACCCCGTGGCGATCGGCATCCGCACCGGCACGCTCTGGGCCGGCGAGCACGTGCGTCTCGCCGGCATCGGTACGGCACGGCGTGTGGTCGTGGATCGGCCCGACGGCGCTCCGGCGGCTCAACAGGCCGTGGCCGATCTCGCGGGCTCCGACTCGATCGAGGGTCCCGCACGCGGAGTGGTGGCCTTCGGCGCCTTCCCCTTCGATCGCTCGGCCCCCGGCGAGCTGGTCGTGCCCGAGGTGATCGTCGGCCGGGATGCCGACGGGTCGGGTTGGCTCACGGCCATCGACGGCGACACCGACCGGGCACTCGTGAGGTGCAAGGACGTCCTCACCGCTTCCGTCGGCACTCGCCCGCGCTCGCCGCGCATCGATTCCACTCGGTCGTCGGCGGACTGGCGCGATGCGGCAGTGGGAGAGGCGGTCGCCCGCATCGCCGCAGGAGCGCTGCGCAAGGTCGTCCTGGCCCGCGAGCTGGTGGTCACGACCGCCGAGCCGATCGCGGCAGCAGCGGTGCTCGCCGGGCTGGTCGACCGGTTTCCCTCGACCACCGTGTTCGCGGTCGACGGCTTCCTCGGCGCGTCGCCCGAGCTGTTGGTCGGCCGCTCCGACACGGTGGTTCGTGCCCACCCTCTGGCCGGTACCGCAGCCCGACGCGAGGATGCGGCTGCCGATGCACGCGTTGCGGCCGACCTTCTGGCCTCGACCAAGGACCAATGGGAGCACCGCATCACCATCGACTGGCTGCTCGACACGCTTCTGCCGTTCTGCTCGTACGTCGACGCCGAGCCCGAACCCACGATCGTCTCGCTGGCCAACGTCCATCACCTCGGCACTCGGGTCGAGGGCGTCCTGTCGAGCCCCGCAGCCTCGATCCTCGAGCTGGTGGCCGCACTGCATCCGACTCCCGCCGTGGGCGGCGAGCCACAGGCCACCGCGCTGGAGGTGATCGGCGAGCTCGAGGGCGGCGATCGTGGTCGCTACGCAGGCCCGGTCGGCTGGGTCGACGCCGCCGGCAACGGAGCCTTCGCCGTCGGCATCCGGTCGGCGCAGATCGACGGCAACACGGCGCGCCTCTGGGCCGGCGTCGGGGTGGTCGCCGACAGCGACCCCGCAGCCGAGCTGGCCGAGACCGAGGCCAAGCTGCAGGCCATGCTCTCGGTGCTCACCGACTGACGCGTGGTACCCGAGCGGGGGAGCGTGGCACAGTAGGACATGGCATCCACCGATTCACGAGCCACCCCCGACCGACAGGCCGAGTGGGATCGACTGAGGGCGCAGTATCTGCAGCCCGCCGACCAACGACCGGACAGCAACGGCCGGGGCGTGCACCACCAGGCCCTCCTGAGCAGCGACGTCGAGACCACGATTCGCTTCTATCAGGGCCTCCTCGGCTTCCCGCTCACCGAGCTGTTCGAGAACCGCGACTACCCCGGCTCGACGCACTTCTTCTTCGACATCGGCAACGGGAACGCCCTGGCCTTCTTCGACTTTCCCGATCTCGGGCTCGGTGAGTACCAGGAGGTGCTCGGGGGTCATCACCACCTGGCGATCTCGGTGCCACCGGCCGCGTGGACCGAGCTTCGCGACCGCCTGGCCGAGGCGGGCGTCGAGACCCACGAGGTCGGCGGATCCTCGCTGTACTTCACGGGCCCCGACGGTGAGCGGCTCGAGCTCATCAACGATCCCCTCGGCGAGATGTACGGCAGCAAGGTGCTCTGAGTCGAGGCTCAGCCGGCTTCGGCCAACTGCTTGATTCCGGTGAGCGTGCGACGCATGTTGTCCCGCCACATGCCCAGGCGGTTGGCGACGATCTGTTCCTCCAGATCGGGTCGTTTCTCGATGAAGCTCGTCACTCCCGAGGGCCCGGGGCCCATCACCGCTCGAAAGCTCAGTCGGGTCCCCGTGTCGCCCGGTTCGAGGCCGAAGGACCACACGGCCGTGGGGTTGTCGACGTCGCCGACGGTCCAGGTGAACTCGCGATCGACCTCGCAGGCGGTGACCACCGACGTGGTGGTCCATGTTCCGCGGGCCTCGTGGAAGTTGGTGCCCACGATGGTGGCACCCTCGTGGGGACCGGTGTCGCCCCAGACCGCCGACTGGAGCTCGGTGGAGAACCTCGCCGGCACGCCGGGATCGCTGACCAGGGGCCACACCGCGGCGGGCGGAGCCTCGATGTCGATCGTCTCCAACGCAGTGGGATTGTCGGCGTAGCGAACCATGGGCGCACGTTAGGTGGCGCCTGCGGCCCGCACCTAGTATCGGCTCGGATCTCGACGAGGGGGAGTGCGCCATGGATCTCGACTTCGGTCAACCCGCCGACGGCATCATGCAGATGGCCTACGTGGTGCCCGACATCCACGTGGCCATCCAGAGCTGGGTCGACAATCTCGGCGTCGGACCCTGGTTCCTCCTCGACCATTTCACCGGTGACGACCCCGTCTACCGCGGTGAGCCGGCCCAGGGCAGCGCCAAGCTCGCCATGAGCTTCGCCGGCCACATGAACGTCGAGCTCATCCAACCCAACGACGACCTTCCGTCGGTGTACAACGAGCACATCGCGGCGAAGGGCCATGGTTTCCACCACTTCGGGATGGCCACCGACGAGTACGCCGCCGACAAGGAGAGGTACCTGGCGATGGGCTACGAGCTCGCCTTCGAGGCCGGCGTACCCACCGGCGGCAAGGTCGGGTACCTCGACACCCGGGGCGTGCTTCCCGGCTATCTCGAGCTCATCGAGACCAGCGAGCTCATGGAAGCCGTTTTCACCAACTTCTGGAAGCAGACCATCGGGTGGGACGGCGCCGATCCCGTTCGACCCTTCGCCTGAAGGAGACGTCCCGTGACCTCCCCGACATCGGCCTTCCTCATCGACGCCGTCGCCGCGTCGACCGCGTCGCTGCTGACCTCGGTCGACGGCCTCGAGACCGAAGCCGTGGGCGAGCCCACCGAGCTGCCGGGTTGGACAGCGTGGCCATGTGCTCACCCACCTCGCTCGCAACGCCGACGCGCTGCTGCGGATGCTGGTCGGGGCGCAGGGCGCCACGCCGCTGCCGATGTATCCCTCGATCGAGGCGCGCAACGCCGACATCGAGGCGGGAGCCCACCGGTCGGCCGAGGTGGTGTTCCAGGACGTGCACATCACGGCGGAAACCCTGGCGGTGGCCGTGACCGACGTTGCGTCGGCGACCTGGTCGATGGTGGTCACCCTGCTGCCGCCACTCGGCCCCATGGAGGGTCCGGTCGCCGAGATACTGGAGATGCGGCTCCGTGAGGTCGAGATCCACCACGCCGACCTGGCCGTCGGCCACGACTTCTCCGCCACCGACCCGACCACGCTCGATCACCTGATCGCGAGCACCGTCGAGCGCTTTCGGGGTCGGGTGCCCGCACCGATCAGGCTGGTGGCGTCCGATACGGGCGCTCGCTACTCGCTCATCGCCAACGACCCGGCCGCCGAGGGGTCCGACATCGAGCTTCCCGCCGCCGCGCTCTACCGTCAGCTCACCGGTCGGCTGACCAGCGACGACGAGCCGGGTGCCCTGCCCGGTCTCCCGCCGTGGCAGTGAGCGCCCGGGTCAGTAGTAGTACGGGAACTCGGACCAGTCGGGGGCTCGTTTCTCGAGGAAGGCGTCGCGGCCCTCCTTCGCCTCGTCGGTGCCGTAGATGAGGCGCGTCGTCTCGCCGGCGAACACCTGCTGACCGATCAGACCGTCGTCGATGAGGTTGAACGCGAACTTGGCCATGCGCTGTGCCGTCGGGCTCTTCCGACAGATCTCGGCCGCCCATTCGAGCGCAGTTGCCTCGAGCTCGGCGTGGGGCACAACCTTGTTCACCGCTCCCTGGGCCATGGCCTCGTCGGCGGTGTAGGTGAGCCCGAGGAAGAAGATCTCGCGAGCGATCTTCTGGCCCACCTGACGGGCGAGGTAGGCCGAGCCGAAGCCGGCGTCGACGCTGGCGACGTCGGTGTCGGTCTGCTTGAACCGGGCGTGTTCGCGACTGGCGATCGTGAGATCGCAGACCACGTGCAGACTGTGCCCACCGCCGGCAGCCCAGCCGGGCACCACGGCGATCACCGGCTTGGGCATGAAGCGGATGAGACGCTGGCATTCGAGAATGTGCAGGCGCCCGCTGCGCCCCGGATCGATGGTCTCGGCCGTCTCGCCGTCGTCGGTCGTGTACCGGTACCCGTCGGCGCCGCGGATGCGCTGATCGCCGCCCGAGCAGAACGCCCAACCGCCGTCTTTGGCCGACGGGCCGTTGCCGGTGAGCAGGACGCAACCGATGTCGGAGGACTGGCGGGCGTGATCGAGCGCGGTGTACAGCTCGTCGACGGTGTGGGGCCGGAAGGCGTTGCGCACGTCGGGCCGGTCGAAGGCGATGCGTACGGCCGGCACGTGCCTGGCCCGGTGATAGGTGATGTCGGTGAAGTCGAAGCCGGCCACCTCCGTCCAGGCAGCGGCGTCGAAGATCTCGGAAACCGGTTCGGTCATGGGTCGAGCGTAGAGGCCACGGCCTCGTTGATCGCCCGAACCAGCTCGACATGGGCCGGTCGTCGAGGCGTGCGGGCCACGATCACCCGCACGCCCCTCGGCGAGAGGTCCGAGGTGTCGTCGGTCGCTTCGAGGCCGTGGGCCGCCGCGAGGGCGACCAGGTCGGTGCCGTGGGGAGTGCCGAAGAGCCGGTCGAAGCGCTCCGGTTCGAGCAGTTCGGCCTGGGAAAGGAAGGAGAAGATGCCACCACCGTCGTTGTCGATGACGACGACGCTCAGATCGACAGCGCGCCGGGTCAGGGTGGTGAGCGAGCTCGCGTCGTGCAGGAAGGCGACGTCGCCGATGAGGCACACCGTGGGCGCGCCGGTGAGGGCCGCGCCGATCGACGTGGCGATCACGCCGTCGATGCCGTTGGCCCCTCGATTCGAGAGCACCCGTGTACCCGGCGGCGGGTGGGAGTCGAACCATTCGAGGTAGCGCACCGGCATCGACGACGCTGCCACCACGACGCCGTCGGGCCCGGCGGCATGGAGGGCACGGACCGCCACCGCGAGCTCGGAGTCGCGTGCGGTGTCCAGGGCCCCGGAGACGACCGATCGGGCCGTGTGGTCGGCGCCGAGCCAGATCTCTGCCTCCGCGACAGGGGCCCCGGTGCCGACATGTTCGAGGATGGCGGCCGCGGCCCCGTCCTCGGGCGCCACGACCGTGGCGATGATCTCGGGATCGATCAGGCGGCCGGGTTGGTGCAACGCGACGACATCGCTTCCCTCGACGGCGCACGTGGTCATCCACTGGCTCAGTGCCTTCGATGAAAGTGCCTCACCGAACCGCAGGATCGTCTCCGGTCGCCGGGCCACCGCGAACGACGCGTGGCGCAGCAGGGTGTCGGCGTGGGCGACGGTGCCGTCGGTGCGGGCACCCGACTGGTGATCGGCGATGATCGGCCATCCGAGCCGGTGGGCGAGTCGGTGCAGATCGTCGTGACTGCTGCTGCCCCGCCCGGCGATGATCACCCCACGGCGGTCGCGGCACAGTCCGGCGATCCGGGCCGCTTCGGAGTCGGCGATCGACGGTCGGGGGGTCGGGGTGCTCGGCGGGAGCAGGTCCGGGAGGGGGCCGGGTTCGCCGACCAGCGGATCACGGAACGAGAGATTGGCGTGCACCGGACCCGGTCGGGCGCCCCGATGGCCCGCGGCGTGCTCGGCGATGTCGGCGGCAAGGGGCCTCCAGGTCGGGGCGTGAGCGTCGTCGGCGGGGCCGGGCTGCACGAACAGGCGCGGGCTCTTGCCGTACATGCGCGTCTGATCGATGGTCTGCGGTGCGCCCCGATCCCAGAGTTCGGGCGGCCGGTCGGCGGTGCACACGATCATCGGCACCCCGGAGAGGTCGGCTTCGATGATCGCGGCGTAGAAGTGGGCCGTGGCGGTTCCCGAGGTGCACAGGACGATGCCCGCCACGCCGGAGGTGTTGGCGTATCCGAGGGCGGCGAAGGATGCCGAGCGTTCGTCGTGGAAGAGGTGCACGTCGACCCGTGCGTCGGCGTCGAGGGCCATCAGCAGGGGTGTGGAACGCGACCCCGGTGCGACGAAGGCCTGGGTGATGCCGCGCCGGGCGAACTCGTCGACGAGAGTGGCGCAGAAGGTGGCGGCGGCGGTGACGATCACGCCCGAAGGCTAGAAGGTCGTACCGCTCGGCATGAATCCGAGGGAAGCGAGAGACTCCGGACCAGCCGCGCCGCCGTCCCGGAGAGCCGTGGTGGCGGGGCGCCGATGGCCGGGGCAAGATCAGCCGATGGCATTCTTCACGCAGGAAACGCTCGACTTCTGGCGCGGTCTCGCCGCCGACAACTCCAAGGCGTACTTCGACGCGAATCGCGGGGCCTACGAGAAGCACCTCAAGGAGCCGTACCGGGCACTCGCGGCCGCGCTGGTTGCCGGGCTGCAGGCCGACCAGCCCGAGTACCAGACCGACCCCACGAAGGCGATCTATCGCATCAACCGCGACGTGCGGTTCAGCAAGGACAAGTCGCCGTACAAGACCCAGCTCGGCATCACGGTCGGTCGCCGCGAGAGGCACGACGCCGGCTATCCGGGCTACACGTGCCGGGTCGGCATCAACGGCGTGGCGGTCGCCGGCGGTTTGTACATGCCCGACACCGCGCTTCGCGATCAGGTGCGGCGCTACGTCGGCGAGCACTCCGCCGAGCTGCGGGCGCTGACCGAGGCCAAGCCGTTCGCGTCGACCTACGGCACCCTCACCGGCGAGGCCCACAAGCGGGCGCCGGCCGAGCTCAAGGAGCTGGCGGAGAACGAGCCGCTGGTGCTGAACAAGCAGTGGGTGTTCTGGGCCGACTTCGAGGACCCCGAGCTGCTCCTCGACCCCGAGCTCGACCAGTTCATCCTCGACCACTGGGCCGTGGCGGCTCCGGTGATGCAGTTCCTGAAGCGGGCCGTCGCCAAGCCGTGAGCTAGGCGACGGTACGGCGGTATTTGCGGACCGCGAGGGGCACGGCGACGAAGAGGATGAGCCCGATCCAGAACAAGGAGTACAGGACGAGTTGGGTCATCGAGAAGCGGTGGGTGGCCAGGAACTCGTCGCCCAGGATGAACCCGCGCATGGTGTCGGACAACACCGTGACCGGCTGATTCTCGGCAAACGCCTGCATCCAGCCGGGCAGGGTGTCGACCGGGACGAAGATCGAGCTGGCGAACATGAGGGGGAACAGCGGGAGGAAGGCCGCCGAGTTGGCGGCTTCGGGGGTCTTCACGGCCAAGCCGACGAAGGCCATCACCCAGGAGATGGCGAAGCCGAAGAGCAGGCAGAAGATCAGCCCGACCACCAGCTTCGGAAGGCCGTCGGCGGTGCGGAACCCGACGACGTACCCCACCACGGTGAGCAGGGTCACGACGAACACGCTGCGCAACATGTCGGCCAGCGTCCGACCGGCGAGTACCGCCGACCGGGCGATGGGCAGCGAGCGGAACCGATCGATCACCCCGGCGCTGAGATCTTCGGTGAGGCCGATCGCCGTCTGCATGGCGGAGAACATCGCCGTCTGCACGAGCATGCCCGGCAGCAGGTAGTTGATGTACTTGCCACCGAAGGCACCACCGAGCGACTGACCGATCGAGCCACCGAACACGTAGTTGAACAGCAGGAGGAACAGCACCGGCTGGATCGTGGCGAAGATGATCAGCTCGGGCAGTCGCAGGTTGCGCATCACGTTGCGGCGCATGATGACGCTGGTGTCGCGCAGGCCGTCGGACAACGACACCTGTCGGGGCCCGGCGACGACGGTCGTCTCGGGAAGGGTTGCGGTGGTCATGCGGGGATCTCCGAGTCGGCGGTGAGGGCCAGGAATGCATCGTCGAGGGTGGGCTTGCGGACGTCGATCGACAACGGGGTGATGTCGATGGCGTCGAGGGCCCGCACCACCGAGAACAGCTCGGCGGTTCCGCCGGGTGCCGGCAACGTCACCAGGTCGCGAGCCGCTTCGTAGGTGGGTTCGTGGCCCGTGGCCGATCGCAGGGTCTCGAGCACGCGCTCGCGGTTGTCCGGTCGCACCATGAGCTCGATGATCGAGCCACCGATCTGGTTCTTGAGGTCGTCGGCGGTTCCCTCGGCGATCATCAAGCCGTTGTCGATCACGCCGATGCGCGAAGCGAGCTGGTCGGCCTCCTCCAGGTACTGGGTGGTCATAAGGATCGTGGTGCCACCCTCGACCAGGTCGGTGATGAGGCCCCAGATGTCGACCCGGCTGCCTGGATCGATGCCCGTCGTCGGCTCGTCGAGGAAGAGCACTTCGGGGCGACCGACCATCGATGCGCCGAGGTCGAGCCGGCGCCGCATGCCGCCGGAGTAGGTCTTCACCTGGCGGGTCGACGCTTCGGTCAGGTGCATCCGTTCGAGGACGTCGTCGGCCCGCTTCTTGGCCTCGCCGCGGGGCAGACCGTAGAGCCGGCCGACCATCTCGAGGTTCTCGTAGCCGGTGAGGAACTGGTCGACGGCGGCGGACTGCCCGGCCAGACCGAGGCGGCGGCGGGCGTTGGTGGGGTCGGCCAACACGTCGACTCCGGCGACCTCGGCCGAACCCGAATCGGGTCGCAGCAGCGTGGTGAGCACGCGGATCAGTGTTGTCTTGCCGGCACCGTTGGGCCCGAGCAGGCCGTAGATCATTCCGGGTTCGAAGGTGAGCGACACACCATCGAGGGCCTTCACGTCGCCGAAGTGCTTGACGACGTTCTCGGCACGTACTGCGGGGGCAGTCATCAGCGGATCCTCTGGATGGTCTGGGGGAGAAAGGTTTAGTGAGTCAAGTATTGACTGTAGCAAGGATTGAGGGGTGGGCAACTAGACTGGGAAGATGAACGCCGACCGGGCAGAACTCCTCGATCGAATCTCGTCGGCCCTGCGCGTACTGGGCACCCGAATGACCTGCACGTTCCGTGCCGAGCTCGAATGTTTCGACATGAGCCTACCGATGGCCCATGCGCTTCGCGAGCTCGAGTCACCACTGTCGATGGGCACCCTGGCCGAGCGACTCAGCTGCGATGCGTCGTACATCACCGGTCTGGCCGACCAGCTCGAAGAGCGCTCGCTGATCGAGCGGCGGGCCGACCCCGACGATCGCCGGGTGAAGCAGTTGGTCCGCACCGACAAGGGCGAGCGCGTCGCCGCCGAGGTCCACGAGCGGTTCATGCGCTCCCATCCCATCATCTCGCCCCTGACCTCCGACGAGCTGGCCGTCATGGCGCGACTGCTCGAGAAAGCCGTGGCGGCGGGCACCGACGAGCCGTGAGTCTGGCCAACCAGAGTCGCGGTCACGGTGAACGACTGGTGCTGGTGCACGGATTCACCCAGAATCGCCGGTGCTGGGGGTCGATGGCCGAGAGACTGGCCGACGACAACGAACTGGTCCTGGTCGATGCTCCCGGCCACGGCGAGTCGGCGGCCGACGACGCCGACCTGGTCGAGGCGGCCCGTCTGGTCGTGGCGACGGGTGGGCGTGCCCACTACCTCGGCTATTCGATGGGAGGCCGGATGGTGCTCCACGCTGCGCTGCACCATCCGGAGATGCTGAAGTCGATGGTGTTGATCGGCGCGACCCCCGGAATCGACGATCCGGCCGAGCGGGCCGAGCGGCTGCGCTCCGATGCGGCGCTGGCCGACGAGCTCGAAGCGAGCGGACTTCCGGCGTTCGTCGACCGTTGGCTCGCCCTGCCGATGTTCGCGGCCCTGACCCACGAGCGACAGCATCGCGAGGCCCGTCTCCTGAACCGGCCCGAGGGCCTCGCCTCGAGCCTGCGTCGCTGCGGCACGGGAGCTCAGGAGCCACTGTGGGATCGGTTGTCCGACGTGACGACACCGACCAAGCTGATCGTCGGCCAGTCCGACCGGAAGTTCCTCGACATCGCCGTTCGGATGGTCGACGCGATGCCGAATGCCACTGTGGCGGTGGTGGCCGGTGCCGGCCACGCCGCCCACCTCGAGGCACCCGATGCAGTGGCCGAGATCATCGCCGAGTTCAGGCAGGCACTCGCTGCCTCGTGAGCGTGCAGCGCTCGAGTGTGGTGAGCTCCGGTGACGGTGCCACTCCCGGGCCTGTGTACGGCGAGACCCGGCCATCGACCAGCGCCAGATCGGGCCACGGGTCACCTTGCAGCCACAGCGCGGCCGGCGCCACGTCGCCGACGAGGGTGACAGCCCGATGGGCCGCCAATGTCGCGAGCACGTGACGACCGAGTGCACTCTCGAGCATCCCCCCGATCGCGACGTCGAGCCCGGCTTCGCCGCAACGCTCGATGGTCGCCAGCCCGGCTCCGATGCCGCCGACACAGCCCGGCTTGACGGCGACACCGTCGACCGCTCGCTCCGCCAGCAGTCGATCGAGACGCTCCCGTGGTCGGGCGCCCTCGTCGGCGATCACCTTGGCACCAGTTCGTTCCCGTAGCGCGCGACTCGAAACGAGATCGTCGAACGCGAACGGCTGTTCGAACACGGCCAAGTGCTCGTCGATGGCCGCGAGGCGGTCGACCGCGGTGGCAGGAAACGAGCCGTTGCCATCGACCTGGACCTCGACACGGGGATCGAGTCGGGCCACCTCGGCCACCACCGCCAGATCGCAATCCGGTGCGATCTTGAGCTTGAGCCGCCGGTATCCCGTGGCGACGAGATCGTGGGCTCGGGCCACCACGTCGTCGGGTCGACCGAGGCCGATCGTCGCGCCGGCCGCGACCGGTTCGGCGACGATGCCCAGCATTTCGGGCAACGAGAGTGACCGCAACCGGAGGTCGAGGTCGATTCGGGCCATCTCGAGCGCGGCGGCCGCCAGCGGATGCTGTACCGGGTCGACGGGTGCCCCGCTGGTGAGCACGTCGTAGGCGCCGCGCGCCCACTCGGGCGTGTAGCCGGCCTCGTTCAGGGCCGAGCACTCGCCCCACCCCGACATCGCCGTCGCCGGATCGATCATCTCGACGATGACCAGCTCGCGCCGGGTGGCGATCGTCGTGTCGTGGGCGGCATCGAGGGCAACCGATTGGGCCAGCGAGATGAGGCGAACGTCGCGCTCGGGCGCGGCGTTCACAACGCCTCCCGTCGGATCTTGCCGAGCGGCGTGCGGGTGAGCTCGGACACGTACTCGATGGCTTTGGGCGCGCAGTAGGCGGGGAGGTCGGCGCGCACGAGATCACGGAGCTCGTGGAGGGACAGATCGGGCGGGCCGCTCGGGACGATCACCGCCGTGACCCGTTGTCCCCACTCGGCGTCGGGGCGGCCGACGATCGCGACCTCGGCAACGCCGGGATGGGCCGACAAGAGCGCCTCGACCGGGGCCGGCCACACGTTCTCGCCGCCGCTGATGATCATGTCCCCGATGCGGCCGTGCACCTCCAGGTGCCCGGAGTCGAGCGAGCCGCCGTCGCCGGTGGCGAACCAACCGTCGCGGTCCTTGGGGTCGGTGCCGTCCCGGTAGCAGCGCAACAGGATCGGACCTCGGACGTGGATCTCGCCGTCGACCACTCGGATCTCGACGCCGTCGAGCGGCTCGTTCCCGTAGACCATTCCGCTGCCCGTCTCGGTCATGCCGTAGGACGCCACGGTGTTCGCCGGACGCACCGGCGGCAGTGAGGCGCCGCCGAGCACCACCTGCCGGAAGGCCGACACATCGGTGCGCGCCAACATGGTGGGCACCATCGAGACGAGCGTCGCTCCTTCGTGGGCCGCCAGCTCGACCGCGCCCGGGTCGAACGAGGGCAGGACGGTGAACGGCGTGCCGGTGACGAGCGCTCGACACACCACCGAGAGGCCCCCGATGTGGGCCAGGGGCATGCAGGCGAGCCAAGCGTCGGCGAGAGGGTCGACCGCCAGCCGCGTCGAGGTCGCAAACGCCGAGGCGACGATCGCGTCGTGGGTGAGCACGACTCCTTTCGGATCGCCGGTGGTGCCACTCGTCGTCATCACCAGCGCATCGCCGGGTTCGACCGGCCGCCCGTCGGGTCGATCGTGGATCGCTCCGGGTTCGACCACCACCGAAGGGCGCAGTGCATCGAGGAGTCGCGTCCTCGCCGACGGGGGGAGACGAAGATCGATCGGCGCGACGGCATCGTCGTCGTCCCAGGCGCGCTGCAACGCATCGACGAACGCGGTGCCGGCGGGCAGAGCGAGAGCGACGAGGCGATTCACTCGACGCGGATGCTTCCCGGGGACTCGTCGACGAGCACGCCGATCGCCGCCGCCCGGTGGCCGGTGTCGCGGAGCTCGGCGACGGCATCGGCGACCCGATCGGCGGGGCAGCCGAAGAGCAGTCCCCCCGATGTCTGGGCGTCGGCCAGCAGCGTGAGCGTGCGATCGGATCGATCACCGGTGACGTGCGGACGCACGTGATCGACGTTGCGCGTCGTGCCGCCGGGAACGAAGCCCTCGTCGAACAGATCGGCGACTCCATGGAGCAAGGGCACGTCGTCGGTTCGGATCACCGCGCCGACGCCACTGGCCAGCGCCATCTTCTGGAGGTGACCGAGGAGCCCGAATCCGGTGACGTCGGTCCCCCCGGTCGCGCCGGCCGAGCGGGCAACGCGGGCGGCCACGTCGTTGAGGCGGGTCATCTCCTTCACGGCTTCGGCGGCGAGCGCACCGAAGCGGCCGCCCGGTGCGGTCTCGGCCGGATCGAGACGCTTGATGGCCGTGGCGACCAGACCGGTGCCGAGCGGCTTGGTGAGCACGAGGACCTGACCGGCTCGCACGCCCGCGTTGGTGATCAGGTGCTCGAGGTCGACTTCGCCGGTGACCGCCTGCCCGTACATCGGCTCGGGTCCGTCGACGGTATGACCACCGGCGACGGCCCAACCGCCTTCGTCGGCCATCGAGCGACCGCCGTCGAGCACCTCGGCGAGCAGCTCGAGCGGGAGGAGGTCGCGGGGCCAGGTCACGAGATTGAGTGCGAACAGCGGCACGCCACCCATGGCGTAGACGTCGCTGGCCGCATTGGCAGCCGCGATGCGACCCCAGGTGCGGGCATCGTCGACGATGGGGGTGAAGAAGTCGGCGGTCGACACCAGCGCGCGTCCGTCCCCACGGCGCCACACAGCAGCGTCGTCACCGGTCTCGACCCCGACGATGAGATCGGCCGGTCGGTTCGTGTTGTCGTCGTGGCGCAGCACCTGCGCCAGGTCACCAGGACCGAGCTTGCAGGCTCAACCGGCGCCGTGGCTGTACTGCGTCAACCGTGAATCGGGTGCACTCACGTGCCCCAACCTAGTTGCGCCCTCAGCGAACCGTGACCGAGCCGGGCGGGGCCAGTGCGATCCAGGTGGAGCCCGGCAACAGCTCGATCTCGTTGCCGGCGGTGTCGAGGTAGCGAGTCGGCGCCTCGGGGCCCTCTCGGCGCCAGATGCCCGTTCGCACCTCGCCGCCGGCGAACACGTACACCTCGCCTTCGCCCTCCACCTGGGCCTCGGGCGAGAACTGGGCGAACACGGTCGGGCGGTAGCCGGTGATCTGCACGATCACGTTGGTGGGGGCCACCTGGACGCCGGCCGAGTCGACGTGCGGCGACCCGCCTTGCGATCGCAGGAACTGCTGGGTCGTCGCGTCCCATCGGTACGTGACGAAGTTGGCGCCGTAGTCGATGTCGACGCCGTTGGTCGGCTGGGCATCGCCTCCCCATGGCCGATCCGGGCGGCGGAACGAGAAGAGCGGCGGCGCGGCCCCGGCCTCGGATCCCTGGCCGGCCGCCCACAGGTCGGCGGTCGTCGAGAAGAGGTTGTTCGGGGCCGGCTTGGCCGTCGAGCGGAAGTACCGAGCCGCGATCGGGCTCAGCGCTCCGACGTCGACGATCGGCGACGCGCGCAGGGCTTCCATGACGCCCGGGTTGCCGCCCGAGTTGCCGAGCAGCGGTCGGTTCAGGTTCGCAAGGATGTGCACGTCACTGGTGCGCACTGATCGGATCGGTCCCACCGGATCCGAACCCGTCGAATGGAACAGGCCCACCAGACGGGTGAGGTCACCTTCCACCAGTTCCTCGAACACGACGTCGGCCTGGTTGATGCCCGTCTGGGGTCGAGCCTGGGTGACGTTGTCGATCTTCACGGCCAGTACCGGTCGGCTGTTGTCGGTGCCGTCGTCGCGGCCGGTGAGCCGTGCTCTCCGCAGGAGGGATCGTTCCCATTCGAGCTCGTCGCGGATGGCCGCCAGCTCGACGTCGCTCGCGTTCCGGGCCGCTTCGAGAACGGTGACGGCGCCTTGCAGGACGGGAAGCTCGGCCGACAGTTCGTCGATCTCGGCTCCGCGGGCGTCGAGCCGGCCGCGAAGATCGTCGAGGACGGCATCGGCGTCGTCGGCCGATTCGATGGCCTCGTCGAGCACCTGCGCGTACAACGCTCGCTCGATGGCCGGCTCGACCGTGGCTCGCTCCTGGAGGATCTCGTTGACGAAGTCGTCGATTCGCGGATCGCCGAGGACGTAGCGCTGAACGGCCAGTGACCGCAGCGCGGCCGTCGCCCGGTCGTCGCGATGGTGCGCATCGGCGAGGTCGCGGCGCGCCAGGATCTTGTCGGCTCGGGCTCGGGTCAGCGCCGACTCGGCATCGGCGACGGTCTGGCGGGCCGCGGCGATGTCGGCATCGAGCAGGGCCTGGCGGGCGAGGATCTCGGCCTCGTCCTGGGCCAGCTCGTCGACGTCGAGCTGAGCCACAGCCGGTCGCTCGTTCACCGTCGCCACCGCGAGCATGGCCACGACCACCGCGGCGAGGAGGGCGATCCGGTTGCGAGTCACAGGACGCTGCGGCCCCCGCCACCGGCGGGCCCTGGCGACCACGTGGCGAACTCCCCGTCGGCGATGCGCGTGTTGGCGTCGGTTTCGCCGATCGTGTGGACCCAGATGCCCTCGTCTCCGTCGAGCGTGCGCCCGGCGAACACGAACTGCGATCCATCGGGCGAGAAGAACGTGACGTCGTTGGCCAGCTGATCGAAGTACGGGAGGTAGTTCCGTCGAAAGACGTCGGTCAACTGGTGCAACGGTCCGCTCGTGATTCCGTCGGGGCCGAAGAACCGCCACTCGAACCACGGGTCGTCGCCCTCGCCGATCTGGACGAGGTACGCCAGCGTCCGGCCCTGTGCGTCCCACAGGAACGCCTCGCTCGACAACCGGTCGACGCTCACCGGTGAGCCGCCGAACACCGAGACGACGGTGAGACGGTCTCTCTCGATCGAGGTCGGCGCGACGGGGTCGGTCTGCAACGCGGCAGTGACGATCTCGGCGACATCGGGGGCCCGCTCGTCCACGTGCACCGCCACTCGATTGGCGTCGGGGTTGGCGACGATTCGGAGGTAGCCGTCGAAGTCGAGGAGCGGGCGGCGTCCTTCGCCCTCGTCGCCGGTGCTCACCAGCGCGGCACCCTCGGGCTGGTCGTCGGCGAAGAGGAGGGCGCGTTCGGCGTTGAGCCACACCGGCGTCTGGAAGCCCGCACTGTCGGTGCTGAGGCCCACGGTGGTGCCGTCGAGGGCGATCCGGTCGATGCGGAATCCGTCGGCATGCACGAGGAACTCCTGGTCGGTGGGTGCCCAGGTGAACCAATACGGGGAACCGGTGTCGATGGCCTGTTCTCGGCCGGGCTCGACGATGGCCACCGTGGACAGCTGCTGGCCGCTCGGCACTCCCGCCAGGTAGGCGATGACGCTCGACGTGGCGTCCCAGGCGATGGCCGACACCGGCCCGGCGGTTTCGGAGCGGTGTGCCGCCGAACCGTCGAATCGGCTGGCGGCGACCGCCGTGGCGCCCGACCGGGGGTCGGTGCTCGACCAGGCGATGAAGCCGGCATCGGCGGACCACGTGGGCTGCGCGTTCAGGTTCGTGGGCTCGCCGAGGGCGACCGGGTCCGACCCGTCGGGGAGCACTGTGGTGATGGTGTCGGCAGATTGAATCGCGATTCGGCTTCCATCGGTGTCCGGGGTCGTCGGCGCCGCCGGGTCGCTTGCGGCGGGTGGCTCGTCGGCGGGGGGCTCGGGGGTGGGCGTCGGTTCCTCGGTGGGGGTCGGCGCGGCTTCTGCCACCTGGTCGCGCGCCGATACCGACGGCTCGGAGGAGCAGGCTGCGACGAAGGCGACCAGGAGGAGGAAGGCGAGGGGGAGCCGAATCGGCACGTCGACACGGTACCGGCCGGCGCGGGTGCGACGAGCGCGGCGGGGCCGACCGATGCCGTGTCTCAGTTGGTGTGCTCGGTCCAGCGCTTGCCGTCCCACCATCGCTGCGCAGGACCCGAACCGGTGGGGTCGCGGTACCAGCCAGGAGCGGGCTGAAGGGAACCCGTTGCCCCGGCCGCCGCCGTTGCCGTCGAGGCGGCACCGACCCGGGCGAACTCCATCGCGCGCAGCAGGTCGATGCGCTCCTCGAGGGGCGGGTGGGTGTCGAACAATCCGTTGAACCACGCCCCCTTGTCGCCCTTGGTGCGGTCATCAGGTGACTCGATCCAGAGATGCGAGGTGGCGTGCGAAGTGTGGCGCACGACGGTCACGTCGTCGCGCAGTTTCTCCAGGGCCGAGCGGAGCCCGCCCGGGTTTCGTGTGAACTCGACCGCCGATGCGTCGGCAAGCCCTTCGCGGCTGCGGCTGATGGCCGCCCGCAGCAAGCCGGCGGCCACCGGAGCGAGAATCACCACGACCACGAAGCCGATGAGGATGATGGGGTTCGTGCCGCTCTCCTTGCCCCGGTTGCGCCGTCCGCCGTTGACCCCGCCCCACCACAGCGCCCGCCAGAAGATGTCGGCGATGAGGGCGATGACTCCTGCCGTGGCCACCGCCACGGTCATCACGCGGATGTCGTGATTGCGAATGTGGGCCAACTCGTGGGCGACGACGCCTTCGAGTTCCTGTCGGTTGAGCTTGGCCAGGAGCCCGGTGGTCACCGCAATCGAGGCGTTCTCGGGCCGGAGGCCCGTGGCGAAGGCGTTGGGTGCGGGATCGTCGACCACATAGACCCGCGGTTTCGGGAGACCCGAGGCGATGCAGAGCCCGTCGACCAGATTGTGGAGTTGGCGGTACTCGGTCGGATCGGCGGTCTCGGCTCGATTCGACTTCAGGGCGATTCGGTCGGCGGCGCGGTACGAGAAGAGGGTGAGAGCGAGGGCGAGGGCCACGAGCCCCGCCGCACCGATGGGCCCGAGTCCCATGGCTGCCGCGACAACCACTCCGACGACGGCCAACAGCGTGAAGGTCGCCAACAGGAGGAACTGGGTGCGGCGCCGGTTCTGCTTCTGGAGCACTCGGAAATCGGAGGTGACGGCCACGCAGGCCGAGGGTACTGCTCGGCCGATACTCTCGATGCGGTGAAGCCCCGTCGACGTGAGTCGCTGACCCGATGATCCTGATCGTGGTGGCCGCGGCCGTGGTTGTGGCCGTTGTGGTGGCGCTGGTCGGCGCGGCGCTGGTCCGACGTCGGCGCGAAGACCCATGGCACAACGCCGAGCTGTTCATTCCCCACGACGACCCGGTTCCCCTCGGCGGCCAGCTCGTGGCCCGTCACCGCTGTCGACCCCGGACCCCCGGTGGAGCCGATGGCGCCACGATCGTCGCCGAGCTGCGTTGCCTGGAGGTGGTGGGCAACGGGCCTGTCGGCGAACCGGTCGGGCGCGTGTCGATCGAGGTCGTCGATCACTCCACCGTGGACCTGGTCGAGGCCGATCTCGTGATCCGGGTGCCGGCATCGGGCTTGCCGGCGACGGTGCACACCCGTGCGGCGTCGATTCGTTGGGTCATCGCTGTTCGCGTCGATGCCGCCGACGGAACGCAGGTCGATGTCGAGCGTGAGCTGTCGGTTGCGGCCAGGGTGACGGTGTGATCAGCCTCGTTCTCCAAGCACCTGACCCCGGCATCGAGCCCGGTGACGCGGTACGCGTCACCGTCGCGTGGAAGGGCCTCGACCGCGACGCACGGGCCATCCGTGTCTCGGCTCAGGCCGACATCGTGCTCGACGGTGAGCGTCACGAGGTGGCCGGCTCCCGGGCGTCGGCGGAGGTGACGGTGTCGTCGGCAGCAGGTGAGGACACCGTCGAGCTGCTCCTCCCGACCGGATCACCGGCCAGCTACGTCGGCCGTCGTTTCTCGATCGTCTGGAGCGTCAACGGGGTGGTCGACATCGCCCACGGTCGCGACCACCATCACGCCGGACCCTCGTTCGAGGTCGCGGTGTCCGGGAGCCGGGTGCGGGCGGCCCTGGAGCGTGCTGCCCCGCCGTCGCTGGCGGGCGAGTAGCGCCGGCCTGTCGGGTCAGTCGACCTGGATCATCGCCATGAGCTCGGCCTTGGCCTCTTCGAACTCGTCGAAGCTGATCTCTTCGTTGGCGTAGCTGGTGTGCAGACGCTCCACCGTGGCGAGCAGCTCACCGGGCGAGAGCGAGTCCTTCTCGGGCACCAGCGGGCTCTCCGAGCGCTCGGTGGCGATGGTCTCCTCGACCTCGTCGGCCTTGCGCTCGACCCGCTTCTGCTGCTTGAGCGCCTTCTTGGCCGCTTTGGCCCGGTCTCGCTGCAGTTTCTCGAATGTCGTTCTGCTCGAGGCCATCGTGATCTCCATGGGGCGAAGGGGGTGGATTCAGACGCCGATACCGCCCGGCGTGCTCTCGTGGGTGCGAAACCGTGGCGACACCGGAAGGTCAGCCGAAAGAGAGCCATACGGAGTGTAGAGGGCGATCGGCTCGCTTCCGACGAGGGTGTCCGACGTCACCGCAGACGCCCGTCGGGCCCGGTCAGTCGACCGGGCCCGAGGGATCAGCGGTACTCCGCCCGCTGCGTTCAGGCCTGCATTGCTACTCGCGCAAGAGCCGACGTGCAACTCGAATGGCGTTCACCGGCGCTGACATGTGGGGCACCACGTGGTCGTTCGCGCGTCGAGGACCCGGCTCCGCAGCTCGGTGGAGCAGCGATCGCAGGTCTGGCCGGCCCGCCCGTAGGCATGCAGATGATGCTGGTTGCGTCCGGCCTCGCCGTCGAGAGTGCGGTAGTCACGCAGGGTGGTGCCTCCGTTGCGGACACCGTCGGCGAGCACCTCGACGATGGCGTCCGCGAGCGCATCGGCCTGTCGCCGGGTGAGGGTTCGCACCGCGGGATTCACCTTCGCCAGCCAGAGCGCCTCGTCGGCGTAGATGTTGCCCAGCCCCGCCACGGCGCGCTGACCGAGGAGCTGGGTCTTGACGCGGCGGCGGCTCTTCTTCACCTCGGCGTGGAGATGGGCGCCGTCGAACGCCGGGTCGAACGGTTCCGGTCCGGCCGTGGCAAGGGTGGGGATGCTGCGATAGTCGCCGGCGGGAACCACTCGCAGACGACCGAATCGGCGCACATCGCGAAAGCTCAGCACGCGGTCGTCGTCGAGGGCCCATCGCGCGCGGACATAGTCGTCGTCGAGGGCCCATCTCGGGAGTAGATCGTGGTCGTCGATGGCATCGCTCAGGTGGACGGTGCCGGTCATGCCGAGGTGAATCACCAGTTCACGACCATCGTGCAGACCGATCAGCAGGTACTTCGCGCGACGGCGCACGCCCACGACCTCGACATCGTCGGCCGCCAGGGCCGGGGTGAACTTGGGGGAGTCGAAGGCCCAGGGATGCAGGAGGCGGTGGCCGACCAGCTCCGGTTCGAGCGCTCGTCGGATCGTCTCGACCTCGGGCAGCTCGGGCACCCGTTCACGCTAGCGTTGCCCCGATGGACGACGCGTTGTTCCGCGAGGTGCTCGTGTCGGCCGGTAGGGAGCTTCCCGATGCCGCACAGGGTGAACGGGCCGCATGGGTGTCGAGTGCGCTCGCCCTCTGGCGGGAGCCGGGTGTGGTCGACGATCCGGAGGCCGACGACAACGCCTTCGTCGGTTGGCTGGTCGATCGGCGAGATCCGACCGCCGATCTGCTCCTCGCCACGATCGGCTCACTCGGTCTGGGGATCGCATCCGAGCGAGCCGCAGCCGTCGTGGCTCCTGCACCCACCCCCACGCCGGGCCGGGCCTGGCGCCTCTCCGATGGCGACGCCCAGGTGGTGGCGATCGAGCTGGTTCACGCCGACGACGACCGGGAGGTCTTCCTCGTCGACCTCGATCGTGATCAGGTGCTGTCGGGGATCGTGTTCGTCACCGAGGCCGACGGGCTGATCGACTTCGCCACAGGCGAAGGTTCGGTCGTGCCGATGGAGGCGACCGATGCGGCGGCGCTCGTGGCGGTCGGCGTCGATGGGCGAGCCGAGGCTCCCGGCATGCCCGACGATTCGGAGCTCGCCAACATGGTGTTGCTTCGCTCCCGTTTGGCCCTCCTCGGTGCGTCCACCGTCGAGCCGCGGTGGCTCGCCGACGTTCCCTCGCCGCTCATGGATCCCGATGCCGATGCGGCCGCCGTGCAGACGTTGCGGGCCGCGCTGGCCGACGTGATCGTCGGCGACGTGCCGTCCGGCGGCCCGGCGATGGTGGCGCCGGTGGCCGAGCTGGTTCGGTGGTCCGACGACGTCGGGCGCCCCGTGCAGGAGCTCGAAGCCCTGGCCTCGCTCGAATGGGCCGATTGGCTCGGAGCGGTGATCGGTGCCGTACGCGCCGGCGTGGGAGCGCCGCTCTCCGGCGACATCCTGGTCGACCTGGTGAATCGGTGTCCCGAGGTCACCAGTGTCATCCCCAAGAACGAGCGACCATGGTTCGCCTGGGCCTTTGCCGTGGCGATGGAGACGTGGCGGGAGGTCGGGGTGATCGACGACGAGTTGCGGCTCACCGCGACCGGTCGCTGGGTTCTGCCGCAGGCCCTGCTCCGGGCCTGGACCCCGACACCCGACTGAGCGCCGACTCGATCAGCCGGCCGCATCCGGCGTCGACCCGGCGCAGGTCGTGCGGTGCATGCGCCGCGGCTGACCGGCGTAGTCGTTCATGGCGAAGTGCTGTGAGCTGCGGTTGTCCCAGATCACCAGGTCACCCGGCGACCAGCGATGGCGGATGCTGAAGCGAACGTGGGTCGAGTGATGGTGGAGGCGGGACAGCAGCGGTCCTGCATCGGCGGCCGACCAGCCGTCGATGCCCGCCACGTACCCTCGGTTGAAGAACAGCACCTCGGCCCCCGACTCGGGGTGACGGGTCACCAAGGGGTGCACGGCCTGGTCGGAGTCGTCGGCCGACGGGTCGACGGTCATGCCCGAGATCCGTTCGAAGAGCCCGCGTCGGTCGGGGCTGTACGAACCCACGGCGGAGTGCACGGCCGACAGTCCGGCGATGACCCGCTTCTCGCGGTCGTCGAGATGCCGGTACGCCAGCATCATGTTGGCCCAGACGGTGTCCCCACCCACCGTGGGAACGGTCACGGCCTGGAGAAAGGTGAACGACGGCGGAGCGACCTGAAAGCTGAAGTCCGAGTGCCACACCCCGCCGAAGTTCGGAGCGTCCCCGTCGGCGGACTCCTTCACCACGGCGATCACCTCGGGATGGTCGGCAAGGGGCTCGATGAACGGCACCTCGCCCAACTCGCCGAACCGGCGGGTGAACGCAACCTGCTCGGCGGGAGTGAGCCGTTGGCCGGGCAGCACGGCAACCACGTTGTCGACCACGGCGGCGCGGATCCGGTCGATGGCGGCATCGTCGAGCTCTCTCACGTCGACACCGGAGACCGTGACGCCGCCCGTTCCGGAGAATCGTTCGAGCTGCACGAAGGCAGAGGCTACGCAATCACCGGCGGTCGAGACGAGGAGACCCGAGCTCGCGGGAGCCGTTGGTCCCAGTACTCGGTGAACTCACCCGTGAGGTCGAGATCGAAGAACCAGGCAACGAGCGAGTCGGGGAAACTGGCCCGACGGGTACGCAGGCGTTGGACGCTGTCGTTGTAGAAGTGCCGGGCGAGGGCGATGCGATCCTCGGTGACGATCAACTGCCGCTGGAGATGGAGGAACGAGGTATTGGCCTTGAGATCGGGGTAGTCCTCCGCCGTCGCCACCAGCTCGCGCACGGCCCGGGCCTCGAGCTCGAGGGGAGCATCGAGCTCGGCCACGGCGTCGTCGCTCGGTGAGTCGGGGAGTCCGGAGACCCAGCCGGCACGCAGGGCCGTCACCCGATGATGCAGGTCCATCTCGTGGGCGTGCGCACCCTTGACCAGCTCGATGAACGGCTTCAGCAGTGAATGGCGGCGGTCGATCTCCACATCGAGCAGGCTCCACGCCTTCTCGGCGCGGTTGCGGAGTGAGACGAGCCCGTTGTACGAGCGGTACACGGTGAGGAACGTCATCACCCCCAGCACGGTGAGAACGCAGACCAACGGCACCGACCACGAGCTGGCCGTGAACCGGTGACCTTCGACGAACAGCGTCGGGCCCTCGTACCACGCCATGCCGAAGGCAGCGGAGGCCACCAGGGCGACGGTCGCGGCGATTCCCGATGCGATGCTCTGGGTCCGGGTGAGGCGCTTCTCGTCGTGGGTCGTCACCATGAACGGGTTCTCGCCCGCCGGATCGGGCCCGATCACCGGGCGGCCGGCGGTGTCGTCGAGCCGGGCGGTGCCCACCACCATGACCTCGGTTCCGACCTCGAGCGCATACTCCTTCACCCGGCGCTCCGGTGCGCTGTTCCCGGCGTGGATGGCCACCAGATCGAGACCCTCGGTCGCGGGGGCCGGGCGTTCGTACAACGTGCCTTCGTACACGAGCGGCATGTCTATCTCGGCGCCTTTGACCCACACCCGAATCGTGCCGGTGTCGTCGACGAGATCGAGTTGGGCGCGGCCGCCCATTCGGTCACCGACCTTGGTCCACTTCTTGCCGCCGTCGCTGTCGGCCTGTTCCGCGTAGATCTCCTGCCGCCAGAACACGCACTCGTTGCTGCCGTGCGGGCTCGTCGTGGGATGCTCGGAGTGAGCGCGACCGTGCAGCTCGGTCAGACCGAGGGTGACCCCGGCTACTTTCGAGCTCGGAAGATCGAGGACGAGGCGCCGTTGGCCGCGAAAGTGGTGCCAAGCGGCGAGTGCGAGGAGTGCAATCACCGATGCGATCACCACGAAGGCGAGCGATTTGAATTCGGCGCCATCCATGGCGTGGTCATCGGCAATTCTACCCACGCGCTTGAGCGGCCTTTTGGCCTGGTCGGCCGTGCTGATCGTCGCTGCGTCGGGATGTACGGCGGCCGACCCCGTCACCACACCGTCGGACGCCGCCACCGCGCCGACCGCCGCAGAGGTCACGATCGACGAGCGCTCCGTCGTGCGGGTATCGGGTGAGGCGTGCGGCAGTCTGTCGGTGGGTGGTGGCGTGGCCGTCGAGCCGAATCTGGTCATCACCAACGCCCATGTGGTGGCCGGCGTGGTCGAGGTCTTCGTGGAGGTGATCGGCACCGACGAGCCCTTCGAGGGAGAAGTGGTCGGCTTCGACGCGTCACGGGACCTGGCGGCGATCCGGGTGGTCGCCGCCGACCTCACGCCGGTCGAGGTCCATCAGGGCGACCCCCTCGCGCCCCTCCGTCTGGTGACCGTCTCCGACGACAATCGCATCGAGCAGCGCCCGGCCGATGTCGGGCGAGCGATCGTCGCCACCGGCGATGACATCTACCGGCGGCCCGGCGCCCGTCGGGCCGCCATCGAGCTCGACGTCGCCGTTGCCCCGGGAACGTCGGGCTCGGGCGTCTTCGATGTCGGCGGCGATCTGGTCGGCGTGGTGTTCGCCGCATCGCGACGCACCGACGAGCGGTCCTACGCGGTGGCGGCCTCGGAGGTCACCGCGTTCCTGGCCGACGTCGTGGCGGGGGCCGAGGTTGCGGGGCCGTGCCTGAGCCAACCCTTGCCCGACCCCGACAGCGACTGACGGGACCGCGCACCGCCACTAGGCTCGGACACGTGCCGGAATCGACCGAACCTCTCCATGATCTCGTGGGCGGCCCGAGTTCGGAGACCATGCATCGTGCACCGGCGTCGCCTCGGGTCACACCGGAGCCGGCGCCCTCCGACACCGTGTTGATCGCAATGAGCGCGGCCACCGGTGTCGTCGCCACCCTCGGGACGCTCCTGGTGTGGCGCTGGTGGCGCAACCGGCGTCGGTGAGCCGCAAACGGTGGGTCAGGCCGTATCGGTGAGGAGATCGGCCAGGGCGGCGGCCTCCTCGAAGGCCACCAGGTCGACGGCCGGCGCATCGAGTCGCATACGGCCCTCGTTCACCCGTTGCTGGACCTCGGCCGAGCCCTCCGGGCAGCCCTCGACGAAGGGACACCAGCCGCAGAGCGGACCGGTTCGCGCTTCGAAACTCCCCGAGTCGCAGGCGGCATTGAGGCGGCTCCAGGTGTCCTGGAGCTCGCCGACGGCCTCGGCGATGTTGTCGACCGTGACGTCGATGTCGACGATCTTCTGACCGAGATAGAGCAGCCGCGCCCGGGTGGGCATGGCGCCGGTGTCGGCGTGGACGGCGGCGGCGTACAGGAGCACCTGAGTGAGCCGGTCGGCCGCGAACCGTGGGGACGGAGCCCGGCCCGACTTGTAGTCGCTGATGACGCGCCCGTGGTCGTCGAGATCGATGCGATCGACGATGCCGCGGAAGGGCACTCCGGCGATCTCGACCTCGATGTCGAGCTCGGTCGAGTCGACCTGCACTGCCGTGGGATCCTCGATCGCCCACAGCCCCTGGACGGCGAGCCATCCTCGCCACCGGAACTCCCGCTCGGCATCGGCATCGAGACCGAGCGCGACGAAGTCGGGATCGGCGGCGATCTCGGGCCAGACCTCGCGGGCGATCTCCTTGGCCCGGTCGGGTGTGCGGTTCGGCGCGTCCTCGCCGAGCAGGACCTCGAGCACCCGATGGGCGAAGGTTCCGGCCAGTGCCGGAACCCCCGGCGGGTCGGGTAGGCGGTCGAGGTACCGGAACTTCCACCGTCGCGGGCACTGACGAAACAGGCTGGCGCCCGACGGAGACAACCGCGTGGGTCGTGTGCCCTTGTCGGGCTCGGCCACCGGGGTCACGACGAATGCCATGGTTGTAGTTCTAACACTCCGGTGTGACAGGGAGCTAGATGTCGAGGGCGGCGGCGTCGACGAGCTCGGAGTTGGTGAGCAGGAACTCCTTGCGACGGGCCACGTCGGAGCCCATCAGCACCTCGAACATCGACGCCGCCTCCTTGGCGGCCGCGGCGTCGTCGATGGTGATGCGTTTGAGGATTCGTGTCGCCGGGTCGAGGGTGGTCTCGGAAAGCTCGTCGACGTCCATCTCGCCCAGCCCCTTGAAGCGCACGAACTTCTCCCTCGGCACGTTGTTCTCCTCGATGATCCGGTCGCGCTCGTCATCGGTGAAGGCGTAGTAGGTGTCGCCCCGCCACTTGGCCGAGAACAGCGGCGGCTGAGCGGCGTACACCCGGCCGGCCTCGAGCAGCGGGCGCATGTAGTGGTAGATCAGGGTCAGCAGCAGGCAGCGGATGTGGCTGCCGTCGACATCGGCGTCGCAGAGGATGATGATGCGGCCGTACCGTGCGGCATCCAGGTCGAAGTCCTTGCCGGAGCCGGCCCCGACGGCGGTGATCAGCGCCTGGGCCTCGGCGTTGTCGAGCACCTGCTTGACGGTGGCCTTGCCGGCGTTCACCACCTTGCCGCGCAAGCGGCAGGATCGCCATGTATCTCGGAGTTCCGACCGGCCTTGGCGGGCCCGGCGGCCGAGTCGCCCTCGACGATGAGCAGCTCGGCGTCGAGGCCGTGGGTGCGGCAGTCGGCCAGCTTGTCGGGCATGCCGGCCGAACCGAGGCTGGCGGCCTTGCGCTTGTTGTCGAGCACCTGATCGGCTGGCCACCCGGTTGATCACGGCGGTGGCGACCTTGTCGCGCAACGCGTTCACGTGGCTCTTGGGTCCGTCCTTCTCGAACCAGTCGACCAGGCCCGTCTTCGACGATCTCGTAGACGATGCTCTGGACCGGCGGCGTGCCGAGCTCTTGTTTGGTCTGACCGCGGAACTGCGGCTCGGGCAGCGTGACCTTGACCGCGGCGACCAGGCCCTCCTGGATGTCCTCCTTGCTGGCGCGGTCCTTGCCCTGCCTGGCCAGCTTGGCCAGCTTGCGGGTGTTGGCCAGCAGCACGTCGTTGACGGCGCGTGGTGAGCGCCCGCTCGAAGCCGGCCAGGTGGGTGCCGCCCTCGGCGGTGGGGATGGTGTTGACGAAGGAGCTGACGTGGGTGTCGAAGCCCTTGACCCAGCGCAGGGCGATGTCGACGGTGACGTCGCGCTCGACGAGGGTCATCTTCCCGTGCACCGGCACCTTCTCCTCGAAGGTGTCGATCCCGTTGATGTGGATGATCTTGGTGACGGGATCACCGATCGACGCCTCGTCGACGAGGTCGGCCAGGCCCCCGCGCGACACGAACTCGAACGGTTCGTTGTCGGTGCCCGACCGTTTGTCGGTGACGGTGATGCGCAGGCCGGGTACGAGGAAGCAGGCCCGGGTGACGCGCTCGCAGACGGTCTCGAAGTCGATGGTGGCCTCGGGATCGAAGATCTCGAAGTCGGGAAGGAACCGGATGCGTGTCCCGGTCTTGTTCTTCGAGATCTTCTTGACCTTCTCGAGCTCGTGGGTCTTGCGGAACCGGCTGCCGTCGAAGCGCCCGGCCACCCGCTCCTTGAAGGCGAGCCGCCAGGTGGCGCCGTTGCGGTCGACCTCGGCCACCAGCTTGGCCGCCAGGGCGTTCACGACGGAAGCCCCCACGCCGTGCAGTCCGCCCGACGAGCCGTAGGCGCCGCCACCGAACTTGCCGCCGGCGTGCAGCTCGGTGAACACGACCTCGAGCGCCGACACCTTCCGCTTGGCGTGGAGATCGATGGGTATGCCCCGGCCGTTGTCGGTCACCTCGATGATGCGATCGCGGTGCAGCGTGACGTCGATGCGGTTGGCATGGCCACCGGCGGCCTCGTCGACCCCGTTGTCGATGATCTCCCACACCAGGTGCATGAGGCCGTCGCTGCCCGTGCCGCCGATGTACATGCCCGGCCGCTTGCGCACGGCCTCGAGCCCTTCGAGGGTCTGGATGGAGTCGGCGTCGTAGCCGGTGGTGGGGTTCATCGGGGGTCTCCTGCGCTCACCAGCGGGCCGAGCCCACGGCGAGAATGCGGCGTTCGGTGGAGGTACTCACGAGGTCTCGCTTGGTGGGATCGAGGTCGAAGGGCACCGGGTTCGGGTCGGCCTTGGTGGGATCGTCGTCGGTGCTCATCACGACGACGAGACCGCTGGGCGAACCGATGAAGGCGAGCACCAGCTCGGACTCGCCGCTGAACCGGGTGATGCGGACGCCCTGGCCGCCGCGGCCCTTCGAATCGATCTCGTCGAAGGGCGTGGCCTTGGCGGTGCCGGTGTCGGTGACGGTGACCACGAGGGCGTCGGGCACCACTGGCGCGGCGGCGATCACGCGGGCACCGGCGCGCACCTTCATTCCGGCGACGCCTCCGGCGCCGCGACCCTGCACGCTGATTCCCGAAGCGGGCGTGCGCAGGATCTGTGCATCGGAGGTGACGACGGCGATGTCGGCACCGTCGGGAGTGGTGAAGGCCGCGGCGATCTTGGACCCGTCCTTCAGCGCGATGACGGTCTTGCCCGACTTGGTCTCGAACAGCTCGTCGGGCGTGAGCCGCTTGGCGATGCCGTCGGTGGTGACCACCACGAGGTTCTCCTCGTTGCCCTCGGCCACCACGGTGAGCAGCTCTTCGCCCCGCGCGATGCCGAACACCTGTGACGCATTGGAACCGCGGCTTCGCCCTTCGATCTCGCCGAGCTCGTGGGTGTTCACCACCACGGCCCGCCCCTCGGAGGTCACGCCGACGACACGGCGGGCAGTGGAGCCGACGGTGGCCGACACGAGCACGTCGTGGCGACCGGGGGTGGCTCGCTTGGCGCCCTCGGCGGGGGCACGGCCCACGGTGCCCGAGGTCGACAAGGTGATCACGCAGGGCTCGTCGGTGGCCGGGTCGGCCTCCGACGATGGCGTGATCTCGATGTTGTCGTACACGGGCAGCTCGTCGGGGCCGACGATCTCGGTGCGGCGGTCGCGCCCGTGGCGGTCGACGGCGCCGCGCAGCTCCTTCAGCACGAGGGTGCGTTGACGCTGCTCGGAACCGAGCAGCGTCTCGTACTCGTCGATGCTGACCAGCAGCGCATCGCGCTCGTCGACGATCTTCTGCTTCTCGAGCGCGGTCAGGCGACGGAGCTGCATGTCGAGGATGTGGGTGGCCTGGATCTCACTGAGCGAGAGCTCGGCCATGAGTCGCTCGCGGGCTTCGGCCACGTCGGCCGACGAGCGGATGATCTGCACCACTCGGTCGATGGCGTCGAGGGCGATGATGAGGCCCTCGACGATGTGCAGTCGCGCCCGGGCCCGTTCGAGGCGGTACTGCGTGCGCCGCACCACGATGTCGAGCCGGTGGGTGACGTAGTGCTGGCAGAGGTCGTACAGACCGAGGGTCTGGGGGATGCCGCTCACCAGCACCACGTTGTTGATGCCGAAGGTCTCCTCGAGCGGGGTGAGGCGGAACAGATGGCCGAGCACGGCCTGGGCGTTGACGTCGGGCTTGCAGTCGATCTGGATGCGCAAACCGGTGCTGCGGTCGGAGAGGTTCTTGACGTCGGCGATGCCCTGGATCTTCTCGTTCGCCAACAGGTCGTTGATGCGGGCCACGACCTTCTCGGGACCCACCTGGTACGGCAACTCGGTGACGACGATGCTCTGACTACGCGTGGTGCGCTGCTCGACCTCGGCGCGGGCCCGCATGCGCACCGACCCCCGGCCGGTCTCGTAGGCCTCGCGGACCCCGTCGTCGATCAGCAGGCCACCCGACGGGAAGTCGGGGCCTGGCACGCAGGCCATCAGCTGATCGATGGTGGGCCGGGGCCGACGCTGGGTCATGACCAACTCGATGGCGGAGGCGATCTCGCCGAGGTTGTGGGTGGGCATGTTGGTGGCCATTCCCACCGCGATGCCGGTCCCGCCGTTCACCAGCAGGTTGGGGATCAGCCCCGGCAGGCAGATCGGTTCCTCGTCCTCGCCGTCGTAGGTGGGCCGGAAGTCGACGGTGTCCTCGGTCGATCTCGCCGATCATCTCCATCGCCGCGGCGGTGAGGCGGCACTCGGTGTAGCGGGGAGCAGCGGGAGGGTCGTCGAGGCTGCCGAAGTTCCCGTGGGGGTCGACGAGAGTGATCATGCGGGAGAAGTCCTGGCCCATGCGCACCAGCGCCTCGTAGATGGCCTGATCGCCATGGGGGTGATAGCGCCCCATGGTGTCGCCGACCACCCGAGCGCACTTTCGATGCGGGTTCTCGGGCCGGATTCCCATCTGCAACATGGAGTAGAGAATGCGCCGCTGCACGGGCTTGAGCCCGTCACGCACGTCGGGGATCGCCCGGCTCGTGATCACCGAGAGCGAGTAGGCGAGGAACGACTCCGACAACTCGTCGGCGACGGCCACCTCCACCACTTCGCGGGCGAAGGGTACGAGTGCGAGTTCCTGTTGGTCGGACACGGAGAGGCTCCAGGGAGGCGAACTGGTGTTCGGGTGCGCGAATCAGTCTAGGGCTCGACGTCGCACACCGAGCCCGGCTCCTCAGGAACGTAGTGGCTTCTCGCACCGGGCTCGTGGCAATCCGGTGGGCTCCGATCGTTCGAGGGGAAATCCCGCGTCGGCGCTAAGGATGGCGGCCCATGGTGCCGATGGGTGGAAATGCTCCGTGCCCATCCGGTGCTGTTCGCGTGGCTCGCGTGTTCGGTACTCCTCGCCTCCTGCGCCGTCGACGAACCCCTGGTCGGCCGTCCGTTGGCCGCGCCAGAGGCCCAGCCCGCCGCCATCGAGCAGGATCTCGCATCGGAGTCGTCCGGGCCCGTCATCGAGATCCTCGTTCCACCCGACGCCGAAGTCGCACCGGTCGAGGCCGCCGTGGCGACATGGCTGTTGGGGACCGCCCAGGACTCCGCCGGAATCTCGATCGACCAGCCGTCGCTCGACTGTGCGACCACCGGCATCGTGCAGTTGCTCGGCCCGGATCGCTCGATCCAGCTGCCCGACACCGGCCTGAACGACGAGGAGATCCCGCTCGTCGGTGAGCTCATGAGCTATCTGCACGGCCGATCTCGAGGAGCCGGGACGGCTCTACGCCGTCTGCGGCCGGACTGTCGCTCTCCGAGCCCACCCTCGACTGTCTCGACATCGCCTTCACCGAGCCGACCGTGGCGAAGGCTGCGGCCACCGCGGCGCTCTGGGCAGCCGAGCGCGACCTGACCGCCGTGCCTCCCGAGGTCGACCAGATCGCCGTCGACACCGTGGTGGGCTGTCTGAGCGACGACGAGCTGGCGAAGCTGCTCGGCTGATCGCTCCCCGCCGAATTTCCTTCTGATCGAGCGACCGCAACGACTGGACCATCGTGATTCGACACCGCCGTGTTCTCGCCCTCGCGTTCTGCTCGGTTCTGGTCGTGGCGGCCTGCAGCCACGACGGACGCGTGTCGATCACCGCCGGAGCCGGTCCGCAGGCGTCGGCGGTCGCCGAGGAGGTCGCCTCCGAGCCGGGTGCGTCCGACGACGCGACGCCCGAGCCGGGAGCGTCCGACGACGCGACGCCCGAGCCGGGAGCGTCCGACGTCGCGACGCCCGAGCCGGAGGTGTCCGACGAGCCCGGCGGGTCCGCCGACGATCTGGCCACGGCTCGCGCCTACCTCGACAACGACTTCATCGACACCTTCGACGACGACGATGCCGACTGCATCGTCATCGAGATGGTCGACACCCTCGGGTTGGCCCGCTTGGCCCAGCTCGACATCAACGGGGGTCCGATCGACCAGGGTGACATCGACGCCCTGCTCGACTCGATGTACCGGTGTGTCGACGCCATCGAACTGGGCACGATGCTCACCGCCGAGATGGCGGGCGGGAACTTCGCGATACCTGCCGATGCCCGCGATTGTGTCATCGCCGGCTACGGCGAACGCAGCACCGTAGAGGCACTGCTCCGTGCCGGCCTCGCCGCCGAGGATCCGAACGCCGCATTGGCCGCCGAGGCGGCCCAGACCGCCATCGCGCCCCTCGTCGACTGCATCGGCTTCGGCGGGCTCATGAAGCAGGAAGCGGCGGCCGACGGGGTGACGCTGAGCGAGGAAACCGTGGCGTGTCTCGACGAGGACGGCAACGACGCCTTCGCCGAGGTGGTCGGCGGCATCCTCACCGGTGAGGCACCTCTGGCCGGCGGTGACGCCCAGGAGGAGGTGCTCCGCCTGCTCCTCGGCTGCCTCAGCGCCGACGAGATGACCCAGATGGGCAACTGAGCCAACCGTGCAACAGGTCTTCGTGTACGGCACGCGCCGAGGGGGCACACAACGTCACTCCCGTGCCGCAGGCAGCACACCTCGCGACTACTCTTCGAGTGGATGGACGGTCTTGACGTGCCTATCTTCATCAACAGTCGCGATCGCGTGACCGATCTCCGAGACCTCGTCGCTTGGCTGGATCGCTCCGGCCACCGTCGGATCATCATCGTCGACAATGATTCGACGTATCCGCCCCTGTTGGAGTACCTCGCAGCGAGTCCGCACCAAGTCGAGCGTCTGTCGGAGAACCTGGGCCCCAGAGCGCCGTGGAGCTCTGGGCTCGTGGCAAGCATCGCTGGCTCCGAGCCGTATGTGGTGACGGATCCAGACGTCGTGCCGGACGACACTTGTCCTGCGGATGCTGTCGGGTACTTTCTCGAACTGCTCGAGCGATACCCACGGCACTGCAAGGTCGGGTTCGGGCTCCACATCGACGACATCCCGGACCACTATGCCGATGCCGAATCGGTTCGGAAGTGGGAGGCGAAGTTCTGGCAGCGTCCCCTTCGTCGCAACGTGTTCCAGGCGAATATCGATACGACCTTTGCTGCGTATCGCGTACCCGAGTTCTCTGGATACGGCCCGGCGATTCGGACGGGCCACCCGTACATGGCACGGCATCGTCCATGGTACGTCGACAGTTCGGATATTTCGGAGGAACAGGCCTACTACGAGGCGCGCGCCGAGCACGGGATCAACACGTGGTCAGGTACCAGTCGAGCAAACGTCGCTAGGAAGCAGTACGGCCCACTCACATCGAGGCAGAAGCTGCATTGGCGCTACCGAGTGCTCACCCGCCAGTACTGATGCCTGCGGTGGATGTACGGGGACGTCGGTCCCGCACCATCACCGCCCTTGGCGACGTCGTTGCCCGTGACCTTCAGCGGCGAAGTATGTGGAGGTGTTGGTTCGGTGCATGGTCGGGGTCGTCGGGCTCGTATCCGAACGAGCGGCTCAGTTGAGCGACCCTTTCTCTCAGGGCTACCGGCAGGTCTGACCAACTGATTACCGGGTTGTCTTGCTTGCGTTTCTTGGCATCGTTTACGTCTTTTCGGTCCGTCACGACATCGTCGATGCGCCGGATGACATCGCGATCGCTGTCGATCATCCGAGCGATCTCACCGAGCAGCTGAGGACTGAGGCCTTCCAGCGCGTAAACGGCGTTGGCCCGTTCGGCAGCTCGACTGTTCCACTCGCACCACCATCGCACTGCGTCGACTTCCGGCTCGCCCGACACGTGGAAGTGAGCTCGAGCGAAGCGTTCATAGCTGTTCACGGGCTCAGCTGACGAGAAGAAGCCCGTCCCGAGGATGCTGCTGGCCACCTTGAGAGGGTGGCGAACCTGAAGCAGCACAACACCTTGGTATCGCGGCAGCCTCGGGACGGCCATCCACGAGGCGTCGCCCCTGATCGAGAGGCTCCGCCTCCTCAGTTCCTCACGAACGCGAAGCAGCGGACTCACGGCCTTCGAGCGCAGATTCCGACGAAGCATCGCCTGACGGTCGATCAGCCCTGCCCTGTAGGAAAACCACTCCTCGTGACCGGTCGGGATCCCGATCGAGGTCAACGCCTGAGCGATGTGGCCGGTACCAGATCTGCCGGTGCCGGTAACGACGAATTCGAGTCGACTGGAAACGGCCCGCTCCTCTCCGGATGTCTGCGTCGAGAATCTACCGTCGCGATCTGTGGGACTCCCACGTCCGACTCGCATGATGCACGAGTACCTGCTCGACGGCGTCTGGCCGATCGAACACTGAACGGCTCAGCTCGCCGGTGGTCGGGGGCGCGGCGGGGGTGGTGGGCAGCAGTCGGCGGCACAGGGGAACGGTCGGCCGGGTTCCCCGTCGATGGTCACCGGGTCTTCGCCGTGGAAGCGGGCGACCAGCGATGCCGCCAACCCGTCGACGAAGGTGTCCGAAGTGCCGACCGTCGGCACGCGCAGCATGGTGATGCCCCGAGCCTGGGCGGCGTCCGCCGCCTGGGTGTCGAGGTCGAACAGCACCTCCATGTGGTCGCTGAGGAAGCCGAGCGGCACGACGGCAACCGTCGTACCCGGGTCGAGGGCCCGGAGATGATCGACGATGTCGGGCTCGAGCCAGGGCACCTGCGGCGGTCCGCTCCGGCTCTGGAAGACGAGCTCGTGGGGCAGACCGATGCGTTCGGCGACCGTCGCGGCGGCGCGTCGGAGCTGGGCCTCGTACTCCGAGGTCTGCGCCAGCACCACCGGAATGCTGTGGGCGGTGAAGACGAGTCGGCACCGGGACCGTTGAGCGGTGCCGAGGCCTTCGAGCGTGTCGGCGATGCGTTCGGTGACCGCGTCGAGAAAACCGACCTCGGGCCAGAACGGCGGCACCTTGGGGATGGCCGGGTACGGCGAGTCGGTGGCACCAAGAGCCGCCGCCAGATCTTCGCGGTACTGCCGGCAGCCCGAATACGAGCTGAACGCCGAGGTGGCGATCGCGAGCGGCGACGTCACTCCGTCGGCGGCCATGGCCGCCACCGTGTCGACCAGGAACGGACGCCAGTTGCGGTTGCCCACGTACACCGGCACCTCGACGCCCTGTGCGGCCATGGCCGAGGCCAGAGCCCGAGCCAACGCCTCGGTCTGATCGTTGATCGGCGACACCCCGCCGAAGAGCGCATACTGCTCGGCCACCTCGGCCAGGCGCTCGTCGGGCACGTTGCGACCGGCGGTGACGTTGCGAAGGAAGGGCATGACGTCATCGGGATGCTCGGGTCCGCCGAAGCCCACGACCAGGAGGGCGTCGAAGCGAAGCGGGGGCGAGGGGGCCATCAGCTGTCCACGAACGCCAGTGTGGCATCGGCGTCGATACGGACGCCGCACTCGTCGTCGAGGGTCGACACCACCGTGTCGGCTGCGTCGCGTGCCACGTCGGTGGCCGTGTCGCGCAGGCTGCCGCTTCCGGTGATGACCGATGCGACATCGCGATTGAACGACGCCAACACGACGAAGGCCGCCTGCTTGTCCGACGGCGCGAACGCGGCGGCCGACTCGAGCGTGCGGGCGAAGTTGGCCAGCTGCTCGGCGATGGTGACGAGCCGGTCGACATCGAGGGGCAACTCCGGATCGACCGGTGGCGGTGGTGGTGGCACGTTCAGCTCGATCTCGGCGGCCCATCCGCAGAACTCGGGCTTGGCCGCCGTCGGACCATTGGGCCCGCCGGTGCCGCACGCGCTCACGACGACCAGTGCCGAGGCCATGATCACGGAAGCGAGGACACCACCTGCAGACACGACCACAGTGAACCAGCTCGGGGAGATCGCGCCACGGCCGCGCCCGGACGCCCCTCCGGACCTGGCCGGGCCGGGGCGCGCGTGGCTTCTAGACTCGGCGGGTCATGACGCTCGTCACCGCTGCCTTTCTGCTGTCGTGCGTCGGCGTCGGCGTCGGACTCACCGGTCACCTTCCAGTGGCACTGCGGCTCGAGGAGCGGCTGCCCATCGGTGCGGTCGTCGGCGCCATGGCCGTGACCCTGGTGGCGCTCGGGGCCATTGCCGTGCTCGGTTTCAGCGGCCTCACCGTGATGGCGTCGGTGATGATCGCGGGAGGGTTGTCGATGCCGGGGTTGTTGCGGGTCGCGCCATCGGTGCGAGCCGAGTACGCCGACTTCTGCCACCGCCTGCGACTCGGGTGGCGCCATCCGGCCAGCCCGACGCCGCTGCTCGGGCTCTGTGCGCTCACCTGGCCCCTCACCGTGCGCATCCTGTCGCTCGCCTACCAGCCGAGCGAGTCGGGCGGTATCGCCGCCGGTCATCTGTCGACCTTCGGCGACTGGCAGGCCCACCTCGCCTACGCCGGCAACTTCGCCTATCGCAGCGACCTGCATCTCGGCACCCCACTGGCCGCCGGCGACGACTTCGCCTACCACTTCGGCGTCGACCTCTTCGCCGCGCTCACGGTGCCGACGGGCGCATCGTTGCATGCCGCACTGCAGGTCACCAGTGGGTATCTGGCGTTCGCACTGGTGCCGGTGCTGTACCTCTTCGGTCGGAGGCTGTTCGCTCGCCGATCCGTGGCAGTCGTCGGCTCGGTGCTGTTCCTGGCGGCGGGCGGGTGGGGTTTCACGCGGTTCCTCGATGACATCTCGGCCGTGCCCGGTGGCAGCTTCTCGGACCGGTTTCGTCAGGTCCTCTGGAACCAGCCGCGCGACTACACACGCGACTTCGACACCTACTGGATGGACAATCCCGTCCTCGGGCACCTCTATCCGCAACGACCGACCATGGTGGGATTCGCCGTGGTGTTGTTCACCCTGGCCCTCCTCTGGGCGGCACGCGAGAGCGGCGAGCGCGGCGCCTTCCTCTGGGTCGGGGTGGTCGTGGGACTGACCCCGTTGTTCCACACCTTCGGTTGGGGCACGGCGCTGGTGATGGGGGCGCTCTGGGCCATCACCGATCGGGTGTGGACCCCGGACGGTCGTCGCTGGTTGTGGTTCCTCGTGCCGGCCGTCGTGCTGGCCTTGCCTGCGGTCGCGTGGCTGGTGCCCCCCAACCCCGATGGCTCGTTCCGCTGGAGCTGGGGATGGGTGACCGACGGGACCCCCCAGGGCCTGGTGCGCTTCTGGTTCGACAACACCGGGCTGTTCCCGCTGCTGTTCGCCGTGGCCCTGTTGTGGCGAGGAGCCACGAACCGACGTCTGGCCGTGGCGCTGGCACCGATCTGGCTGTGGTTCGCCGGTGTCCACCTGGCCATTCCGCATCCGTGGGAGGGCAACAACGCCAAGTACGCGGTCTTCTGGTGGATGCTCGGGGCCTTCGCCGTCGCCGCTCTACTGGCTGCGGTGGTCGACCGTGTCGTGAGCTCGGGTCGCTCGGCGACGATTGCGATGGGCGTCGGCGGCGTGGGTCTGGTTGCCCTGTCGCTCACGGCGGCCGGAGGGCTCGATCTGTTCAAAGCGGTCGACGGCACCCTTCCCTCCTATCCGGCCGAGGTGGCCTCGCCCGGTGACGTGCTGGTCGGCGAGTGGGTTCGGGAGTCGACCGCCGACGACGCGGTGTTCGTCACTGCGTCGAGCAGCGCCGCCCAGCCCGTCGCCACCCTCGGCGGCCGTGCGGTCGTCACGGCCTTCGACGGCTGGGTGTTCGATCTCGGGCTCGATTGGAGCGGGCGACGTCAGGCCAGCCTGGACATTCTCGCGGGCGCCCCCACTGCGGCGACCCTGATCGAACGGTACGGGGTCGACTACGTGGTCATCGGTCCCCGGGAGCGGGCGGAGGGAGCGTCGACCGAACACTGGGACCGATCGGGCACCCTTGTGTACGACTTCGGCCAGTATCGGATCTACCGACCATGACCCCTGTTGACACCGACGCCCCCCAGCTCACCGTCGCCCGCAACGACCGCTGGTTGCGAAACCTGCTCCTCGCCCTGGTGGTGGTGGGTCTGGCGCTGCGCCTCGTGGGGCTCGGCGAACGGGCGCTGCACCACGACGAGAGCCTCGACGCGTGGTTCTCCCAGCGATTCCTCGAGGGCACCTACGACGGATACGACCCCGTGTACCACGGGCCGTTGCGCTTCTACCTGACCGCCGGGCTGTACTGGTTTTTCGGACTGTCGGTTGCGTCGGCTCGGCTGATCTCGGTGCTGGCCGGTACGGCACTGATCGCCCTGCCCTGGTTCCTGCGCCGACAGCTCGGCACCATCGGCGCCGCGGTCGTCGCGGGAATCCTGTGCTTCAGCCCGTCGTTCCTGTACTTCAGTCGCTTCGCCAGGGAGGATGCCCTCTTCGCCTGCCTGTCGCTGACCCTGGTCGTGCTGTTGTTCGCGCACCTCGATCGGCCGCGGACCTCGACGTTGGTGGCACTGCTGCTCACTCTCGTCGCCGCGTGGGCGGTGAAGGAGTCGGTGTTCCTCCTGGTGATGGTGGTCGGGTCGTATCTGCTGGTCGAGCTGGCGCTCGAGCTGTTCGATCGCGGCGACGTCGCGATCCCGCGACGAGCAGTCCTGTTGGGGCTCGCAGCTGCTTCGATCCTCGCCTTCGCGCTCGGCGATCCGATCATCGTGAACCTGGCCTGGTGGGGCGCGCTCGTACTGGGTGCCGTTGCCGTCGGCCTCCTCGCCGCTCGCCGTGCCGGAACGTCCTTCGGAGCGACCACCGTCGGCGCGGCGACCCTGGCGCCGGGTTGGCGCGGCTGGGTCCGGGCCGCAAGCGTCGCGGCGATCGCCTTCGTGGTGCTCTTCACGGTCTGGCTCACCAACTGGACGGGCACCGACACCGAGTCGACCCCGCACAATGCCGTGATCGACGGCCTCGTCGGAGGGTGGGACTACTGGCGCAGCCAACAGGACGTGAATCGGGGAGGCGAGCCGTGGTTCTACTACCTGTTCACCATCCCCGCGTACGAGTACCTCACGGTCTTGCTCGCCGGCATCGGTGTGGTGAGCGAGCTGCGCGGCTCCACGCGGATCGGGCGATTCGCACTGTGGTCGACGGTGGTCTCCCTCGGCGCCTACTCCTACGCCGGTGAACGCATGCCGTGGCTGGTGCTGCACCCTCTGCTCCCCGCGGTGCTGTTGGCGGGGATCGGCGCCCAGTACCTGTGGAGCCGGCGACGAACCGCCGTCGCGGCCTCGCGTCGCCGTGCTGGTGCTGTCCGGCGCCCTGGCCACCGGCGTTGCCGGATACCGGCTCAACTATGTCGACGGCGAAGATCCGCGCGAGCTGCTCAGCCAGGCCGGCCAGGCCTCGCCCGAGCTCGCGGCGACTGTGGAGCGCCTCTACCGACTCGACCGGATCGTGCAGAGCGAGCAGGGCCGACGGTTGGCGGTGCTGGTCGACTCCGCCGACAGCGCGGCCTGGCCGTACGTGTTCTACCTGCGCGACCTGTCCGGCGTGCTCTACGCCGACCTCGGAACTGCCACCGTCGATCCTGCGACCGACGTCGTGATCGTGGTCGACCGGAACGCGTCCGCCGTCGCCCCGACCGTCGCCGGTTGGGACGAGAGCCGCCAGCAGCACCGTGAGTGGTGGGTGCCGTCGTACACCGACGGCGGCGTGTCGGGGTGGCTGCAGTGGCTCACCGATCGCCAGGTGTGGAACAACGACGAGGTCGGCGGCGTGGGTGAGACGGTCTACGTGTCACCCGATGTCGCGGCCCTCGAGGCGCGGGCGGCGAGCCTGCTCGCCGCCGATCGACCCGACGGTTGACACGGCCGACGCGGCTCGATCAGGTCGAGCAGTTGGTGAGGGCGTCGACGATGGCCTGTTCCTCGGCCACAGTCGGCACGGCCCCGTCCTCGAGCTCGAGCACGCGGTCTTCACCGATGTTGTCGATCCAGTCGTCGACGATGCAGCTGGCGGTGTCCTTGTCGACGCCGAGGGTTCGCACGAGCTCGTCGGCGGAGCCGTCGCGGTCGATACCGCCACAGGAACCGGCGAGCAGAGCCGCACCGAGCGTGGCGCCAACGAGGAGCTTGTTCATCTGATCATCCGGGTCTCGTCAGGTGGAGCCGCCGGGTTGCGGCGGCCAAAACCGTAGGCGATCGGCTCGGCGCTCAGGCGTATTCCCGGTCGAGGGCGTCGCGGTCGACGCGGTAGATCGCGTTGTTGCCGTCGGTGAACACCTCGACGAGAGCCGGATGGAAACCGAGCGCGGCCAGTGCCGTCGGATCTCCGGTGAGGTGCTCGAGGGTCCCCACCACCACGTAACTCACGTCGTAGGTGCGAAGGACGCGACTCACGACGTCGGGCTCCGGGCTCCGGTAGAACGCCTCGACGTCGGCTTTCCTCGTGGCGACCGCCCCGGCGTAGTCCCGGCGCTGTTGGATCTGATGCCAGTCCCATCCGATCACGGTCGGTAGCCCCGTGGTGACCGAGATGCGAGCCGTCCACGAGTAGAGCGGCCCGGTGGCCTCGACGATGGTCGGGGTGCCCTCCACGTTCTCGCGCAGCCACTCGATCAGGGCGAGGTCGTCGCCGATGGCCACGGGGACGCCGTCGATGACGAGGACCGGGTCGGCTGCGAGGTAGGCGAGGCCGTCGAGACCCGCGCCGGTGATCTGATCCGAGCCGGCGAAGCGCTCGTCGAGGCGGACTCCGGGAGCGAGCACGGGGTAGACGAGGGTGGCGGTCGCCAGAGCGAAAACGGCCATGGTCCAGCCGAGAGCGACGGCCCGCTTCCGGGGGGTGCCGCGCTGCACGAGCTCCGCCGCTCTCGGCACCAGCCACCACGCGGCCACCGCGCTGGCGATGGCCAGGAGCTGCCAGGCCTGGTACCAGAACTTGAACACCGTGTTGAGCCGCTCGATGTCGTTGACGACCGTGACGATCTCGACCCCTCCGGCGGTGGCGAATCCCAATGCGTACAACGCCGCCACCGCACTGTGGCCCAGGTCTCGGCGGCCGACCACCACAATCGCGGCGAAGGCGATCGTCGCTGCCGCGCACAGTCCGAAGGTGGCGCCGATGCCGGTGGTCGTGAGCGCGACCACACCGACCGAAACCGCCACGAGGGCCACCGCCGGGCCTCCGTCGGGAACGCGCCGCAGCCCGAGCTGGCGGGCCCGGGCCACGCCGTAGCCGACGGCCACGGCCACGAACAGACCGAACTGCGACAAGAAGTCGCCCGTCGCGGTCACCTCGTCGGCTCGTTCGAGGCCGCCGTCGAAGACCTCGATGTGGGCGCGGTACGGCGCGGTGAGAACAACGTGGGTGAGGGCGATCACGACCGCGCTGGTGGCCAGCCGGGCGAGCCGCCGGTCGAGGCGTCCCGGGCCGAGCAGCTCGCCGCCCACCACGGCCACGAGCGTCACGAGAACGGCAACCGGAAGGTCCCACGTGTGCACCATGCGCACCACGCCGGTCGTGGCACCGAGGGCGACCGCGAGGGCGAGCCGCCGGTTCCGATCGCCGGCCCGCGCGGTCACGGTGTAGGCCACCGCCAGGCCGATGACGACGGCAAGCACACCGATGTCGAGCACGTGTGGATGGACGTCGCCGAACAGCAGCGACCAGAACGGGAACTCGGTGATGTCGAACAGGCCGTCGTTCACCCGGCTGGGCGCCCACCAGTCGTACCGGACGTCGGGGTGGCGAAGCCATTGCAGCGCTCCCTCCACGTTGCCGATTGCCAGTACTGCGCCGGCCGCCAGCAGTCCTGGCACCAGCGGAACCGATGGGCGGCGACGCTCGAAGGCGCCGGCGATGGTCTGGCCCACGCCGAACAGCGCCGTGGCCGCCATCGCCGCCATCGTGGGGAGGCCGAGATTGAACGCCACCTCGGGGACGATGCCCAGCGCCTTGGTCGGCACCGACAGGATGAACCAGCCGAGGTAGTAGTAGTTCATGGCGCCGCCCGCGAACCAGGGGTCATAGGCGGGCAGGGTGGTACTGCGGGTCACGGCGGTGAAGTAGGCGACCTCCATCGGCTTCTCGCCGCCCACGAACGGATGCCAGAGGTCCGGGTTGGCGATCGAGAACATCAGTACGGCGCCGAAGGACACGAGGAACACCGCCTCGGACGCCAGCCAGCTGCGTCGATGGAGGCGCCAGTGCGCGCGCAGTGTCTCCCGGCGTCGGGCACCGACGACGGCACCGACGACGACCACGATGGCCAGCGAGATCCAGGCCGCGGTGCCGGTGTGGCGCACGGTGCCGGTGGCGATCAGGAACCACAGCGGGATGGTCGCCGCCAGCAGGCCGGCGATCTTGGAGAACGCGTAACCGCGGGCGGCGACGCGCCCGAACAGCCAGGTCGTCCACGGAACCGCGGCCAGGCCGGCGATCTCGAGCCACAGCAGCCACCACAGCCAGGGGACCGATGCTGTCGGCCCGTCCGGGTCGAACACCTCGGCGAAGGTGCCCCCCGCTTGCTGGGTCCGGTAGTCGTCAGGGGTCAGTTGGAGAGCGTTGGCCCCCGCTCGACGATGCTCGGTGTCGAAGCTGTTCGCGGCGCGGTCGGGATCGAGCACCCGCCGAGCCGAGGTGGTCGACCACGCGTCGGTCTTCTGCCAGATGATCACGGTGGGGTGGTCATAGACCGTGAACGTCTCCTCCGCGTGGGCATCGTCGATCGTGATCCCGAACAGGGAGGGCTCGTTGGTGAAGCGGGCGACCTCGCGGAACCCGAGCCGGCCGGCGAAGAGTGCGTCGTAGTAGGCGGTGGTCACCGGGTAGCGGGCCGGGAATCGCCCGACCGAGTCATACAGACGGTTGCTCGACTCGATGACGTAGTCCACCTGATCGAGTCCGGCGATGAGGGACTCGACCTTGGCCGGTGTGTCGTTGGCGAAGAGCTCGAGGTCGACGACTCTGAGCCCGAGCGCCTGTGCCTCGGGGGTGGGCAGTGGGAGGACGTCGTCCCAGATCGAGTGGGACACCGCGGATCGCGGTGCCACGTTCTCGGTGATCCACTCGGTCGCCTCGATGCGGCTGTGTTCGTTGCCGTAGACCCCGTTGGTGAAGGCGAGGCCCCACAACGCGGTGCCGACCACGCACGCAAAAACGGTGGCACCGGCCACACGCCGCGGCCACCGGCCGAGATCAGCGGCACCCGCGAGGACGACGAGCCGAGCCATGGCCACACCGGCCATGGCGATGGCCACGGGATAGGCGGGGAGAAGATAGCGAATGAGACCGTTGAACTGTCGGCTCACCGAGAGGATCTGCACCGCCACGAATGCGAGCGGCACCAACCACCACCACTCGCCCCGCCGGAGCCGCCGAACGGCGACGACGAGACCGGCGAGCACAGCGATGGCCAGCGCCGGGCCCAGGCCCCACCAGAATGCGGTTCCCAGCGGGCCGAGCAGTCGCGACCGCCCGATCCACTGGATGGTCCACGGCACGTTGAAGGTGCCGCCGTTCACGCCAGCGAGATAGTCGAGGTCATCGAGGTAGCGAGGGCCGATGCGCAGTCCCCACCACTGATCGAAGGCGTAGGGCAGGGTGAGCTTGACGACGGCCACTGCGCTGAGCCCGAGCAGGGCCAGGTCGGTCACGCCCGCTCGGAGCCGCTCCGTCATCGGTGCGCTGCGTCGCATGTGGTCGACCAGAATGGCCACGGTCGGGGCGACGAGGACGGGAGCCGTGCTGATCTTGGCTGCGATGGCCAGGCCCGCGAGCGCGCCGACGGCGAGGATGGCGCGAGTGGTCGCACCGCGGCGCGCGATGCGAACCGAGACCAGTACGGCGGCCGTTGTGGTGCACGCCGCCAGCGTCTCGGCTCCGTAGAAGTGGCTGTACTGGATGGGCAGTACGGCAAAGGCCTGGAAGCCGGCGGCGAACAGTCCGGCGAGAGGACTGCCGCCGAGGCGGCGGGCCAGCGCGTACACGAGTCCGATGGTGCCGGTGTCGAACAGCGCCGAGAGGAGACGACCGATGAGGTTGGCGTCGTAGCCGGCGTCGAACCGAGGTCGATCCTCGTCGTTGCGGAGATCGACGCCGAGCGCGTCGAGCCCCCTCGTGAGCGAGCCGGCCACCGCGCCGTCCTCGGCCAACCACGTGGCCGTTGCCTTGGTGAGCCCGACGGGCCACGTTCCGTAGACCCAGGTGTCGCGCGTGGCGTAGGGATTGAACGGCGACGTCTCGGCGTCGAGGTAGTCCCGAAGGCTCTCCGGAGCCGACACGTCGTCGGTGACGAAGCTCCAGTACCGCTCGTCGGGATGGAGATGATGGCCCTGGTCCCAGTCGATGTCGACCAGCCTCAAGCCGAGCCCGAGCAGACACAGGAGGGTCAACGCAGCGGCAGTGCCGCGGGAGGTTCGCGTGTCGACCGACGTCATGCCCCCGCCACGCTAGATCGCGGTCAGTCGCCCAGGATGCGACCCATGATCCTGCCCACCTTGGTGGGCTCGGGCGGCTCGTAGTCGGGAGGGAGCAGATGGGGCGCCGACTCGGTCAAGAACGCTACGAGGGCCCTGACCGACGGGTTCACCAGCGAGTGATCGCCCACGGTGACGGTGGGGACCGTCTCGCTGCCGTTGGCCACCGAGCGGACGTGAGCGGCCGCCTCGGCGTCGTCCCAGATGTTGTGCTTGACGACAATGATCCCGCGCTTGTCGATCTGGCGCTGCAGGGCCATGCAGAAGCCACAACCCGGGCGCCAGTAGAGGTCGATCGTGGAGGGTGGAGACGTCATCGGGCGTTTCGGTCAGGCGACGGTGAAGGCGGCCAGGTCGGCGTCGAGCGTCGAGCGGAACCGATTGTGGGCGTCACTGCGCAACCGCTTGCGGGTGGCGCGAAACGACGGGCCGTGCAGCGTCGCCGCCAACTGGGTCGCGATCTCGAGGGCTCGCTCGATCGAGGTGCCCTCGGCCACGACCTCGTCGAGGTAGCCCGCATCGACGGCCCCGGCGGGGTCGTAGATCTTGGCCAGGTTCAGGCCGGGGAGATGTCGCTTCGAGAGTCGGTCGCGGGCCATCTCGATGATGAAACGGGGCAGTGCCATGCCGATGGCGACCTCGTTCAGACCGATCTTGGCCGGCACGTCCTCGCCGATACGGACATCGGTGGCCATCAGGATCACCGCACCGGCGGCCAGTGCGTGACCGGTACACGCGGCGACCACGGGAACCTCGAGCATGTAGCTCTGGAAGAAGAACTCGGCACCGTGGCCGAGCAACCCCCTGGCGCTCTCGGGCCCCTCGCTCATCACGGCCAGGTCGAAGCCGGCACTGAACTTGCCCGGTCGCCCGGCGATCACGACGGCATGCGCCTCGGCTTCGGCTCGGGCGAAGGCGGCCTGCAGGTCGTCGAGCATTCGGTGACCCAGCGCGTTCGCCTTTCCGTCGTCGATGGTGATCAGCGCGACATCGCCCTTTTCCTCGTAGCGCACGGCAGATTCGGTCGACCCGGTCATGGCCGTGACGATAGTCGGGGCGGTCGCCGTACCGGGAACGGGCGCGCCTGGGTGGATTTCCCACTATTCAGGATCGGCCGGAGCACGCATACTGGAACGGTTCCCCGTGGTGGGCGGAGCACATCCTGCCGCGATGAAGGTCGAGCGCCCGGTCGGTTCCCGCCACCGGCTGGGCGCTCACTTCGTTCCCGCTGGGTGGCGACTACGGTCACCCCCGTGAGCGACCTTGCGGTGCACGCGTCGGACCTGCGGCGTGAGTTCGACGCGGTGACCGCGGTCGACGGGGTCGATCTGGCCATCGAACCGGGCGAGATCTACGGCTTCCTCGGCCCGAACGGCGCGGGGAAGTCCACCTGCGTGCGCATGCTGTGCACATTGCTCGTTCCCACGTCGGGTACGGCGACGGTGGCCGGTTTCGACGTCGTGGGTGGCGCAAGCGACGTCCGCCGTCGTATCGGCGTGGCCCTCCAGGACGTGGCACTCGACGACAAGCTCACCGGCCGCCAGATGCTGCGCCACCAGGGTCAGCTCTACGGTCTCGGTCGCCGGCGCATCTCGCAGCGCATCGTGGCTCTCCAGGATCTCGTCGACATGAGCGCGATCGATCGCCAGATCGGCACGTACTCGGGCGGCATGCGACGCCGCCTCGATCTCGCGGCTGCCCTGATCCACGAGCCCGATGTGGTCTTCTTCGACGAGCCGACCACCGGCCTCGATCCCGACAGTCGCCTGCGGGTCTGGACCGAGATCGAACGACTGAACCGTGAGGCGGGCACCACCGTCTTCCTGACGACCCAGTACCTCGACGAGGCCGACCGCCTCGCCCATCGCCTGGGCATCCTTCGCCACGGTCGCCTGGCCGTCGAAGGCTCCCCGACCGAGCTGAAGCAGCGCCTCGGTTCGGAGATCATCACCGTGCACGTCGATGGCGATCCCCACGAGGCTCAGCGGGTGGCTCGGGGCCTCGACCACGTCGTCGACGCCGAGGTCGCCGGCTCGGCGATCATCGTGCGGTCCCCGAGGGCCGCGGAGGTCGTGGGTCCACTCGCCGTTGCCCTCGAACGGCGGCGCGTCGTCGTCGCGCGCGCTGCACATGAGCTCGCCGACTCTCGACGACGTGTTCTTCGCGGTGACCGGTGAGCACTTCGACGAAGAGTCGGCCGCGTGAACGGGTCGAGCGCCAACACCGCCCTCCGCGACATCCGCGTCGTGGCGGCACGAGCCCTGCGGCTCCTGCCGCTCGACAAGGCCGAGTACGTCCCTCCGTTCATCGCCGGGCTCTTCACCTACGTGATCACGGTGGGTGCCCTTCAGGACGTGGCCTCCTTCACCGACATCGGAATGAGCTACAAGGCGTTCCAGTTGCCCGTCGGTGTGCTCTTCGCCATCACCGGGCTCAGCCGGGCGTACTCGCTGGTCACCGACATCCAGGGCGGCTACTTCGATCGGCTGGTCATGTCGCCGGTGCGACGATCGGCCATCCTGGTCGGGTTGATGGTGGCCGACGCCGTACTCGTCGGCACCCTTGCCGCGTTGATGGTGATCCTCGGTCTGGTCATCGGCGTCGACTTCGAAACCGGCGTCGCCGGGATGGCCGTGTTCGTGCTCCTGTGTGCGGCGTGGGGACTCGCCTTTGCCGGAATCCCCTACACGATCGCCCTGCGCACCGGTAACCCGGGCGCGGTGGCCGGAAGCTGGGTCATGGCGTTCCCGTTCCTGTTGCTGACCACCACGTTCGTGCCTCGCGACGCCATGGCCGGTTGGTTGTCGGCCGTCGCGGCGTGGAATCCGGCCACGTACCTGCTGGCGGCGCTGCGGTCGTTGTTCCTCGGCTGGGACGGCACGGCGCTGCTCCGCGGGGCACTCGCGGTTGCCGTCGTCGGTGTCGTTGCCATGAGCCTGGCTGCGTCGGCCCTGCGGTCGCGCACTCGTTCCCACTGATTCGCGACCTCGCCCGGCCACACTGTCGCCATGGCGCGTGTGCTGATCGATGTCGACGGGGTGACCATCACCCGGCCCGAACGCGATCTGTTCCGCGACGTCTCGATCACCGTGAACGAGGGCGACCGCGTCGGTCTCGTCGGCATCAACGGCACCGGCAAGTCGACACTCCTGCGGGTGATGGCCGGCCTCACCGAACCCGAGTCGGGTGAGGTGCGCCGCGGCCGCGATGTCCAGGTGGTGATGCTCGACCAGCTGGCCGTGCTCCCGTCGGGCACCGTCCGCGAAGCGGTGGCGGAGGGCAGCGACGAGGCGGCCTGGGAAGCCGAGGCGGTACTCGATCGCCTCGGCATGACCCCCTTTCTCGATGTGGCCACCGATCGTCTCTCCGGCGGTGAGGCCAAGCGTGTCGCGCTGGCCCGGGCACTCCTCACGCCGTCCGATCTGTTGATCCTCGACGAGCCGACCAACCACCTCGACATCGCCGCCATCGCCTGGCTCGAAGCGCGTCTCGCCCGGCATCGAGGCGCGCTGGTCCTGGTGACCCACGACCGACACGTGCTCGACCGGGTCACCACACGCGTCCTCGAGCTCGATCGGGGGCGGTCCTACCTGCACAGTGGCGGCTATCAGGGGTACCTCGACGGTCGGGCCGCACGCGAGGAGATGACCGCGGCCACCGAGTCGACGATACGAAACCTGGCCCGCCGCGAGCTGGCCTGGCTCCGGCGGGGGGCGCCGGCGCGTACGAGCAAGGCGAAGGCCCGCGTCCGCACCGCCGAGGCCCTGGTCGAGCACCAGCCCGAGGCCGCCGCTCGCAGTGACGACCTGAATCTGCACATGGGCACGCCACGGTTGGGTGACCTCGTGGTCGAACTGCACGATGTCGCTTTCGGCTTCCGGTCCGACGAGGAGGTGTTCTCGAAGGTGACGCTCCTGCTCGATCGTCGCGAGCGGCTGGGCGTGGTGGGGCTCAACGGCACCGGGAAGACCACCCTCTTGTCCGTGTTGAGCGGCCGCCTGGCCCCGACGAGCGGTGAGCGGGTGGTCGGCCCGACGGTGCGGCTGGGGGAGTTCCTCCAACACGGTCCCGACCTCGACGGCGACCAACGGGTGATCCACGCCCTCACCGGTGGTCGCGAACCGACCTGGCAGGACAAGGCGCTGCTGGAGCGATTCTGGTTCGACAGCGACATCCAACGATCACCGGTACGGCTGTTGTCGGGCGGCGAACGGCGACGGTTGCAGCTCGTGCTGACGCTGGTGGCCCAGCCCAACGTGTTGCTGCTCGACGAGCCCACCAACGACCTCGATCTCGACACCCTGCGGATCCTCGAGGACTTCCTCGACAGCTGGCCGGGCGCTCTCGTGGTGGTGAGCCACGATCGGGCCTTTCTCGAGCGCACGGTCGACGACGTCGTGATCGTCGAGAACCGCCGTGTCCGGCGGGTCCCGGGCGGGTACGAGACCTGGGAACGCGAAACCCTCGCCGGTGGCGGGCTCGGTGCCGCGAGTCGGTCGACGCGCCCGAAGGGTGGCGCGGCCACCATTGCCGGTCGCGACGACAAACCCGCGGCCGGCCGTTCGGTGTCGACGATCCGCCACGAACTCGACCGGGCCGAGCGGGCCATGGCGAAGGCTCAAAAGGTGCTCGACGGGCTCACCTCCGACGTAAACGGCATCGTCGATCACGCAGAACTGGCCCGCCTCGGCGAGGGAATACGAGCCGCGGCCGGCGACGTTGAAGCCGCCGAAGAACGCTGGCTGGAGCTGAGCCAGGAACTCGAGGATAGGTTGAACCCATGACCCCCGAAACGGCCGAGGCCACCGAACCCAGTACCGCCACCGCGGTGATCATGGGTGTCACCCCCGAGGCGCTGGTGAAGGTGCTCGACGTTCGCAGCGCGGAAGACGACGCCGAAACCCTCGCCCTTCGGGTCGAGGTCACCGGAATCTCCGGTGTCGAGTACAGCTACGCCCTGTCGATCGACCCCGTGGCCGAGGCGGCCGACGACGACGTCATCTACACGGTCGGTGATCTGAGCGTGATCGTTCCGGCCAACAGCATCGAGCAGCTCACCGGCGCCACCCTCGACCTGCCGTCGAACCCGGCCCAGGGTGGCCTGGTCATTCGCAACCCGAATCGACCCAATCCCCTCGACGGCACCGACATCGAGCTCACCGGCACCCTCGAGGAGAAGCTCGCCATGCTCCTCGACAAGCGCATCAACCCGGCCCTGTCGGCTCACGGCGGATCGGCCGAGCTGGTCAAGATCGAGGGCACCGAGGCCCACATCCTCATGGGCGGTGGCTGCCAGGGTTGCGCCATGAGTGCCGCCACCCTGCGCGAGGGCATCAGCGTCATGATCGCCCAGGCCATCCCCGAGATCACCGATGTGATCGACGTGACCGACCACACCGAGGGCGAGAACCCCTACTTCGAGTAGCGCTCAGTGCCGGCGATCATCGGCGTCCGACGTGTCGTCGTCGCCGAGCTCGATGTCCCATCGGTCGAGGCAGTCCTCGCACCGGTACGCCACGATGTCGCCGGGTTGGAACCCGTTCTCGTCGGGTGGATAGCTGATCAGATGGCACAGTCCCCCGCAGTCGACGCAGTCGATCTCGGTGGGGATGCTCACCTCCCGACGCTACCCAACCCGAGCGGGGTCCGACGGCCTCAGAGATCGAGGACGGCGAGCAGGTTCGAATAGTCGTCGGTCCAGAGTGGTCCGTCGGTGGGCAGCGGTGACCATCGGTCGTCGGTGACGGCGGCGACCGCCGGTGCAGGGCCCACCAGCACCCAACGCGATTTCTCGGCCACCACGTCGTCGGGCTCCGGCGTGTGGAGCTGCACACGGGCATCGAGTCCGAGCTCGTCGGCCACCCGGCCCAGAACGGGGCCGAGGTCGAAGAACCGGTTCGAGATGTGGATGGCGATCACGCCGTTGGCCGACAGGTGTGTCCGGTAGTCGTCGATGGCCTCGCGGGTGATGAGGTGGACCGGGATCGCGTCGGAGCTGAAGGCGTCGACGAACAGGACGTCGAACGACTCGCTCGCGTTCGGCCACGCCCTGGCGGCCGTCGCCTTCGCGGATGTCGATGGTGGCCCGACTCTCCGACAGGAAGCCGAAGTACTCGGGTGTGGTGGCGACGTCGATCACCACGGGGTCGATCTCGAAGTACACGTACTGGTCGCCCGGGCGACCGTAGGTGGCCACGGTGCCGGTGCCGAGTCCGATGACGCCGACCGTGTCACGGTCGCCGATCGCGTCCATGATCTGGCCGACCGGACCGCTCCGCGCGTAATAGGACGTGGGCGTGGTGGGCCCCTCGGCGCCCGCCATCTGGTACCCGTGCACCGTCGTACCCGACACCAGCGTCGTGCGCTGGGCGGTGGCCGAGACGCGGCTCACGCCGAAGAAGGACCGGTCCTGGAAGACGATGTTGCCCGGGGGTACGGCCACATGGGCCACCAGCGCCAGCCCGAGGACGGCGGCCACCAACTCGGGACGACGGAGGGGCCGAGCCGCGATCAGGGCGACGATCGCCACGAGCGAAGCGGCGAGCTCCAGCCGGCGGTACACGACGAAGGCTGCCACCACCGCCAGCGCAAGGGTCACCACGGCGAGCGGATGGGTGAGCCGCATCGCCTTCTCCGGGAGCGGGACGATGACGAGGGCCAACACGATGGCGATCGGGTACTCGAGGACCGTGTCGAACACGACCGGCGCGACGAGGGAGGCGAACACGCCTCCCAGGGCGCCGCCGACCGAGATGAGCGAGAAGAACTCGGTGAGGCGCGCGGGCGCCGGGCGATCGGCTGCCAGTCGCTTGTGGGCGACCAGTGCGGCTGCGAAGAACCACAGGAGGTGCACGCCGACGATGACCGCCAAGCCGGCCGGTCGGCGCACGATGGTGACCGCAACGGTGATCGATCCGAGCAAGACGGCCAGCTCGAGGGTCGAGGAGCGACGCGCGCCGTTCTTGCCGAAGGCGATCACGAACGTGGTGAGGTAGAGGAGCAGCGGCAGGACCCACAGCAGCGGGAACGAGGCGACATCGGCCGCGAGATGCCCGGTCACGCCGATCATCAGCGCCGATGGCACGAAGGCCCACAGCACCCAGCGACCCCGGCGGGCCCACACGATGGGCTCGGCGGGTGCCGACGTTCGGGCGACGGCCCGGTGGGTGCGGCGGGTGACGAGTGCGCACGCCACCGTTGCCGCCACGAAGGCGCCGTAGACCACCGCCCAGAACCAGGCCTGCTGGTCGAGGCTGAGTGTGCGCTCGAGTACGAGCGGGTAGCCGAGGAGGGCCAGCACACTGCCGACGTTGCCGGCCGCGTAGAGGAAGTAGGGGTCATCGGCGGCCGGATGATCGGTGAGGGAGAACCAGCGCTGCAGTGTCGGACTGCTGGTGGAGAGGGCGAAGAACGGGAGCCCCACCATCACGGCGAGGGTCACCAGCACCCAGATCGAGGGGATCTGGGTGCCGAGCACCCATCCGTCGGGCAGCGCGATGGGCAGGGTCACGAGGGGAAGGGCCACCACCGCCACCTGCGTTGCGGGTTGGCGCCGTCCGAAGCGGGTGGTCGAGTAGTGGGCGTAGCTGTAGCCCACCAGCAACAGCACCTGGAAGAACACCATCGCCGTGTTCCACAGACTCGAGCTGCCACCGACCACCGGGAGCAGGAACCGGGCAACCATGGGTTGGACCAGGAACAGCAGGAACGATCCGAGGAAGCTGGCGGTGGTGAAAAGGACCCGGACGCCGCGGCCCGAGCGAGGGTGGGCGGTGAGAGCGTCGTCGAGAGTCAGGACCGGTAGACGCGTCGGGTCGTCGTCGACGAGGAGAGCCATCGTGCTCCATCGGCACGTCGGGTGGGGGTGTTGAGCACAGGGCTCTACCGTCTCGACCATGCGTATCGTCGCCGGAACGGCTCGCGGCCGTCGCCTGAACACGCCGGAGGGCACCGACATTCGGCCGACCTCCGATCGCGTCCGGGAGGCCGTCTTCAACGCACTGTTCAGTGCCGGTGCCGTCGACGACGTCGCGGTGCTCGATCTCTTCGCCGGTAGCGGCGCAATGGGTCTCGAGGCGTTGTCCCGCGGCGCGGCCTTCGTCACCTTCGTCGAGTCGTCACCCGCCGCCCTGCGGGTCCTTCGCTCCAACATCGATTTGCTCGGCTTCGACGATCGATGCACCGTGTTGCCCGTCGATGCGCTGCGATACATCGACACTGCCCCGGGTTTCGACGTGGCGATCCTCGATCCCCCGTACGCCTTCGACGGGTGGGCGGCGCTGCTCGCAGCGGTGGACGCCCGGGTCGTCGTGGTCGAGTCCGATCGGATCATTGAGCTGGGTGCGAAGTGGGCGTCGTTCAAGCAGGCGCGCTACGCGGGTACCGTGGTGGAGCTGGCACGGGTCGTCGGTGATCCGCCGTCGGCCTCCTCATTCACCGATCCGGAGCAAACTGCGTGACACGGGTGCTCTACCCAGGGTCCTTCGACCCGGTTCACAACGGTCATCTCGAACTGGTCGAGACGGCCGCGGGCCTCTTCGACGAGGTTCTCGTGGCCGCGGGCCGCAACCCCTCGAAGGCGCCGCTGTTCGATCTCGACGAACGGGAGGCGATGTTGAAGGAGTCCTTCGCCCATCTGTCGAACGTGCGCACCACTCGCTTCTCGACGCTCGTCGTCGATGTCGCCAGGGACGAGGAGTGTGACTTCATCATCAAGGGGCTGCGGGCGGTGTCGGATTTCGAGAGCGAGCTGCACATGGCGCACATGAACAAGGCGGTCTCCGGCGTGGAGACGCTGTTCGTCCCCTCTGCCTCGTCGAGCTCGTTCATCGCCTCGAAGTTGATTCGTGAGATCGCGCAGTACGGCGGCGACGTGTCGACCATGGTGCCCCCGTTGGTGGCGGCCCGGCTCGCCGAGAGGTTTCCGTCGTGAGCTACCCCGGCGATGTCCCGGCGCGAGTTCCCGAACGCCGGCCGCGGGCACAGCCCCGGCCCCCGCGACCGCCGGGAGCCAGTGGTCCGGCCTACGAGGCACCTCAGGTCGAGGCGCTGCTCCGGCGCGTCGCCGACCTCATCGAAGCAGCGCGCCCGATGCCGTTGTCGGCCTCGTCGATGATCAACAAGGAGGAAGTGCTCGAGCTGCTCAACGAGGCGCTCGCTGCGCTTCCCGACGAGCTCCGCGCCGCCCGCTGGCTCCTGAAGGAGCGAGAGGAGTTCCTGGCCCGAGTTCGCCGCGAGGGTGACGAGATCCTCGACATGGCCCGAGCCCGCGCCGAACGCATGGTCCAGCGAACCGAGGTGGTCAAGGCGGCCGATACGCGCGCCCGCCAGATCGTCGAGAATGCCGACGACGAGGCCCGCCGCATGCGGCTCGAGGTCGAGGACTACTGCGATCAGAAGCTCGGCAGCTTCGAGATCATCCTCGAACGCACCCAGCAGATCGTGGCTCAGGGCCGCTCGCGTCTCCAGGGCAATCCGCTCGAGTCGACCCACGCCGACTCCGCCCGTAGCAACGAGGACATGCCCGATCCTGACGGCGAGGCCGGCGACGGTTTCTTCGATCAGGACATCTCCTGACCGTGGCCGGGCGGCACTCCGTGGCTCCGGTGAACGGATGGATCGTCGATGTCGCCCGGCTCCGTCACGACCACCGCGGGCGGCGCATGGTCGAGGGGGAGCTCCCCGTGGTCGATCTCGGCCTTCCGGCGGCGGAGGTGCCGACGGGGATGGTCACGCACTCCCTCGACGTCGACGCCACCGGGAAGGACGTGATCGTCACCGGGCAGATTCGCTTCGCATGGCGAGCGGAGTGCCGTCGGTGCCTCGAGCCCGTCGACGGAGCGGGTGAGATCGAGCTCCGGGAGGTGTATCAGGTGGGTCCCGTCGAAGGCGAGACGTGGCCCGTCGTCGATGATCAGATCGACCTCGAGCCGATGGTGCGCGAAGCCGTCCTGTTGGCGTTGCCGACCACCGCGGTGTGCCGCGACGACTGCACCGGCCCGAGCGAGGAGTACGTGGTCACCGTCGAGGCGGAGCCGACCGAGGAGGAGACCCCGCCCGCGACCGATCCCCGGTGGGCGGCCCTCGACGAGCTGAAATTCGACTGACCGCCCGAGCCTGCGAGCTACCGTCGGCGCAGTGGCCGACATCGACATCGACATCGACCGAGTGCGAGCCGACACGCCCGGCTGTGAGGCGGTGGCCCACCTGAACAACGCCGGATGCGCGCTGCGCACCCAGCGTGTGTGTCACCGTCCACGATCTGGCCGACGAATGCAGCGGGATCGTCACCTTCACTGTCGCCGGAACGACGGCGGCCTCGGTCGCCGCGTCATTGCGGTCGATCGGCGTCAACACCGCCGCCCCGCAGGCGCGAACGTCGCGGCTCGATCTCGATCGCACGGGTGTCGAAGCGGTGATCCGCGCCTCGCCGCACTACTACAACACCGAGTCCGAGCTCGACCGGCTGGCCGACGGCGTCGCCGACCTGGTCGGAGTCTCCCGCGGCTCCCGCTAGCATTCCCTGGTTGCTCGGGCCTGCCTGAGCGCTCGTTCCTCGCTGGAGACCACCATGGCAGTTCCCAAGAAGAAGACCTCCAAGGCCAAGAGCCGCAGTCGTCGGGCCTCGGCCTGGACGCTCGGCACCGCCGCTCGCAGTGCGTGCCCGCGCTGTGGATCCACGAAGCGCCCGCACCGCGTCTGTGGCACCTGCGGTTGGTACGCCGGCCGCGAAGCCATCGAGGTCGACTGACCCGACGTGTTACCGGTTGCCGTCGACGCGATGGGGGGCGACAACGCTCCCGAGGCGATCATCGACGGTGCACGTCTGGCGGTAGCCGCCGGCATTCCGGTGGTGTTGGTCGGGCAGCCGCACATCCTGAGTGAGCTCGCGCCCGACTTCGCCCACATCCACGCCTCCGAGGTCATCGCGATGGGCGACGAGCCCGGGTCGGCGGTTCGCACCAAGAAGGACTCCTCGCTCGTACGGGCGGCCGAGGCGGTGCGCGACGGAGCGGCGTCGGCCATGGTCTCGGCCGGCAACACCGGTGCCACCATGGCCAGTGCCCTTCTTCGTATGGGCCGCATCAAGGGCTTCTCCCGACCCGCGATCGCCACCCCGCTCCCGGTGTTGGGCGCCGACCGACCGAACATCCTCCTCGACTCCGGTGCCAACGCCGAGGTGCAGGCCGAGATGCTCGGGCAATTCGCCCGCATGGGTGCGGTCTATGCCCGAGATCGCTACGGCGTCGCTCGCCCCCGAGTGGGGTTGCTCTCCATCGGTGAGGAAGCGGGCAAGGGTTCGCCGCTGGTGAAGGAGGCGTACACGCTGTTGGCCGACAGGGGTTGGCAGGAGGCGCTCGATGTCGAGTTCGTCGGCAACGTCGAGGGTCGCGACCTGCTCGGCGACGCAGCCGACGTGATCGTGACCGATGGCTTCACCGGCAACGTGGCGCTGAAGACGGCCGAGGGTGCGGCCAAGATGATCGTCGGGGCTCTGCTCGAGGCGTTCGGTTCCTCCGACCAGGCGCGTCAAGGCGCCGATCTGCTGGCGCCGGCCCTGTTGCCGCTGTACGCGCAGATGGATCCCGACACCGTCGGGGGAGCCATGTTGTTGGGCGTCAAGGGTGTCTGCATCATCAGCCATGGCTCGTCGTCGCCCACGGCGGTGCTCAATGCCGTCACCGCGGCTCGCGACATGGTGGTCGCCGACATGGTCGATCATCTCACTGCGGCGGCGGCCGTCTGAGCCGGGTCGCTCGACCGAAACGCCGCGTTTCGGGGTATTCTCCCCTCCGACGTTCACAAGCGAACAAAGTTCACGCTCGCTAAACTCCTCAGCTGACCGGATTGGCGGGGCAACGACGCCGATTCGCGCACCGCACACAGGAGGCTCCAGGGTGCCCGCAGAGACAAACATGGAACAGGCACCGTTCGATAGACCGGCGATCCTCACGCTCGTTCGCGAACGCCTGGCCGACATTCTCGAGATCGAGCCCGGTTCCATCGGCGAGGGCGACTCGTTCGTCGACGATCTCGACGCCGACTCGCTGGCTCTCATCGAACTGGTCGAGTCCCTCGAGGACGAGATCGGCGAGCGTTCGGTGGGATTCCGTATCGACGACGAGGACCTCGACGATCTGAAGACCGTTCGAGATGCCGTCGACTACGTCGACCGGCGGCTGAACTCCTGACAGCGACAGCCGACGTCGGGCAGCTGGCCGAGCGCCTCGGGTACTCCTTCATCGACCCCTCGCTGCTCGCGCACTCCCTCACCCACCGGTCGTGGTGTGCCGAGAACGAGGGCTTCGAGTCGAACGAGCGCCTCGAGTTCCTCGGCGATGCCGTTCTCGGCCTGGCCGTCACCGAGTTCCTCTACGACTCGATGCCCGACCTCGCCGAGGGCGAGCTGGCCAAGATCCGCGCGTCGGTCGTGAGCTCGGTGGCTCTCGCCCACGTCGCCCGTCAGCTCGACGTGGGTCCGCACCTGCTGCTCGGCAAGGGCGAGACCGCCAGCGGCGGGGCCGACAAGCGTTCGATCCTCGCCGACGCCATGGAGGCGATCATCGGCGCGGTCTTCGTCGACGGCGGAATGGCCACCGCATCGACGTTCGTCCTCGAGCATTTCGCCGATCGCATCGTGTACTCCTCCGACGGTCCCGGAGGCGACGACTACAAGACCGTGCTCCAGGAGCTCGTCGTGCAGTTCTTCGACGACCTCCCCATCTATGTCGTGAGCGCCGACGGACCCGATCACGAGAAGTACTTCGAGGCGGTCGTCGAGGTGGGCGGTGAAGTCCGTGGACGCGGCACCGGCCGGAGCAAGAAGCAAGCAGAGCAAGCAGCGGCACGGCAAGCGTGTGAAGCCCTCGAGGATCTCACCGGTGATCTCGAGCGTGACGCCGATTCCCTGGCTGCCGGTGGAGGTTCGTCATGAACAGTCTTCCCGAGCTCGAGACCACGCGCCGCGATCTCGAACGTGAGATCGCCGGCAAGCGGATCAAGGACGTCGACGTCAGCGTCCCCAAGCTGGTGAATCGCTCGGGGAACCGCACCAAGTTCGCCGCCGCGCTCGACGGCGTGAAGATCGAGACCTTCGATCGCCTCGGCCTGTGGTTGCTGGCTCGACTGGACAACGGCTGCACCCTGGCCCTTCATCTGGGCGAGAAGGCACACCTCCACCGCAACGCCAACAAGGACGCCCTCGAACCGAAGACCGCCGCAGTGTTCACCTTCACCCAGGGCGGACAGCTCCGGCTGGTCGACGCCGACGGCGATGCGCAGATGCTCGTGGTGCCCGACGAAGACCTGATCGACGAGATCCCCGAGCTCATCGGGCTGGGCGTCGATCCGGTGAACGAACCGATGTCGTGGACCAACTTCGCCCAGATCCTCCAGGGTCACGAGCTGAAGCTCAAGTCCCTGCTGCTCGACGACTCGATCCTCATCGGGCTCGGCGAGATCTACTCCGACGAGATCCTGTTCCATGCCGGGCTCCGCTACGACCGGATGAGCAACTCGCTCACCACCCAGGAGGTGCGACGGTTCTATCGAGCTCTCGTCGAGACGATGCACGATGCCATCAAGTATCGCGGCACCACCTTGGAGGAGGGCGGCTACTACGACATCTTCGGTCAGCCTGGCGTCTTCCAGGATCACCTGGCCGTGTACGGCAAGCACGGGGAGCTGTCGCCCCGATCACGACGCCCGATCGTGCGCAGCAAGTACCAGAAGCGGTGGACCTACTACTGCGAACAGAGCCAGGTCTGAGCCGACCAGGGCGCCAAATTCCACGCGTGTCGTTTGCGCTGCTAGCGTCTTTGCGATGTTCCTGAAGAGCCTGACCCTCAAGGGCTTCAAGTCCTTTGCCGAGGCCACGATTCTCGACCTCGAGCCCGGCGTCACCGTTGTCGTCGGGCCCAACGGTTCGGGCAAGTCCAACGTCGTCGACGCCATCGCGTGGGTGCTCGGCGCGCAGGCTCCCTCCGCGGTGCGGTCGCAGAAGATGGACGACGTGATCTTCGCCGGTACCGAGAAACGCCCGGCACTGGGTCGAGCCGAGGTCTCCCTCACGATCGACAACGCATCGAAGCTGCTCCCCATCGATTTCGAGGAGGTCACGCTGACCCGCACGTTGTTCCGTACCGGCGAGTCCGAGTACGCCATCAACGGCGTGTCGTGTCGGCTCCTCGACGTGCAGGAGCTGCTGAGCGACTCCGGTGTCGGTCGTCAACAACACGTGATCGTCAGCCAGGGCCAGATCGACGCCGTGCTCAACGCCCGCCCCGAAGAACGTCGTCTCATCATCGAGGAAGCGGCCGGTGTCCTGAAGTACCGCAAGCGCAAGGAGAAGTCCGAGCGACGCCTTCAGAGCACCGAGGCCAACCTCACGCGCGTCCAGGACCTGCTGCGCGAGGTGCGGCGACAACTCCGACCCCTCGAGCGCCAGGCCGATGCCGCCCGCCGTCACGGGAGTCTGGTCGATGAGCTCGGAGGTCTGAGGTTGTTCGTGGCCGGGCGAGAGCTGGGCCAGCTCAAGACCCGCTCCGACACCAATCGCGGCGAGCGCAACGCGCTCGCCGCGACCGAGGCCTCGCTGGTGCGCCGCCTGGCCGCGCTCGACGCCGAGGTCATGGCGGCCGAGAGTCAGCTGTCCGAGTCGGGCGATGCCCACCTCAGCGCGGCCCTCACCCGGTGCGAATCGTTGCGCGAACGCGCCCGCGGCGTTGCGGCGCTGCTGACCGAACGCGGCGCGGGCCTGCAACGTGAGCGCGATGCCACCGTCGACCTCGACGTCATTGCATCGCTCGAGGCCGAGGCCGCCAGTCTGGCCGCCGATCTCCGCGAGGTCGACGAGCAGGCCGAGAACCTGGTGCCCGATGCCGATCGGCTGGCGGTCGCCGAGGCCGAACTGGTCGACGAGCGCAACCGGTTCCAGACCGAGATGGGCGATGGCGTGGCGGCACCGAGCGGTGCTGCGGCCGAGGTGCGTGGCGAGCTGGGCGCGCTGCGCCAGGCCGTGGCCCGAGCCGATGCCGAACGGCAACGTCTGGTGATCCGTCGTGCCGAGCTGCTCGATGCCAAAGTGGCCCTCGACGCCACGATGGGCCGGCTCGCCCCAGGCCCGTCGTCGGGCCCCGACGCCGAGCCGTTCCAATCGCGCATCGAGGCCGCGCTCGAACGCCGTCGCCACGCCGGCGAAGCGGTCGACGCCTCGCGCGCCGCGGTTGCGGCCGCCGAGCGCGACCGCGAGTCGTGGACGGCTCGGGCCGATGCCCTTGCCCTCGCTCTCGACGAGGCGCGAGCCACGTCGGGGGTCGGTGAGCTCGAAGGACTCAACGGCGTGATCGGCACCCTGCTGGAGCTCGTCGAGATCGATGCCGGGTGGGCCGAGGCCTTCGAGGCCGCTTGTGGCGACGCGGTGGCGGCCGTGATCGTCAGCGATGCCGCCACCGCCCGTCGCGCCGTCGATCGTCTGCGGCACGGTGATGCCGCCGGGGCGGTCCTGGCTCTCGGGGTTTCGGGATCGACGCCGACACCGCCACCGGTCGGTCGACCTCTGCGCGGCCATGTCCGCTCGCCCCGACCCGGGGTCGACACGCTGCTCGATCGCCTCGTCGGCGGAGCCGTGGTGATCGACGACACCTCAGCGGCCATCGACGCCGCGCTCGCTCACCCCCTGGCCACCATCGTCACCCCCGACGGCAGCCGATTCTCTGCGAGTGGATGGCGGATCGGTGCACCCCGAACCGGCGCCACCGGCGTCGCGCTCGAAGAGGCGATCTCCAACGCCGAGTCGGCCATCGCCCGCCTCGCCGAAGTGCGGCTGGCTCATGCCGCTGCGGTCGAGGTGCTGTCGGCGGCCAAGACCGCGGTCGTCGACCTGGAACGCGAACGCACACTCTCGCAGCGACAGCAGACAGCAGCCGCCGACGCGCGACAGAAGGCCGAGCGCGCCGTGCGCGAGAACCAAGTCGAGCTCGAGGGCATCGAGCATCATCTCGCCGAGATCTCCGAACGGCTCCAACGCGATCAGGCCCGCACCGCCGAGCTGGCCGACCTGCTCCCCGGGCTCGAGGCCGCCGACGAGGAACAGGCCGAGAAGGGCCGGCAGCTCACCTTGTTCCGTTCACGCCTCGACGAGCGGGCTCGCGCTGTCGCCGCGCTGCGCACCGATCTCGAGGTGCGCGCCGCCGCCGTCGAGCAACGTGGCCAGCTGCTTCGCCACCGTCAAGGCGAGATCGAGACCCGCCTCGGCCGGTTCGATTCCGAACGCGAACGCTCCGAAGCGCGCCGTGTCGATCTGGAGCGTCGCCTCGGGCTGGCCGACCACCTGGCCGCCGACCTCGAGGGCCAGTTGCACGCCGTCGACCGCGAGCTGGGCACGCTTCGCGATCGCCATCAGCGCCTGTCCGACGAGGCCCGCGCTGCGTCGATCCGGCTCGAGTCGCTGCGAAGCGATCGGTCGGCGGCCGAGCGAGAGCTCACCGAGGGGCGAGCGCGCCTCCAGAAGCTCGACATCGATCGGGCCGAGATCGATCTGCGCCTCGAGACGGCGCTCGAGTCCCTGCGCCGTGACCACGGCTGCTCACCCCGAGAGGCGATCGAGGCCACCTGCCCCGAACTGGCCGAGGGTGTCTCGGCGGCGGCCCGCATCCGCGAGCTCGAGCGCGAGCTCCGCCTCATGGGCCCCATCAACCCGCTGGCGCTCGAGGAGTTCGAGGCGCTGACCGAGCGCCACGACTTCCTCCAGGAACAGCTCGACGACGTTCGGTCGAGCCGCCGGGAGCTCAACAAGGTGATCAGGGCGATCGACGAGGAGATCGTGAACGTCTTCTCCTCGGCCTACGCCGACGTGGCGGAGAACTTCGCCAAGCTCTTCGGTGCGCTGTTCCCCGGAGGTCAGGGCAGCCTGCGTCTCACCGACCCCTCGAACCTGCTCGAAACCGGGGTCGAGGTGCAGGCTCGCCCGTCGGGGAAGAACGTGAAGAAGCTGTCGCTGCTCTCGGGTGGCGAACGCTCGCTCACCGCGCTGGCCTTCCTCTTCGCCGTCTTCCGCAGTCGTCCCTCGCCCTTCTACGTGATGGACGAGGTCGAGGCCGCTCTCGACGACGTGAACCTGCATCGCTTCCTCAACCTCGTCGCCGAGTTCCGCGACGAGGCTCAGCTCCTCATCGTGAGCCACCAGAAACGCACCATGGAAGCTGCCGACTGCCTCTACGGGGTGTCGATGGCACCGGGCGGCTCGTCCCGAGTGCTGAGCGAACGAGCCGGCGCCGAGTCCTTGAGCGCCTGATCGACGGCCCCGACCCGAGTCGAAATCGGTTTCCGGCAGCTCACTATCGGGCCCGTGGAAACCGATTTCAGTTGTGGGCGGGCAACCGGGTCGCGGATACTCGGTTGATGTCGAGCGCACCTGCCACCGTCGTCGTCCTGGGTACCCGCAAGGGCCTCTTCTTCGTGACCGACGACCGCGAGCGGTCGTCGTGGCGCGTGTCGGAACCGCATCACCTCGGGAACATCATCCAGCACGCGGTCGTGGACCCGCGAGACCACACCCGGCTGCTGGCAGCCACTCGTACCGGTCATCTCGGACCGACGGTGTTGCGGTCCGACGACTGGGGAGACACCTGGACCGAGGCCTCCTCACCGCCGGCGTTCCGCGCAGGCGAGCCCCTCGAGCGCAGCCTCGATGCGGTGTTCTGGCTCACTCCCGGGCATCCCGACGAACCCGGTGCCTGGTACGCCGGGGGGACACCACAGGGTCTGTTCCGCTCCGATGACGGCGGCGACACCTGGGAGACCGTCGATGGTTGGAACGACCATCCGATGTGGGAGACGTGGGCCGAGTTCCCGTACCAGGGCACGCCCGACGGGGCGATGCTGCACTCGGTGAGCGTCGATCCACGCGATCCGAAGCACCTCTACATCGGCCTCTCGGGCGGCGGCGTGTTCGAGAGTTTCGACTGCGGCGCCGACTGGCAGCCGCTGAATCAGGGCATGGCGGCCGACTTCCTCCCGGATCCCGACGCCGAGTTCGGACACGACCCGCACTGCGTCCGCCTGCATCCGGCCCGACCCGATCGGCTCTACCAGCAGAACCACTGCGGCATCTATCGCCTCGATCGGCCGCACGACCGATGGGAACGTATCGGCGACAACATGCCGGCCGAAGTCGGCGACATCGGCTTTCCCGTGGAGCTGCATCCTCGCGATCCCGACACCGTGTGGGTGTTCCCGATGGACGGAACCGACGTGTGGCCCCGCACCAGCCCCGACGGCCGCCCGGCGGTGTACCGCACCCGCGACGCCGGAGCGAGCTGGGTCCGCCAGGACGACGGCCTCCCCGAGCGGGGCTGGTTCACCGTCAAGCGGCAGGCGATGACCACCGACATGGCCGACCCGGTGGGCGTGTACTTCGGAACCACCAGCGGCGAACTGTGGGCCAGCGCCGACGAGGGTTCGTCGTGGCGGCCGATCGCCCAACACCTGCCCGAGATCTTCTCGGTCGAGGTGGCCCACGTCTACGGGGCCATCGGCTCGCCGTGATGGTGCGGATCCCCACGCCGCTGCGCTCCTACACCGGCGGGGCGGCCGCCGTCGAGGCCGATGGGACGACGTTGGCCGAGTTGCTCGACGACCTCGACCGCCGCCATCCCGGGCTGCGGTTCCGGGCCGTCGACGAGCAGGGACGGCTGCGACAGCACATGCGGATCTTCGTCAACCGCGAGATCGAACGCGACCTCGAGACACCGATCGATCCCCACGACGACATCGTCCTCATGCAGGCGTTGTCGGGAGGCTGCGACCGGGCGCCGCACCACGGAGGAGAAGGCGAGCAGCGCCCGGTCGGGTCGGTCAGCTCCACCCCGGAACCAACGGCGCCCGGCCGCCGTTCGGGTGCGCGGACCGGCTAGGGCAGACGGCTGAACCAGGCGAGGCTGGCCAATGAGCTCAACAACATGAACACCATGGCCGGGCCCACGAACCAGTTGATGATCTCGACTTCCTCGGTCTCGAAGCCGATGCTCGACCCGATGTCGGTGTAGATCGCCTCGAGCTCGTCGGTGGAAGCCGCCGTGAAGAACTGGCCCCCGGTGCCGTCGGCGATCGCGGCCAGCGCGTCGGTGTCGACCGGCACCGGCACGAGCCCCTCGTCGGGCACGTCGATCACGCCGCGATCGGTGCCGAAGGCGATGGTGGAAACCGGTACTCCGGCGGCACGGGCGGCCTCGACGCCCAGCTCGTCGGGCCGGCCCGCCGTGGTGAAGCCGTCGGACATCAGCACGATCCGAGCCGGCGGTCGGGTGCCGTCGGCGTCGGGCAACTGGGCCTCGATGGCCTCGAGTGAGGCGAAGATGGCCTCGCCGATGGCGGTCGCCTCGCCGAGATCGAGCGTCTCGATCGCACGGGCGACCGATTCGTGGTTGAGCGTCGGCGGTACGCGCACCGTGGCGATGCCGTTGAAGGACACGAGCCCCACGTTCAGCCGGTCGGGCACGGTTTCGAGGAACACGAGGGCGGCTTCGCGAGCGCCCTCGATGCGATTCGGTACCACGTCGTCGGCTTCCATCGACAGCGACGTGTCGATCGCCAGGATCACCGTGGCCCGCTCGCGCGCCACGTCGGTGGTGCGAGCCGGGCGGGCGAAGGCGACCACCATCAGGCTGGCGGCCACCAGGAAGAGTGCGGCCGGGACATGACGCCGCCAACCCGGCATACGCGGCGCGACCGAGTCGAGCAACTCGACGTTGGTGAAGCGGACGGCGTAGGTGCGACGTCGGCGCTGGAGTACCAGGTAGCCGATGGCCAGCACGCCGACCACGATCAACAACAGCAAGCGTTCGGGGGAGAGGAACGTCATCGGCGCAGGCCTCCACCCATCTGGGCCCGGTGGCGACGATTGGCCACGTGCTTGGCCATGTCGAGCACCCAGTCTCGGCCGGTGTCGAGCACGAGGTGGTCGGCTCCGGCACTGCGGAGGGTCGCGGTTATCCGCTCCTGTTGTTCGGTCGCCGCGGCGATGTAGCGCTCCCGGAGCTTCTTGCTGCGGGTCGACACGTCGCGGAACTCGCCGGTGACCGGGTCGACCACGGTGAGCACGCCGACATCGGGAAGCTCGCGTTCTCGCGGATCGACGATCTGCACGGCGAACACCTCATGGCGGATCGCCAGACGGCGCAGGCCGGGAAGCCAGTCGTAGCCGCCGAGGAAGTCCGAGACCACCACGGCCAGTCCTCGGCGGTTGGCCGACAACGCTCCCATCTGGGCCAGCCCGGCATCGAGATCGGGCACGCCACCGTCCAATCGGGGATGATCCTGGATACGCCGCAGAACCGACAGCAGATGCGGGCGGCCGTTCTTCGCCGGCACGGTGACCACGCCGTTGGGTGAGGCCAGCACCGCCCCGAACCGGTTGCCCAGCTTGGCCGTGAGCAGACCGACCGCAGCCACGGCGGCGAGGGCCAGGTCGCGCTTCTCGTAGTTCGCGGTGCCGAAGTCGAGTCGTGGCGAGAGGTCGACGAGAACGTGGGTCTCCAGCTCGCGATCGGCGATCGCCTCCCGCACGTAGGGCACCTGTGTCCGGGCGGTGACGTTCCAGTCCATCCGCCGGACGTCGTCGCCGGGCATGTACCGCCTCGTGTCGCCCGGTTCGGACCCATGGCCCGGCACGAGCCCGAGATGATCGCCGTGCAACAGACCGTCGAGCTTGATCGTGACGTCGAGCTCGAGTCGTCGCAGGATCTCTCTGGCGCCCGAGTCCCCGGCCGGCCCGAGCAGGTCGGAACCACCGGGCGCCGGCGGTGGAACGTCCCGTTTCCTGGCCATGGTCAGCGGCGGTCCGACCCGGGCGTGTCCTGCGAGGGAGAGATCCGTGGCGCAGGAACCGTGGAGAGCACGCGGGCGACGATCTGGTCGGGCACGAGGTCGCGAGCGAGAGCCTCGTACGACAGAATCACGCGGTGGCGCAGCACCTCGGGCGCCACGTCGAAGACATCCTGGGGCAACACGTACGATCGACCGCGCATGAAGGCCATGGCCCGTCCGGCTGCGACCAGGCCGAGGCTCGCTCGGGGGCTGGCACCGTGGGCAATGAGGTCGGTCAGGTCGGCCAGACCGAAGATGCCGGGGTCGCGGGTGGCGGTGGCGAGGTTCACGGCGTAGTCGATCACGGCTCGGTCGACGAAGACCTGGTCGGCGGCGTCCTGCAGGCTGATGAGCTGCTCGGGCGTGAGGATCTGATTGGCCCGCGGCGGGTTGACACCCATACGGCGGACGATCTCGGCCTCCTCGGTGGCCGACGGGTAGCCGACGTTGATCTTCAGCAGGAACCGATCACGCTGCGCTTCCGGGAGCGGATACACGCCCTCGGATTCGATCGGGTTCTGGGTGGCCAGCACCAGGAACGGCTTGGGTATGGGGAACGTCTGGCCGCCGATCGACACCTGGCGTTCCGCCATGGCCTCGAGCAGGGCCGACTGGACCTTGGCCGGTGCCCGGTTGATCTCGTCGGCCAGGAGGAAGTTGGCGATCACCGGCCCGAGCTCGATATCGAAGCTCTCGCTGCTGGCCCGATAGATCCGGGTGCCGATGATGTCCGACGGCAGGAGGTCGGGGGTGAACTGGATGCGGTTGAACGTGCCCCCGGTGACGTTGGCGAGGGTCTCGATGGCAAGGGTCTTGGCCAGGCCCGGTGCCCCTTCGAGAAGGCAGTGCCCGCGAGCCAGGAGGCCGACCATCAGGCGTTCGAGCATGCGTCCCTGGCCGACGATCACCTTCTTCACCTCGAACATCGCCTCTTCGAGGGGTGAAGCCGTTGCCGACTCCGAAGCCGACGGGAACACCTGGCTGGCGCTCGGCAGAGGCGTGGAGAAGGGATCGTTCGTCGGTGTTGCCCACGGTGGCGATGGTGCGAGCGAGTCGGCCGGTGGAACGGGAACCGGAATGGCGCGCGACGTGGGGTCGAGCGAGATGCTCGGCGGCGGGGGAGGCGTGGCACCGAGTCCGGGAGCACGAGGAGGCGGCGGGGTGGCCCCCTCGGGGGGCGGCGGCGGAGGGGGTGGCGGAGTCGACTCGGCGCTGCTGTCGGACATTGGTGGTACTCGGATCTCCTCGGAGGGACTTCCGTCGGCGGCTTTCGGCGACGTTTCCGCCCGACGTGCTGGGGTGGCGTCCATGGCACTGAACCACGGGCGACCGAAGAACAGGGTAAACGCCCTGGCGCCTCGGTCGACGACGGGAGCCGACCAGGGGGTGAAACGAACTACCGTCTGGCCCATGCGTGTGCTCGTGGTCGACGACGAGATCGATCTGGCCGACGCCATAGCCCGTGGTCTCCGGCTCGAGGGATATGCCGTCGACGTCGCCTATTCCGGAGAGGAGGCGATCGACAAGGTCCGGCTCGTTCCCTACGACCTCATGTGCCTCGATGTCACCATGCCCGGCATCGATGGCATCGAGGTGTGCAACTGGGTTCGTACCGAGGCCCCGCACGAGACATCGCCTCGCATCCTGATGCTCACTGCCCGCGACGCGCTCGACGACCGCATCGCCGGTCTCGACGCCGGCGCCGACGACTACCTGGTGAAGCCCTTCGCCTTCGCCGAGCTCACGGCCCGTTCCCGGAGCCTGCTCCGCCGCGACGCCGGCTCGTCGGGCGCAGTGCTCGAGGTGGGTGACCTTCGGCTCGACACCTCACGCCAGACCGTCAGCCGCCGCGGGGCACCGGTCGATCTGACCACCAAGGAGTTCGCTCTGCTGCGCTACTTCATGGTCAACCCCGGCCGGGTCATCTCCCAGGAGGAGTTGCTCGACCACGTGTGGGACGAGAACACCGATCCGTTCACCAACACGGTGCGGGTCACGGTGGGAACGCTGCGCCGCAAGCTCACCCCCCAAGACACGGTGGCACCCATCGAGACCGTGATCGGCGCGGGCTACCGACTGGTCGAGGGATCGTGAGGCGCTCGCTCCTGCGCGGGGTCGCCACGAGGATGCCACCGTGGCTCGGATCGGTACGGGTGCGGCTCACGGTGTTGTACTCCACCGTCTTGTTCGCGCTCGCCTCGACCGTCGTCGGCGGCATCTACCTCGCCCTGCGACGGTCTCTCGACGACGAACCGGTCACCCAGACCTTCCGGCTCGCGCAGTTCTTCGAGACCCCTGACGGCGGGGTCCTGGTCGTGGCCGAGGACCAGTTCCAGGCCCGGCTCCGTGACTTCGAGTCGTCGGTGAACGAGCGGGCGCTCGACCAGCTCCGCGACTACTCGTTCTGGGCTCTGGCGTTGCTCTTCGTCGTGAGCCTCGTCGTCGGCTGGTTCGTGGCCGGACGGGTGCTGCGGCCCATCGGGCGCATCACCTCGGTGGCGCGGGACATACAGGCCACCGACCTGTCACGGCGGATCCGCCTCCAGGGCCCCGACGACGAGTTGCGGCACCTCGCCGACACCTTCGACGACATGCTCGACCGGATCGACACGGCCTTCGAGGGCCAGCGGCGCTTCATCCACGAGGCGTCACACGAGCTCCGCAATCCGTTGGCGGTGATGCGCACCAATCTCGACGTGGCGCTGGCCGATCCCGATGCCGACGTCGCCGATCTCCGCCACACGGCTCGAATCGTCGGACACTCCACCGAACGCATGAGTCGGTTGGTCGACGATCTCCTGGTGTGGGCCCGCCAAGAGCACCTGTCGGTCCGCAGCGACCCGGTCGACGTCGGGGAGGTCGTCCGGCGAGTCGTCGCCGAGTTCGAGACGCCGGCCGCGGCGAACGGGGTGACCCTGAAAGCCGGCATCGAGCCGAGCCTGTGGGTGGTGGGCGACGGGCCGGCGCTCGGTCGTGCCGTCGCCAACCTGCTGGCCAATGCCGTGCGGGTCTCGATCGCGGGTACCACCATCCACGCACGGGCCGGTCGGCAAGGGAACCGGATCTTCATCGAGGTCCAGGACCAGGGGCCCGGTATCGATCCCGCCGATCACGATGCCGTCTTCCAACGGTTCTGGCGGGGTGACGAGACGCAGGCTCGTCAGCAGGGCCGCTCGGGTCTCGGCCTGACGATCGTCCGCCAGATCGCCGAGGCCCATGGTGGCGAGGTGACCCTCGAGAGCTCGCCCGGTCGCGGCGCCACCTTCACCATCCGCATCCCGGGTGTGGCCGCCGACGCGCCCACCATGCCCCTGAAGATCGACATCTAGGAGGCGGGGCCGAGGAGGTCCCATCGGTTGCCTGCGATGTCGGTGAACACAGCGACGGTTCCGTAGGCCTCGCGCCGGCGCGGCGACTCGAGCTCCCTACCGACCGCCTCGAGTCGCCGGTAGGTCGCGTCGAAGGCTTCGAGCGAGTCGACCGAGAGGAACAAGCTCACCCGTCCGGCTGTCTGGCGGCCGACCACGGCGGCTTGATCGGTGCCGTCCGCCTTGGCCAGCAGCAGCCCGGTTTCGGCACCGGACGGCCGCACGACGACCCAGCGCTTCGGCCGACCGTCGTTGGTGAGCGAGGCCGTGTCCTCGACGAGATCGAAGCCGAGGACATGGGTGAAGAAGTCGATCGCGTGGTCGTAGTCGTCGACCACCAGCGTGACGAGGGAGATGGACGCCATGGCCTGATCCTTTCACTCGTCGCTGGATCTTTACGGAACACAAAGGATGGCTTACGGGTTCTTTCGGTCGTGTTGCCTAGCTTGACTCACGCACCCCCCCACCGCCGGCAACGGCAGCTCACCCCCCGGAGAGCAACGTGACCAACGATTCGACACAACCCGAGGCCGACAGCCCTCCCGGTTCCAACGGGTCCTGGCGTCGTCCCCAGATCCGCCCTGCGGCCGGCTTTCCCCCTCCAGCCGGCACGCAGGGCGTCGATCGGTGGCCAGCGGTTCCCCCCACCGCTGGGCACCTCCCGTTGCCACCCTCTCTCGCCCACGCCACCACGGGTGAGAGAGGGTGGCCGACGGCGTCGGCCCCGCCCATGACGCCCCCGGCGTCCCCACCGTCGGCCGACGACCTCCAGGCAAGTGCTTCTCCGCCGCCACCGGCCCGACGAAACGCCGCGGGCCGGGCTCGCGTGCCCTGGCTCGTCGCGATCGCCTCACTCCTGCTCGCAGCCTTCGCCGGCGGGTGGGCGGTCGCCGAGAGCCGAGCCAATGAGCGGATCGACGATCTCGAATCGGGGCTCGTCGCTCCCGTGGTGGCCGAACCGATCGCACCGGTCGCCGGCAACACGCCGCCGGAACCCGACGCCGAGCCCGCGCCACCGCCGGCCGCCAGCGCCCCGTCGGTGCCGCTCGATCCCGACGCCGAACCGGCCTCGGCCGCCGCCACGATCGTGGCACCCGCCGTCGTGCTCATCACCACCGGTGAGGGGCAGGGGTCGGGCATCGTGTACACCGCCGACGGTCACATCGTGACCAACGCCCACGTGGTCGGCACGGCCCAGTCGGTCGACGTACAGCTCGCGAGCGGCCGTCGGGTCACGGGAACCGTGGTCGGCCGCGACACTGCGGTCGATGTCGCCGTCGTGAGCATCGATGAGGCCGAGGAGTTCGGCGTCGCCGAGTTCGCTCCGGCCGGATCGGTGGAGGTGGGCCAGCTCGCCGTGGCCATCGGCAGCCCCTTCGGACTCGAGCAGACGGTGACGGCCGGCATCGTCTCGGCCGTCGATCGAGTGGTGATCAACGAGCTCGACGGCACCCCGAACGTGGTGAGCATGGTGCAGACCGATGCGCCGATCAATCCCGGCAACTCCGGCGGAGCACTGGTCGATCGGGAGGGTCGCGTCATCGGCATGAACACCTCGATCCGCACCGACGGCGGGCAGGGGAGCGTCGGCCTCGGGTTCGCGATCCCGGCCGACACGGTGGCGCTCATCGCCGACCGCATCATCGACGGCGTGGCACTCGATGTCGGGTTCCTCGGGGTGGAGCTGTCCGAGCCGGTGAGCGGCGATCCCGGTGCCCTCGTTGCCGGCGCCAATCCGGGTGGGCCCGCAGACGACGCAGGGATCGAGGCGGGCGACCTGGTGGTCGCCTTCGGAAGTGAGCCCGTGCGATCCACCGAAGAGCTCGCCGCTCGCGTCCGGTTGACCCTGCCCGGAACCGTCGTCGACCTCGAGGTCGTCCGCAACGGCGCCACCCTCAGCATTCCGGTCACGGTGGGCAAGCTCGGCGACGCCTGACTCCTCAGGTCGCGTCACTGATCTCCCTTGGGTCGGGCCGAGAGGAGGGCGGGCGGCCGCCGTTAGCCTGCGAGGGTCATGGAACTCCTGATCGTCATTCTCATCGCCCTCGCGGTGCTCGTTGCGCTGGGCATCGGTTTCGTCGTTCGTGGTCGGGGCTCGGTCAAAGCGCCGCCGACGCCGGACATCGCGCTCGAACCGCCACCGGAGGCCACCGTCGTCGAGGCACCGCCGCGGCCCGCCACCTTCCGCGAGCGGCTGGGCAAGGCTCGCTCGAATCTCGGCGGATACCTCGGCTCGGTGCTGTCCCGTTCGGTCGACACACAGACGTGGGACGAGCTCGAGGAGGCGCTGATCCTCGCCGATGTCGGCGTGGCCACCGCAACTCGCGTCGTGGAGGACGTACGCGCGCAGGCCAAGGCCGACGGCGTCACCGATCCCACCACTGCGATCGAGATGCTGAAGGCTCGACTCAAAAAAGAGCTGGCCGGTCACGACATCACCCTCCACGCCGATGCGGCTCCATCGGTGTGGCTGTTCGTCGGAGTCAACGGTGTCGGCAAGACCACCACCATCGGCAAGCTCGGAAGCCGCGAGGTGGCAGCGGGCAAGACCGTGGTGATGGCGGCCGGTGACACGTTCCGAGCCGCCGCCGGCGAGCAGCTCGAGATGTGGGCCGATCGCGCCGGCGCGGGAATCGTCCGCGGCTCCGAGGGAGCCGACCCCAGCTCGGTGATCTTCGACGGCATCGCCAGTGCCGGGGCCAGAGGTGCCGACCTGGTGCTGGCCGACACGGCCGGCCGCCTGCACAACAAGACCAATCTCATGGAGGAGCTGCGCAAGGTCCGCCGGGTGGCCGATCGGGGTGCAGAGGAGCAGGGCGGATCGGTCACCGAGGTGTTGCTCGTGATCGACGCCACCACCGGCCAGAACGGGCTGACCCAGGCCCGCACCTTCACCGAGGCCGTCGATGTCACCGGTGTCGTGCTCACCAAGCTCGACGGTTCGGCCAAGGGCGGCATCGTCATGGCCATCCAGACCGAGCTCGGTATACCGATCAAGCTCGTCGGTCTGGGCGAGGGCGCGGCCGACCTGATCGAGTTCGACCCCGACATGTTCGTCGATGCACTGTTCGACTCGGTCTGAGAGAATCGATCCCGATGGCCACCGTTCTCCGCAACCTGCCGACCCGACTCCGTGACGAGGACCTCCTGGGATTCGCACCGCTGGAGGTCGTGACCATCCGCGATCTGCGCCGCCGTCGCGTGAAGGGCGTGAAGGCCCTCGCCGGTGCGATCGCCACCGCTGCGGTCGGCTACGTGCTCTACAAGGGTGCCGTCGAGGCCAAGGCGCAATACGACGAGCTCGAGGCCATCGCCGCCGGCGACGGCTAGCGACCCTGGCGAGGCCCACCGACGCCGCTAGCCTCCTCCCCACGATGTTCGACACTCTCTCCGATCGATTCGACGGCATCTTCAAGAAGCTCCGGGGCAAGGGAAAGCTCCAGGACGACGACGTCGACGAGGTCCTGCGCGAGATCCGGCTCGCCCTCCTCGAAGCCGACGTGAACTTCGCGGTCGTCAAGGACTTCCAAGCGGCCGTGCGCGCCCGCTGCGTGGGCGCCGAGCTCCACCAGGCCCTGAACCCTGCCCAGCAGGTGGTGAAGTTCGTCAACGAGGAGCTCACCGCCATCCTCGGCGGCGAGACGATGCAGCTCGAGTACGCCAGCTCACCGCCCACCATCATCCTCATGGCCGGCCTCCAGGGTGCAGGCAAGACCACTGCGGTCGGCAAGCTCGGCCGCTGGTTCAAGAGCCAGGGTCGCAACCCCCTGATGGTCGGCGCCGACCTCCAACGGCCGGCGGCAGTCGAGCAGCTCCGCACCCTGGGCCGCCAGATCGACGTACCCGTGTTCAGTGAGCCGAGCGACCCCGTGGCGGTGGCCAAGGCCGGAATCGAGGAAGCCGAACGCACCGGTCGAGACGTGGTCATCGTCGACACCGCCGGCCGCCTCGCCATCGACGCCGATCTGATGGAACAGATCCGCGACATCTCCGACACGATCCTGCCGCACTACACCTTCCTCGTCATCGACGCGATGACCGGTCAGGACGCCGTTCAGACCGCCGAGGCCTTCCACAACACCCTCGAGCTCGACGGCGTGATCCTCACCAAGCTCGACGGCGACGCCCGAGGCGGAGCCGCCCTCTCGGTGAAGCAGGTGGTCGGGCGGCCCATCGCCTTCGCCTCCACCGGGGAGAAGCTCGAGGACTTCGAACAGTTCCACCCCGATCGTCTCGCCGGACGCATCCTGGGCATGGGCGACATGTTGAGCCTCATCGAGAAGGCCGAGGAGGTCTACGACGAGCAGGAAGCCGAGGCGGCGGCGGCCAAGATCCTCGACGGCACCTTCACCCTCGAGGACTTCCTCGAGCAGATGCAGGCCCTGAAGAAGATGGGCCCCCTCGGCAACGTGATCGGCATGATGCCCGGCATCCCCAAAGAGGTGAAGGACACCGAGATCGACGACCGGCAGATCGCCAGGGTCGAGGCCATCATCAAGTCCATGACGCCCGCCGAGCGGATCGACCCGGTGATCATCGACGGCAGTCGCCGCGCCCGCATCGCCAACGGGTCGGGCACCCTGCCCAACGAGGTCAGCCAGCTCATCAAGCAGTTCCGTGAGATGCAGAAGATGATGAAGCGCTTCGGCGGCCTCGGTACGAAGCGGATCAAGAAGAAGACGAAGAAGGGCAAGAAGGGCAAGAGCGGTGGGCGGGTCACGGTGTCGAAGGCTCAGGCGGCCAAGGCGGGCGGTGGGCTCTCGCTGCCCGGCCTCGGTGAGGGCGGCGGTCTCGATCTCTCCGAGCTCGGACTCGAGGACCTCGCCGACTTCGACCGCTAATCGACCATCGGTGTCCGGTGCCGCCCGAGGGTGGCACTGACCCGAAAACTCGGCAGACTGTTGCGGTCCGCCTACGCCCTCGCCTGGCGCCCGCTGCCCGGTGCAGCCTCGCAGTACGCAATCCAGAAGAAGGAACCCCGAAGTGGCAGTGAAGCTCCGCCTCATGCGGATGGGTAAGAAGAAGCAGCCGACCTACCGTGTGGTCGCCGCCGATTCCCGTTCGCCCCGCGATGGTCGATTCATCGAAATCGTCGGCACCTACGATCCCCGGCCCGATCCTTCGGCCATCAAGATCGACAACGAGCGCGCGGTGCACTGGCTCCGTCACGGCGCTCAGCCCACCGAGCGGGTCGCCAAGCTGTTGAAGATCTCCGGCGCCTGGACCGACTTCACCGGCGAGGAACCGCCTCCTGCAGTGACCGTCGCCGGTTCGGCGACCGTCATCTCGGCACCGGCCGAGGCTCCCACTGAGGCACCGGCCGAAGCGGCCCCGGTGGCCGAGGCTCCGGCCGAGGAGCCGGTTGCGGTGCTCGAAGACGCTGCGGTCGACAGTGACGGTGACGGCGAGGCCAATCCCGACGACGCGTCGCCGTTCGGTGCGGAGTCGGCGTTGCCGCTCGAGGACGGCTCGGCGCCGAGTGACGAGTACACGATCAAGGGCAATGCCGGGTCGATGTTGTATCACCCGCCCACGTCGCCGTTCTACGGGCGCACCAAGGCCGAGGTGTGGTTCACCACCGCCGAGGCTGCCGAAGCCGCCGGCTTCTCGCTGCCCCCGTCGTTGCAGGCCGACACGGCCGATGCCGCACCCGCCGAATCTGCGAGCGAGGAAGAATGAGCGACGAAACGGGATCCCGTGCCGGCGATGTCCTGGCGTTCCTCGTCAAGTCGGTGGTCAGCGACCCCGATGCCGTCCGCATCGAATCCGACGAGAAGGACGGCACGTTGAACCTCGAGGTCCACGTGGGCGACGGCGACATGGGTCGCGTCATCGGCAAGCGTGGTCGGGTGGCCAACGCCATCCGCACGGTGGTTTCGGCCGCAGCTGCCGCCGACGATCTTCGTGCCGAGGTCGACTTCGCCGACTGAGGCCCATGGCCGACCATCCCCACCAGCTCGAGGTCGGCCGGATCGGCAAGGCCCACGGCATCCGTGGCGAGGTCGTGGTCACCTTCGTCTCCGATCGGCCCGAACGCCACGCCCCGGGAGCGGTACTGCACACCGACCTCGGCGATCTCGTCGTGGTGTCGTCGCGCCCGCACCAGGGCAAGCAGCTGGTGGCCTTCGAGGGATTCACCACCCGCACGCAGGCCGAGACGCTCCGCGCCCGCCTGCTCTACGCCGAGCCCATCGACGATGACGACGACGACACGCTCTGGGTCCACGACCTGATCGGGTGCACGGTGGTGGACACCGACGGCATCACCCGGGGAACGGTCGTGCACATCGAGGCGAACCCGGCCAGCGACCTGCTGGTGCTCGACGACGACACGCTCGTGCCGCTGCACTTCATGGTCGCAGGCCCCGCCGATGGCATGCTCACCGTCGATGCGCCGCGGGGGCTGTTCGATCTCGATGCAGCCCTGTCCGAGCGCGACGACGGGTAGTGGGTCGTGCGCATCGACGTGTTCACCATCTTCCCGGGGCTGATCGACGGCTTCACCGCCGAGAGCCTGCTCGGGCGGGCCCGGGAGCAAGGGCTGCTCGATGTGCGCGCCCACGACCTCCGCGTCCACACCGACGACCGCCACCACACCGTCGACGACGCGCCCTTCGGTGGTGGCGCGGGCATGGTCATGGCCCCCGATCCGATCTTTCGTGCCATCGAGGCCGTCGATCCGCCGCGACCGCTGCTCCTGCTCGGACCCGGCGGCCGCACCTTCGATCAGGCCATGGCCCGCGAGCTCGCGTCCGGCTCCGGCTTCTCCCTTCTCTGTGGTCGTTACGAGGGCATCGATCAACGGGTGCACGACGCGTTGGTCGACGAGGAGGTGTCGATCGGCGACTACGTGCTGGGCGGCGGTGAGGTGGCGGCTCTCGTCGTCATCGAGGCGGTCGGCCGCCTGGTGCCCGGAGTGATGGGCAACGACGCCTCCGCGGCCGACGAGTCGTTCACCGACGGTCTGCTCGAGTACCCGCACTACACCCGCCCGGCGGAGTACCGCGGGCTCGAGGTGCCCGAGGTGTTGCGCTCGGGCGACCATGGGCGGGTCGAACGTTGGCGCCGGGCGCAGGCCCTCGCCCGAACGCTCGAGGCCCGACCCGACCTGGTCGAGGCTCGTGGCGGCCTGTCCGATGCCGATCGCACGTTGCTCGCGGAGTTCGGGCTGGACCAGCACGACCGGCTGTAGGTATCTGGTTGCCACCCGTCTAGGCTGATCCAGCCCCAAGACGGCCATCCTCGCCGTTTCGTGATCTCCGGAGCACCTCATGCAGTCAACCGATCTCATCGACCAGGCATCGCTTCGCGACGACATCCCCGACTTCGATCCGGGCGACACCGTCCGTGTCCACGTCCGAGTCGTCGAGGGCAACCGTGAGCGCGTGCAGGTGTTCGAGGGTGTCGTGATCGCCCGTCAGGGCTCGGGCATCCGCGAGACCTTCAAGGTCCGCAAGCTCAGCTTCGGCGTCGGAGTGGAGCGCACCTTCCCGCTGCACTCGCCGATCATCGCCAAGCTCGAGCGGGTCACCCGCGGCGACGTCCGCCGGGCCAAGCTCTACTACCTGCGTGACCGCATCGGCAAGGCCGCCAAGGTCAAGGAAAAGCGCGACACCTGATCGTCGGGTCGAGCTCGAGTCGGCGCCCGTGCTCCGGCACCGTCACACCGCCGTCGTAGGTTCGGGGCCGTGTCGCACATGCGGATCGAGCTCGGCGCCAGAGGTGAGCAGCTGGCCGCCCGGTGGTACGAGCAGAACGGGTACGTCGTGGTCGACCGCAACTGGCGGTGCCGCAACGGCGAGATCGATCTGATCGTGGCTCGGCCCGGCGAACTCGTCTTCTGCGAGGTGAAGACCCGCGCGTCGGCCCGGTTCGGCACCGGCCTCGAAGCGGTACATCCGGCCAAGGCCCGCAGGGTCCGTCAGCTGGCGGCGACGTGGCTGGCCGCCCATCCCGGTGGAGGGCGACGGGTGCGGTTCGACGCGGTGGGCGTCACCGCCGGCGCGGTCGAAGTGGTCGAGGGGGGCTTCTAGGCTGCTCCGGTGCGCCGTCCCGCTGTTGCCTCGCTGCTCTCGTTGGGTCTCCTGGTCGTGGCGCTCGGATGGTGGTCGGGACGGGCGGGCGAACCGCAGCCGGCGGTGGTCACCGCCGCCGCCCCCTCACCGGTCGACGTACCGATCGCCGAACCCACCGCGGTCGCCGTTCCCACCGTCGTCCCGACGCCGGCCTCGACCCCGACGCCGACCCCGCCACCGCTGGGCGCAACGTCGTGTGACACCGGCGACCCCGACACACCCCAGGGCACGGTGGCGGTGGTTCCCGGCGACAACGCCACGGCCGGAACCGGACCGGTGCGAACCTTCACGATCGAGATCGAGGACGGAGTGGCCATCGACGGCCAGTGCTTCGCCGCCGAGGTGCAACGCATCCTCTTCGACGAGCGTTCGTGGATCGGCACCGGGGAGGTCACGTGGCGACGGGTCGATGCCGACCCCGACACCCGGGTCGTCCTCGCGTCGCCCTCGACCACCGATCAGCTGTGCCTGCCGTTCCAGACCAACGGCGTCTTCAGCTGCACCATCGAACAAGAGCGCACCGTGCTCAACGTGAATCGCTGGCGCTCCGGGGCCGACGACTTCCTGTCGATCGACCTCTACCGCGTGTACCTGATCAACCACGAGATCGGCCATGCCCTCCGGCACAACCACGTCGGGTGTCCGGGCGCCGGGCTCCCGGCTCCGGTGATGATGCAACAGACCAAGTCGGTCGAGTCGTGCGTGGCCAATCCGTGGCCCCTACGCGACGACACCGAGGGTTAGTCGCGGGGACGACGGGTCTTGCGGCCGTTCCAGCATCCGCGATGCCAGTGCCGGCGGAGGTCGGGCGCCTCGTGGGGCACGGCAACCATGTGGCCGAGCCCAGGTGGAATGTCGCGGTTGCAGCCCGGGCACAGGTACGTCTTGGTGGCCTGGTAGGGCTGGATGAAGCGCGTCTCGACGGCGTTGTCGTGCCAGAGATCGGGATGCATCGTTCAGCCCACCAGCGCCCACAGCACGAGAGCCGCGAAGACCACGAGGCCGGCACCGACGTACCAGTAGTCGAAGGCGCTCCGACGGTGCTTCCGGGTGGGATCGAAGCCCATAGGCCCCCTAGTGTGCCCTCCATGGACGGACTTCACCTCGCTCGCAAGGGGGCTCGGGCCACCCTCACCCTCGACCGGGCCCGAACCAAGAACGCGATCACCGCGCCGATGTGGGCGGGTCTGCGCGATCACCTGCTCGCGCTCGCCGCCGATGCCTCGGTGCGGGTGGTGGTCATCACCGGCGCCAACGGCGAGTTCTGCTCGGGTGCCGATGTCGGTCCGAGCCAGGACCGTGCCGAGCGCAGGGGCGTGGCGGCGATGGCCGTGGTGAACCAGGCGGCCCAGGCCCTGCACGATCTCCCGATGCCGTCGATCGCCCGGGTCGACGGAGTTGCGGCGGGTGCGGGACTCAACCTGGCGCTCGGATGCGATTTGGTGGTGGCCAGCGACCGGGCGCGTTTCAGCGAGATCTTCGCCCGCCGGTCGCTGTCGCTCGACTTCGGCGGCTCGTGGTTGCTGCCGCGGTTGGTCGGCATGCACAAGGCCAAGGAGCTCGCCCTGCTGGCCGACATCCTGCCCGCCGACGAGGCCGCCCGGGTCGGCCTGGTGAACAAGGTGGTACCGCTCGCCGACCTCGACGCCGCCGTCGACGAGTGGGCCGATCGTCTCGAGGCGGGGCCGCCCATCGCCCTGGCCGCGTCCAAGGCGCTGCTCGACCATTCGCTCGGTCGCACCTTCGCCGAGGCGCTGCTGGCCGAGGCCAACGCCCAGGCGCTCAACTTCACGACCGACGACGTGGTCGAGGCCATGGCCGCCTGGGTCGAGAAGCGCGATCCCACTTTCGTCGGACGATGAGGATCCTCCCGGTCGGGGCGACTCTGGTCTTCGCGCTCGCCCTCGGCGCGTGCTCTCCCGGCGCACCCGAGGTTCCCCTCGGCGCCGACGGACGACCCGACCCCGTGCTCGCGCAGGGTCGTGACCTCTACCAGGGAAACTGCGTTCAGTGCCACGGCGGTAGCGGTGGCGGCGGTCGAGGGCCTCAGCTCAACGGGGGCGCAGTGGTGGCCGATTACCCCGACATCGCCGACCAGATCGACCTGGTGACCAACGGCAAAGGCGGTATGCCCGCCTACGGTGGCCGTCTCGAACCGGCCGAGATCGAGGCGGTCGTGCGCTACACGCGTGAGGTTCTCGCCGACATCGAGTAGTCGGCTCACCTCGGTGCGCTCTCGGATGGGCGGCCAACCTATCCCTCCGACGATCGACCGTCACACCGTCTCGCTAGCTTCGATTGCAGTCGGTGGTCCGTGGGCCGCTCCCTCATCGAGCAGAGGAGCGTGTCGTGCTGGCATCCATTGCTGCGGCCACCCTGCGCGGGGTGGTCGGTCAACCGGTGGCCGTCGAGGTTCACGTCTCGAACGGTCTGCCCGGCTTCACCGTCGTCGGGCTACCCGATGCATCGTGCCGCGAAGCGTGCGATCGGGTTCGGGCCGCGGTCCTGAGCAGCGGTCTGGCGTGGCCACTGCGGCGCATCACCGTCAATCTGGCCCCGTCGGGGCTCCGCAAGGAGGGCGCTGCCCTCGATCTGGCCATTGCCGTCGGGGTTCTGGTGGCCGACGGCGCGTTGCCGGCCAGCGCGGTCGACGGGCTCGGCGCGCTGGGCGAGCTCGGGCTCGACGGGTCGATCCGCCCGATCTCGGGCGCCCTCCCGCTGACCGATGCGGTGGCCGCTCCCCGCGTGGCCGTCCCGATCGGTAATGCGCACGAGGCCGGCCTGTTGGGCCGCCAGCGCGTCCATCCGGTGTCGAGCCTCCTCGAGCTGGTGCTGGTGCTGTCCGGCGAGCGCGAGTGGCCACCGATCCCGGCGTCTCCCTCCCTGGTCGAGCCGCCCGCCGCTCCCGATCTCGCCGATGTCCGGGGCCAGGCGGTGGCTCGGCGGGCGCTCGAGATCGCCGCCGCGGGTGGGCATCACCTTCTGCTCGTCGGTCCACCCGGGGCCGGCAAGACCATGCTCGCCCGTCGTCTTCCCGGACTCCTTCCCGATCTGAGCCCCGACATCGCTCTCGACGTCACCCGCATCCACTCCGCCGCGGGTATCGCGTTGCCCGGCGGCGGGCTGGTGTGCCGCCCTCCGTTCCGGGCCCCTCATCACGGCGCCTCGGCGGTGTCGCTCGTGGGGGGCGGGTCCTCCACGATGCGTCCGGGCGAGGTCTCCGCGGCCCACGGGGGCGTGCTGTTCCTCGACGAGATGGGCGAGTTCGGCCCCACGGCGCTCGACGGACTGCGCCAGCCCCTCGAGGAGGGGCGGATTCGGGTGGCTCGGGCGGCGGGCACCGTGGAGTTCCCGGCGCGGGTGCTGCTGGTGGGCGCGACCAACCCGTGCCCGTGCGGCGAGCTCGGCCGACCGGGCGCCTGTCGGTGCAGTCCCACCGCCCGGCTGCGCTACGCCCGACGCCTGTCGGGGCCGCTGCTCGACCGGTTCGATCTGCGGGTTCACGTGGCCCGCCCCAGCGCCCACGACCTGTTCACCGCACCTCCCGGCGAGCCGTCGCATGTCGTGGCCGAGCGTGTGGCCCGAGCTCGCGCGACGGCTGCGGGGCGAGGCGTTCGCTTCAACGCCGAGCTCGATGCCCCGGCGCTCGACCGGTTCGCTCCCCTCCGATGCGACAGCGACGCCCTGCGGGTGGTCGAGGCTGCGGTCACCGACGGACGCCTCAGCGCCCGGGGGATCCAGCGGGTTCGGGCGGTGGCCCGCACCATCGCCGATCTCGACGACCATTCCGAAGTGACCGCGCCGCATCTGGCCCAGGCACTGCAGTTCCGCATCGAACCGCTCGGGAGTTGCGAGGGGTATGCCGATGGCCGGTGAACGGCTACCCGACGAGGCGTGGCTCGCCATGTTGAGCGAGCTCAACGGCATGGGACCCGCCCGTCTCCGGATCGTCCTGGGGCTCGGCTCCCCGGCGCGGGTGTGGCAGCGAGTCGTCGACGGATCGATCGGATCCGACGTCGCGATCGACCGTGAGCTCATGCGGGCCTGGCGGGTGCAGGCGGCTCGCATCGACGTCGAGCAGAGGTGGAACCAGTACCGGCAGAGCGGGATCGGCGTGGCCCGGTGGGGGAGTGCCGCCTACCCCGACATCCTGATCGACGATCCCGAGCCGCCGGCGGCACTTTTCATCGACGGCGACCTCGGGCCGCTGCAGTTGCCCCGGGTCGCCGTCGTGGGTACCCGCCGCTGCTCCCGCTACGGCGCCGATGTGGCCTTCGAGCTCGGTCGCAATCTTGCCGCGGCCGGTGTGTGCGTGGTCTCGGGTCTGGCGCTCGGCATCGACGGCGCGGCCCACGCGGGCGCGCTCCACGCCGCAGTAGCGGCGCCCGTGGCTGTCGTTGCGTGTGGCCTCGATCGGGTCTACCCGTCGCGCAACCGAGCCCTGTGGCGAGCGGTTGCCGAAGCCGGGGCGGTGGTCAGCGAGGTGCCGCTCGGGGTGGCCCCGGACCGCTGGCGGTTCCCGGCGCGTAATCGCATCATCGCCGGCCTGGCCGATGTGGTGGTCGTGGTCGAGTCCGACCTCACCGGCGGATCCATGCACACCGTTGCCGAGGCGGCCCGCCGCGACATCCCGGTCATGGCCGTGCCCGGCCCGATCCGAAGTCCGACATCGGCGGGCACGAACCGTCTCCTCGGCGAGGGTTGCGCTCCGGCCTGTGCCGCCGCCGATGTCCTGACCCTGCTCGGCCTCAGCGCGGCAGTCTCGTTGCGTAGGACGCCCCGACGTGCGCCGAGCCCGCTTGGTCGCCGAGTGATCGAGGCCTTCTGCTGGCAGCCGGTCGACCTCGAGGTGCTCGTTCACCGCACCGAGCTCACGATCGGCGAGGTCTCGACCGCCATCGAGGAGCTTCTCGGCTCGGGCTGGATTGCCCGGCGCGGGGCATGGCTCGAACGGGTCGCGGCTGCGTGAGGGTGCGCTGGGTCCGGCGGCCCATTGCGCCACCGGCGGTTCACATCGGTACCCGCCGCTCCGATGGCCAATCATGCGCCGAATCATCGCGGTGCTCATCCTGGTGAGCGCGGCCTGTGCGAGCCCCGAGGGGCAGATCCGAGACCAGCTCCGCGCCGACGGTCTGAACGACGAGTCGATCGACTGTGTCATCGACGGGCTCGCCGATGCCGACGCCGGCGGCACCGTGTCGCAGCCAGGCAGCTGTCTCGACGACGCTCTGACCCAGCTCTTCACCTCCGAGTTCGCCGACCTCGAGGACGAGCTCACGGCGGCGTTCGACGAGGCGTTCTCCGGCATCGAGTCCTCGAGCCCGAACCCGGCGCCGATGGACATGAAGACGCTGGCCCGACAGTGTCGGGCCGGAGACAACGCCGCCTGCGACGACCTGTGGTTGACCTCGCCGATCGACAGTCCCGAGGAACGCCTCGCCGAGAGCTGCGGCGGCCGGTCGACGGAGCCGCTCATGGGATCGTGTGAATTCTGGCTCGAGTGAGCACGGGCGCAACGACACGGTTCGCACCCGAACGAGGTGGTCAGCGCCGGTCGCAGCTACCGCCTCCGGGCGGTCGAGCCTCCATCGAATGACCAGGTCGCAGGACTAGGTTGGGCCGGTGGCGTGGGATCTGGACGACTTCGCATTGTCGCTCACCTCGGTGAGCAATGACACGGTGACCGTGTACTCGCGCGACCTCGCGGCCTTCGCCGAGGCCGTCTCCGAGCGCGGCATCGACCGACCCGGCCAGGTGACCCGTCGCCATGTTCGCGGCTATCTGGCCACCCTCACGGCCCACGGCTACGCCCGCCGCACGATTGCCCGCAAGCTGTCGTCGCTGCGCCGTTACTACCGGTGGGCCACCCGTTCGGGACTCGCCGAGACCGATCCCACCATCGGCGTCAGTGCGCCCCGGGCCGACGGCCGGTTGCCGCGGGTGCTCAAGGCCTCCGAGATCGACACGCTGCTCGACCACCCGCGTGCCTCGGTCACCGGTGACCCGGAGCACCGTCGGCTGCGTGACCTCGCCGTGCTCGAGATGCTCTACGGCAGCGGGGTGCGTATCAGTGAACTGTGTGGGCTCGACACCGGCGACCTCGATCTCGACCGCGGCCGGGCCACGGTGCTCGGGAAGGGCAGCAAGAAACGCCAGGTGCCCCTGTCGGCCCCCGCCGTCGTCGCCCTCGACCTCTGGCTGCGTCGCGGTCGCCACCAGCTCGTCTCCGACCACTCGCCGCCCGCAGCGGTCTTCCTCAACCTCACCGGGCGGCGCCTCACGCCCCGCGATGCCCGCCGGATCGTCGATCGCTGTGCGCCGTCGCCGACGCACCCGCATGCCCTGCGTCACACCTTCGCGACTCATCTCCTCGACGGAGGTGCCGACTTGAGAGCCGTGCAGGAACTCCTCGGGCATGCCGATCTCGGCAGCACCCAGATCTACACCCACGTGAGCAAGGAGCGCCTGCGCGCGGTCCTCGAATCGACGCACCCCCGCGGCTGACCATGGCAGATCTTCCCGACAACATCGACGAACTGTGGGCCGACTACGTCGATCGGCGCGATCCCGCGACCCGCGATCAGCTGATCGTGAGCTACTCGCCGGTGGTCAAGTACGTCGCCGGACGGGTGGCGGTCGGTCTCCCGCAGAACGTCGAGCACGCCGATCTCGTGAGCTATGGCATGTTCGGTCTCATCGACGCGATCGAACGCTTCGAGCTCGACCGCGGCTTCAAGTTCGAGACCTTCGCCATTCCCCGCATCAAGGGTGCCATTCTCGACGAGCTGCGATCCATCGACTGGGTGCCGCGGTCGATACGAGCCAAGGCGCGGGCCGTCGAGAAGGCCTTCACCGACCTCGAGGCTCGATGGGGCCGGAGCCCGAGCGACACCGAACTGGCCGACGAGCTCGAGATCAGCGTCGATCAGCTCCACGAACTGTTGGGGCGGATCTCCCTGGGCGGCATCGCCGCTCTCGACGAGATGCTCTCGGGTTCCGAACGAGGCGAGTCCGCCACCCTGGGCGACACCATTGCGACCGCTGACCTCGGCCCGAGCGCCCAATTCGAGATCGAGGAGATGCGCCAGCTGCTCGCCGGTTCGATCAATCGAATGCCCGAACGCGAGAAGATCGTGCTCACGCTCTACTACTACGAGGGTCTGACCCTCAACGACATCGGCGAAGTGCTCGGCGTCACCGAGAGCCGGGTGTGTCAGATCCACACCAAGGCCGTGCTGCACCTGCGCTCGCGTATGAATCTGGCCGAGAAACCGGCCTGAAACGAGCCCTTCCCCGCCGGCGATCACGGGTGCTAGGTTCGGGGTGCTTCTCCCACCATTCCCCGCCTGTGCGCGGCTGTTCCGGGAGAGCTCATGATCGATGAAGTCCAGTGGTTGATCCTGGTCATGTCGGCCGTCATCATCGGCGTCCTGGCCACGGCGTGGGTTCCGGCCCACGGCGCCGACGACGGCTACGCGCCGCCGGTGGCGGCGCCCGTCGTCGATGCGTTTCGGCCGCCGCAGCGATTCGCCGGTCCTGGCAACCGGGGTCTCGAGTACCGCACTCGTCCGGGCCAGGCGGTCGCCGCCAGCGGGGCCGGCCGAGTGGCCTTCGCCGGCTCGGTTGCGTCGCGCCAGGTGGTGGCGATCGACCACCCCGACGGGCTGCGCACCACCTACTCGGGCCTCGAGGAGATCACGGTGGCGAAGGGCATGGCCGTCGACCGCGGCGAGCGCATCGGTCGCGCCGCTGTCCGCTTCCACTTCGGCGTTCGTGCCGGCTCGGCCTACCTCGACCCCTCACTGCTGTTCGAGGCCAGTCGCGGGTTCGTGCGGCTCGTCCCGGTCGCGTCGGTGGGTGAACTCGGCCGGCGAGGCGCTCCAGGGCGACCCCGCTAGACTCCTCGACGGTCCCACATCAGGTGGGGCCCCGCGTGAGCGGAGCGCCAATTCCACCCGTCACCAACTTCGGTCGCCTCCGGGCGTAGGAGACGGGAATCGTCGAACCGAAGTAGGAGACCACCATGGCCCCTGTCGTCACCCTTCGACAGCTGCTCGAAGCCGGCGTCCATTTCGGACACCAGACCCGCCGTTGGAACCCGAAGATGAAACGGTTCATCTACGGCGAACGCGCCGGCATCTACATCATCGACCTCGAGAAGACCCTCGATCACATCGCCACGTCGTACACGTTCGTCCGCGACATGGTCGCCGACGGTGGCACCTTGTTGTTCGTGGGCACCAAGAAGCAGGCCAAGGACAGCGTGCAGAGCTATGCCGAGCGCTGCGGCATGCCGTACATCAACGAGCGGTGGCTGGGCGGCATGCTCACCAACTTCGAGACCATCTCCAAGCGGGTCAACAAGATGAAGGACTACCAGCGCATGCGGGTGTCCGGCGAGTTCGAGGCGATGCCCAAGAAGGAAGCACTTCTCCTCGGTCGCGAGCTCGACAAGCTCGAGCGCAACCTCGGTGGCATCCGCAACATGGAGCAGCTCCCCAATGCCGTGTTCGTGCTCGACACGAAGAAGGAGCACATCGCCGTCACCGAGGCCAACAAGCTCGGCGTCCCGGTGATCGCCGTGGTCGACACCAACTGCGACCCCGACATCGTGAGCTACGTGATTCCCGGCAACGACGATGCCATCCGTTCCGGCGAGCTGATGTGTCGCATCATGTCCGATGCCGTGGCCGAGGGTCGCTACATCCGCCAGGCCCGCTCCGGCGTGACCGAGGCTGCCCCTCGCTCGGCCGAGGACGAGGCCGAGCATGCCCGCAAGCAGGCCGAGGCCCGCGCCGAAGCGGCCCGGGCCGCCGCCGAGCGCGAAGCACGAATCGCCGCACAGGCCGCCACCGAAGCCGCCGCCCCTGCGGTCGAGGCCGACGCCACCGAAGCCGCCGCCCCTGCGGTCGAGGCCGACACTGTCGAAGCCGCCGCCCCTGCGGTCGAGGCCGACACCGTCGAAGCCGCCGCCCCTGCGGTCGAGGCCGACACCGTCGAAGCCGCCGCCCCTGCGGTCGAGGCCGACACTGTCGAAGCCGCCGCCCCTGCGGTCGAGGCCGACACCGTCGAAGCCGCCGCCCCTGCGGTCGAGGCCGACGAGGCGGAAAAGGAGAGCTGATTCCCAATGGCAACCTTCACTGCGAAAGACGTCCAGGGACTCCGCCAGGCCACCGGCGCGGGCATGATGGACGCCAAGAAGGCCCTCGTCGACGCCGACGGTGACTTCGACGCAGCCGCCAAGGCGCTGCGCGAGAAGGGTCTGGCCAAGGCCGCCAAGCGTCAAGACCGCGAGAACAACGACGGCGCCATCGCCGTTGTGTCCAACGACAGCGCCGCTGCGCTGGTCCAGCTCCGATGCGAGACCGACTTCAGCGCCAAGTCCGCCGATTTCGTGGCCCTGGTGACCGAATTGGCCGAGCGGGTTCTGGCCGGTGGGGTCGAGGCGGTCACCGAGAAGGCCGACGCCATCGACGATCTCAAGATCTCCAAGAAGGAGAACATCGAGCTGGGCGCGGTCGAATACGTCGAGGCCGGCTCCGGCCAGTCGATCGACACCTATCTGCACGTGCAAGACGGTCGCGGGGTCAACGGCGTCGTCGTCCTCGGCGAGGGCGTCGACGCCGACACGCTCCACCAGGTCGCGCTCCACATCGCCTTCGCCAAGCCCACCGTGTTGTCTCGCGACGAGATCGACCCCGAGATCGTCGCCAAGGAGCGCGCCGATCTGCTCGACCTCACCAAGGCCGAGGGCAAGCCCGAAGCGGCGTGGGAAAAGATCGTCGAGGGGCGGCTCACCGGTTGGTTCCGCGAGACGGTCCTGCTCGAGCAGGGTCTCCACGGCGACAAGACGTCAGTCGCCGACACCATCGGCAACGGCTCGATCCTTCGGTTCGCCCAGGCCTACAACGGCGCGTGATCTAGGGTGCTCGCATGATCGAACGTGGCATCGACGCAGGTTGGCGCCGCGTTCTCCTCAAGCTTTCGGGTGAGGCCTTTGCCGGACCCGGAGGATTCGGCATCGACGGAGCGACCGTGGCCGCACTGGCCGCCGAGATCGTGGAGGTCCGACGCGATCTCGACATCGAGATCGCCGTGGTGGTCGGGGGCGGCAACATCTGGCGGGGCATGACCGGTGCCGGCGCCGGAATGGATCGCGCCCAGGCCGACTACATGGGCATGCTCGCCACGGTGATCAACGGCCTGGCCCTGCAGGACACCCTCGAACAGCTCGATCAGCCGACCCGTGTCCAGAGCGCCATCCACATGAGCCAGGTCGCCGAGCCCTACATCCGCCGCCGGGCCATGCGCCATCTCGAGAAGGGTCGGATCGTGATCTTCGCCGGCGGCACCGGCAATCCGTTCTTCACCACCGACACCACCGCTGCCCTGCGCGCAGTGGAGATCGAGGCCCAGGCGCTGCTCAAGGGCACCCACTCGGGCACCGACGGCATCTACACCGCCGATCCGAGACTCGATGCCGCGGCCACCAAGATCGACGAGGTCACCCATCTCGAGGTGATCAGCCGGGAACTGAAGGCAATGGACAGCACGGCGATCACGTTGTGCAAGGACAACGACCTGCCGATCGTCATGTTCGATCTGCTTGCGAAGGGCAACATCCGGGCGGTGCTCGAGGGCAAGCCCGTCGGAACCCTGGTGCACTGACCTACACTCTCGCCGCCCGCGACTACGGTTGTCGGCGACACCTACTGCACGTCCGAGGGAATTCACGCGTACTCATGAGCGAACTCATCGACATGATCCTTGCTGATGCCGGCGAGAAGATGAGCCGGTCGGTGGCCCATGCTCGCGCCGAGTACTCGACGGTGCGAACCGGCCGTGCCAGCTCCGTCTTCGTCGAGAAGCTGCTGGTCGACTACTACGGCAGCGAGGTACCACTCCAGCAGCTCGCCAGTTTCAGCGTGCCCGAGGCTCGACAGCTGGTGATCTCACCGTTCGACAAGGCGTCGATCACCGCCATCGAGCGGACCATTCAAGAGGCCGACCTCGGTCTCAACCCGAGCAACGACGGCATGGTGTTGCGCCTGAACTTTCCCATGCTCACCGAAGAGCGCCGCAAAGAGCTGGTGCGCATGGTGAAGCAGATGGCCGAGGACGCCCGACAGAGCCTTCGCGGCATTCGCCGCACCGCCCGTCACGACCTCGAGGCGCTCGATCGTGACGGCGAGGCGTCCGCCGACGACGTCAAGCGGGGTCTCGATGCACTCGACAAGGCAACCCACGCCCACGAAGCCGAAGTCGACGAGCGCGTTGGCACAGAAAGAACACGAGCTGCTCGAGGTCTGAGGCCGCGAGCGACGAACGAGGAGGCCGATGTGAGCGATGAAGAGGATTTCGAAGGTTTGAGGATTCTGGGCTCCGATCCCGACGCAGCAGCGGCCGAGGACGACGCGCTGCCACACTGGGCCGAGGCTCCCGGCGAGAGCGGGTCGTGGGCGAGCTCCGACCCGAATTGGGACGACTCGTGGGACGAGGACACCGGCACGCATGACGTCGGTGCAGGGTCGGTCGAGGGCGCCGGTGAGTTCAACCCGTCGCTGCTCCCGCCCGAGGACGACTACGAGCTCTACGACCCTGCGGAGGCACCGCGCCGTTCTCCGTACGCCGACGACCCCGACCAGTTCGGTGCCGTACCGGCCATCGGCATCGACTCCCCTTCGGCCCCTTCGGCCCCTTCGGCCCCATCGGCAGGACGCGACCTTCCGGTGGCCATCGGTGTCGGCGTCGGTATGGCGGCCATCGCGCTGATCTGCTTCTCGTTCGGGAAACGACCGACGGTCGGGCTCGTGGCCGTCGTCCTGGCCGCCGCCGCGGTCGAATGGTTCTACAACCTGCGCCAGCGGGGGTATCAGCCGGCCACCCTGCTGGGAATCGCCGCCTGCGCCGTCATGCCGCTGGCGGTGTACTGGCGTGGCCCCGAGGCGGTCTCGCTCGTGCTGTTTCTCACCGTCGTCGTCGGGGCGCTCTGGTACCTCACCGGCGTGGCCACCGAACGCCCGGTACCCAACCTGGGAGTCACCCTGTACGGCGTGGTCTACATCGGCGTGCTCGGCTCGTTCGCGGCACTCATGCTGAAGGCTCCGAACGGCATCGGCATGCTGCTGGCCGCCATCATCGTGACGGCCGCCTACGACATCGGTGGCTACTTCATCGGCTCGACCATGGGTCGCAGCTCCTTCTCGTCGGCCAGCCCGAACAAGACCGTCGAGGGTCTCCTGGGCGGTGGTGTGGTCGCCATCCTCGCCGCGGTCGTCGTGTTGAACATCGTCGGTCTGGCGCCGTTCGGCAAGGAGCCCGGTGGTTTCGTCGAGGCATTCTCCCTCGGTGTGGCGGCGGCGATCTTCGCTCCACTCGGCGACCTCACCGAGTCGATGCTCAAACGTGACCTCGACGTTAAGGACATGGGCTCGCTGCTCCCCGGCCACGGCGGGTTGCTCGATCGATTCGATGCCCTGCTGATCATGTTGCCGGTCACCTACTACCTCGTCCGCCTCTTCGACCTGTTCTGATCGTCGCCGGCGGTTCGGGCGGCCAGGACCCGCGCCGGTGCCGGGTCGGGTCGGCGGCGACGCGCCGTAGAATCGGGCCATGGCCACCGTCTCGGTGCTCGGGTCGACCGGGTCGATCGGCACCCAAACCCTCGACATCGTCCGCAGTCGTCGCGACCGATTCGACGTCGTGGCCCTTGCGGTGGGTCGATCGGTCGACGGGGTGATCGCCCAGGCCAGGGAGTTCGGGGCCGAGCTCGTCGTCACCGCCGACCCCGATTCGGTGTCCACGCTCCGTGATGCGCTGCCCGGTGTCCGGGTCGAGACCGGAGCAGCCGCTCTGGCCGAGGCGGCGGCCATGGCCGAGGTCGCGATCAACGGCGTGGTGGGGTTCGCCGGCCTTCCGGCCACCATCGCTGCGCTCGAGAACGGTCGACGGCTCGGACTGGCCAACAAGGAGTCGCTCATCGCCGCCGGTCCGGTGGTGCAGGCCGCCCGGGCCACCCCGGGTGCCGAGATCCTTCCTGTCGACAGCGAGCACTGTGCCCTGCACCAGTGCCTGCGCAGCAACGAGGTGTTCGCCGACAGCGGCCGTCCCGACCGCGTCGCCGAGCTGGTGCTGACCGCATCGGGTGGGCCGTTCCGGGGTCGCAGCGCGTCGAGCCTGGTCGGTATCACGGTGGCCGATGCGCTCGCCCATCCCACGTGGCAGATGGGTCCGAAGGTCACCGTCGACAGCTCGACGCTGATGAACAAGGGCCTCGAAGTCATCGAGGCCCACGAGCTGTACGGCGTCGACTACGACCACATCCAGGTCGTGGTGCACCCCACCTCGATCGTGCACTCGATGGTCACCTTCAGCGACGGGTCGACCATCGCCCAGCTCTCCGAGCCCGACATGCGCCTCTGCATCGGGTATGCGCTGGCCTATCCCGACCGGCTCGACATCGCCTTCGGCACGATCGACTGGAGCCGGGCCCGCTCACTCGAGTTCGAGCCCCCCGATCACGACGCGTTCCCGTGCTTGAGAATCGCCTACCGGGCGGGCCGGCTCGGCCAGACCGCACCGGCGTGTCTCAGCGCCGCCAACGAAGTCGCCGTGGAAGCCTTCCTCGACGGTGCCATCGCTTGGGCCGACATTCCTGGCATCCTCGAAGACGTGCTCGCACGTCACGACAACCCTCCAGCCGAATCGATCGACGCCGTCACGGCGGTCGACCACCGGGCCCGTGCCCACGCGCGAGAGATCGTCGCAGCGAGGACTGCCGCATGACCGCCACCGACACCCCCGACTCCGATCGAATCGATCCCGTAGCCGAGCGACCCTCCACCGGTTGGCAGGGGTTGGCCGGGCTGGCCGGGCTGTTCGTGCTGCTCGCGGTGGCGGGTGGTTTCTCTGCGGTCGTCGTCGTGGTCGCCATCTTGATCATCGTGTTCCTCCACGAGCTCGGGCACTTCCTCACCGCCCGTTGGGGTGGCATGAAGGCCACCGAGTTCTTCCTCGGATTCGGGCCCCGAATCTGGTCGTTCACCCGCGGCGAGACCGAGTACGGCATCAAGGCCATACCCGCGGGCGCCTACGTGAAGATCATCGGCATGAACAACCTCGACGAGGTCGATCCGGTCGACGAGGCCCGCACCTACCGCCAGGCGAGCTTCCCCCGGCGGCTGTCGGTGGCCGTGGCCGGTTCGGCCATGCACTTCCTCATCGCACTGGTCCTGTTGTTCACGCTGTTCGCCGGATTCGGCTTCCGTGGGTTCATCACCTCACAGGAGGAGTTCGACCAGCTGAGTGCCGAAGCGCTCGAATCGCCCGACTGGTCCATCCGCGCGGTCACCCTCGACAGCCTCGCGGGCTCGGTCGGCCTGCAGCCGGGTGATCGCGTCACGGCGATCAACGGCGAGTCGATCACGTCCTTCGCCGATCTCACGGTGATCATGGCCGATCTCCGTCCCGGTGCCGTGGTCGATTTCGAGTACGTGCGAGGCGATTCGGTGCTCACCGGCGCCGGCGAGCTCACCGAGCACCCCGAGTTCCCCGGTCGCGGCCTGCTCGGTGTCAGCCCCGACAACGAAATCGTCCCCCCGCCGCGCGACGATCCTTTCACCGCGGCCGGTAAGACCGTCACCGAGTTCGGAGAGGTCAGCGTCGACTCGGTCACCCAGCTCGGCGCCTTCTTCACGCCGAGCAGCCTCGGCAACTTCTTCTCGAGGGTCGTGCAACCCGAGACCGCCACCGACCAGGGCGATCAGGTGGCCACCGGCGAGGGCACCGACGAGGAGGGGCGCATCCTGTCGATCTACGGGGCGGCACGCCTCGGGACCTCGCTCACCGATCGCGGCGTCGCCGACCTCTTCCAGTTCCTGGTGATCCTCAACATCTTCATCGGGATCTTCAACCTGGTTCCGTTGCTGCCACTCGACGGCGGCCACGTCGCCATCGCCGTCTACGAGCGCATCCGATCCATCGGTGGCGAGCGCCACTACGCCGACGTCGGCAAGCTCCTGCCCATGGTGTACGCCGTTGTCTTCGTGTTGATCTCGGTGGGCCTCGCGGCGCTGTATCTCGACATCACCGATCCGATCATCTGATGGACGTCGTCGCCGGCTTCGCCCGTCGTCCCACTCGTCAGATCATGGTCGGTTCGGTTCCCGTCGGCGGCGGTGCACCCATCACCGTGCAGTCGATGACCACCACCAAGACGTCCGATGTCGACGGCACCCTTGCCCAGATCTACGCGCTGGCCGCCGCCGGCGCCGACATCGTGCGGTGCACGTGCAACGACGTCGCTGCCGCGGAGGGTCTGGCGCAGATCGTCCCCCGCTCGCCGGTTCCGATCGTCGCCGACATCCATCACCAGTACAAGATGGCGCTGGCCGCGCTCGACGCCGGGGTGCACTGTCTGAGGTTGAATCCCGGCAACATCCGCAGGCCCGAGCACATTCGTGCGGTCGCCGAGGCATGTGGTGAGCGCAACGTGCCCATCCGCATCGGCGTGAACGGCGGATCGCTGCATCCCGACCTCTACGCCAAGTACGGCGGCAAGGTCACCGCCGAGGCCATGGTCGAGTCGGCCCAGCAGGAGATCGCCTACTTCGACGAGGTCGGCTTCGATCAGGTGAAGATCTCGGTCAAGGCCAGCAGCGTGCCGCTCATGATCGAGGCCTACCGTCAGCTCGCCGACGTCACCGACTATCCGCTGCATCTCGGCGTGACCGAGGCGGGTCCGCCGCCGGTCGGCACGCTCAAGGCAACGGCGGGGATCGCGACGCTTCTGGCCGAGGGGATCGGCGACACCATCCGATACTCGCTCACTGCCGACCCGGTCGAGGAGGCAAAGGCCGGGCGCCAGTTGCTGGAAGCGCTCGGGCTCCGCCAGCGCAAGAACGTCGATCTCATTGCCTGCCCGTCGTGTGGCCGGGCCGAGATCGATGTCTTCGACATCGCCCAGCGCGCCATGGCGGCGTTCGAGGACAAGAAGATCCCGCTCCAGGTGGCCGTGATGGGTTGCGTGGTGAACGGACCGGGTGAGGCGCGCGACGCCGATCTCGGCATCGCCGCCGGCAACAAGCGGGGCCACCTGTTCGTCAAAGGTCAGAACGTGGCCGTGGTGCCCGAGGCCGAGATGGTCGACACGCTGGTCGAGTGGGCCGAGTTCATGAACGAACACGGCACCGAGGCGGCCCTGGCTCGCGCCGCGGCGACCAAGGACGAAGCGCGCCGAGCCGCCGAAGAGGACCGTGCCCGCAACCTCGACGCCCTCGGCGACGACGCGAACGACACCGCCACCAAAGTCGAGCTGATCCAGCGTCGCACCAGCTGAGCTCACAGCGGCTCGAGTGAGGCCGCGGGCGGCAGGCAATTGGATCACCGGGCGATAGCATCGAACGGTACGTCATGGCACCTTGGTTCCGGCGTGGGCGATTCGCCCACGCTTTCGTTGTTTCTGGGGGCCGGGCGCATCCCCGATTCCGAACCCTCAGACCATGAGCCAGACCACGAGGAGGTCCCGATGGCAGTCATCGATCGCGTGACCGACATCGTCACCCCTCTCGTCTCGTCGCTCGAGCTCACGGTCTACGACATCGAGCAGGCCGGCCCGATCCTGCGGATCAGCGTCGACAAGCCCAGCGATCCCAACGGTCCGGGTAGCGCCGACCTCACCCGCCTCACCCGCATGGTGTCGAGTGCCCTCGACGAGATCGACCCGGTGCCGGGCAGCTACACGCTCGAGATCACCAGCCCCGGACTGGAACGAAAGCTCCGCACCGCCGAGCACTTCGCGGGCGCCATCGGAACCCCGGTGAAGCTCAAGCTCGAGCCCCACCTCGAGGTCCGGCGCATCGACGGAGTGCTGGCTGCGGCCGATTCCGACACGATCACCGTCCGGCGTGCCGAAGGAGACGACGTGGTCGTCCGCATCGACGACATCACCACGGCTCGGACCGTCTTCGAATGGGGCCCGGCTCCGAAGCCGGGCAAGGGCTCCAAGCCGGGCAAAGCCGGCGCCAGGAAGCCCAAGAAGCCCAGCCGGGCTCAGACCTCGCCAAACCGTTCCGCGGAAAGGAGTGCCGGATGAACCCCGACATGATGGAGGCGCTTCAGGCCCTGGCTGCCGATCGCGGCATCTCGGTCGACACGTTGTTCGCCGCCCTGGCCGACGCGCTGGAGTCGGCCTACAAGCGAAGCGACGACGCCTATGACTACGCGTGGGTCACGATCGATCCCGACACCATGGAGATCCGGGTCTTCGCCCAGCGACATCGACGAGGACGGCGAGCCGATCGGACCCGAGCTCGACGTCACCCCCGACAACTTCGGGCGGATAGCGGCCCAGACCGCGAAACAGGTGATGAACCAGCGCATCCGCGAGGCCGAGCGCGAGCTCAAGTACGAGGAGTACGCCGGACGCGAGGGCGACATCGTCACCGGGATCATCCAGCAGAGCGACAGTCGCTACACGCTGCTCGACCTCGGTCGCGTCGAGGCGCTGTTGCCCCAGGCCGAGCAGGTTCCCTACGAGCGGCCCGAAGGCAACACTCGCCTCAAGGCCTACATCGTCGAGGTCCGCAAGACGGCCAAGGGTCCCCAGATCGTGGTCAGCCGGACCCATCCCGGCCTGATCCGGCGGCTGTTCGAGCTCGAGGTTCCCGAGATCGCCGACGGTGTCGTCGAGATCAAGGCCTGTGCCCGCGAGCCCGGCCATCGGACCAAGATCGCGGTGTGGTCCAACGATTCCAACGTCGACCCGGTCGGCGCGTGCGTCGGCGCCCGGGGAGCACGCGTCCGCATGGTGGTGAACGAGCTCCGATCCGAGAAGATCGACATCGTCCCCTTCTCGGAGGATCCGGCCGAGTTCGTCATGAAGGCGCTGTCACCGGCCAAGGTCAAAGAGGTGCTACTCGACGACGAGACCGGCACCGCCACCGTGGTGGTGCCCGATCGCGAGCTGTCCCTCGCCATCGGCAAGGAGGGCCAGAACGCCCGTCTGTCGGCCCGGCTCACCGGTTGGCGCATCGACATCAAGAGCGAGACCCAGATGGCCGAAGAGGCCGCCTACGCCGAGGTCGACTGGGCCGAGGGCGAGTGGGTGACCGACGAGGACACCGGCGAGCAGGTGTGGAAGCCTGCCGACGGCAGCGAGGGCTTCTCCGCCGGCGCTTGGACCGAGGCGGTCGAGACCAACGAGGCCGACGACGAGGTCGCCGACGACAAGGCCGCCGACGACAAGGCCGCCGATGTCGAGGGTGACGCGAAGGCCGCCGACGACAAGGCCGCCGATGTCGAGGGTGACGCCAAGGCCGCCGATGTCGAGGCCGTGGAGACCGACGCCGAGGCCGCCGATGTCGAGACCGCCGAGGCCGACGCCAAGGCTGCCGATGACGGCGACGGCCCCGACCCGACGCCCGAACCCGCCGAAGGCGGCGAATCTGGCGATGGGGCCGCAGTCGCCGATGTCGAGGCCACCGACGAGGAGTGAGCCCGCCGTCCGCCCATCGGGGCGGACTTCGACGGCGACGGGCCTATCGTAGGCGGAAGTATCGCCGGGTCGATCGTTCGACGCGCCGAGACACCGTTGCCCGGGTCATTCCCGAGGGAACACCGTGAAGTACTGACGAGGAAAGGGTCACCGCCCGACCGTGCCGAAGAAGATCAGGGTGTACGAGCTCGCTCGTGAGCTCGGTATGACGAACAAAGAAGCCATCGACCTCTGCGAAGCGCTGGGGATCGGGGTGAAGAGCCACTCGTCGAGCATCGTCGACGCGCAGGCTGACCGCGTTCGTCGCAAGGCCGAGCGAGAAGGTCTGATCCGCGAAGTCGCCCCCGATCAGGAAGCCGACGAGCCCGCCGCCGCTCAACCCGCGGCCGAGAAGGCACCCCCGAAGCCGGCACCGGCCACCCCGGCCGCTCCGCCCACCGTCGAGGCCCCGGCCGCCGCCCCGGTCGCCGAATCCCCTGCGGCCGACGCGCCCGCCACGCCGCCTGCCCCCGCACGCGCCACTCCCGCCAAGCCCAAGCGCGTCGTCACCTCCAGCGGCTCCTCCGGTCCTCGGTTGGCCCCGGCGCCGGTGTCCACCCCCGCCGAGAAGGCTCCGAGCTCCCCACCACCGCGCACGCCTCGCTCGTCCGATCCGGCCATGCGTCCGGCGCCCACGGCCAAGGCCGATCCGGCCACGGCGCCGAAGGGCGCGTCCGGCAAGCCGATTCCGCCGCCTCCGGCCCCTCCCCGGTCGATCACGGGCAAACCCATTCCGCCACCACCAGGCCTCGGCGGCCGGACCGCCCCCGAACGTCGCGGCCCCAGCGGTCCGCGCCCCGGCGGCGGTTCCGGTCCGCGCCCGAGTGGCGACAGCCCCGGTGGTGCCAGCCCCGGCGGCGGTGGCCGTCCCGGTGGTGGTGGCCGTCCCGGTGGTGGGCCGCAGCGCCAGCAGCGTCGCCGCAAGGGTCGTCGTCGTCGTCGCAACCTCGAAGAGCTCCAGCCGATGGAGGTCGCCACCTACACGCCCGAAGATGCCCCCGTCCCCGACGGCGTCATCGTCATCGAGCGGGCCACCACGCCTCAGGAGCTCGGGCCCAAGGTGAGCCGAACGGCCGCCGACGTCGTCCGGTTCCTCATGCAGCACGGCGAGATGGTCACCGCGACACAGTCGTTGTCCGATGACATGATCGAGCTGTTCACTGCCGAGATCGGTGCAGAGATCCGGCTCGTCGATCCGGGCGAGGAGCAAGAGGTCGAGCTGAAGAAGATGCTCGGTATCGAGCCGATCAGCGAGGAAGACGAGCTCGAGGGTGACGACATCGGGCCTGTCCGGCCGCCGGTCATCACCGTCATGGGTCACGTCGATCACGGCAAGACCAAGCTGCTCGACCGCATTCGCAGCGCCAACGTCGTCGAAGGCGAAGCCGGCGGCATCACTCAACACATCGGTGCCTACCAGACCGAGCACAACGGTCACACGCTCACGTTCATCGACACCCCGGGTCACGAGGCCTTCACGGCCATGCGAGCTCGCGGCGCCGAGGCCACCGACATCGTCGTGCTGGTGGTGGCGGCCGACGACGGCATCATGCCCCAGACCGAAGAGGCGATCAGTCACGCTCGCGCCGCCGATGTCCCGATCGTGGTGGCGATCAACAAGATCGACCGCGACAACGCCGATCCCCAGCGCGTGCTCAGCCAGCTCGCCGAGCGCAGTCTCGTCCCCGAGTCGTGGGGCGGCGACACCATCACCGTCGAGATCTCGGCCCTCGAGAACCTCGGCATCGACGATCTGCTCGAACAGCTCATCGTGGTGTCCGAGCTCGAAGACCTCCGCGCCCCCGGACGGTCGGGCCCAGGGCGTCGTGCTCGAGTCCCACCTCGACATCGGTCGCGGCCCGGTGGCCACGTTGCTCGTCCAAGACGGCACGCTCAACGTCGGCGATCCGGTGGTTGCCGGCGCCGCATGGGGACGGGTCCGGGCCCTCATCGACGACCACGGCGAGAGCCTCACCGAGGCCGGTCCGTCTCGTCCGGTGCAGGTGCTCGGCCTGTCCGACGTCTGCGATGCGGGTGACGAGTTCGTTGTCGCGCCGAACGAGAAGGTCGCCAGCCGCGTCGCCGGAACGCGCGAGCACTGGCAACGTCAGGCCACCATCGGCCGCGAGACCTCGTCGGCTCTCGGTGGCGGCGCCAGACTCGAGGACATCTTCAGCCAGATCCAGGCCGGTGAGGCCGCCACCTTGAACCTCATCGCCAAGGCCGACGTGAACGGCTCGCTCGAGGCGCTCACCGACAGCCTCAACAAGCTCGGACGCGACGAGGTGAAGCTCGCGTTCGTGCACCGCGGCGTAGGTGGGATCACCGAGAACGACGTGCAACTGGCCGCGGCATCGAATGCCACCATCATCGGCTTCAACGTGCGCCCCGATCGCAAGGCACGGGAGCTCGCCGAGCAGGAGCATGTCGAGATCCGTACCTACGAGATCATCTACAACCTCCTCGAGGACATCGAAGCGGCGATCGTGGGCATGCTCGAGCCCGAGTTCGAGGAAGTGGTCACCGGCGAAGCCGAGGTCCGCGAGATCTTCCGCGTGCCGCGGGTGGGCGCCATCGCCGGTTGTTATGTCACCAACGGGGTGATCACCCGTGGCTCGAAGGTTCGCTTCCTCCGCGAGGGCACGGTGATCTGGAACGGCGAGATCGCCTCGCTGCGACGGTTCAAGGAAGACACGCGAGAGGTCGCCTCGGGCTTCGAGTGCGGCATCGGGCTCTCCGACTTCCAAGACCTCAAGCCGGGTGACATCATCGAGACCTACGAGGATCGCGAAGTCCCCCGCACCTAGGGAGCCCCGCATGGCACGGCGTCGGTCAGGCAAGAAGGGTTACGAGAAGGGCGATCGGGTCGGCGAGCTGATCCGGCGCATCCTGGGCGACGAGCTCACCGAGCTGGAGGACGAACGTCTCGGCCTGCTCACCATCTCCGGGGTCGAGGTCGACAACGAGCTGTCACTGGCGAAGGTGTTCTGGTCGAGCTTCGGTGGCGACGACGACGAGATCTCCGAGGCGCTCGCCGAACACGCCGGGTCGTTGCGCACCGCGGTGGCGAAACGCACTCGGCTGCGGCACACGCCGCGGCTCGAGTTCCACCCCGATCCCGGCATCCGCGACGGTGCTCGCATCGAGGAGATCCTCGCGAACGTCGAGTACACCGCCCAGGACTACGAGCCGAACCCCGAAGCCGGCGATGCCTGAGGCCCCGCTGGGCATTGCGGTGATCGACAAGGAAGCCGGACTCACCTCACATGATGTCGTCGCTCGCGGCCGCAAGGTGTTCGGAACCCGCAAGGTCGGCCACTCCGGCACGCTCGACCCCGGGGCGACGGGCCTGCTGCTCCTGGGCGTGGGACGGGCGACGCGGCTGCTGCGGTTCCTGACCGATCTGCCCAAGACCTACACGACCACCGTCGTGCTCGGCACCGAGACCGACACGCTCGACGACAGTGGGACGGTCACGACCACCCACGACATGTCGGGCGTCACGGTGGCGCAGATCGAAAGCGCCGCCGCCGGGTTCGTCGGCGACATCATGCAGGTGCCGCCGATGGTCTCGGCGGTCAAGATCGACGGCCGACGATTGCACGAGCTGGCCCGCGAGGGGCGCGAGATCGATCGTCCGCCCCGACCCGTGTCGATCCATGCGCTGGCGGTCACTTCGATCGACGAGGCTCGTGGAACCTTCCGCATCGAGGTCTCGTGCTCGTCGGGCACCTACGTTCGCACATTGGCCGCCGACATCGGCGCGGCGCTGGGCGGGGGCGCGCATCTACGTGATCTGCGTCGTACCGCCATCGGATCCTTCTCCGAGGCCGACGCGCATCCGATCGACGAGGCCGTGCTGCTCCGCCCCGCCGAGGGACTGCGCGACTATCCCGCAGTGATCGTCTCGGCCGAAGCGGCGACGGCGGTCGGCCACGGCAAGGTGCTCGATCGTCCGCTGCTGGGGATCGAAGGAGACGGCCCCTGGCGGGTCTGCGACGACTCGGGGGCGCTGCTCGCGATGTACGAGCCGTACGACGACAATCGGGCCAAGCCGGCCGTCGTGCTCGCAGGCTGACCCCGGCCGATCCGTCGGTGCTCGGGCGTGTCGAGGCACCGTTAGCCTGTGCGGGTGCAGGTGATCCGGGCCGGCGATTCATTCGAGAGACCTGCAACGGGCACTGCCGTCACCATTGGAGCGTACGACGGCGTGCATCGTGGTCATCAGGCGGTCATCACGTCCATCCGGGCCGCAGCAGCCGACCGGGGCCTCGAGTCAGCGGTGGTGACCTTCGACCGACATCCGGCATCGGTAGTACGTCCGGACTCCGCACCCTTGGTCCTCACCGACCTCGAGCAGAAGCTCGAGCTGCTCGAGGCCACCGGTGTCGATCACGTGGTGGTCGTCACCTTCGACGAGGCGCGGGCGGCCGAGAGCGCCGAGGACTTCGTGGCGAACGTGCTCGTCGAACAGGTTCGGGCCCGTCTCGTGGTCGTGGGCGAGGATTTCCACTTCGGCCACCAGCGCCAGGGAAACGTGGCTCTGCTCCGCGAGCTCGGCGAGCGTCACGGGTTCGAGGTACACGGGTTGGGTCTGGTCGGGCTCGACGGCCGGCCGGCCCGCGACCATGCGCAGGTGTCGTCGACGGCTATTCGCCGTGCGCTGGCTGTCGGCGATCTCACCACGGCCAACGCCATGCTCACGCGTGCCTACGAGGTGCGCGGCGTCGTCGAGTCGGGTGACAAGCGCGGCCGCGAGCTCGGCTTTCCCACCGCCAACATCACCGTCGCCCCCGACCGGCTCCTGCCGACCGACGGCGTGTACGCCGGGTGGTACGTGAGGCCCGACGGGACACGGCATGCCACCGCGATCTCGCTCGGCACCCGCCCCCACTTCTACGACCAGCACGGCGTACTGCTGCTCGAGGCCCATCTCCTCGACTTCGACGGTGATCTCTACGGTGACAAGGCGCGGCTCCAGTTCGTGGCGATGGTGCGAAAACAGCAGGCGTTCGACTCCCTCGAAGCCCTCATCGAGCAACTGAACGACGACGTCGCGACCACCCGAGAACTGCTCGCCCGGTGACGTTCTGGGAAGGCGTGCTGCTCGTGGTCGGCGGTATCGCGGCGGGCACCATCAACACGATGGCCGGCGGGGGATCGCTGCTCACCGTGCCGCTGCTCGTGCTCGCCGGCGTGCCCGGCAACGTGGCCAACGGCAGCAACCGAGTGGGCGTGCTCACCTCGTCGCTGGTGGCCACCTGGTCGTTCCGACAGCAGGGCCTCGACGTGGTTCGCCGCGCCGTGCCGGTCCTCATCCCGGTGGTGGTCGGTTCGGTCATCGGTGCCGCCGTCGTCGGCCAGCTCGCCGACGACACCTTCGAGAAGATCTTCGGGGTGCTGATGATCCCACTCCTCGTGGTGTCGTTCTGGCCGCGGCGCACCCGGATCGATGCCGGCGAGCGGTTCGGAGCAACCGGATCGAGCATCATGTTCTTCCTCGTCGGCCTCTACGGCGGCGCCTTCCAAGCCGGCGTCGGGCTGCTGCTGGTCGCGGCCCTGTCTCGTTCGGGTTTCGATCTCGTCAACGCCAACGCCGTGAAGGTGGTGATCACCATCGCACTGGCGCTCTCCGCGCTGCCCGTCTTCATCGCCAACGACCAGGTGGCGTGGGGACCTGCACTCGTGCTCGGCGCCGGGTTCGCGGCCGGCGGATTTGTGGGCGCCCGCCTCACCGTCAAAGGTGGGGAGAGGCTGCTGCGGCCGGTGCTCCTGTTGGCCGTCGTGGCTCTGTCCGGTCGTCTCGTCGGGTGGTGGTGATGTTCACGGGAATCATCGAGGAACTGGGTCGGGTGCGGTCGGTCGACCCCCACGGCGCCGGCGCGTCGATCACGATCGAGGCCAGAACCGTCCTGAGCGACGCAACCGTCGGGGCATCCATCTCGGTGAACGGGTGCTGTCTCACCGTCACCGAGCTCTCCACCGACCACTGGGTGGCCGACGCGGTTCCCGAGACCCTCGACCGCACGAATCTGGGGCGCCTCGTCGCCGGCGATCGTGTGAATCTGGAGCGGCCACTGGCCGTCGGCGGCCGCTATGGCGGCCACGTCGTGCAGGGTCACGTCGATGGTGTCGGCACCGTGATGAACATCGTCGAGCTCGACGACGGCTCGTGGAGGTTCACCTTCGCCGCCCCGCCACAACTGGGCCAGTACGTGGTCGAGAAGGGCTCCATCGCGCTCGACGGGATCAGCCTCACGGTCGCATCGGTCGACGAGGCGCAGTTCGACGTGGCCGTGATCCCCCACACCTGGGCCGTCACGACGCTCGGCCGGCGGCGGGTCGGCGATACGGTGAACGTCGAAACCGACATCCTGGGCAAGTATGTCGAACGTCTGCTGCACGCCGGCGTCATCGACCGCTCCCGACCGACCACCACCGGGGACCAACTCGCATGACTCTCTCAGCGATCGAAGACGCCCTCGAGGCGTACCGCCAGGGCGAGTTTCTCATCGTCGTCGACGACGAGGACCGCGAGAACGAGGGCGACCTGATCATCGCCGCCGATGCGATGACCCCGCAGAAGATGGCGTTCATGATCCGGCACACGTCGGGGGTCATCTGTGCTCCGATGACCGACGAACGAGCCGAGGAGCTCCGCCTCCAGCTGATGGTGGCCGAGAACACCGAATCGATGCGCACCGCCTTCACGATCAGCGTCGACGTGCTCGAGGGGACCAGCACGGGCATCAGTGCCGCCGATCGATCCCTCACGGTGAACGCCCTGGCCGATCCCAACGCCACCTACGACCAGTTCGCCCGCCCCGGACACATCTTTCCGCTGCGGTCCCGGCCCGGCGGCGTACTCAAGCGGGCCGGGCACACCGAGGCGGCCATCGACCTCTGCCGCATGGCGGGTCGCGCCGAGGTGGGAGTCCTGTGTGAGATCGTGAACGACGACGGCACCATGGCCCGGCTGCCCGAGTGTCTCGAGTTCGGTCGTGAGTACGACCTGCACACGATTTCCATCGCCGATCTCATTCGCTATCGACGACGTCAGGAGAAGCTGGTCGAGCGGTTCGCCTCGGCCCGCATCCCCACGAAGTACGGCGACTTCACCGCCTATGCCTTCCGCTCGGTGATCGACGATGTCGAACACGTCGCCTACGCGATGGGCGAGGTCGATACCGACGAGCCCGTCCTCGTTCGGGTGCACTCCGAGTGTCTCACCGGCGACCTCCTCGGATCGCTGCGGTGCGACTGCGGGAGTCAGCTCGATCGCGCGATCGAGACCATTGGCGAGGTCGGGTGTGGCGTCGTGGTGTACCTGCGGGGCCACGAGGGTCGAGGCATCGGCATCGGTCACAAGCTTCGGGCCTACGGTCTCCAGGACGAGGGGGCCGACACCGTCGACGCCAACCTGCTCCAGGGCCTGCCGGTGGATTCGCGCGAGTACGGCGTCGGTGCCCAGATCCTGGCCGACCTCGGCGTGAAGAAGATGCGCGTCATGACCAACAACCCGATCAAGTACGGGGGGCTCGAGGGCTACGGTCTGGAGATCGTCGACCGGGTGCCGCTGTCGGTCGAGCCGAACCCCGAGAACATCCGGTACCTCCAGACCAAGGTCGACCGCATGGGCCACCTCGTCGGGGACGACACCGGATCCGCCGAGAACCAGGTGTCGTGATCCGACGATGAGCGGCGAATCCCGTCGGGCCGAGGGGGTCGACCCCGGGGCCCACCTGGCCGGTCTCGACGGCTCGGGCATGCGAGTCGGCATCGTCGCCGGGCGCTTCAACGACGCCATCACCACGGTGTTGGTCGAGGCCGCCCTCGCCCGGCTCACCTCGCTCGGGGTGGCTCGTGGCGACATTGCCGTCGAATGGGTTCCTGGCGCGTTCGAAACTCCCGTGGCGGCCAAGTGGATGGCCGATCGCGGCTTCGATGCGGTGATCACCCTCGGATGCGTCATTCGCGGCGAGACGGCCCATTTCGACTTCGTCGCCGGTGCCGCGGCCACCGGAGCGCTCGACGTGAGCCTCGCCACCGGCGTGCCGGTCGTGTTCGGCGTCCTGACCACCGAGACCCAGGAACAGGCCGAGGTCCGCGCTGCGGTCGACGGTCAGAACAAAGGTGCCGAGGCCGCCGAGACGGCGGTCGAAATGGTGTCCCTCCGCCGCCGCTACTGACGGCGCCGGACATCTCGCCCGAGAGGACTTGCCGACGCCGATCGGTACCCTGTTCTGGTCGTCGGGTCAGCTCGGCGATCGTGCTCCGCACGAAACTGCTGCTGGTCTCGCTCCTGCGAACCGAGTGGCCGGGTCGGAAACCCACCAAGCCAGGAAATCACACGATGCCAACCAACCTGCCTCCCAAGGCCGACACGATCACCGAGCACCGCACGCACGAGACCGATACCGGCTCTCCCGAAGTGCAGATTGCGTTGCTCACCGATCGGATCAATCACCTCACCGAGCACCTGAAGGTCCACAAGAAGGACCATCACAGCCGGCGAGGCCTGCTCATGTTGGTGGGCCGACGTCGTCGACTTCTCGACTACGTCCGCAAGCTCGACGTCGAGCGATATCGCGTGATCATCGCCAAGCTTGGTCTCCGGCGCTGAAATTCGAGCGGCCTCCGGGCCGCTCGCTTCGCGTCACAGCGAAGCATTTTGACAACCCAAAGGAAAGTTCCAATCGAGTGTGGCACTCGACGGGAATCGGCTCTCAGATGAAGACAACTCGGCCCCGTCGGGTTCTCTCCACCTGGGAACTGGTTCCACCGCCGCACTCAGGTCCGCGTCAACGTGGCGCGACCGATGTGCGGGCCCGCTGTGGGCCCGGAAAGTGAGCCAAACATGGCTGAACCAGTATCCGTATCCGGTGACATCTCGAGCACCGACAAAACCATGACCTTCGAGGCCGGCAGAATGGCCTCCCTCGCCGATGGGTCGGTCATCGCCACCCTCGGCAAGACCAAGATCCTCGTGACCGCGACGGCCGCCAAGGGCGTCCGTGAGGGCATCGACTTCTTCCCCCTGACCGTCGACATCGAAGAGCGCATGTACGCCGCCGGCAAGATTCCCGGCTCGTTCTTCCGTCGTGAGGGCCGCGCGCCCGAGACGGCGATTCTCACCTGTCGTCTCATCGACCGGCCCCTGCGTCCGTCGTTCCCGAGCGGCTTCCGCAACGAGGTCCACGTCGTCGGCACCATCCTCGGCGCCGACATGGAGAACCCCTACGACGTCGTGGCGCTCAACGCGGCCTCGGCGGCGCTGTGCATCTCGGGCATCCCCTTCGGAGGCCCGATCGGTGCCGTGCGCATCGCCTACAGCCAGGACGGCACCTGGATTCCGTTCCCGACCTACGAAGAGGGCGACGAGTCGACCTTCGAGATGGTCGTGGCCGGCCGTGAGCTCGACAGCGGCGACATCGCCGTGATGATGGTCGAGGCCGGCGGCACCCCCAAGGCCGTCGCCCACTACGAAGCCGGCGCGCCCAAGGTCACCGAGGCCGTGCTCGCCGACGGACTCGAGGCCTGCAAGGTGTGGATCAAGGAGTCGATCGCGCTCCAGCGTCGCCTCATCGCCACCTTCGGCGTCAAACCCGCCATCGAGTTCGAGGCCCAGGTCGACTACAGCGACGAGATCCTCGCCGCCGTCGTCGAGGCCGGCACCGACGCGTTGGCCGCCAGCCAGAAGATCGCCGACAAGGTGCAGCGCCAGGCCGCCGAGAGCGCCGCTCGCGCCGAGATCATCGCCGCCATCGGCGATCGTTTCGCGGAGGTGCCCAACGCCGAGAAGCAGATCAAGAACGCCATCCGCAGCCACACCAAGGCTCTCGTGCGCAAGCGCATCATCGAGGAAGGCGTCCGCATCGACGGCCGTTCGGCCACCGAGGTCCGCCCGCTCAAGGCCGAGGTCGCCCTCATCCCCACCGCCCACGGTTCGGGTCTGTTCCAGCGAGGCGAGACACAGGTGCTCAACGTCACCACCCTGGGTACCGGTCGCATGGACCAGATGATCGACGGCATCGACCCCGTCACCCGCAAGCGCTACATGCACCACTACAACTTCGCCCCCTTCTGTACCGGCGAGACCGGCTTCATGCGGGGCCCGAAGCGACGCGAGATCGGTCACGGCGCCCTCGCCGAGCGGGCCCTCCTGCCGGTGGTCCCGAGCATGGAGGAGTTCCCGTACACGATTCGTCTGGTGTCGGAGGTCATGGCCTCCAACGGCTCGAGCTCGATGGCCTCGGTCTGCGGCTCATCGCTGAGCATGATGGACGCCGGTGTTCCGATCCACGCCGCCGTGGCGGGCATCGCCATGGGTCTCATCAACGAAGGCGACACGTACCTCACCATCACCGACATCCTCGGTGCCGAGGACGCCATGGGTGACATGGACTTCAAGGTCGCGGGAACCTCGGAGTTCATCACCGCCCTCCAGCTCGACACCAAGATCGACGGCATACCCGCCGACGTGTTGGATGCCGCGCTCAATCAAGCTCGTGACGCCCGCATGCAGATCCTCGAAGTCATGGCCGAGGCCATTCCCGCGCCGCGGCCCGATGTCGGCGAAACTGCGCCGAAGATCGTCAGCTTCGAGATCCCGATCGACAAGATCGGCGAGGTCATCGGCCCGAAGGGCAAGGTCATCAACGCCATCCAGGCCGATTCCGGCGCCGAGGTGAGCGTGGACGATGACGGCATCGTGGGCACCGTTGCGGTGGCCTCTCCCGACCGCACCAAGGTCGAGGAAGCCGAGCGCATGATCCGTCTCATCCTCGATCCCCCCACCGCCGAGGTGGGAGCCACCTATCAGGGCAAGGTCGTGAACATCACCAACTTCGGTGCGTTCGTGAACATCCTTCCCGGCCGCGACGGCCTGCTGCACATCTCCAAGATCGGCGGCAAGCGACGCATCGACAGGGTCGAGGACGAGCTCGAGCTCGGCCAGGACATCGAGGTGGTCGTCGAGGACGTCGATCCGAACGGCAAGATCAGCCTCAGGCCCGTCGGCGACGACAGCGGTGGCGACTCGGCTCCGCCCCGGGAGCCCGCTCCTCGGCGTGGGACCGAGGCCGTCAGCGCCGACCATGACGACGACCAGCCCCCAGCGGGCAACGGTGAAGTCGTCGAAGTCGTCAGCTTCGACGACGAGTTCGATGCCAAGATTGCCGCCGAGCAGGGCGATCTCGGCCCCGCCACGCGTCGCAGCTCCGGTGACCGAGGTGGTCGCGGTGGCCGCGGTCGCCGCGGCGGCCGTCGCTGAACACGACGAGCACACCGACGATGGCATCGAACCGATGACCGTCGCCGACACGACGATGACCCGGCTGCCCGGGGGACTGCGAGTGGTGACCCGCTCGCTCCCCGGGGCCCGGGCGACCTCGCTGGGCGCGTGGGTCGGCGTGGGCAGCCGGGACGAGACTCCCTCCGGTGCCGGATCATCGCACTTCCTCGAACACCTCCTCTTCAAGGGCACCCGAACGCGGGGTGCCCGCGAGGTCGCCATCGCCGTCGACTCGGTCGGTGGCGATCTCAACGCCTTCACGACCAAGGAGCTCACCGCGTTCTACGCGCGGGTGCCCGCCCACTGGGTCGATCAGGGCGCCGAGCTGCTCCTCGACGTCGTCACGAATCCAGCCCTCCGGAGCGACGACATCGACTCGGAGCGGGCGGTGATCCTCGACGAGTTGCGGCTGGCTCTCGATGAGCCCGGCGATCGCGTCCAGTCGCTGCTGTACGAGCACCTGTTCGCCGATCATGCGCTCGGCTGGGACGTGAGCGGATCATTCGACACGGTGGGGGCGCTGCACCGCGATGACATCGCCACCTTCCACGCTCAGCACTATCGAGCCGCCAACGTGGTCGTCGCGGCGGCCGGCGCAGTCGATCATCAGCGCCTCGTGGCGCTCGCCACCGATGCCTTCGCCGAACGCTCCGACGGCCAGCGCCCGCAGCGCCAGGCGCCGGTCGATCCGGCCGGCGCCGGTGCCCACGAGGCCCGTGAGCTCGAGGAGGTGCAGATCGGATACGGATGGCACGGCGTGGGCATCGACGACCCCGATCGTCATGCGGTGTCGGTCCTCGCCCAGCTCCTCGGGGGCGGTCCGTCGAGCCGACTCTTCCACGAAGTCCGCGAAAAGCGGGGCCTCGCCTACTCGGTGTATGCCGCCACGACGAGCTTCACCGACGTCGGCGCCTTCGAGATCCAGACGGCGACGGCTCCTGATCGACACCGCCAGGTCGACAAGCTCATCCGCGCCGAGATCGACGACATACTCGGCGGCGGCCTCACCGACCGTGAGGTCGATGTCGCCAAGGGGTATCTCGCCGGGTCGGTGGCACTCGGTTTCGAGGACAGCTGGAGCCACCTCTCCCACATCGCCACCAGCATGCTGATGCGTGACCGCGTCGTCGGGATCGACGAGTACCTCGATGCCATCGCCGCCGTGACGATCGACGACGTGACCCGAATGGCAAGGCGCGTCCTGGCCGCTGAGCCGACCGTCGCCACCATCGGGCCACTAGCTTGAGTCGATGGCCGACCGCAGCCCCATCCGCGTAGGAGTACTCGGCGCGGCCGGGCGAATGGGTACCGAGGTCTGCCGGGCGGTTCACGAAGCGGCCGACCTCGAGCTCGTTGCCGCGTTCGACCCCGGAGCGGAGGGCAGCCGGCTGGCCGACCTGGTGGCGATCGACACCGACCTCACCGTGAACTCTGATCTCGCCGACCTCGCCGCCGGACAGATGCAGGTGGCGGTCGACTTCACCCACCTCGACGCAGCTCGGTGGAATCTCGCCTGGCTCGCCGAGCACGGTGTCCATGCCGTGGTCGGCACCACGGGATTCACCGAGCGCGATCTTGCCGAGCTCGAGCAACGGTTCACCGACAGCAACTGCCTGATCGCCCCGAACTTCGCCATCAGTGCCGTACTGATGATGCGCTTCGCCGAGCTGGCCGCGCCGCTGTTCGACACCGCCGAGATCATCGAGCTCCATCACGATCAGAAGATCGACGCACCATCGGGCACGGCGATGATGACTGCGGAACGAATGGCCGCCGCCTCGAGCGACTGGGGCCACGACCCCACCGAGAACGAGGTCGTCGCGGGGGCGCGAGGCGGGAAGGGCCCTGGAGGAATACCGATGCACTCTGTGCGCATGCGGGGGATGGTCGCCCACCAAGAGGTGATTCTGGGTGCGATGGGCCAGACCCTCACCTTGCGTCAGGACTCCTACGATCGGTCGTCGTTCATGCCCGGAGTGCTCTTGGCGGTGCGCCGGGTGGCCACTCGTGCCGGCGTCACCGTCGGGCTCGACGCGCTGCTCGACATCTGAGTCACCACCATCGGGAACGCCTCCGGCTCGGCCCTAACCTGAAGCCGTGTACCGCTTCGCCCGTCGGCCTGCGTGGATCCTCTCCCATGTGTTGGTGTTCCTGGCCGTCATCGTGATGATCCTCCTGGGTCTCTGGCAACTCCGCCGTCTCGACGAGCGCCAGACCGAGAACGACCGAGTCCTCAGCCGTTCCGAGCAGCCGGTGCAGTCGTTCACCGAGCTGGTGGCCGGCTCGGTCGTCGGCGACACCGAGGAGCTCGACTGGCGGGTGGCGGAGACGTCGGGCACCTACGTCGCCGACGGGCAGGTGCTGGTGGTCAACCGCAGCCTCGACGGCGCTTCGGGCGCCTGGGTGCTCACGCCGTTGCGAACCGACGAGGGTGTCAATGTCGTCGTGAACCGTGGTTGGGTTCCCTTCGCCTTCCAGAGTGCCGATGACCGCTCGCTGATCGACCCGCCCGGGGGCGACGTCGTCGTCACCGGCCTCGTGCAGTCGACCCAGGAGCGTGGGCGAATCGGTGCCGGCAATCCCGACGATCTCGATCTCCTGGCGCGTGTCGACCTGGAGGCCTATTCGGACCGACTCGGCCTCGACGTCGCCCCCGCCTATCTCCAGCTCGAACAACAGTCGCCTCCGCCACCGGAGTTCCCGAAGCCGCTGCCCCGACCCGAGCTCGGCAACGGCCCGCATCTCAGCTATGCAGTGCAGTGGTTCATCTTCGCGACCATTGCCGCAGTGGGCTATCCCCTCGTCCTGCGCAAGATCGGTCGGACCCAGTCACGCCGAACCGACGCCGACGCCGCCGTGGGGCAGTGAACGGCGATCAGCGGGAAGACGGTTCGGCCCGGTGCAGGAGCTGGAGGGCATCGTAGCCGTCCTGCACCGTCGGTTTCACCGCAATCGAGGCGGCGGGAGGGGTGGCGGCGATCACCCGGAAGCGACCCGGCGCAACGGCACGCGCGGCCATCGACGGTGGCGGCAGCGGCATCTCCCACACCATCCCGTCGGCCTGCGCCGCCAGTTCGGCGGGCGTCCCGGCGAACCCGATGCTGCCTCGAACGAGCACGACGATGCGATCGCACACGGTGGCCAGCTCGTCGGCGTGATGGGTGGCGACGACGACGGTGCGATCGGTCGACCCCGACGCGATGAGGGCGGCGACGACCGATCTCGTCTCGCCGTCGAGGCCGGCCAGCGGTTCGTCGAGAACGAGCAGGTCGGGTTGCCCGAGCAGCGCCTGGGCGAGGGTGAGACGGCGTCGGTTTCCGCCGCTCAACCGTTCGATCCGTTCGCGAGCATCGGCGAGGCCCACCTGACCCATCGCGAACTGCGCCCAGCGGGCTCGCCGCCGGGCCGGGGTGAGCTCTTTGAGTGCACCGACGTAGTCGAGGTAGGCACCCACGGTCATTCGGGGGGGAAGGCCGTCGTGTTGGGTCGCGTAGCCCAGCCTCCGACGAATCGAGGTCCGCTCGTTCGGCACCGAGGCATCGAGGCCCCCGATCTCGACCGATCCCGACTGGGCGACCACCGTGGTGGCGATGAGCCGCAGGAGCGTGCTCTTGCCTGACCCGTTGGCGCCGAGCACGGCCGTCGAACCGGCCTCGAGACGCAGGCTCATGGGTGAGAGCGCATTCGTCGATCCGTAGCGATGGCTCACGCCGTGAAGGGCGATGGTTGGGGCGTTCATCTCGACGACCCGGCCAACACGTCGAAGCGCCGACGTTGCGTGACCACCACCGCGATGCCCAGCGCGCTGACCAGCGCCGAGACCCATTGCACCTCGGCCCCGAAGGTGGCCTCGGCACCGGATGCGCTGGTGACCACGACGACGAAGACCAGCCACAGTGAGGCCACCACCGCGCTGGCGATCCGGGTGTCGAGTCGGGTCGCCAGCGCCGATGCGGCCGAGGTCACCGCCAGTGCGGGCAACAGCCACGCGATACGGGCAACACCCTCGCCCGGCAGCAGCAGCGTGACCAGCGCCATGGCCACGATGCTGGCCACCAGGACCGTTGTCGCGCGGATCACGAACACGCGAAAGGCGTCGACCGGCGCTGCGACCACGGTCTCGTGGGCGGGGTCCGAGCGCGGTCCGAAGGCGAGGGCGACGCCGAGGAGCGGAACGAGGGGCGCCACCGCCAGGAACAGCTGCAGGCGGTCGAAGCCGTCGGCGGTGCTGTTTCGTGCCGCGCTCAGCGCGAACAGCGACGCCACCCCGACCGCGGCCAGCCATCCTCGGCGCAGGGCGGGTGTGGCGGTCACCAGCGGCACGGTGAGATCGGCCACGCCGAACCGGCGGAGCACCCGTTCGAGTCGGCTGGGCGCCGGCGCGTCGAGGAGCGCATCGATCACGAAACGGTTCTCGACGAGTCGGCTGCGGTCGACAACCGCATCGCCCGCGAACCGGTCGGGGTTCGCCGCGGCCGCCTCGAGAGCGGTGGTGAGTTGATCGAAGGTGGTCATGAGAGCTGCTCCTCGAGCAGTTTGCGGGCTCGGCTGAGTCGTGACTTCACGGTTCCTGCCGGAATGGAGAGCAAGACGGCGGCTTCGTTGTTGGTGAGTCCGTCGAACACGGTCAGGGCGAGTACCTGCTGGAGCTCGGTGTCGAGCTCGGCGAAGGCACGACCGACGGGGGTGTGGCCGAGGGCGATCGGGATCTCCTCGGTGACCACCGCTCCGCAGGCGACGATGTCGTCGACGGGCTCCGGTGCTGCTCGTCGCCGCATCTGGTCGATCAGTCGACGGAGACCGATGGTCCAGATCCAGGCTCCGACCTCGCCGGTCGGCCGGTAGGAGCCGGCGCTGCGCCAGACACCGACGAAGGTGTCCTGCACGGCGGTGTCGACGAGATCGGGATTGCCGCAGCGCCGACCGAGGCGCACGGTGAGCCATGATGCGTGCCGGTCATAGAGCGCCCGTAGGGCGTCGCGGTCGCCAGCAGCGACTCGTTGCACGAGCACAGCGTCGTCGGTGTCGGCCGAGTGCTCGGGGGCGCTCACCGCCGTCATCCTACTTCGACGCTCCCGCTCGCTCGGCCCGCTTGGCGTCGACCCGTTCTCGCCGGGCTCGGGTGAAAGGGATCCGGGCCCGCAACACCGGAGGAAAGGGGTAGCGGCGACGGGTGCCGGCGCGGAAGGGGTACACGAGTTGCCCGGGTACCGACGGCGGGATCGGATCGTTGTTCCCGTAACGCTCGGGTCGCTCGTCGTCGGGCATCCGGTAGGTGCCCCAGAGCAGATCCCAAACCGGGAGGAAGACGGAGAAGTTCGTGTGGATGGACTCCGGGTGGTTCGCGTGGTGCCAATGATGGAATTCGGGGGTCATGAGGAATGCGTGG
>CAWBCM010000007.1:0-72335 GCA_963787285.1 uncultured Acidimicrobiales bacterium | reverse complement strand
CACACCACCAGCAGTGGCGACGGTGACCCACTGGCCTCCGTTCCATGTCAAGCTGCTGCTGCTGCCTTGCTGAGTGGTAGTAGTTGTAGCATTACCAGGGCATCCCTCCGGATTGGTAATGCGAGTACATGCTGCTGAACTGTACGTATTGTGGTAGTTGTGCGCTGTCTTCTTGACTGAACGAGTGACAGCGAGGACAGAGCAGCAACCAGCAGCAGAATCAACCGCAGAAGCTCAATGGAGTGGCTAATTAATGTTGGAGACGGTCGAGCGCTTCAGCCACAGGCACGACGGACGGGTCTCGTTCTGGACGGTGAAATTGTCGAGACAGGACAATAATAATAGTTGGAGGGGCGTGGGCGCTTTTGTTTTGCTGGGCTTGTGAACTCTTCGCTTCACGACGTCCTCGATCGCTCCTCCCCGTGTTTGTTGCGTTGGGTCAGCCGCGATCTTTCGAGGGTGTGGAGGTTCCACGCGGTCGCCACCCTCGGTGGCCTTTATGAAGGCGAAGGACACGCCGCTGGCCTTTGCCGCTTCCCAGTCGATGGACCGCTGGTATTTCGATACGTCGACGCCATGCACGTCAAAGCCAAAGGGATTGCGGCCGGTCCACTCGTGCGGGTCGTTGTCTCCAAAATGTGGCCTGACGAGGGCAACGGCCGCGAATGCCACGGTTTCGGAGGGGGCTGCGCCGGAACTTGGCTCAAGTTTGTCCATGTCATCCACGTCGGCGTCGGAGGGAGCCGCCACCATGGTCACGTTGGGCACCTCGCCGGCCCGCCTCCACAACGTCTGGGCCAGCGGGCCACTGCCGGCGAGCGTGAGGCGCACGCCGGCCAGCCCGGCGATCGCCTCGATCGCGACCCTGTGCCCCTTGTAGGTCCGCATCTGCCCCACCACCAGAACGCGCAACGGGCCCGAGCGCACAGGCCGCGACGACGTGCCGGGCGGCGGCACGACGTTGGGAGCCCATCCGATGCACTCGACGCGAACGGCCGAGTGGGTGCGCAGATGTTCCTGGTACGAGGGCGTCGTGGCCACGACCACTGCCGCGGCTCGGGCCAGCCGGCGCGTGATCGCATCGTAGGCCCGCCAGATAGGAGCCGAGCCCCGGGCATCGGTCCACACGGTGAAGTGGTGGGTGTAGACGACCGGGGGCATCGAACGACGCAGCGCGGCCGCCCCCAACACGACGTCGCTGACGGAAGGGGCCGGGCCGTGGAGGTGGATGACGTCGATCTCACGGAGGCGCCGGCGGGCGATCGAGAACCCGAGGGTGGAGAGTCGGAGCTGGTCACGGACCACCGTGTGGGCGTCGTCGTACGACATCAGGTCGACTCGATGTCCCGCCCGCTCGAGCCCGGCGACGACTCGCGACACCGAACCGGCCACGCCCGAGCGCACCGGTGGTACCTCGCTCGCAACGGTGAGCACACGCACGGTCGACGTCGACGCCCTGGTCAGCCGACGATTTCGATGCGTCCGCCACGGAGGTCGATGACCTCTTCGACATCGCGGCCACCGTGCGCGGGAGCCCGATGGACCGAGATCGGGAGCATCCGCCGACAGTGCATTCGCTGCCTGACCAGCTGGCGCAACAGCACCAGGCCATCACGGAGTCGGGCCTTCGACACGCCACCGACGCGCGCCTCGAACACGTACGGCACCTCGACGACCGCACGCGCGTCGGAGGCGATGAGCACCTCGGTGAGCAGCTTGAACCCCTCGGTGTTCACCTGATCGAAGGCCAGGCGGCGCCGGTCGAAGGCGAACAGCCCGCTGGAGAGATCGGTACAACGCCACAGATGGGGAAAAGCGGATTTCGTCGCGAGGCCCGCAGCCCGTGACGTGGCGCGGCGCCTGAGCGTTCCGAGCCCGATAGCCGACCCGCCGCCCGCGTATCGCGTACCCACCGTGACGTGGGCCGTTCCGTCGTGGATCGGAGCAACCAGGCAGGAGACGATCTCGGGTGGATGTTGGAGATCGGCATCGATGATCACGACGATCGGGCCCCTCACCACAGCCATGGCGTCGGCCACCGCCCCGGCGATCGAACCCTGCCGCTCGCCGGGACCGCGATGGGCGCACACGACGGGGAAACCTTGCTCCTGGAGAGCGGAGATGCGGGCTGGAGTGTCGTCGTCGGAATCGTCGGCGAAGACCACGTCGTAGCCGAACGCCATCCCGCTCATGGCGACGCTCAATCGGCGCGCGAACTCCTCGACGTTGTCGGACTCATTGCGAGTGGGTACGACCAGCGTGGCATGAGCGGCGCCGCGCTGAGCGCCGTCGTCGGTTCTCGACATCGAAAATGGCACCCTCTCGCACTCCCCCTCTGACCGGTGCGCGGCCTGAGGTCACTCACCGGTTCATATTACGCTCAGAGTTCTTGTCGACGAGCATTCGCCCCCAACGTGTCGTCGCCTCGTACCCCGGCGCCGTCGCGTGGGTTCTGGGAATCGGCCTCGGTTGGGCCCTCGTCGGTGATCCGGTCGCCGGCGGAGCACGCCTCAATCTCGACCTCGTCGCGATCGGTGATCTCGACGTACCACCGTCGTTGTTCGGCATCGGCTCCGAACTGCCTCGATGGCCGCCCGTCGAGGCGCTGTTCGCGTTGGTGAGCCCTCCGCTCGACGACGCGACGGTGAAGGGCCTCTGGATGGTCGCGATCGTCGCGACGGCCGTGGCGGGCACCACTCATCATCTCCGCGAGGTGCGCCTGCCGCTGCGTCTGGCCGCAGCGGTGATCTACGGCATGAGCCCTTTCCTGCTCACCCGGATCGGTGTCGGCCATCTCGGAACGGCGTCGGCCGCGGCGCTGCTGCCGTGGGCCTTCGACGACCTGGCCGCCCCGTTCCTGCGACGCCGGGCCACGGTCCTGTTCCTCGCGGGTTTTGCCTTGTGCGGCTACTACGGCGCCCTGATCGCGCTCCCGGTCGTGCTGATCGGGAGGCTGATGGGCAGTCGTCGGTTCACCGTCGGTGAGGTGGCAACGCTGGTGAGCCTGCAGATCCCCTGGTTGCTTCCTGCCATAATGACGCCGGGACCGCGCGGCGACGTCGCGGGGTCGGCCTCGTTCGAGACCGAGATCCGATCGGTGGCCGACCTGGCGCTCTTGCCCCTGGGGCATGGCTTCTGGCTGCGAGTGGAGAACGTCGGCGCCCGCCACGCGGGTGCGCTGATCTTGGTGGCGGGCATTCTGGTCTTCGGTCTCGTCGGCGCATTGTGGGCACCGCTGCGCCACCGACGAGTGTTGTTGCTGTCGACCACGGCCGGGGCAGTCGTGGCCACGGCTTCGACGATTCCCGGCATCGACGGTGCGTTCGACGCGCTCACCTCGACCCCGGCGTTCGCTCCAGTACGGGAGAGCCACAAGCTCGCCGTTCTGTTGGTGTTCGGCCTGATCGCCTTCGCCGCTCACGGCGCCGAGCTCTGGGTGTCGTCGCGGCCACGGCGGGGGGTGCTCGCAGCGGGGCTGGTCTCGGTCGGTGCGGTGGTGTTGGCGCTCTCGGTCGCTGGGTCGAGCTTCGGGGGCCTCGACGGACGTGTGAACGCAGTGGCGGTTCCCGCGTCGTGGGACCAGGCTGCCGTAGTCATCGCCCGCGAGCCCGGCACGACGATCGTGTTGCCCTGGAGTCAATACCTCGATCTGACGGTGGCCGACGGGCGCCGAGTTCATCAACCGCTCCCGTTCCTTCTCCCGGGCGATGTGATCATTCGTCACGATCTCGCCCTGCCCGGGGTCGACGGAGGCGAGGCACGGGACAAGCGGGAGTCGGCGGTTACCACGATGATCGCGGCGCTGCGCCTGGGCGAACCGATCGAGGGCCGACTCGCCGACCTCGATGTGCACTGGATCGTCGCGCTGCCCGACCGAGGCACCGACGACATCGATCGACTGCGTTCTGACCCCACGCTCGACGTGATCGTCGACGCCGACGAGCTCACTCTGTTCGAGGTGGCGAGCCCGATCGAAGCCTCGAATCCGTCGACGAGTGGACGGCCCGAACGCTGGCACTGGAGGTCGTGGATCGTCTTGGTCGGATATGTGCTCTGGGCTGGGGTGATGCTGGTCTGGTTCGTGTTCGCCGACCGGGGCCAACCGGGCGTCGGCAATCGCGCGCGCGATTCACAACTGCGCTACGGTCTCGGTCCATGACGCAGCTCTTTCGCCTCCTTGCCCTGTCGGCTCTCGCGCTGGTCGCCTTCGGTTCGACTGCCGTGGCCCAGGACGACGGTCCGGCGATCGTCCTCGACCCCGAATCGGTCGAGGAGGCCGGCACCTACGACGTCACCGTGACCGGCTCCGGCTTCACCATCCCGGTGTTCGTCCTCCAGTGTCCCGGCGCGGGCGGCGACGTCGATGCCCTCATCGACGGTGGCGACCCCACCGTGCTCTGCGACCTCGCCTCACTCATCAACGCCACGCCCGATGCCGATGGCAACTTCGAGGTCACCTTCGAAGGCCTCGACGTGACCGACTGTGGTCTGGTCATCGTCGCCGGTGATCTCGAGCAGATAGAGGTGGGTGGGCCCGAGTTGCTCGCCGTCGAGAACCCTGCCGACGATGTCGAGTGTGAGATCGTCGAGAACGAGAGCTACGACCTCGATGCCGCCGGTGTCGATGCCGACGGCGACGGCGTCGCCGATGACCTGGCTGAGACCGGTGCCAACACCCCGCTGCTCGTCGTCATCGGCCTGAGCACGTTGGTTGCCGGCGCCTACATCACCTTCGAGGCCCGCCGCCACCTGCTGAAGAGCTGACCCATCGAGTCCGGGCTGCCGGGCTCGATTGTGAACCCGTCGGCCCGCGCGACAGACTTCAGCCATGTTCGGTCTCGACGGTGTGCGGTGCATGCTGATGCGCGGTGGCACCTCGAAGGGCGCGTTCTTCCTCGCCGACGATCTTCCCGACGCCGAAGGCGAACGCGACGAGTTCCTCCTTGCGGTCATGGGCAGTCCCGATCCCCGGCAGATCGACGGCCTGGGGGGCGCGCATCCGCTGACGACCAAGGTGGCGGTGGTCGGTGTGTCCGATCATCCCGACGCCGACGTCTCGTACCTGTTCCTCCAGCTGGGTGTCGACGAGCCGCTCGTCACCGATCGACAGAACTGCGGCAACATGCTGGCGGCGGTGGGGCCCTTCGCCGTCGAGCGAGAACTGGTCGATGCTCCCGACGTCGGGCTCGCCACCGTTCGTATCCACATGGCCAACACCGACTCCATCGCCGCTGCCACGTTCCCGGTACGCAAGGGCCAGGCCGTGTACTCCGGTGACACGGCCATCTCGGGAGTTCCCGGGCACGCCGCGGCCATTCGAATCGACTTCGCCGACACGGCGGGCGGCTCGTGTGGGGCCTTGCTCCCCACCGGCCAGGTGGTCGACGAGATCGACGGCGTTGCGATGACGCTCATCGACAACGGGATGCCCGTCGTGGTGATGGCCGCGGCCGACATCGGCGTCACCGGCTACGAGTCGTGTGCCGACCTCGAGGCCGACGAGCGGCTCGTCGGCGCCCTCGAGTCGATTCGACTCCAGGCCGGGCCGCTCATGAACCTCGGCGATGTCGGCCACACCACCGTGCCCAAGCTCACCCTGGTCTCGCCGCCCGTCGACGGCGGTTCACTCTCCACCCGCACCTTCATTCCCCACCGCTGCCACGACGCCATCGGCGTGCTCGGGGCCGTCTCGGTGGCCACGGCGGCCCTGCTGCCCGGATCACCGGCCTCGGCGGTGCTACCCAACGACCACGACGCCGCCGACGTGATCGTGGTCGAGCACCCGACCGGCACCTTCGATGTGGCCGTCGAGGTCGGCTTCGATGCCGACGGCACGCCGGTGGCCGAGCGGTCGGGCATCGTACGAACCGCTCGCAAACTCATGGACGGCGTCGTGTATCCCCGGGAGTACTGACATGAACCCGCCGCTCGAGCGCACCATCGCCGCGCCCAACCGCTCGCCGCACCCGCCCATCGAGCTGATCCCCCCGCCCGGAGCGTGCGACGCCCACTGTCACGTGTTCGGACCCGCCCATTTGTTTCCCTTCTCGGCCGATCGCACCTACACGCCTCCCGATTCGGGTCTCGTCGACTTCGAGCTGCTCCAGGAACGACTCGGGCTGTCCCGGGCCGTCTTCGTGCAAGCCAGCTGTCACGGCACCGACAACGCCGCCATGGTCGATGCGTTGCGGCGCGGCAAGGGCCGCTATGCGGGTGTGGCCATGATCGACGAGTCCTTCACCGACGACGACATCGCTGCGCTGCACGAGGTCGGCGTCCGTGGCACCCGGTTCAACTTCGTGGCCCACCTGGGCGGTGCGCCCGATCTCGACGTCTTCTGGCGCCTGGTCGACCGCGTCCAGCCCTTCGGGTGGCACATCGTGTTGCACTTCGACGCGAAGGACCTGCCGGGATACGCCGATCTGCTCGATCGCATGCCCTGCCCGTACGTGATCGACCACATGGCCCGGGTTCCGGTGACCGACGGCGTCGATCAGGCGCCCTTCCAGGCCCTGCTCGCCCTGATGGCCGACGAGCGAGCATGGGTGAAGATCAGCGGCGCCGAGCGTCTCACCGCCGACGGCGCCGCTCCCTACGACGACGTCGTTCCCTATGCGAGGGCCCTCATCGCCACCGCCCCCGATCGCATCCTGTGGGGCACCGACTGGCCCCACCCCAACGTTCGCCACATGCCCGACGATGGCGATCTCCTCGACATCCTCGCCGCCTACGCCCCCGACGAGGTCACGAGGAATCGCATCCTCGTGACCAACCCCGAAACCCTGTACGACTTCACCCCCGTGGTCAAAAGTTGAGGATAGTGGTCGGTTAGCGAGCGCTGCCCTCAACAGAAGCTCGACGGAGCGCCGCCGCAACGGTGTTCACCAACTGGTTCGGCTGGTCTCGATAGTCGGCATGGCTGAAGGTCAGTACGGTCCAGCCGGCGTTGATCAGTCGATTCCACTTTCGCCGGTCGCCCTCGAAGGACCGGCGATTCAGGTGCCAACGAACGCTGTCGAGCTCGACGACCACGCGTTGTTCGGGGTAGACGAGGTCGAGGCGATTGCGTTGGCCGTCGGGCGCTTTGATCCAGTACTCGAAGCTCGGTCGAGGCAGGCCGCTCTGCACCAACAACCGGCCCACTCGACGGTTCCACCCGCTGTCGGGGACGTTCGAGTCGCCGTATCGCTCTTCGAGCAGCGCGCGCAACGGGCCGCATCCGTCGCGCCCCTTCCTCGAATGGCGCGCCAGCACGACGACGAGGTCGTCCCAAGCGACCAAGCGCTGTCGAATCGCCGAATCGACTGCGTCCTCGAGACGACGAAAGGACACGACGGCACCCAGGTCGAGGAGCGTTCGGGCAATGCCGGTGCACGGAATGGCGTCGATCGTGCGAGCAGCAAGATCTCCGGTCTGACGAAGGTGGTGAACGAGAATGCCCGGACGTTCGAACCGGCGCGAATGCGACACGGTGACCTCGACCCGAGTGCGCCGGAAGTCATCGAGCTCCCAGAGCGCGGCCGCCGACCGGTGCGAGGCGACACCGTCGAAGGACAGACACACCCCGAGCAACTTCGTTTCCCACGTCATCGTGTGTGTTGCGTGCCGGAACACCGACACGTCGTGACGCAACCACTCCCCCTTGCGGACGCGCCGTGCAATCGCCGCATCGGTGAGGCCCAGTTCCCGGGCCTGGCGCCGATGGAGCAATCCGTGTTGGGCCCGCATCCGTGCATGTGCTTCGCGATCGGAACCTGCGGTCACCGCTCCCCCATCGTCACGGAAAGGGGGAGGTGCGCTCAGATCGTGGACCCGACGGGCGCCGTCGTCAACCCCTCGTGCGTTCTGTTGACGACGGTGGTCGCCTACCGACCGTCATCCTCGACATTTGCTCGGGTGGGGGCGAGGAACACGGCGCTCAGCGGGGGCACGGTGATGCTGATCGACTGATCGTGGCCATGGCTGGGCTCGGCCGCGCACCAGATGGCGCCGGTCTCGCCCTCGCCCACGACGATGCCGCTGCCACCGAAGGCAGCATCGTCGCTCGACGCGAGCAGCTCCCACTCCCCCGGCACCGGCACCCCGATGCGGTAGTCCGGGCGGGGCACAGGCGTCAGCGAGACCACCACCAGAACCGGGCGGGCGTCGGGAGCGTGGCGGAGGAAGGCGACCACACCGTTGGCGGAGTCGTCGCCGACCACCCACGAGAACCCTGCCGGGGTGAAGTCGTCGCGGTGCAGAGCCTGCTCCGATCGCAACAGCTGGTTCAGCCGACCGACCCAATCGCACACGCCGGCGTGGGCCGGATCGGTCAGCACGGCCCACGGAAGCTCCTGCTCGTGGTTCCAGTCGCCCGACGTGGCGAGCTCGCCCCCCATGAACAGGAGCTTCTTTCCCGGAAGGCCCCACTGGTAGCCGTACAGCGAGCGCAGGCCGGCGTGCTTCTGCCAGGTGTCGCCGGGCATGCGATCGAACAGCGAGCCCTTGCCGTGCACCACCTCGTCGTGGGACAGCGGCAGCACGAAGTTCTCGTCGAAGGCGTACACCATGCGGAAGGTGAGCTCGCCGTGATGGAACTTGCGGTGCACCGGCTCATGGGCGAAGAACCGCAGCGTGTCGTTCATCCAGCCCATGTCCCACTTGAAGCCGAAGCCCAGCCCCCCGTCGTCGGTGGGCCGCGACACACCCGGGAAGGCGGTGGACTCCTCGGCGATGGTGATCGCGTCGGGGTGATGGAGATAGACCCGACGGTTCATCTCCTGGAGGAACGAGATGGCACCCAGGTTCTCGTCTGCCGCCGTGCTCGTTCGGAATCCACTCGCCCTCGTTCCGGGAGTAGTCCCGGTAGAGCATCGACGCCACGGCATCGACCCGAAGACCATCGGCGTGGAACCGCTCGAGCCAGAAGCGGGCACTCGACAGCAGGAAGCTGCGCACCTCATGGCGTTCGTAGTTGAAGATTGCACTCTTCCAGTCGGGATGAAAGCCCATCCGGGGGTCGGCGTGCTCGTACAGGTACGTGCCGTCGAACTGCGCCAGGCCATGGGCATCGACGGGGAAGTGCGACGGCACCCAGTCGAGCAGCACCCCGTAGCCCCGCTGGTGCAGGTGATCGACGAGATACATGAGGTCCTGCGGCGACCCGTACCGTGAGGTCGCGGCGAAGTACCCGGTGGTCTGGTACCCCCACGATCCGTAGAAGGGGTGCTCCATCACCGGGAGCAGCTCCACATGGGTGAACCCGGTACGGTCGAGATGGTCGGCGAGCTGATGGGCCAGGGCCCGGTATCCACCGGGCTCGTAGCGCCATGACCCGAGGTGCACCTCGTAGATCGACAACGGCGCGCCGAGGGCATTGCGATCGCCGCGATCGGCCATCCACGCCCCGTCGCCCCACTCGTAGTCGAGCGCCCACACCCGCGACCCGGTGCGGGGCGGTTCCTCCGAGCGGAACGCCACGGGATCGGCCTTGTCGAGTCGGATGCCGTCGGCGGTCACGACACGGTACTTGTACACCGCGCCCTGCTCGATCCCCGGCACCGTCACCGTCCAGATCCCGGCGTCGGAGGGGTGCATCGGGGTGGCATCGGCGTCCCACTCGTTGAACTCGCCCATCAGCGAGACGTGGATCGCCGAGGGTGCCCACACGCCGAACCGGCAGCCGTCGTCGGTGAGATGGGCGCCCAGCAGGTACGACAAGCCGTCGTGGGTTCCCTCTGCGAAGCGCCACAGGTCGTCGTGGCTGAAGCCGGTCATGCGGTGAACTCTAGGTTTCGCCGCGACGAACCGCAGAGTTCGGCGTCACAGACCGATCCGATTTCTGCCACTCTAGGAATCATGCCTTCCGAACTGACCCAGCGTGCAAACGTCCTCAGCATCGTGCTCGCCGGCGGCGAGGGAAAGCGCTTGGCGCCGCTCACCCTCGACCGGGCCAAGCCGGCGGTTCCGTTCGGCGGCCACTACCGCCTCATCGACTTCCCCCTCTCGAACCTGTCCAACGGCGGGTATCGCAAGATCGTGGTTCTGACCCAGTACAAGAGCCACAGCCTCGATCTTCACGTGTCCCGAACGTGGCGGCTGTCGACCTTCCTCGGCGCCTACGTGACCACCGTTCCGGCCCAGATGCGCCGGGGCCAGCACTGGTTCCAGGGCTCCGGCGACGCCATCTTCCAGAACCTCAACATCATCGAGGACGAAGACCCCGACTACCTGTTCGTATTCGGTGCCGACCACATCTACCGCATCGACCCGCGCACCATGCTCGACCAACACATCGAGTCGGGCGCGGCGGTCACGGTCGCGGCGATCCGTATGCCCAAGGGCGAGGCCGACCAGTTCGGGGTGATCACGAAGGGTGAAGGAACCAAGATCGCAAAGTTCGAGGAGAAGCCGGCACCCGACGCGGTCACGGGCCTCAGCGATTCGCCCGACGAGATCCTCGCCTCGATGGGCAACTACGTGTTCACCCGGAAGGCCCTCGTCGAACTGTTGCACCACGACGCGATGAGCGACGCGTCACGCCACGACGTCGGCGGCGACCTCATCCCGGCCCTCGTCGAGTCCTTCGATGCCCACGTCTACGACTTCACCGAGAACGTGGTGCCGGGTGAAACCTCCGAGGGGCACTACTGGCGAGATGTCGGAACCCTCGACTCGTACTACGACGCCCACATGGATCTGCTCGAGGACTTCCCCGCCTTCGACCTCTACAACGACGACTGGCCCATCTTCACCTTCGGCCGCCACGAACCTCCGGCCAAGATCACCCACGACGGCCACACCGGCGATGCACTGGTGCAACGCTCGTTGCTGAGCAACGGGGCCATCGTGGCCGGCGCCGAGGTTCGCAACTCGGTGCTCTCCCCCGGCGTCGAGGTCACCGGCGGCGCTCAGCTCGACGGGGCGATCCTGCTCGACGGCGTGCACGTCGGTCGCGGCGCGCAACTGAAGCGATGTGTGCTCGACAAGAACATCGTGGTGCCCGCCGGCGCAAAGATCGGCTACGACCTCGAGTTCGACCGGCAGCACTACACGGTGACCGACAGCGACATCGTGGTGCTGGCGAAGAATCAGGAAGTCGTCATCGACTGATCTCCCGATACAGCTCCACGTGGCGGGCCGCCGGCTCGCTCCACGACCAGTCGATCGACATGCCCCTGCGCTGAATCGCCTCTCGGCGGCTCTTGTGCCGGAGCCCTCGGGTGGCCCGATGCAGGGCATCGACCATGCCCGGACCGTCGACGCCGAGGCTCACGAAGCCGGTGCCGGTACTGCGGTGGGCGTCGGCGTCGATCACGGTGTCGTGCAGACCGCCCACGTCGGTGACGACCGGAATCGAGCCGTAGGCCATCGCCTGCATCTGCCCCAGACCGCACGGCTCGAAGCGGCTGGGCATGACGTACAGGTCGCTCCCGGCGAACAATCGGTGAGCCAGGCCGTTGTCGTACCCCTCGACGAACCAGACACGGTCGGGGTCGGCGTCGGCGGCGCGCCGCAGGGCAGCGGTGAGGTCGGCCGAACCGCTTCCGAGCACTGCGAGTCGGGCGCCCATGCCACCGAGGAATCGGGCGGCATCGAGGAGGATGTCGATGCCCTTCTGGTCGACGAGCCGGGTCACCGCAGCGATCACGGGCTCGCCGTCGGGCGGAAAGCCCGCCTCGGCTCGGAGCTGGGCCCGACAGTCCGCCCGGCCGGCCGGGTCGGTCACCGAGTAGTTCGCCGCCACCGCCGGGTCGGTGGCCGGGTTCCAGACGCTGGCGTCGATGCCGTTCCGTATGCCCACCAGACGATCGCCGAGGGCCGCCAATCGGTCGTGCAGCCCCATACCGGCTTCGGGAGTCACGATCTCACGGGCGTAGTTCGGGCTGACCGCGATGACGCGATCGACCAGCTCGATGGCGCCGGCCAGCGGGTTGGTTCCTCCGTACCACGCGAAGCGCCACGCCTCGACCGGAAGGCGCTCCATCCACCAAGGTGCGCTGATGCCCTGGTAGCCGAGAGTGTGGATGGTGAGCACCATGGGTGGCCGCTCGGGGAGGAAGGCCGCGGCGGCCGCCGTGTGCCAGTCGTTCAAGTGGACGACGTCGGGCTGCTCGAGACGGGCCAGCGCGGCGACACCGGCCGAGAAGGCGAAGAAGCGATGGTCGTTGTCGGGCCATCCCTCGCCGGTCTCGTCGACGTACGGGTGCGGCCGGGCCATGCCTGGGGTGCTGATCAGGTCGACGGTTCCCACGTCGGGATGCACCCCGCGTCGAACCGAGACCGGTCCGGCCCACTGGGGCACGTCGAGCACGGCCTGTTCCTCGTCGAGCAACTCCACGCCGCCGTAGTCGGGCAGGACCAGTTGGACATCGATTTCGGAATGCTCGGCGCGCAGCGCCTTCACCAATCCTGAGCTCGCCTCGGCCAAGCCTCCGACCCGGGAGAGTGGAGCGAGCTCGGCGGTGGCGAACAGGACCTTCATCATGCCTCAGCGTCATCGGGAGGCGCAGCGACGCGCCGCAGCACGAGCACCGCCCACGGATCGAGGTCCCACTTCTCGCTGGAGCTCACGAGCACACCATTGTTCGTTGCGGCCGACGTGTCGAGATCGACCTCCCAGTCGCACCCGCCGAGGCCGTCGGGAATCACGAAGGTGATGGGATCGGGTGCCGCATTGAAGAGCACGAGGAAGCTGTCGTCGACGATGGGCTCGTCTCTCCGAGTACGGCTCTCGATGCCCTCGCCGTTCAGGAACACCGCGAGCGAACGGGCGTAGCCGACATTCCAGTCGTCGTCGCTCATCTCGATGCCCTCTGGCGTGTACCAGTGGATGTCGTCGACCTCGCCGTGGATGGGGCGGCCTTCGAACCAACGACGGCGGCGGAACACGGGATGTTCGGTTCGCAGCATGGCGACATGGCGCACGAACCCGAGCAGATCGGTGTCGACGTTGCTCCAGTCGAGCCAGCTGATCTCGTTGTCCTGGCAGTACGCGTTGTTGTTGCCGTGTTGGGTGCGACCGATCTCGTCGCCGCCGAGCAGCATCGGCACGCCCTGTGACAGGAAGAGAGTGGCCAGCATCGACCGTTGACGCACCTTGCGGATCTCGATGATCGTCGGATCGTCGGTTGGCCCCTCGGCACCGGAGTTCCACGAGTGGTTGTGGTTGTCGCCGTCCCGATTGTTCTCGCCGTTGGCGTGGTTGTGCTTCTCTTCGTAGGCCACGAGGTCGGCGAGGGTGAAGCCGTCGTGGGCGGTGATGAAGTTCACGCTCGCCGACGGTCGTCGCCCCGACCACGCGTAGAGATCGCTGCTCCCGGTGAAGCGCGACGCGAAGTCGGCGAGCGACTCGTCGGCGCTGCACCAGAAGTCGCGAACGCCGTCTCGGTACCGGCCGTTCCACTCCGACCACAGCACCGGGAAGTTACCCACCTGGTAGCCGCCTTCGCCGACGTCCCACGGTTCGGCAATGAGCTTGACTCGGCTCACCACGGGGTCCTGGTGGATGAGGTCGAAGAACGCCGACAGGCGGTCGACCTCGTGAAGCTCCCGGGCGAGCGTCGAGGCCAGGTCGAACCGGAAGCCGTCGACGTGCATCTCCTGGATCCAGTACCGCAGACTGTCCATGACCAGCTGCAGGGAATGGGGGTGGCGCATGTTCAGGCTGTTGCCGGTGCCCGTGTAGTCGACGTAGCGCTGCTGATTGTTCGGGTCGAGACGGTAGTAGGCCGCGTTGTCGAAGCCCTTGAAGCACAGCTGCGGGCCGAGGTGATTGCCCTCGGCCGTGTGGTTGTAGACCACGTCGAGGATGACTTCGAACCCCTCGGCGTGCAGGGTCTTCACCATCGACTTGAACTCGGTGACCTGGCCCCCGGCGTCTCCGCTCGCCGAGTACCTGCCGTGGGGCGCGAAGAAGCCGATCGAGTTGTAGCCCCAGTAGTTGCTGAGACCCATGTCGAGGAGGAAGTGGTCGTCGATGAACTGATGCACCGGCAGGAGCTCGATGGCGGTCACGCCGATGGATCGGAGATGCTCGAGCACCGCCGGCGTGGTGAGGCCGGCGAAGGTTCCCCTGAGATTCTCGGGAACGTCGGGGTGGGTCATGGTGAGGCCACGCACATGAGCTTCGTAGATGACGGTCTCGTGCAGCGGCACTCGCCGTGGTCGGTCTTCGCCCCAGTCGAACCATGGGCTCACGACGACCGAAAGGGGCACGGACCCGGCGCTGTCGCTGTTGTCGCGCACGGCCGTGTCGACCGCCACGTGCCCGTACACCTCCCGGCCCCAGTCGACGGTGCCGCTCATGGCCTTCGCGTAGGGATCGAGGAGCAGCTTGGCCGGGTTGCACCGGCTCCCGTTGCCGGGGTTCCACGGCCCGTGAACTCGAAAGCCGTAGCGCTGGCCGGGGCCGAGACCGTCCACATACCCGGCGTGGACGAAGTTCTTCGACTCCGGGAGTCGGAGGCGGGTCTCGTCACCACCGTCGTCGAACAGACACAGCTCGATGTACTCGGCCACCTCCGAGAACACGGCGAAGTTCACTCCGGTCCCGTCGAAGGTCGCCCCGAGCGGGAAGACGTCGCCGGGCCAGATCTCCATCAGACGAGCGAAGCCGCGGCAGCCGGCGTGTACAACTCGTCGCGGTAGTCGGCCACCATTCTCGCCGCGGTCACCTTGGGGCCGAGCGTGCGCCAGCAGTGGCGGACCCGTTCGATCCACTCGGCCGACGCGGCCACACCACCGGCGTAGTAGAGCGGAACGACGACGGTCTCGAGCAGGTCGAGGATCGACCGGGCCTCGGCGGCATCGCGGACGGCGGTGTCGGTGGCGTCGCTGATGGGGATGGTGAACCCGTTGCGATCGTCGGCCATCTCGGCCCACCAGCCGTCGCTGATCGAGAGGTTCAGGCCGCCGTTGAGCGCCGACTTCTCGCCACTGGTTCCCGATGCCTCGCGGGGTCGCACCGGGTTGTTCAGCCAGACGTCGCACCCTGCGTACATGGCCTTGGCCACGGAGATCTCGTAGTCGGGCACCAACACGAAACGAGAGTTGGCCTCCGACGACTCGGCGAACGCGGCGATCTGGGCCAGGAGGGCCTTGCCCGGCCCGTCGGCCGGATGGGCCTTCCCGGCGAAGACGAACTGCACCGGACGATCATCGTCGGCGAGCAGCGCCGCAACGCGCTCGGCCTCGAGCAACAACAGGTTGGCCCGCTTGTACGTCGCGAACCGGCGGGCGAACCCGATGGTCAGCGCACCAGGAGTGAGCTCGACCCCCGTGCGCCCGTGCACGACGTTGGCCAACACCGCATGACCATCGGCCCGCATCGCCCGTACCTCGTCGTCGGAGATGGTGTCGACCCGACTCCACGCGTCGGCGTCGCCGTTGGCCCAGCCGGGTCCAAGGTGGTTGTCGAAGGCCCGCTGCAACGGCGGATGCACCCACGTGCGGGCGTGCACGCCGTTGGTGATCGAGCCGATGGCATCGCCCCGCTCGATGTCGGCGAACAGCTCTCTGCTGACCTGTCCGTGGAGCTTCGACACGCCGTTGGTCCGCCATGCGATCCGGAGCGCGAAGTTGGCCATGTTGAACGTCGCCTCGTCCACCGAGGATCCTTCGGCTCCGAGCGCGAGCACGTCGGAAACCGGCACCCTCCACTTGTCGGCCCAGGGCTTCAGGTGCTCGGCAGCCAGATCCTTCGAGAAGCGATCGATTCCTGCGGGCACCGGAGTGTGGGTGGTGAAGACGATTCCGGGACCCACGTCGGCAACTGCCTCGGTCAGAGTGGCGCCCTCGGTGATGCGCAGGTCGAGCAGTTCGAGCAGGAGAAAGGCGGCATGACCCTCGTTGAGGTGGTGCACCCGAGGGCGGAAACCGAGCTCGCGGATCGCTCGGGCGCCGCCGACGCCGAGAATCAGCTCTTGGCGGAGGCGATGACGCTTGTCGCCGCCGTAGAGCCGGTCGGTGATCGTGCGGTCGTCGGGATGGTTGGCATCGATATCGGTGTCGAGCACCACCATGGGTATCGAGCCGACATCGAAGCGCCACGCCTTGGCGGCGACGATTCGGTCACCGACCGGGACCTCGACGACGACGCCGGTGTCGACGGCACCTAGCTCGTCGGCATGGCAGGTCACGTAGTACTCGGTCTGGCGGCCGTGCTCCAACGACTGGTGGAAGAAGCCGTAGCGGTAGAACAGTCCGACACCACAGAGCGACAGGCCGAGGTCGGACGCCGCCTTGAGGTGATCGCCGGCCAGGATGCCGAGCCCGCCGCTGTATTGGGGAAGCAGGTCGGTGAGGCCGAACTCGGGTGAGAAGTAGGCGATCTCGGGATCGCGGACCGTCTCGATGGCCTCCACCGCGGCCACCTGCTCACCGACCGCCGCGGCGAACTCGCCGTCGCCCGCCAGCGCGATCAGTTGTGTATCGCTGAGACAGTCCACGACGTCGACGGGATGGCGGCCGCGCCCGGCACCGGGAAGGGCACCGAAGATCTCCTGCGCCGACGGGGACCACGTCCACGAATGATTGCTGGCAACGAGATGCAACTGCGTGCGCAGCATCGGGGCATCCACGACAACTCCTGGGGATCGGGTCTGGGGGGATTGCGGCGAGCAGTGACGACGCTGTCGGACTCACAGAATACTGCGGAGAAGCTACCGGGTCTGGGACGAATGCGGCGGACTCGCGGTTCCGCACGGCCCCGAGCGGTCAGACGTCTCTCAACGCCTCGGCCAGCGGTGCGAGTCGGTCGGCGGTGCACGGCGGCCGCATCGACCACACCACGATGTCGACTCCGGCCGCGAAGAACGACGCCGCTTTGTCGGCCAGGGCGGCGACGTCGTCGTCGGGCGCGTACCCCAGGTGCACCGAACGGGCGATCTCGGACTGGTCGCGACCCTCACGCTCGCAGTGCTCACGCAACACGGCGTCGAGCGCAAGCCATTCGGCCGGTTCGTCGGGGAAGGTCATGTCCCACTGGTCGGCCCATCGGGCCACCGCACGCAGGGTGCGCTTGGGACCCCTGCCTCCGATCACCAGCGGAATCTTGGCCTGTACCGGTTTGGGCTCACACCAGGCCTCGGTGACCTGGAAGTACCGGCCGTCGAAGCTCGTGACCTTGTTGGCGAGGAGCGACGCGATGATGGGGATGCCTTCGTCGAGTCGATCGAAGCGCTCCTTCAGTGAGCCGAGCTCGATCCCGTACGCGCTCGACTCCATCTCGTTCCATCCCGCGCCGATTCCCAGCTCGAAGCGACCGTCGGAGATGTGGTCGAGGGTGGCGGCCATGTTGGCCGTCACGGCCGGATGACGATGGTGCATGCCGTTCACCATGGCGCCGATACGAAGGCGTCGCGTGGCCTGGGCCAGCGCAGCCAGCATGGTCCAGCCCTCGAGGTTCGGGCCGTCGTAGGGCGGGGCGAGCGGATAGAAGTGATCCCAGTTCCACGCCGACTCGTACACCTCGATGTCGTCGGCCGCCTTCCACGTGTCGAGGAACGTGGCCCAGGTGTCGTGATGGGGCGGCGTCTTGATCGCATGCCGGCCCATCAGTGACCCAGGACCTTGTCGAGTCGGTCGAGCGTCTGCATCGCGGGCAGGCACTGGGCGACCGAGGCGTTGGGCTCACGGCCGTCGGCGATGGCGGAGAAGAACTCACGATCCTGCAACTCGATGCCGTCGTCGGAAACGGCCACGCCCGTGAGGTCGACCGGCTGCTGGTATCCGTCGACGAGCTCGTCGTAGCGGGCGATGAAGGTGCCGTTGTCGCAGATGTAGCGGAAGAAGGTGCCGAGGGGACCGTCGTTGTTGAACGACAGCGACAGCGTGCAGACAGCACCGGAGGTCGGCGCCTTCAGCCCGATGCTCATGTCCATGGCGATGCCGAGGTCGGGATGGGACGGCCCCTCGAGCGCCCACAGCTCGCCGGCGGTCTCTCCCGTCTGGTACTGGAAGATGTCGACGGTGTGGCACGCATGGTGCCAGAGCAGATGATCGGTCCACGACCGGGGTTTGCCCAGTGCGTTCTTGTTCTCGCGGCGGAAGAAGAACGTCTCGACCACCAGGTGTTGGAGGGTGAGGTCGCCGGCGACGATGCGGTCGTGGATCAGCTGGTGGCTGGGGTTGAAACGGCGGGTGTGGCACACCATGGCGGTGAGACCCGTCTTCTCCTGCGTGGCCACCAGGCGCTCGGCGTCGGCGAGGTTGTCGGCCATGGGGATCTCGACGAGCACGTGCTTGCCTGCCTCGAGCACTTCGATGGCCTGGCGGGCGTGCATCTGGGTCGGCGTGGTGAGCACCGCAGCTTCGACTCCGGGTTGGGCCAGCCCTTCGGCCAGGTCACCCGTGTGGTGCGCGATGCCGAGCTCGGCCGCCAGCGCGGCAGTGTCGTCGGGATTCCCACCGACGAGCGATGCCACTTCGATGCCGTCGATGCGGCCGATTCCCGCCAGGTGCCTGCGGGCGATCGCTCCTTCGCCGGCCATCACGATCTTCATCGGGCTCGTCTCCTCCGCGTCGAGCGGCTCTCTTGTCGGGCCAGACCCTAGTGGCTCGACTCAGGCCCGGGAGTGGCGTCTCGGGCGGAGCACGATGAACGACAGCGACAGGATCACCGGATAGATCTCGAGCCGACCGAGCAGCATCTGCGCCATGGTCACCAGGCGGGCGAACCGGGAGAGGACCAGGAAGTCGCTGGTCGGCCCGACTGCCCCGAGACCCGGTCCGACGTTGCCGAAGGCCGTCGCCGCCGCCGAGAACGACGTGATCATGTCCGGACCGGTCATCGCGATGAGCAACGCTCCTCCGCCGAAGACGGCGAGCGCGAGCACCATGAAGGCCATGACCCTGTTCGCCACCCGATCGGGAAGAATCGCACCACCCACGCGAACCGGACGCACGAGCCTCGGATGCAGCTGCCGCAGCGCCTCCCGGTGCGCGAAGCTCGCAACGGCGAGCACGCGGAGCATCTTGACCCCGCCGGCGGTGGAGCCGGCCATGGCACCGATCGGCATGAGCAGCAACAACATGGTCTGACTGCCCTGACTCCAGAGTCCGAAATCGGTCGTCGCGTAGCCGGTCGTCGACACGATCGACGTGACGCTGAATACGGCGTCGCGCAGTCGCTCCGGTGCCGGGCCCGACGCGTCGTTGGCCGCGAAGGCGTACGTGCTGGCCAACAGGACGACGAGAAGATAGAGGTGAACCTCCGACGACTTCAGCAGCGGCTTCACGTTGCCCCGGAGCGCCCGGAAATAGAGCGTGAAGCTTCCTCCCGCCAGGAACATGGCCACGATCGCGATCCATTCGATCGACGCCGAGTCGAAATGGCCGAGCGAGCCGTTGTAGGGCGAGAATCCACCGGTCGACACGGTGGTGAAGCTGTGGGCAACCGCGTCGTAGAGTCCCATTCCGGCGATGGCATAGGCGACGGCCAACAGGATCGTGAACCCCACGTACACGCCCCACAGCCGCCGGGCCGTGTGCCGGACCCGAGGGGTCAGACGTTCGCCGGTCGGCCCGGGTGCCTCGGCTTGCAGGAGGCTCATGCCCCCGGAGCCGACGGCAGGCAGCACCGCCACCACGAGCACGATCACGCCCATGCCACCGATCCACTGCGTCATGGCGCGCCAGAACAGGATTCCCGGTGAGGTCCCCTCGATGGGTCGCAGCACGGTGGCACCGGTCGTGGTGAAGCCCGAAATCGACTCGAAGAGGGCCAGGTCGGGTTGCCGGAGCCATCCGGTGACGATGTAGGGCGCAGCACCGGCCAGCGCGAGCGTCAGCCACGAGAGCATCACGGTGGTGAAGATGTCGACCACGCGAAGGTGCGTCGGCATCGTGGTGTAGCGCCACAGGAACAGGCCGATGGCGGCTTCCACGCCGCCGGTGATCAGCAACGACCAGGTGTCGGGGCCCGATTCGATGGCATCGACCACCCCACTGATCGCCACGCCGACGCCACAGACGGCGAGGGTGAGCCCGGTGACGTGACCAATGATGGTGGGACGCCCGCGTCGCCACCGCGCGAGGTATCGAGGGAGGTCCACCTCAGGTGAAGGCCTGCTGGATCTCCGCGAATCCAGAAGGTCGGGCAAAGACCACGATGGTCTCCCCCGCGTACAGCTTGGTCTCGCCGCTCACGATCTCGCTGGAACCGTCGGCGCGAACGACGGCGCCCAGTAGCAGGGTGTGAGGTAGATGAAGGTCGGAGACCTGCGCCCCGTCGGCTCGGCACTCGTGACAGATGACGAACTCGTCGACCTCGACGTCGCTCTCGAGGAACGTGGCAACCGAGGCGGTGCCGCCTCGCATGTGTTGCAGGACCGCATTGGCCGAGGCGGTTCGCGGACTCAGCGCCGCGTCGATGCCGAACTGTCGGACCAACGGCAGGAGCGCCAGCCGGTGGAGAACGGCGACCGTGAACGCGTCGCTCTCCGCGGCTGCGTAGGCGCACGCCAACACGTTGGCGGTGTCCTCCCCGGTTGCTGCGATGACGACGTCCATCGCCGCGACCGATTCCTCGCGCAGCAGCTCGGTATCGGTGATGTCGCCTTCCACCACCGTGATCCAACGGAGTCGCTCGGAGAGGGCGACCGCCCGACGATGGTCGCGCTCGACCAGCGTCACCTCAGCGCCCTCGCGCTGGAGCTGACGGGCGACGAGGAAACCGACCGCGCCTCCACCGAGAACCATGACTCGACTCACCTTGCGCTGCTCGACACCGAGCAGCTCGAGGGTCTCGGCCTGCGCATCGTGACTGGTGAGGACACGGAGATGATCGCCGGGGTTCACGACGACGTTGCCTCGGGGGATGACGGTTTCGCCTTCCTTGGTGACGGCACCGACGATGAAGGGCCACTCGCGCGTCGGGCCGATCACTGCGAGGTCCTGGCCCGCCAGCACCGAGTTCTCACCGACCACTGCGCCGATGACGACGACGTCGCCGGTGGCCATCGGATAGACCTCGTCGGCGCCGGTGACGTGGACGAGCTCGATGATCTCCTGGGCGGTGTCGGCATCGGGATCGATGATGAGGTCGGCGCCGACGGCCTCCCGGAGGTGTTGGCCTGCAGTCCCTCTCAGCTCGCGGTTCTCGAGGCGCACCACCGTCTGCTTCGATCCCATGTCCTTCGCGAGCAGTGCGGAGATCAGGTTCACCTCGTCGTTCTGGGTCACACCGGCGAAGAGCTCGGCTCTGTCGGCCCCGGCCTCGAGGAGGACCGACGGGCTCGCGCCGTTGCCCACGATCGTCTGCACGTCGAGGTCGTCGCCGAGGGCGCGGGCGATGACCTCGTTCTGCTCCACGACCACCACATCGTGATTCTCGGCGCCGAGGCGCTGCGCGAGATACCAACCCACCTCGCCGGCACCCACGATGACTACGTGCATGGCCTCAAGGATGCCTCATCATTTGCGATTTCACTGCGACCACGAGTCGAGGTACTCGACGCCCATGGCGACCTGGGCGTCGCGCAGCCCGTACATGTCGAGGCCGAGCTCCTTGGCTTCGAGTCGGGCGCGGGTGCCGGCCTCCTTCTCGAGGCGCACCCGAGCCTGTTCGGCGGCCCATGCCGCTTCCGCCCGAGGCACGATGACCACTCCGTCGTCATCGCAGCAGACGATGTCGCCGGGAGCCACGATGGCCTCCCCGAAGCGGATGGGCACGTTGACCGACCCGGGAGTCGCCTTCACCGTGCCCTGGCACGACACGTACTGACTCCAGACCGGGAAGCCCATTGCGTTGAGGTCGGCGGTGTCTCGCACGGCGGCGTCGGTCACGAAGGCCCGCACGCCATGAGCCATGAGCGACGTGGCCAGCAGGTCGCCGAAACCGCCGTGAGTCGAGGGTGCCGTATGGGCGACGATGACGATGTCGCCGGGCCGGCACACCGACACGGCTGCGTGGATCATGCCGTTGTCACCCGGATGGCTCGACACGGTGACGGCAGAACCGGCGACCTTGACTCCCCGCTGCCGCGCGACGATCTGCGGTCCGGCGTAGCCCCGGCGTCCGATCCCCTCGTGCACGGTGGCGGTGCCGGCCGCTCCGAGCTCGTCGATGAACGCGGCGTCGGCGCGTTCGATGGAGTGGATCACCACGTGGCGGTTCATGCGGACACTTCCAGTCGGGGATAGACACGGCGGATGTTGGCGTCGTAGATCGCACTGCGATCGGCATCGGAGATGGCGGCAGCGTCGAGGTACCGCTTGGTGTCGTCGTAGTAGTGGCCGGTATCGGGGTCGACACCGCGTACCGCCCCGACCATCTCGGAGGCGAACAAGACGTTGCCGGCGGGGACCACGCTCAGGAGCAGATCGATGCCGGGCTGGTGGTAGACGCACGTGTCGTACCAGATGTGGTCGTGCAGACCGTCGAAGTCCCAACCGTTGTCCGCCGCCATGCCCCTGAACCGACCCCAGTGATACGGCACCGCCCCGCCGCCGTGGGGAATGACCCATCGCAGGTTCGGGAAGTCGGCCATGAAGCCCGAGGACAGCGCCTGCACGAACGCAGTGGTGTCGGCACCGAGATAGTGCGATCCGGTGGTGGTGAAGTTGTCGTTGCAGGCGGCGCTCACGTGGATCATTCCGGGCACGTCGAGCTCGCACATGGCTTCCCACAACGGCCACCAGTAGGGGTCGAAGAGGGGCGGACCGGTCCAGAACCCGCCGGTCGGATCGGGGTTCACGTTGCAGCCGATGAATCCCATCTCGTCGACGCAGCGACGCAGCTCGGCCACCGAGCCGTCGATGGCCGCGCCAGGTGACTGAGGCAACTGACAGACGGGCGCGAAGTTCTGGGGATAGAGGTCGCACACCCGGCGGATGAGCTCGTTCTGGTGCTGGCTCCAGAAGGTGGACGTGTGCTCGTTTCCGACGTGGTGGGCCATCCAGCTCGCCCGGGGGGAGAAGATGGTGAGATCGGCGCCGCGTTCGCGCTGCAGCTTGAGCTGGTTGGCCTCGATGCTCTGTCTGATCTCGTCGTCGGACACCGACAGGACACCCTTGTCGCCGACATGAGCGGGGTCGGCGGCCACGGCGGCCTTCTGGGCCTCTCTCCACTCACCCACACCTGGCGGCGTGGTGGTGTAGTGCCCGTGACAGTCGATGATCACTCGCTCCTCCCGAGGTGCTCGTCGAGGAAAGCCAGGGTGCGGTCGAGGGCGAGCGCGGCCGACTCGGCGTGATACGACCCACGCGCGTCGCAGTTGAAGCCGTGTTCGGCGTCGGGGTACACGTGCATCGGGACCCGTGGGTAGCGGTCGGTTATTGCACTGACGCCGTCGACGGGGATGTTGGCGTCGAGTGCCCCGAAATGCAACATGATCGGCGCATGAGGGTCGCGGTCGAGGAAGGCGGTCACCTGACCTCCGTAGTAGCCAACGGCCGCGTCGACGGGCAGCGCGTGCGCGGCCAGCCACGCCATCGATCCGCCGAAGCAGTAGCCGACCAGTCCCACGGGACCAGAGCCCTCGACACGCGCGATCGCCGCGGCCATGTCGAGGAGCGTCTCGTCGTCATCGAGCCCGCCGCGGAGGGCCCGGCCCGCCTCGATGCCCTCGGCGGTGTAGTCGAGCTCGACACCGCGCTCGACGCGGTCGAACACCGCAGGGGCGATTGCGTGATACCCGAGCGCGGCATAGCGATCGACGACCGAGCGGATGTGGTCGTTGACGCCGAAGATCTCCTGGATGACCACCAGGCCTCGAGTGGCTCGCTCCGGACGGTTCTCGTACGCGCCGAGCGTGTGACCGTCGCCGGCGGTGATTTCGATGTGAGCCACGTCTGTCCCTCCTGAGCCCGGCGTCGATACCGGGGCCTTGTGACGCCCGACATACTATGGCCAACGACATCCCCCCGACCGAAGGAGCCTCGATGCGAACACAGGTCGCCATCATCGGCGGAGGGCCCGCCGGCACACTGCTGTCGCATGTACTTCATCGGGCGGGGATCACCAGCGTGGTGCTCGAACGTCAGTCGCGTGACTACGTGCTCGGTCGGATACGGGCCGGCGTGCTCGAGTGGGGTTCGGTCGAGTTCCTCCGCGCCAACGGTGTCGGTGACCGCATGGACGCCGAGGGCCACGTGCACGACGGCACCCGCATCGCCTGGGCGGGGCGCGACAGCTTCTACATCGACATCAAGAAGCATGTCGGAAGCCAGTTCATGGCCTACGGCCAGACCGAGATCCAGAAGGATCTCTACGACGCCGGAGATCGCCTCGGGACCGACATCGTGTTCGAGGCCGCCGAAGTCGAGATCCACGACGTCACCACCAGTGCGCCGTATGTCACCTACTCGAGCAACGGTGACCGCGTGCGCGTCGACTGCGACTATGTCGCCGCGTGTGACGGCTTCCACGGGGTGGGCCGACCAACCATCCCCGCCGACGTGCTGCGGACCTACGAGAAGGTGTACCCCTTCGGCTGGCTCGGCATCCTCTCGGAGACGCCGCCGCTGCCCGACCTCGTGTACTGCAACCACCCGCGCGGGTTCGCCCTCGCCTCGATGCGCAACCCGATGCTCAGCCGCTACTACCTGCAGTGCAGCCTCGACGACACCGTCGACGACTGGCCCGACGACCGCTTCTGGGAAGAGCTGCTCATCCGTCTCCCTGCCGACACCCGCGACGACGTCGTCACCGGGCCGTCGATCGAGAAGTCGATCGCGCCCCTGCGCAGCTTCGTGGCCGAACCGATGCGGTACGGCAACCTGTTCCTGGCGGGCGACGCCGCCCACATCGTGCCTCCCACCGGCGCCAAGGGTCTGAATCTGGCCATCAGCGACGTGTACTACCTGAGCCGGGCGCTCATTCACCACTACGAGAAGGCCGACGACGGATACCTCGACAACTACTCCGAGATGGCCCTCCGTCGGGTGTGGAGCGCGGTGCGATTCTCGTGGTGGCTCACCCTGTTGCTGCATCGCTTCCCCGACCAGACCGACTTCGACCAGCGGGCCCAGGAGGCCGAGCTCGAGTATCTCCGATCGTCGCATTTCGCGCAGGCGTCGATGTGCGAGCAGTATGCAGGCCTGCCCTTCGAGACCTGAGGAGGACCGCGCATGGCCCCCGACAAGCCCTATGCCGACATCCCCGGCACCACCATCTTCGACTCCGACATGGCCCGCATGGGCTACCACTGCAACCAGTTCTGCATGTCCCTCATGAAGCCGGAGAACCGCGAGCGATTCAAGGCCGACGAGGAGGCCTACCTCGACGAATGGCCGATGACCCCCGAACAACGGGCCGGGGTTCTCGCCCGCGACTACAAGGGGCTCCTGAAACTGGGCGGCAACATCTACTTTCTGGCCAAGCTCTTCTTCACCGACGAGTGGAGCTTCGAGAAGGCCGCCGCCTTCCAGGCCGGCGTGCCCCAGGAGGAGTACCGGGCGATGATGCTGGCCGGCGGCCGATCGCCCGACGGCAACCGCTACATCGGGGAGCAGAGCTGATGGCCCGCATCACCGGAGGCATCACCACCTCACATGTGCCCGCCATCGGCGCCGCGATCGATCTCGGGAAGACCGACGAGGACTACTGGCGGCCCCTCTTCGCCGGCTACGAGTACTCCAAGGAATGGATGGCCGAGCAGAAGCCCGACGTGATCCTGCTGGTGTACAACGACCACGCCACGGCGTTCAGCCTCGAGATGATCCCCACCTTCGCCATCGGCACCGGCGAGCGCTTCGAGTCGGCCGACGAAGGGTGGGGCCGTCGCCCGGTTCCGGTGGTCGAGGGCCATCCCGACCTGGCCTGGCACATCGCCCAGTCAGTGATCCAGGACGACTTCGATCTCACCATCGTGAACGAGATGGATGTCGATCACGGCCTCACCGTTCCGCTCTCGCTGATGTTCGACCAGCCCGAGGAGTGGCCGTGCAAGGTCATTCCCTTCGCGGTGAACGTGGTGGTGTACCCGCCGCCGTCGGGCCGCCGCTGTTTCAACCTCGGCCACGCCATTCGCAAGGCCGTCGAGTCGTTTCCCGACGACCTGAACGTGCAGGTCTGGGGCACCGGCGGCATGAGCCACCAATTGCAGGGTGAGCGGGTCGGGCTGATCAACACCGAGTTCGACACGGCGTTCCTCGACCGGTTTGCGTCCGACCCCGAGGCGCTCGCCTCGATACCCCACATCGACTACGTCCGCGAGGCGGGCTCCGAGGGCATCGAGCTTGTCATGTGGCTCATCATGCGCGGCGCCCTCGCACCCGACGCAAAGGAAGTGCACCGCCACTACCACGTGCCCGCATCCAACACGGCCGTCGGGCACCTGATTCTGGAGGAGCCGAGGTAGCGATGGGCACCAAGCCGGTTCTCGGTCTCCGTCATGCCGTGCTGTGGGTCACCGACCCGCAGCGATCGGCGGAGTTCTACGAGCAGGCCCTCGGGTTGGAGCGCAAGGTCGACTCCGACAACGCGGTGTTCATGAGCTCGTCGGAATCGGCGACCGATCACGATCTGGGCCTGTTCCGAACCCCTCGCTCGGTGCCCCTTCCCCAGTCGCCCGGCCTCTACCACCTCGCATGGGAGGTCGAGACCCTGGAGGACCTCGAGGAAGCCAAGGCCCGCCTCACCGCCATGGGCGCGCTCGTCGGCGAGAACAACCACGGCACGAGTCGCAGCCTCTACTGCCACGATCCCGACGGCATCGAGTTCGAAGTGATGTGGGAGGTCCCCGAAGACCTGCTCGCCGACGACGAACCGTCGAACCTCCCGCTCGACTTCGCCGCCGACTTCACCCGGTTCGGCCGCAACGCCCCCGGACGCGGCGCCCGGTAGAAGCAACGATGCCGGCGGTCTAGCGCGCCACCCCGACCCCGTACTGGAAGAAGGTCTCGGTGTACCGAACGTCGAGCGCGAAGCCCGCGGCTCCGGCGAGCGCAGTGAGCTCCGCCGCTCGGTGGTAGTTCTTCACGATGCGGAACTCACGTCCGTCGTTGAGCCGGCGAACCATCACCTCCCTGTCGCCGTCGGGCAGCACGTGATCGACGGCCGTGCTCTCGTCGACTCGCTGTCCGTCGAGGAAGAACATGGTGGCCCCGTCGTGGAGCGCCTCGCGACAGGTGTGCAGAAAGCCCGCGAGCCGCTCGCGGGGCACGTGACTGATCCAGAAGCAGAACACGAGCCCGTCCCATCGGCAGGCTGGCTTCCAGTCGAAGAGGTCGAGCCGGCGGTAGTCGACCCGTGCCGCACGGGCTCCGAGCCGTGCCTGGTTGATCGCGATCATCTCGGCCGACCCGTCGATCGCCGTCACCCGAGCGGCGCCGCGGGCCAACAGGTCGGTCCAGTACCCCGTACCCGCCGCCAGCTCGAGCACGTCACCGTCGAAGGGCAGCTCGTCGAACGCCGACCGTACGGTCTCGATCTCTGACCGCCAGCGAGCGGTGGCCTCTGGGCCACGGTCGTAGCGGCCACGACGCTCCCACCACTCGTCGTACTCGCTCGCCCGCGCCCGGTAGTAGTCGAGTTGTTCGGTCAGAAGCGCGTCGTCGGCCACCCGCCCATCATGGCACCAGCGACCCGGTGGCCCGCCCAACCGTGCTGCCGTCGGGGCGGCTGACGAAGAAGTCGCCGTCGGGGCCGCGTTGCACCGTGAACCGGTGGTTGTGTTTGTGTCGGTTGTGGCGTCCGCAGAGTGGTGCCCCGTTGCCGGGGTTGGTTCTGCCGCCCTGTTGGTGTTCTCGAAGGTGGTCGATCTGGCAACCGGTGGCCGCAACCCAGCAGCCGGGCCAGATGCAGGTGGTGGACTGCAACTGAGCGGCGATACGGGCGTGGCCGGTGAAGCACCGGGCCCGTCCGAGATCGATCACCGTGCCCGATGCATCGACCACGACCCGCCGCGCCGCCTCGACGAGTGACGAGACGGTGGCTTCGACGGGGTCGAGCGGGATGCCGTCGATGGTCTCGCACCGGAAGGTGTCGACATCGAAGGCCGGCCGTCGGTTGCCCTCGATGGCGGCCAGGGCGGCCTCGAAGGTCGTCGCGTCGTAGACGATGTTGTGCACGACGCCGGCGCCGGCGGACCCCGGGTTGGCGGTGGCGTCGGTGAAGATCTGGGTCAGCGCATCGACCGCCCGCTGGCCCGCGGTGCGCGGGAGATGCGCCGCCGTGGCGTCGTCGCCGTGCTCGGCCCGGGCCTTCTCCCAATCGGCCTCGTACTCGGCGGTGGCGTAGGCCCGGAGGATCTGCTCGAACATGGCACCCTGACCGGCAGCACACGAGCCGACGATGTCCCACGTGAGGTCGACTCGATCCTGACGGAGGCGAAAGTGGCGGGTCTCGTGGGCCTGCTGGTTCCGGCTGGTGTTGGTGGTGTCGACCAGCCGGGCCCACCGGAGGACTGCGGCCTCGTAGTCGGCGAAGGACCTCGTGGTGGCCTGCTCGATGAACCAGCCCTGGCGGTCGTACATGGCGAACCGCACCTCGCGCTTCGAGCGCAGCCGGCCCAACACCTGCAGGTGGGCCGCAGTCATCTGCCCGGCCCGGAAGGCGACAACCACCTCGGGCAGCTCGACGATCACCTTGCGGACCCGCTCGCGGTCCCCGGATTCCTCGACCGACAGATCGGCGACGACCTCGACCATGGCCCGCCCCGACGGGTGCCCGTCGTAGCGATGCCATCCGGCCTCGTGGATCTCGGCCAGGAGCTCCACCCTGGCTGCATCGACCCGCCGTCCTACGGTCTCCAACGAACGGATCCACACCTCGGCGTCGGCCCGACCGGTGGGCACCAGACCGGCGGCAGACAAGCGATCGAGGCCGCCAACGATCTGGTCGAACGCCTGCTGAGCCTCCGTGCCCACCACGGTTTCCGACGCCCTGTCGACTACTGCTTCCACGCTCCAACGGTACGCAGGGGGTGTGACAGCGATGATGAGATCTCCAAATCCCCCAGCCGGAGGGGGAAGTACCCTTCGGTTGTGCCTGACCTGAACCACCTGATCGTCTGGTGCGCAGACAAGCAGGTGGGAGCGACCCACCTGGTCGAGATCTTGGGGCTCACGCCGCCTCGCGACTTCGCCGGTCAGTTCCTCGTCGTCGACCTGGGCAATGGTGCGTCGCTCGACTACGCCGACTGGCGCAGCGGCGCCATCACGCCACAGCATCTCGCGTTTCTCGTCAGCGAGGATGAGTTCGACGCGGTCTACGGCCGCATCAGTGCCAAGGGCATCGCTCACTGGGCGGACCCATCGAAGCGCACTCCTGGTGAGATCAATCACCACGACGGCGGCCGAGGGGTGTACTGGGACGACCCAGATGGCCACCTGCTCGAGATCATCACGCAACCGTACGGGGCTGAAACCGAGGCCTCCGGCGGCTGACTGCTCGCTCGTCTCCCGGCCGGCGCGGAACTCCGCTCAGAGCTCGGGCTCACCGAGCCGCAACAGCGTGGTCACCATGCGGCTCGCCGGCACGTCGATGCCGTGCTGGTCGGCGAGCTCGACCACCACGGCATTACGATCTCGCCACTCGGTGGGTGCTCCCGCCAGGCGATCGACCACGATCGACGGTGTGTGGCCGGCGGCGACGGTTCCGGCGAGGTAGGCAGCCATACGCTCCGCGAAGTCGGGGGCAAGCGATGCGCCGACGGCCCGACCGACGGCCGCAGTCTCCTCGAGCAGGCGGAGCCGCAACTCGGCTGCCTCGGCGTCGGCGTACACGCCGTTCGATCGGCGGGCGAGAACCGCCACGGCGCTGGACGCGTTCAGCGCCAGCTTCGACCACGCACGGGAGAGCCAGTCGTCGGCCAACTGCACAGTCAGGAACGAGCCGGCCATCACGGCGGCGAGTTGCTCGCCGGCCGCGCCGACGGGAACCACCAGCCTGACCGGAGCGGAGAGCGTGACCACGCCTGGTGCCGATCGGGAAGCGGGCAGCTCCACCACGACGGGCAGCACCGTGGCGGCCCCCGCCAGCGGCTGGACGCGGTCGACGTGGGTCACGCCGTTCTGGAGTACCGCCACAACGGTGTCGGGCCCGCACAGCGCTTCGAGCCAAGGAGCGGCGGCCGAGGTGTCGTAGGTCTTCGTCGCCAGCAGCACCAGCGGCGCGGGTTCGAGACCATCGGCGGAGACCCGCACATCGACCTCACGATCGACCACTCCCCCGGGATGGCTCACCACGAGGCGGTCGAACGGCGTTCGCGCCGCGATGACCAACGACCTCCCGGCGTCGAGTACCGCCGCCGCCGCCGCACACCCGATGGCTCCGGGACCGACCAGGGCCACGTCGAACATCCTTGCTTGCTATCACGAGGCGACTTGAATGGAGAGATGTTCCCCGTGATCGAAACCGAACGTCTCCGCCTGCGACCGCCGGTGCCCGCCGACGCCGACGACCTCCACGCTCGGCGCAACGAGCCCATCGTGGCCCGCTTCCACGACTACCCGTTGCCGTTCAGTCTCGATCAAGCACGTGCGATGGTCGCCGATGCAGAGGATGACGGCAGCGACGGTTGGCGGATCGTGATGGTCACCGACCGCACGACGGGCGAGACCTACGGCGACGTCGCCGTCGGACTCACCTTCGACGGCCGTCATGCCGAGATCGGTTACAGCTTCGCTTCGGCGCACTGGGGAAACGGCTATGCGACCGAAGCAGCCGCAGCCGTGATCGACCACCTGTTTGCCGAAACCTCCGTCACTCGCATCCTGGGTCAGCTGCATCCGAAGAACACGGCATCGGCCCGAACGCTCGAACGGCTCGGCTTCGTGTTCGAGGGTCACACCCGGCTGTCGTTCTGGGTCGGCGACGACAACTCCGACGACTGGATCTACGGACTCACTCGCGCCGACCACGAGGCATGGCGGCGGCGACCGCGGTCGGAGCCCGACCACGTCGAGTTGGTCGAGATCGGTTCGCACAACGCCCATTCCTTCGGCCGGCTCCGCACTCACAAGTCCCAGGAACGGTTCGTTGCGCCCGTGCAGGCGTCCTACGCCGACGCCTTGTTTCCCCAAGTGGTCGACGGCGCACCCCTGGTGCCGTGGCTGCGGGGCGTCGTGGCCGACGACGTCCCGGTCGGCTTCGTGATGCTGGCCCGGGTCAGTGACACCAACCCCGAGCCGTACGTTTGGCGGTTCCTGATCGATCGTCTGCATCAAGGCTGCGGCGTCGGTCGCGCCGCGCTCGATCTCGTGGTGAGGCAGTGTCGCGAGTGGAGTGCCGCCGGCGTACTCACGAGCTGGGCCGACGGAATCGGCTCTCCTCGAGGGTTCTACGAGCGTTACGGCTTCGAGCCCAACGGCAAGATCGTCGAGGGCGAGATCGAAGCCCGGCTCACCCTTCGTTAGTCTCGAACGGTGACCGAAGCCCAACGCCTGCTCGCCGACCTCCGCACCATCGTCGGTGAAGCCAACGTGCTCGTCGGGGGCGACACACGGTCCTACCTCGTCGACTTCCGTGACGTCTTCCACGGCGAGGCGCTGGCCGTCGTGCGGCCAGGCTCCACCAAGGAGGTCGCCGCGGTCGTCACCACGTGCATCGCCGCGGAAGTCGCCATCGTCACCCAGGGCGGCAACACCGGCCTGTCGGGTGCGTCGATCCCCGAAGCAGGTCATCCGAGCGTCATCGTCACCCTGGCCCGGATGAGCACCATCGAGTCGGTCGACCCCGACCGGTTCAGCATCACCGCGCAGGCCGGAGTCACCATCGAGGCGCTCCAGGAGGCGGCGGCAGCCGTCGATCGTCTGTTCGCCCCCGACTGGGGAGCACGGGGCAGTGCCACCATCGGCGGCGGCATCGCCACCAACGCCGGCGGAATCAACGTCCTGCGCTACGGGATGATGCGTGACCACATCCTCGGTGTGGAGGTGGTCCTCGCCGACGGCACCGTGTGGAACGGGTTGCGCGCCCTACGAAAGGACTCCTCGGGCTACGACATGAAGCAGCTGTTCATCGGCAGCGAGGGCACGCTCGGCATCGTGACCCGAGCGGTGGTGAAGCTGCTGCCGGCGACGCCCGACGAGCACACCTCCTTTGCCGCCCTCACCTCTCTCGACGGCCTCATGGAGCTGCTCGCTCTCGGTCGCTCGCATGCCCAGGACGGCATGACCGCGTTCGAGCTGATTCCCGAGATCGGCATCGCCCGCGTGTGCGAGACCATGCCGTCGGTGCAGCGACCCCTGCCTGCTGTGGCCGACTGGTACGTGTTGGTCCGGTTCTCGGGGACCGAGGGCGTGCGCGACCGGCTCACGGCCTTTCTCGACGAGGCCGTGAACCGACAGCTCATCACCGAAGCCGTGCTGGCGGCCACCGCGGACCAGGAAGCCAACCTGTGGATGCTGCGCGACGAGCTCCCACCGCCGGGGATCTTCGAGTTCCAGAACGCGGGCGTGAAGATGGACACCGCCGTACCCATCGACCGGATCGGCCCGTACTACGAGCGCTTCGTCGAGGTCACGCAGCGGCTCGCTCCCGACGCCATCACCTACACCTTCGGTCACGCGGGCGATGGGAACCTCCACGTACACGTCTTCCCGGTCACCGCCGACGACGTCACCGCGTTCACCGCGGTGAAGCCGGCGCTCATTGCGGCGATCGACCGAGCGACGTGGGAATTCGGCGGAACCATCAGCGCCGAACACGGCATCGGCAGCGAGCTCACCGGTCGCATCATCGGACAGAAGGACCCCATCGAGTTCGATCTGATGCGCCGCATGAAGACGGCCCTCGATCCCTCGGGACTGCTCAATCCGGGCAAGGTCCTGCCCAAGGGCTGAACGTCAGTCGACGCCGAGCAGGAGTCCGAGCTGGCGCGACTGAGCGACCACCGAGCCCGACTCGTCCCACAGCACCCCGTCCTCGATGAAGTGACCGTCGGCCAGGTCGTTCACCGTGAAGCGGCCGAGGATCCAACCGGGCACGGGACGACGGCGCACGTGGACGGTCAGCTCGATGGTCGGCACCCAGCCGACTGCGCCGAGCAGATTGATCAGCGGTGGCGGGAACGCATCGGCGAACAGGCAGAGCGCGAGCGCGTCGACCGGTTCCTCGTCAGTGAAGCGAACCCAGCCCGTTATCTCGGCGCGGCCCAGTGGAGGCGAATCAGGATTGTCGGGAGGGGCCTGGTCGGGATGTAGCCGCAATTCGATGCGATCGAGAATGGGCAGATCGACGCCCTGGGCCTCACCCCGCCGGAGGACGCACAGATCGGGTGCGGGAATGGCGGGCGCAGCCGCGTCGAGGTGCGGTCCGGCCGCCACATCGGAGCCGGTGAGCTCGCCGAAGATGGCCGTCGTTCGGATGCGCTCCTTGCCGTCCTGCAGGAGTGCTCCGCTGGTGGCCGAGGTGGTGCGGCCGCTTCGCACCAGTTCGACCTGCACCTCGGCCTCGGTGTCGGACATCCCGGGGCGGAAGAAGTGCGTCGTCACCGACATCGGGTCGGGATGGGCGGCAACGTCGCGCATCGAGCGCAACACGATGCTGTTGAGGAAGCCACCGTTCGGAGTACCCGAGATGTTCCAGGCCGAGCTCAGGTGGATCAGGAGACGGTCACCGTCGGCGGTCGCAGTGGTCTCGTCCTCGAAGTACACGCGCCGATGTTGGCACGTGGTTTTCACCCCTGCGACAACGCACTGGCATGGTGGGGCCGTGACGACCATTGCCCAGCTGGTGATCGACGCCCTCCGGGCCTGCTCGATCGACACCCTGTACTGCATTCCCGGTGTCCAGAACGACGAGTTCTTCGATCGTCTCGTCGACGCACGCGACATACGCCCCGTCGTGTGCCGCCACGAGCAGGGCACCGCGTACATGGCGGCCGGAGCCGCACAGGTCACCGGAAGGCCGGCCGCCTGCTGCGTGGTGCCCGGGCCGGGCATGCTGAACGCCAGCGCTGCACTCACCACCGCCTATTGGGGCGGGGCCAACGTATTGGCCATCGTGGGTGAGATCGCCACCCACCTGATGGACAAGAACACCGGCGCTCTGCACGAGCTACCCGATCAGAACGCCATCCTGCGCCAGCTCACCAAGCACACCGAGCTCATCACCGATCCGGCCGGCGCCGCAGGGCAGATCCAGGCGGCGATCGATGCGCTGGTGAACGGGGCACCCCATCCGGTGAGCATCGAGGTCCCGGTGAACCGCTGGGGCAAGGAGACCGACGGCGACATCACCGCGCCGGTTCGGACCGACCCGCCCGTCGACGAGGCCGCCGTCGCGCGCGCCGCAGCCTTGATCGCCGGAGCCACCAACCCGCTCATCATCGTGGGCTCGGGCGCCTACGACGCCACAGCCGAGGTCATCGCCCTGGCAGAGCTCGTCCAGGCGCCGATCACCACTCGCCGCATGGGTCACGGTGTGGTTCCGAGCGATCATCCCCTCTTCGTCCCCCTCACCATCGCTCACGATCTCTGGCGCGACGTCGACGTGGCCATCGGCATCGGCACGCGGCTCGAATGGCCGATCGAGCACTGGGGCGTCGACGACGACCTCACCGTGGTGCAGATCGACATCGACCCCGATGGCCTCGACCGTCACCGCATCGGAACCCATGGCGTTCTCGGCGACGCGGCCGAGTCCACCGCCGCCATCACCACCGCCCTCGCGCCGATCAACCCACCCCGGGCCAGCCGCGCCCACGACCTGGCCGAGCGCCGGAAGGCCTTCGCCGAGGAGATCGCCTACCTCGAACCCCAGCTGTCGTACCTGCGGGCGATTCACGACGCCATGCCGGCCGACGGCGTGATCGTGGAGGACGTCACCCAGATCGGCTTCGCGGCCCACCTCGCCTACGGGTTCACCCGGCCGCGCACCTTCCTCTCGTCAGGACCGGCGGGCACCCTCGGATGTGGCGTACCCATGGGCATCGGGGCGGCCGATGCGGCCCGCGACCGCTCGGTGCTCACCATCTCCGGAGACGGCGGGTTCCTCTTCGGTGCGACCGAGATGGCCACGGCCGTCCAACACGACATCCCCACCAAGATCGTCGTGTTCAACGACGGCGCCTACGGCAACGTGAAGCGCATCCAGACGCTGCGCTTCGGGGCCGACCGCACCATCGCCAGCACCCTGCGGAACCCCGATCTCATTGCCTTCGCCGACAGCTTCGGCGTGGCGACGTGGCGCACCGACAGCCCCGAAGGGCTGCGAACCTGCCTCGACTCTGCGCTCGCGCACGATGGTGCAGCCTTCGTCGAGGTGCAGGTGGATGCGATGCCCGATCCGTGGCCACTGATGAAACTTCGCCGCGCCCGCGACCAGTGAGCGAGTCGTCCGCCCTGACGATCGAGGCGATTCGCCGTCGCTACCTCGTCATGTTGGCCCTGCGATGGCTACCGGTCGGACTGATCGCGCCGCTGCTGGTGCTGTTGATCACCCGCGACCTGAGCCTGGCGCAGGCAGGCCCGTTGCTGGCGGCCTACGGCGTCACGACGGCACTGCTCGAGCTGCCGACGGGCGGTCTGGCCGACGTCATCGGACGACGGCCGGTGCTGATGATCTCGTCGGTCGCCGCCGGTGTGCTGTTGGTGCTGCTCGGCGTGATGAGCTCCTTCATCGGCTTACTGGCGGCCATGGTCGCCGGTGGAGTGGCCCGCGCTCTCGACTCGGGTCCCCTCGAGTCGTGGTTCGTGGATCGCAGTCTGGCGATCGATCCCGACGTCGACCTGCGAGCCGGTCTGTCGCTCGGCGGCACCGTCGACGGTGCCGCACTGGCCATCGGGTCCATCGTCGGTGGCATCGTGCCTGCCGTGTTCGACGGGCGCCTCGTGATCTCGGTCTGGATCGCCCTCGTACTCCAAGTGGTGCATCTCGGCGCGGTGTTCTTCCTCATGGACGAGCAGCGGATACCCGACGGATCGGGGTTGGCACAGGCGTTTGCCACGGTGCCGGGAGCGGTGCGTGACGGGCTGCATCTCGCCGCTCGACAGCGGCCGCTGCGAGGTCTGCTGCTCGGCGCTGCCACCATCGGCGTGGCACTCGTCGCCGTCGAGTCGCTGTGGCAGCCGCGGTTCGTGGCCCTGTTGGAGGCGCCCGACACGGCCACTGCTTTCCTCGGTGTTCTCCTCGCCATCGCCTTCGCCGGTAGCGCGGCGGGTGCGGCACTCGCCCCCCGCCTCGCCCGCGTGGTCGAGAGACTCACGCCTTCGGTCGCAATGGTGGGGCAGATGGCTTCCGGTGCGGTTCTCGCCGCCCTCGCCCTCGTCACCTGGGTTCCAGCCGCAGCTGTGCTTTTCGTGGGGTTCTACCTGACCCTCGGCGCCACTGCACCCGTGCGCGACGAGCTGATGCACCAGCGGGCTTCTCCAGAGCGACGGACCACCCTGCTCTCGACCGAGTCGCTCGTGTTCCAGGCTGGCGGAGTCGCCGCGGCCTTGACGCTCCCAGCGCTCGCCGACGTGCGTGGCACTCCACTCGCCTGGGCCATCGCAGGCGGACTTCTCGCGATCGGCGCACTGGCCTATCGCAGCATCCTCCGCCTCTCGCCCACAACCGGATGAAGCAGAGGGCTCGAGGACTCAGCCCCAGGTCACGTCGGAGATGCCGACGTGTTGACGGTCACCAGTGGTGGCGCCGCCGGGCATGGCCATGCGGTGCGAGATGCGCACCAGATCAACGGGGCCAGGAATCGAGACTGCGATGTTCGCGTCGGCCGAACCGTCGCCGACGTTCGTGGTGCCGGAACCGGTGAAGGTGACCGACGATCCGGTCTGCGGAGTGTTGGGGGTGATCTTGGTGGTGGCCGACGGGGTGAAGGTGCCCGCGACGGCGACCGCGCCGACGAACGGGGAGATGACGACCTGGTCGGTCCATTCGGATCCCGTTCCGAGCGACTGGTCGCAATCGAGGATCAGGAAGGCGAGATTGCACACCGGCTGGCTGAAGCGCAGCTCGTACACCGACTCGCCCATGGCACCGTTGGGTATGAAGCCGGCGCCCGCCGCAGCCTTGTCCTTGTCGCCTCGCCAGTACTTGACCGTCGAACCGAGGCCGCCCGTGTTCTGCTGCACCGACGTCTTGTTGCCACTTCCTGTCCCGAATTGCTGATAGGTACCCGCGCCCACCAGGGCGATGGTCATCTCGGTGGCGTCTCCGAGGTTGACGACCCACGGGTACGAGGCGGCGCTGGCGCCCGGGGCACCGATGGCAAGACTCTGGAAGCTCGCTCCGCCCGGGGGAGCGACGCAACTCACAGCAGCTGCCGCCGCCTCCATGGTGAGGATCTGGGGAGCCGTCCACGCCGCCGCAGCGACCGCTGAGGTCTTGAGGAGTCTTCTTCTGTCCATTGACGATCTCGGACCTCGCGGAAGCGGTTGCCTACCCAGCCAGCAGCGATCCTATCGGGTCGACTGGTCAGGCGAACGCACCTCGGCGAGGGTGGCGAGGAACCGATCGTTCTCGGCCGGAGTGCCGATGGTGACCCGGATCCCCTCCCCCGTGAACGGACGGGTGACGACCCCTCGTTTCTCCAGGGCGAGGTACACCTCGTCGGTGTCGGCGCCCAACGGCAACCACACGAAGTTCGCCTGCTGGTCGGGCACCCGCCAGCCCCGCTTCCCGAGCTCGGACACCACCCGAGCGCGCTCGGCCAGGATGTCGGCCACCCGGTCGGCGATCTCGTCGTCGGCCTCGATCACCGCGAGTGCTGCGGCCTGGGCCAGCGCATTGACCGCGAACGGGAAGAGCGTCTTGTCGATGGCGGCGATCACCTCGGGATGACCCACTGCGTAGCCGATACGCAGGCCGGCCAGTCCGTGGGCCTTCGAGAAGGTGCGGGTCACGACGACGTTGGGAAAGCGGGGCACGAGGTCGTGCACCGGATCACCGAAGACCGGGTCGAGGAACTCGCGGTACGCCTCGTCGACCACCACGATCACGTCGTCGGGCACCGCGGCCACGAACGTCGCCAGCTCATCGGTCGACACGGCGCGGCCAGTGGGATTGTTCGGCGTCGCGAGCAGGACGAGCTTGGCCTTGGAGGTGACCGCGGCGGCGACTGCGGCGAGGTCGAAGGCGCCGTCGACGAGTGGAACGGTGACGGCCACTCCCCCAACGAGCTGGGTGTACACCGGATACACCTCGAAGGAACGCCACGGATAGACCACCTCGTCTCCCGGGTCGACGTAGGTGAGCGCCAGTTGCTGGAGCAAACCGACCGAGCCACACCCCACCGTGACGCAGTCGGTGTCCACCCCGAGCCACTCGCCGAGGCGAGCCCGCACCGCTGATGCCCGATGGTCGGCGTACCGGTTGAGGCCGATTGTGGCACGGTTGATGGCGCTCAGTACCGAGGGAAGCGGAGGCAGCGGGTTCTCGTTCGACGCGAGCTTGATCGCGTCGGTGATGCCGTGTTCGGCTTCGGCCTGGGCCGCGTCCTTTCCGGGGCGGTAGGCGGGAAGTTCGGCTACGACAGATCGCGGTCGTCCGATGGGCATGCGATGATCCTGGCATGATTCGCCGCGCGACGGTCGACGATCTGGCCCCGATCACCGACATCTACAACCACTACATCGTCGAGTCGCACGTCTCGTTCGATCTCGAACCGTGGACGGTCGACCAGCGTCGCGCCTGGTTCGCCAAGTACGGCGGCGAAACACCGTGGCAGGTTTGGGTGACCGAGCTCGAGGGCGAGATCCTCGGTGCGGCGTGGAGCAGCCCCTTTCGCCCGAAGGCGGCCTACGACTCCTCGGTCGAGACCACGATCGTCCTGAAGCCGGGCCGCAGTGGTCGGGGGCTCGGCACGGAGCTGTACCGAACGCTGCTGAGCGACGTCGACGCACACGGCGCGCACCGCGCGGTACGCGATCGTTGCCCTACCCAACGACGCGTCGATTGCGCTGCATCACAGGCTGGGCTTCGCGTCGCTCGGCGTGCAGCACGAAGTCGGCTTCAAGATGGGCCGATTCTGGTCGACCATGCTCCTCGAGCGACGGGCGCCGCTCGCTGAGTGAGCTCAGCGCAGGTGACCGGTCTCGTTGAACGACTGCAGTACCGGTCTTTGGCCTCGCCAGCCGACGCGAGTGATCGATGCCGGCGACAGGTGGCAGCGCCACGTCACAGCCTCGTCGACACCCAGAGCCCACACCATGGCCGCCTTGATCGGCGAGACATGGCTCACCACCGCGATGTCGTCATCCCCCGCGGCTGCGGCCAACTCGGCGAGGGCAGGACGGACCCGTTCACTCACTGCACGCAGCGACTCGCCGCCCGGTGGAGCGAAGTCCGGGTCGGAGCGCCACCGTTCCCAGGTGGCCGATGGCACGTCGCGGATGGGGATGCCGTCGAAGGCCCCGTAGTCGAGCTCGATGAACCGTTCGTCGATCTCCACCGTGTCGGCCAGGGCCCTGGCGGTCTCGAGCGCCCTGACCAGCGGGCTGGCGACCACTCTGCTCAGCACCGGCAGCGCAGCCGCGAGCGCACGAGCCTGATCGCGGCCGGTGTCGTCGAGCCCAACGTCGGCCCGGCCCTGCAGCACTCCCCCGGCGTTTCGCTCGGTGCGGCCGTGCCGCACGAGAATCAACACGTCGGCTCCGGACCGGCCATGAGATCGCGACCGACGCGACCCTCACGGAGGAACAGGTCACGTCGGGCCGGTTCGTTCAGTCGAAATCGCATCGTCAACCACGCCAGGGCGGCCAGGCCGACCAGCTCCATCACGATCACGAGACCGAGTGGCTTCAGCGACGGCGTCGCCGCCTCGGACAGGTCGGTGCCGAACGCGGGCCACCAGAACAGCTCGGTTCGGCGCCACGCACCCTCGAACACGAGATAGAGGAACAGGCCGATGGGGAGTCCGAGCCAGCGCCTGCGCACGAGTCGGCGATTCCTCGTGAGGACCATCACCAGGGCCATCACGGCCACCGGGAACAGCAAGGTGTGCATGAGCCAAGGGGGACCGTAGGCCAGCTCGAGCCCGGGTAGCACCGCGCCCAGCATGACCATGCGGTAATCGAGCGCCGGGCTGTTGAACACCAACAGCACGCTCAAGAAGCTCAGACCTGCGAACCAGAAGAACACGATGGCGTCAGCGCACCAGTATGCGGCCGCACTCCTCGTGGTACACGAGCACGTCGGGCGGTTCGTGTTTCACGCGGTCGAGCTCGACGGCCGAGAGGGCGAGATGGCAACCGTCGCAGGTGTTTCCGGCCAGTCGGCTCACGGCCACGCCTCGCTGCTGGGCCTGGACGCGCTCGTAGGTGGCAAGCAGGGCCGGGTCGAGCGAAGCCGCGAGCGCCGCCCGTTCCTCGAGCACCGTCGCCAGCTCGGTGTCGGCCTGCGCCTCGGCGGCGGCCAGATCCTCGGTGGCCGTCGCCTCGGCGGCTCGGAGCGCCGCGGTGCGCTCGGTCAGCCCCGCGAGCTCGACGTCGACCGGCTCTATCTGTTCCATCAGCACGATCGCCTCGTCCTCGAGCTCGGTCTGGCGTCGTTTGAGCGACGCGATCTCGGCCTGTATGGCCTGGAGCTCCTTGGGATTGGTGATCTCACCCGAGTACAGCCGGTTGTTCTCCGAGGCCGCCTTGGCCTCGACCAGCGCGGCCTCGTCCTCGAATCGCTTCTCCTGCCGGGCCAGCTCGTGGCGTCGGGCCGAAGCCTCGGCCTCGGCCTTCTCGAGGGTGGCGAGCTCGGCGCCGATGCGCTTCAGCTCGTCGCGTTGAGGCAACGAGACCCGGCGGTGGCGGATCTGCTCGGCGCGGGTGTCGTGGTCCTGGACATCGAGAAGTACGCCGAAGTCGATCATCTGCCCCTTTGCTACCACCTGATCACCGTCGGACCAACGTCGCTCAGCGGCCGACGACGTCAGGTGGTGGGCAGGCAGGTGTCGGCAATACCGTCACCGCCGACGTTGTCGACCGGAACCTCGTTCGGACCGCAGCTCACCGGCGCGGGCGCAGCCACCGGGACGTCGGGCGGGGGTGCGGCGTCGGGCGGCGGAGCCGGACCGCACACGAAGGTGCCGTCGGCCTGGGCAACGGGGACGGTTCCGGCCTGGCACTGCACCGGTGGAGGCGGGGGCGGGCCACAGACGTTGCGGATGCCGTCACCGGTGGTGTCGACGCCGACCGTGCCCTCCGGACAGGAAACGTGAGGAGCCTCGCAGAAGATCGTTATCGGCCTGCCGGTCGAGTCGACCGTTTCGGTCTGACCACACTCCAACAGACCATCGGTGCCCGGGTCGACACAGCCGTCGGGGGCACCGTCGTTGTTCGTGTCGAGGGTGACCCCGCCCGGACACGGATCGAAGATCTTCGCGTCGCCCTCGATGCGGAGGAACCTCGGCCCGCGGGGGTAGCCGGGGCACGAGGGGAACGAGACCGGTTCGAGGTTCTCGTGGTACCTGGTGTTGAACGCACCCCAGGCCCGCGCAGGGAACGAGCCGCCGGTGACCGATCCGAGGCCGCCGACCCCCAGCATGCGCACTCGGGCGTCGGGGTTCCCCATCCACACGGCAGTGACGAGGTAGGGAGTGAAGCCCACGAACCAGGCATCGGAGAACTCTTCGGTGGTACCGGTCTTGCCGGCCGCGACCTGGTTGGGTAGGCGGGCCGCGGTTCCGGTACCCCCCACCACGTTGGCCGCCAGTATCTCGGTGACCCAACATGCCGACTGCTCGGAGATCACCTGTTGCGGAATCACCTCCCGTTCGAAGACCAGTTCACCGTCGCTGCGCTCGATGCGCTGGATGGTGTACGGCTCGTTGCGCTTGCCGCCGTTGGCGATCACGCCGTAGGCACTCGCCATGTCCATGGGGTGGACCTCGTTCGATCCGAGCGGCAGGGTCAACACCGGCCGCAGCTCGGTCTGGATGCCCATCGACTGGGCGACTTCGGCCACGTTCTCGACGCCGGCGATCTGACCGAGGCGAAGGTACCCGCAGTTCGACGAGCTCGTCGTGAGCCCCCGAATCGAGTTGATGGAGCCGGCGCCACCGCCGAAGTTGTTGCCCGTGTAGTTCTCGGCTCCGGGGACTCCGGGGAACTTGCACGGACCGATGCCGCTGGCGGTGTCGTTGGGTTGATATCCCTGTTCGAACAGGGTGACCGTGACGAAGGGCTTCATCGACGACCCTGGCTGACGGCCGATTCCGTCGGTGGTGAGGTCGAACTTCACCTGGTCGAAGCCCGGGCCGCCGACCACGGCCTTGATCGCGCCGGTCGACGGCTCGATGGCGGCGATGGCCATGGTGAAGCGGGGGTCATCGGGCAGAACCTCGTCGCGGGCGTCCTCGGCCATCTGCTGAGCCACCGGATCGAACGTGGTGTACACGCGCAGACCGCCGCGCTCGATCGTGTCGCGACGCTCCTCGACTGTTGCTCCGAGCCGGAAGTCGTCGAGCAGGTCTTCGCGAACCAGCTCCAGGAAGTAGTTCTCGGGGTTGACGTCGAGGGTCTGGCGTCGGGTGGGCAGCGGAACTCGCAGGTATTCCTGGAGCTCTTCGTCGGTGATGTGACCGAGCTCGTTGAGCCGTTCGAGGACGATCTCTCGCTGACGGTCGGCTTCCTCGGGATTCTCGATCGGGTCGTGCGCCGAAGGGGCCGAGATCAGGGCGGCCAAGGTGGCGGCTTCGGCCCAACCCAGCTCGTCGGGCGACTTGCCCCAGTACACCTCGGCGGCAGCCTGCACGCCGTAGGCGGTGGCGCCGAAGTACACCGTGTTCAGGTAGCGCTCGAGGATCTCGTCCTTGGTGGCGGTCTTCTCGAGCCGCCAGGCGTACACCGCCTCGTTGAGTTTGCGCGACAGCGTCTGCTCGTCACCCACCAACAGGTTCTTGATGAGCTGTTGGGTGATGGTCGAACCACCCTGGGTGATGCCGCCGGCGCCCACGTTCTCGCGCAGCGAACGGATGATCGAGCGGACATTGATTCCCTTGTGGGTGTAGAAGTCCTCGTCCTCGACCACGAGGACGGCGGTGATGACCTCCTCGGGGATCATGTCGAGGGTGATGAGCTCACGATTCTCGCTGTACAGCGCCGAGATCAGCTGTCCGTTCTTGTCGTACACCAGCGTGCGGGTGCCGAGCTCGTCGAGCTGGTCGAGGGTGACCTCGTCGGAGGTCGTCTCGTAGGCCGTGAGCACCTGGCCGACCTGGGGCGAGATCACGATGGCCGTGAGCCCGGCGGCGAGGCCCAGGATGGGCACGATGGCGAAGAAGCGCAGACTGCGCAGAAGGGTCATCACGGCGCTGCAAACGGTACTGGCCGCCGAGGCTCCTGCGGTGTCACCCTCACCTCAACTCCTGCTGGTAGCGGCCGACGGGCACGGCATGAATAGCCCTTCCGCCGTTGCGGGCCACGACCCCTACGGTCGCCGCATCAGCACCCCACTCGTGCTCGACCGCCTCGTGGCCGCGCTCGCGCTGATCTGGGGCCTGGCCTATCTCGGCTGGCGGGTCACCGACTCGCTCATCGGCGTCTCACCCCTCCTCGGGATTCCCCTCGTGGCGGCCGAGATCGCCGTGTGGTTGTCGTTCGGGTCGTTCCTCCATCTCACTTGGCGCCGACGCTCTCGCCAGTCGCCGGAACCGCTCGACCTCGGTTCGGTCGATGTCTTCGTGACGTCGCTGAACGATCCGGTCGATGCCGTCCGGGCCACCCTCATCGGGTGTCATGCTCTCGATGTCGCGCACACGCTCTGGGTGCTCGACGACGGACACCGCATCGAGATCGAGGCGCTGGCCGCCGAACACGGTGCCGAGTACGTGGCCCGCACTGCCGTCACCGGCGCACGCGCCGGCAACCTCAACCACGGGATGTCGCTCAGCGAAGCGGATTTCGCCGTGTTTCTGAGCGCCGGTGAGGTGCCGCTGCCGGACTTCTTCCGTCACACGTCGGGGCTCTTCGCCGACGACCGGGTCGCCGCAGTCGTCGCCGGAACCACGGAACGCAACGCTGACCGCTCCGCCCCTCGGATGATCGAGCACATCGAGTCGGAGGTCACGGCCCCCAGCCTCGATCGCGTCGACGCCGCCGCCTGGGAAGGCGGGCCGCTCGTGGTTAGGCGCCGGGCCCACGATGCCGTCGGCGGTCTGCCGTGCGACACCGTGGCACCCGATCTCGGCTACACCCTTCGCCTGTGGCAGGGCGGATGGATCGTGCGCATGGTGCCGACCGTCCTCGCCGAGTTGCCCGGACCGGCGAACCTGACCGCTCGTCTCGCTCTCCGGGACCGCAGGGTCCTGGGTCGGGTCGAGGCCCTCCGGGGGCCGGGGTCGGCACTGACCCGCCCGGGGCTCACCCTCCATCAGCGCGCCAGCCGACTCGAAGTGCTCGCCTCGGCCTCGGCGTCGGCCGCCCGACTCCTCGTGATCGTCGTTGCCGGGGCTGTGATGATCACCGGCGCCCTCCCGATCGCCATCGGCTCGAGCGAGGCCATCGCGCTGCTCGCTCCCGCGTTCGCCCTTCGGGCGCTGGCCGTTTGGCTCCTTTCCGACGGCAGGATTCGACCGCTGGCCAACGTGGAGCACGAGTTGTCCTACCTGGGGCTCCATCTCCGAGCGCTCTGGGCCTGGGTGACCGGAAAGCGAGCGGTCTACCGCTTCGCTCCACGCAGCGGTCTCGATCCGCATCCGCTGGAGATGCTGTCGAAAGTGCCCATGCTCGCTCCGCTCAGCACCGCTCTGTGGATCACCGTCGCGTTTCGGGTTGCCGTCCTGGCGGCCACGGGCAGCAACGACCGATCGCTGTGGGTTTCGGTCGCGGCCGCCGGGGCCATCGCCTCTCTGTGCACCGGTGAGACCCTGCGATGGGCTCGCCATCGCGAGCGGCGCACCTACGGCCGCCTCCCGGTGGAGGTCAGCGGTCGCCTCGACGGGAACATCGTGCGCGTGCTCGACGTGGTCGGCGACGGCATCGGCATCGAGACCGGACGGCCCCTGGAGCTCAACAGCACCACGATCGTCTCCCTGCACCTACCCGATCCCACGGGAGCGCTCCACGACCTCCGGCTCACGGCGCGGGTCCGATGGGTTGCCGATCTCGGCGAGGGCGTGCACCGCGCCGGCCTCGAGTTCGTCGATCTCCGCGCCATCGAACGCGATCGTCTGGTGGAGTTCGCCTCGGTCACGGTTCCGTTCCGACGCATCGATCGAAGGACGACTGCCGCGAGCTGAGTCCCCGGCCTCGTACGCTCGGTCCATGCGTCGGGCCCGGTCGATCGTCATCCCGATGCTCGACGAGGCCGAACGGATCCCGGCGACGTTGGCGGCACTGGCCGACAGCGCGCTCGGCGATGCCGAGCTCATCCTGGTCGACGACGGCAGCACCGACGGTTCGGGCCCGATTGCGGCCGAGGGACTCGAGGCGCTGGATCTCCGGGGGCGGGTCGTGTCGGTTCCTCACCGCGGCAAGGGAGCGGCGGTCACGCGAGGCGCAGTCGAGGCGTCAGGCGACACGATCGTCTTCGTCGATGCCGACCTCTCGACCGACATCGCTTCGGTCGAACGAGTGGTCGAAGCAGTGGAGCAACCGGGAGCCGACATCGCCATCGGGAGCCGGCGCCATCCCGACTCGGTGATCGCCACACCGCAGCCCTTGACCCGCGAGCTGGCCGGGCGAGGCTTCAACCTGCTCGCCCGCGCCATGGGCCTCACCACGCTCCGCGACACGCAGTGCGGCCTGAAGGCCTTCACCCGCGACGCGGCCCGAGCCACGCTCGCTCCCGTCTCGACGAAGGGCTACTGCTTCGACATCGAGGTCCTGCTGCATGCTCGTCGAGCGGGCCTCACCGTCGTCGAGGTGCCGGTGACCTGGCGCCACGATCCGGCGTCCGCCATCCGGTTCACCCGCGACGCGCTCCCCGTGGCGCGCGAGCTGTTGGCGCTCCGTCGGGTCGCACGACGCTGACTCGATCGGGTCAGCGGCGAACCGTGATGGTCTCGACGCCGTCGCCGTCGTAGTCACCGACCAACACGGTGTCGGCGGCCCGGCCGTAGGCGAACACGGTCTGGGCAACCGTCGTGACCAGCGCATTCGACACGTGGAAGACGTTGGCGCGGCGCACGGCGAAGCTGTCGTCGCCGTCACGATCCCAGTCGCCGACGTAGACCTGATCGATGGCACGGCCGTATCCGAACACGTAGTCGGCGTTGCCGGTCACTATCCGGTTGGACGCATAGAACACGTTGCCCCGCCGGACGGCGAAGGTGTCGTCGCCGTCGCCGTCCCAGTCGCCGACGAACACCTGGTCGGCGGCCTTGCCGTAGTTGATGATCACGTCGTCGGCGGGCTGGCCGAGCGTGTTCGAGATGGCGAACTGATTGGCGGTGCGAACCGCCAGCGTGTCCTTGCCGTCGCCGTTCCAGTCGCCGACGTACACCTGGGAGTCCGGGTTCTCGAACACGAAGTCGATCGAGGTCAGGTCGGGCGACACCGTGTTGGAGCCTCGGTAGCGGGCGCCGGTGCGGAGAAGGAAGGTGTCGACGCCGTCTCCGTCCCAGTCGCCGACGAGAACCCCGTCGGCGCGGGTCCCGAACGTGAACTCCTTCTCGGCCACGCCCGTGGTCAGGCTGTTCGAGACGAACAGGGCCGTCGGAGTGGTGGGGCCACCCGGATCGGTGCCGACCGGGGTGAAGCGGAACCAGTCGCTCTTGATTCCCGCCGCCGCCTGGAAACCCCATCCCGACACGTCGGCCGAGCCGTTGGAGAACGACACTCGCACGTCCTGCACGCGGCCGCCGTCGGACCCGAGTCCATTGCGCTGCGAGCACCGAGACGCCCTGATAGCTCCCGAGCCCGAAGTAGGACTCGAGTGACGTCTTCTGCACCGTTGCCGCCCAGTCGTGGTTGGGGTTCAGGTGGATGTCGTCGCCGGCATCGGGCACCGGCGGGAAGACGCCCCCGGCGGTGTGGCCGCCGGTCGACGACGAGAACTCGGTGCGGGCCACGGATGCACCTCGCATGCGCACGACACCGGCCGTGTTGGCGATGGCCGCATCGCTCCGGGCGTCCTCGAGGGGCGGTGGGTAGCCTTCGAGCTCGCGACCGCCGTACACCTGGCACGAGGTCGTGTCGCAGGTCTTGGCGTAGTTGTACCGATTCTCGGCCAGGCTGTAGCTGCGCGCGGCCACCGCCTGCGCCTCGAGGGCGGCCATGCCGCTACCACCGCCGAGGTCGGCCCAGCTCGCGGGCGATTCGCGGGGTACCACCCCACGGAGGTACTGCTCGGTCGGGAGCGCGTTGACGGTGCGCCGGTCGAAGGTTCCGTTCGCGTTGGTGAACTGCGCGGCGCGCAGCTCGCCCCGGTACCAACGGTCGCTGCCGGGCCGGCAGAGGCGCAGCGAGTTGGCGAGCGTCTGGGTCTCGGCTGTTGTGCCGATCACGACGATGGCGACATGATCGTCCATGAGCGGCGACGAGGGCACGGGAAGCGAGATCTCGTTCGTCCAAGGTCCGCTGCAGGTGTCGGCGGTGAGCAGCCGGTACCGCCCGCCCCCCACGTACTCCACATAGGCGGCGCGCGTGCCGAGGGGAACGACGGCTCCGTTCGTTCCGACCCGATATCCGAGCTGGCCCTGGGAGACCGAGGTGATGAGCGGCAGGTTGTCGTTGCTCAGCAGGCGCACGGTCATCAGCGGATTGCCGATGTTGCCGGCGACGGTGTCACCGTAGAAGTGATCGAGGATGTCCGCCGAGCCCCAGCCGCCGTCGACCGCGTAGCCGAGTGCACCGTATTGGCCCAAGCCCCGACCGTGGCCCCAACCATGACCCCACACGGGCAGCGTCGCCGCGGTCTCGACGAGCGCCGCACCGTTGAGGTCGCTGACCTCGGTGGCGGTGGGCTCGATGACCACGGTGGCCGGCGGATCATCGGTGCCGTCCTGCGCTGCCGTCGCCGGAATGGCCAGGACACTGGCCACGACGAACACAACGGCAAGCCCGAGTGACCTCGAAGGGCACCGTCGTGATTGAGCGTGGAAGTGAGAGAACACGTGATCGCTTTCGCCAGTGACTCCACCCGCGGATCACCAGAGTAGCCCAGCACGGCGGGCGATCAACATCACAATTCGCGAGGACCTCAAAGATCGTCGATCCCCGCCGATGGGTAGATGTCACCACCGCCGCCCAGGGAAGGAGACCGCCATGACACGACCGACACGAACGAGACGATCGTGGCCCAAGGTCATCGCCCTTTCGCTCCTCCCACTGTTGGCGCTCGGTGGCGTGTTCGCGTACACCCTCGACGCCCGGGTGGCCGACGCCAAGAACGCCGAGTCGGATCTCGACGGCCTCTTCTCACTCTCGGCGGTCGCGGCGATGGAGGGCTCCCTTCACGAGGAAGGTGCCCTTGCCGTTCCCTACGCCATCGGTTTCGTCGACGCCGAGGAGTTCGACGGCCTCGTTGCCGCCACCGATTCGGCTCGTGTCGACCTCCAGGAGGAGATCACCTACTACGAGGCCGGCGATCCTCTGGGCGTCGCACTCAACTCGATCGACGCATCACTCGACGGTCTCGACGAGCACCGGGCCGCGATTGCCGCTGGCGACGTCGCCGGCTCCGTGGTCGGGCCCTACCGGGCATCGATCGATGCAACCACCGCCGCCATCGAGGAGATCCGCGACCGGCTCGTCGTGCCCGGCATGAGCCCGCAGGCCCTGCTCGCGATCGACGAGGCCCGCCGGGCGTCGAGCGACGCCGTCATGGCCGCGACCGGAGCCGCCCTCGGCCAGGGCGAGCCGGAGACGATCGGCGAGGCCCTGAGCCGGGTCGCCGCCGCGGAAGCAGCATTCCTCGAGGCCGCGTCGTCGGCCCGAAGCGATGAGCTCGATGTTGCCCTGGCGACCGCCGATGCCGAAGCGGCCCGAGCCGGCGTGGTCGCGGTGGCCACCGGCGAGCCCTTCGACCTTCTCGCCTGGGGCGACGTGGCCGCCGAGTGGCCTCTGGCCTACGTCGACATCGAGACCGACGCGGTCGAGTCCGGTCTGGCGATCCTCGAGACCCGGGCCACCGACGCCGAGGCGGCGGCGAAGGCGTACGCAATCGTCGGCGGGATCGCCTCACTCCTGGCCGTCTTGTTCAGCGTGCCCGTCGCCCGTACCTTCGCCATCGAACGACGCGAGCTCGATTCTCGGGCACCGGCGCCGTCCGAGCCCATCACCGTCTGAGCCGGCTCAGGAGACTCCGAGATCGCGGGTCACGGTGCCCCGGAGCCGATCGATGCCCACGCCTTTCGCGGCGCTCACCCAGATCACGTCCTTGCGTTCGACGCCGCAGCCGACGGCGAGATCTCGCTTCCGGCCCTCGCGACGCGACGACTTGACCTTGTCGTGCTTGGTGGCCACGACCGTGAACGGCACTCCGATCGAGCGCATCCAGTCGAGCATCTGCACGTCGAGCTTGGTCGGACCGACGGCCCCGTCGACGAGAACGTAGACCATCTCGAGCTCCTGGCGTTCGAGCAGGTAGCCCTCGATCATCTCGGGCCACTCGCGACGAACGCGGCTCGGTGCCTTCGCGTAGCCGTAGCCGGGGAGATCGACCACCGTTCCACCGTCGGCGTTCTCGAAAAGGTTGATCAGCTGCGTTCGACCGGGAGTGTTCGACACCCGAGCCAACTGACGCTGATTGGCCAGAGAGTTGATCAGCGACGACTTCCCCACATTCGACCGTCCGACGAAGGCCACCTCGCTCGGCGACGGGGGGAGTTCGGAGAATCGTGTGGCCGACGTCACGAAACGCAACGGAAGTGGACGGCCCGACACTTCGGCGAGTGTAGGGCGGCCGTCTGCGGCCCGGCCGATGACGCCTCGATGACGCCGCCCCGATTTGCTGGAGAAAAGCATCCTCCACCGAACCTGCCGAGCTCATGGATCGACCAACCCGAGTACTGTCGCTGTGGTTCCTGCCCGTTGCGCCGGAGGCACTCGTGATGCGGCCGTTCCGCGCTCAACCCCCCGACGTCGATGGTGCCCTGCTCCGTCGGCGCGTGCAGCGACGTCTGGTCGACCGTTTCGACGTCCGGGTCACCGTGATCCAGGCCGGAGCCGGGTTCGGAAAGACGACATCGCTGGCCCAGGCGGTGAGTCAGAACCTGCTCGGTCGCCGGGGGGTCGACCACTGGGTCACGTGCGAACCGGGTGATGCCGACGGGAGCCACCTGCTCGACGGCATCGGCCTGTCGCTCGGGCTCGAGACGCCGACGTCGACGGCCGATGTCAGCGGAGCCGTCGCCCGCCTGTCCCCCGCCGCGGTGTGTCTCGTGTTCGATGACGTCCACGAGATCCCCGACGGCAGCAACGGCGCCGCTCTGCTCAGTGAGCTCATCGAAGCGCTCCCCGGCAACGCCCACTTCGTGCTCGCCAGTCGCCGCCGATCGCCGGTGCCGCTCGCCCGCCTCGACGCCCAGGGCCGGGTCGCCCGAATCGACGGCTCCGAGCTCGCGCTCGACGTCAGCGAGGTGGAGCGCATCGCCGCGCTGAACGATGCGGACGGCGGCCCGCTCGGTCGCCTCGGGGGCTGGCCGGCACTCGTGGCGCTGGCGGCCCGCTCCGACGACGCCACCGACTTCCTCGACGAAGAGGTCGTCTCCTGGCTGAGCGATGCGCAGCGGACGGCCCTGGAGGCCACCGTGGTCCTGGGAGGTGTCGACGAGGACCTGTTGCGTCACTGCGTCGACCTCGGGGTCGACGCACTCGCCGAGGTTCCCCTGCTGCACCAGCGCAACGGGTGGTACGCCCCACACGACCTGTGGATCGACGTGATCGAGCCCCGAGTCGATTCTGAACGTGTCGACCGACTCCGAGCGTCCGCCGTCCGATTCCTGATCGATTCCGACCACATCGACCGCGCCGCCGACCTGAGTCTGAGAACCAACGACCCGGCGACGATCGAGAACGCGTTGCGGCTGGTCGTCATCGAGCCGCTGGCCCACGACATCACCGCGGTACGACGCTGGCTCGCACTGCTCCCCGAATCGGTGGTCGAGCATCCGATCGGCCGCTTCCTGGCCGGGTTGTCGGCCCAACACGCCGACCCCATGACCGACTCCGTGAGGGAGCAGTTCGAGGCGGCGGCGACCGGGTTCCGATCGTTGGGCGACGACGAAGCCGAGGTCGCCTCCCTGGTGCAACTGGGCTTCTGGCATCACCTGCACCGGAACGTGGCCGGGTTGTTCGAGGTCGGGGTGCGAATGGCCGAGCTCGCCGGACAGGGCGTCCGTCTGGCGCGGCCCTACGTGGCCATTGGCGAGGCGTTCGCGTTGCTGTCCCGAGGGGAACCCGAGGCCGTGCTCGACGTGGTGCGAACCATCGAACCCGGCGAGATCACCATCGGGTTTCGCGCCACCGTCGACTGGTTGCACGCCCAGGCCCTCTCGATGGCCGGCCATCCGTCGATCGAACCGGCTGATTCGTGCGTCGCCTGGCAGGTGCCGATCCCGGGGTTCTCGGTCATCGGGTTCTCTTCGCGGATGCGTGCCGGGCGCATCGAGGAGCTGTTGGCTCAGAGCTGGTTCAGTGACCAGGCCAGCCCGCGCGACGCCTTCCTGCAGCACGTCTGGAGCGGGGTACTCGATGCAAGCGTCGGCCGCGCGGAATCGGCCCGGCGCCATCTCGACGCGGCCACCTCGCTGGCCGGCGGAGGTGCCGATCAGGTCGAGATCGCGCTCGGCCTGCTCGACGCGGCGATCATCGACCTGGTCGATGGTCCTGCCGCAGCTCGCCACGCGATGCAGACGCTGCTCGAACGCCACCCCCCGTCGAGTACCAACCGCGTGAGCTACGGGGGCACCGGAGCCTCGATCGCCCGCTTCTTCCCCGAGCACGTGCCGCCGTTCGCTCGCCCTCGTCTCGGGCCCTTCGGGCGCCGAGACCTCGATCTCGGGGGCGCGCTGCGCGATCTCGACGCCGGTGATCTCGGTGCTGTCGAAGATCTCACGTGGCCCGAGCTCCCCGGCGAGATTCTGGCCTCTGTCTTCCTGCGCGCAGCCTGTGAGCTGACGACTGCGGCGTGGGCCGTCGGTCGACCCGAGGCGGAAACCACCGCTGCGTGGTTGGCCCGCACGGTCGGCGAGCCGGCCCGAAGGCTGTTCCGCGAGCTCACCGACCATCCGCTTCACCAAGTGGCCGAAGCCGCCGACCAGATCGTGGCCACGATCCCGGTGCCGCCACCGGCACGCCTCGACCTCCGGCTACTCGGCCCGGCCACCATCTCGGTCAACGGTGCCCCACTGGTCGACGCCACATGGCGTCGCGAGCGCGTCCGATCGCTTCTGGGGTTTCTGGCGCTGCATCAGACCACTACCCGAGAGGCCGCCATGGCGGCTCTCTGGCCCGAAGCCGACGAGACCTCGGCCCGCCGAAACCTGCGGTCGACCCTGAACCTCCTGCTTCAGGTGCTCGAGCCGCATCGCACGGCCCACGATGCACCCTTCTTCGTCCGGTCCACCGGATCACGCCTTCAGCTGGTTGCCGGCGACCATCTCACCATCGACACCTGGCGATTCGACTCGTTGCTCGACGAAGCCGACCGGCTGGAGGCCGACGGTGTGCCCGAACTGGCCATCGAGCCGCTGGTCGAAGCGCTCGAGCTCTACGGCGGAGACTTCCTGGCCGATGCCGCCGACGACGACTGGTCGGGACTCGAGCGCGATCGCCTGCGCTCCCGTTTCGTGCGGGCCGCCGTTCGCACCGCAGAGTTCCTGGCCGCCTTCGGCCGCACCGACGAGGCGTTGGCGGCCGGGTCGCGAGCGCTCCACGTCGAGCCGTGGTCGGAATCGGCCCACCGAGCGATGGTGGCGGCCCATCTCAGTCGCGGCGATCGGGCCTCTGCCCAACGGGCGATGCGCCGCTGCCAGGATCAGCTCGAGGAGATGGGCGGCCCGGCCGACGAGGTCACGCTGATGCTGGCCCGCCGGCTGGGGATCGGGGGTCAGCCCACGATGTGAGTGAGCGCTTCGACGAGAGTCGGGTGGGCGAACGTGAACCCCTCACGCTCGAGGCGCTCGGGCACCACGTTGGCGCTGGTGAAGAGCAGGTTGTCGGCCAACTCCGCGCCCAGCAGGATCTTCGGAGCGAACTTCGGTACCGGGATGATCGCGGGCCGGTGCAGGGCCTGAGCCAGGGTCTTGTTGAACTCGCCGTTGGTGACGGGGTGGGGCGCAGTGAGATTGAAGCCGCCCGACCGCGGGTTCTCGAGCAGCCAGCGAACGGCACCGACCTCGTCGTCGATGCCGATCCAGCTCATGTACTGCTTGCCTGATCCGAGGCGACCGCCGAGTCCGAACTTGTAGAGCGGGAGTAGCCGTTTCAACACGCCACCACTTCGCCCCAGGACGATGCCGGTTCGAATGTGGGAGACGGTGATGCCCGCCTCCTCGGCCGCAACGGTGGCCGCCTCCCAGTCGAGGCAGACCTCGGTCAGGAACCCTTCGCCGGGATCGGACTCCTCGGTGAGCCGGGTGTCGCCGCGGTCGCCGTAGTACCCGATGGCCGAACCGCTGACGAGCGTCTCGGGCGGCTGGGACAGGCGGGCGAGCGACTCGCTCAGCAGCGTGGTGCCCTTCACGCGGCTGTCGTGGATCTTCCGCTTCTGGGCCGCGGTCCAGCGTTTGGCGGCGATGCCCTCTCCGGCGAGGTGAACGACGGCGTCGATTCCTTCGAGGGACGCGGCGTCGATCTCACCCTTGGCGATATCCCAGTGAATGCCGTCGGACCCGCTACGCGTGACCCGAATCGGGGTGTGGCCGTCGGCGGAGAGAGACGCCACGAGCGCCTCCCCGATGAGCCCGGATGATCCGGTGATGGCTACCTGCATGGGTGATTCCTATCGCATGGTCGACACTCGTTGCGCACGAAGACAGTTCATTCTTCGCGCTCCACCGCCGATCCGGATGCAGCGAGGCGCGGATTGGGGATGAGCCGGTGTGCGACGCGATGCTTGCCCGATGAGCGAGTCTGCGGCGTCCGCCGCCACCGTCGCCGTGGTCGGAGCGGGCCTGAGTGGACTCGTCGCCGCCAAGCGCCTGGCCGATTCGGGGCGTTCGGTGGTGGTGATCGACAAGGGCCGGTCGGTCGGCGGAAGGCTGGCGACCCGTCGCATCCACGACGCAACCCTCGATCACGGGGCGCAGTTCTTCACGGTGCGCAGCGCCGAGTTCGCCGCCTTCGTCGACGGTGCAGCCGAGGCCGAAGTGGTCTACGAATGGTGTCGGGGCTTCTCGGGATCGCCCGACGGCCATCCCCGCTACGCCACCAGGGGCGGGATGACTCGGCTGGCGAAGTGGCTCGCTCGCGATCTGTCGGTCATGGTCGAGACGCCCATCCACTCGATCACCGAAGTCGAAGACGGGTGGCTGCTGCATCACCCGGGTGGTCAGGTGCGCGCCGGGGCGATCGTGCTCACCGCACCGATGCCCCAGGCGCTGGCGCTGCTCGATGCGGGCGGTGTCGCCATCGATGTTTCGGTCCGTGCCCGCATGGAGGCGATCCGGTACCACCCGACCATCGCCGTACTGGCCGTTCTCGACCGACCCTCGGCGGTACCCGAGCCCGGCGGGATCCAACTGACCGACGGCCCGTTCGGGTTCGTCGCCGACAACGCCGTGAAGGGGATCTCATCGGGGGTGGGCATCACGCTGCACCTCAGCCACGAGCTCAGCACGAAACGATGGGACGACGACACCGACACCGTCCTGGCCGAGATGCTCGATGCGGCCCGACCGTGGCTGGGCGAGGCGCGAGTGGTCGAGGCCCAGCTCAAGCGTTGGCGGTACGCCCAGCCCATCGATCCCCTACCTCAATCGGTGGAGGTGACCGAGGTCGGCGGCACTCCCCTCCTTTTCGCCGGCGATGCCTTCGGCGGCTCGAAGGTGGAGGGAGCCTTCCTGTCCGGCGCCGCCGCCGCCGACCGTCTGTCGTGGCTCGAGTACTGACCACCTGGCGGCCGCCACTCGGCGAGGCGTCACTCGTAGCGGAGCGCCACGCTGGGTGAGAGCCGCCCCGCCCGACGCAGGGGCCGCCGGACCACGGCAACGGCGATCCCGAGGGTGATGATCAGGGCGGCGGCGATGGACCAGAGCGGATACTGGAGCGCGAACGACACGTTGAAAGCGTTGTTGAACGCTCGCAGGATGACGCGAGCGATCAGATACCCGACGCCGATGCCGGCGAGCCAGCCGAGCACGACGAGAACCATGGCCTCGGCGAGGAAGATCCGGCGGATGTCGCGGGCGCGGGCTCCGATGCTGCGCAGAATGCCGATCTCGCGGGTGCGCTCCAGGATGTTGGTGGTCATGGCCGATACCAGTCCGATCATGCCCATGGCCACCACGGGTATGCCCAATGCGAGAACGATCGCGACGATCGTGCGATCTTCGCGACGCTCGGCATCGCGCGCGATGTAGCGCACGTCGACGCGATAGCCGTAGCCCCCACGGTCGAGCGTCTCGCGGATCTCGGTGGCCACACGGTCGATGTCGGCCGTGTTCCCTGACGTCGTAGTGATCCAGAACCAGCTCGGTTCACCCCGACCGGTGAGCGAGAGGGCGGTGTCGATGGGTACGAACACCGCCTGACCGTCGCCGACCAGCGTGGAGTCGATGCCGACGACCTCGAGGGGCACCGGCCCCCCGACGGTCTCGACTCGGACGGTGTCACCGACGTCGAGATCGTGGATGTTCGCGAGCGCCGGGCCGACCACGGCGACCTGCTCGCGGTTCTCGTTCTCGGCTGCACTGAACCATCGACCATCGGTGAGCTCGTAGGGGTACACGGGATCGGCGGGCAGGCCCCAGGCGAACGTGTCGGTCTCGCCGACCAGTACGTCGAGGCCGATCACCGGCTGGACGCGGGCGACACCATCGACCGCCGCCACACGCTCAGCCGCTCGGGTGTCCAGCTCGCGCCCGGAGCCCGACCCGTACAGCTCGATGTCACCGCCTTCGGCCGACCGGCTCTGCTCGCTGACCTCCAGCATGGTGATCAACATCGCCGAGAACCCCAGCAGGGTGCCGACTGCGAGGGCGATCTGGAGCTGGGTTGCAATGGTCCGGCCCTTCCGCCTCGCCACTCCGCGCAGGCCGATCTGGGCCGTGCGTGGCAGCCAACGAGCCCGCGCCACGAGTCGATCGATCTTCCCGGCACCGAAACCGGCGGCGTCGTACTGGCCACCGAGCCCCTCGCGCACCGTGACCCGGGTGCCACGAAGCAAGGCGGGCATCGACGCGAGGAGCGTTCCGCCGAACCCGACCGCAACGCTGAGCCCCAGCGCCAACCAGCTGAACCGCCAGTCGGGCGCGATTCCCTGGAACTGCCCGAGGTAGCCCGTCAAGAGATTGGACACCGGCAATCCGATGGCCGTTCCGACCGCGGTGCCCGCTGCCCCGAGCAGCGCGCTCGTCGTGAGGTAGTTGACGATGATCCGTCGACGACTCCCGCCGATGCTCTTCATGATCGCGATCTCTCGCGCCTGGTCCCGCACGAGGGTCGTCATGGTCGATGCGACCAACACGAGAGCCGAGACGAGCGAGACTCCGGCGATCACCCAGAAGAGGACCAGGAAATTGTCGAAATCGTCCTCGCCGGGCCATTCGCCTGCCGGCCGGATCTCGACGAGCGCGTTGTACTGGACCGACGGCTTGATGTCGAGGAGCTCGGCGCGGACGGCGTCGATGGCCTCGGCCACCGCCGCGTCGTCGCGATCGCTCACCCGGAACTCGACCTGAGTGAACAGGTCGTCGTACGGTGCGAGGTCCCACACCACCTCGACCGGGACGTAGAGCACGGGTATCCAATCGACCGCGTTGTAGGCGAACAACACCGATGTGCCTTCGCCGGTGATCGCCACCTCCTCGAACTCGGACCGCCACGAGCCGACGAGCACGGTGTCGCCCACCGAACCCGCGCCCCGTCCGGTCTGTTCGTTCACGGGGTCGGTGAGTGCTTCGAAGACGGGGGCCGACGCCTGCGGCGCACGGCCGTCGTCGTTCTCGATCACGTTGACCTGCTGGTCGTCGAAGTCACGCACCCCGACCAGCCACACGTCCTGGGTTCGGTCACCAACCCGCATCTCGGTCCCGAACGTCGCCCGAGCGTCGAGCCCCTCCACGTTCGGCACCGCCCGCAGCGCGGCCAGATCGTCGGCGTCGAGCTGCACCCCATCGGGCCGGAGGATCACGTCGTGGAGCAGGTCGGACTCGACGCGCTCATCCATCGTGGCCTCGAAGTTGCGGGGTGCGGCGAACAACCACACCCCGACGACCGCCGCAGCCAGGGTCGCAATGGTCAGGGCGGTGCGGGCACGATGCCGACTGAGCTGACGCCACGAGTAGCGGGCGAGGGCCGACCTCATCGCCCGTCGTCCACGATCATTCCGTCCCGCAGCGTGACGATGCGTCGGGCTCGGGCGCCGAGCTCGGGATCGTGGGTGACATAGACCACCGTCGTGCCCGTGCCATTCACCGCGGCCAGAACGTCGAGCATGGCCGACGCCGTCTCGGTGTCGAGGTTGCCGGTCGGCTCGTCGGCGACCAACAACAGCGGATCACACGCGAGGGCACGGGCAATCGCCACCCGTTGCTGCTCGCCGCCGGAGAGCTCACCGGGAAAGTGGTCGAGCCGGTCACCGAGCCCGACGAGCTCGAGCTTGGCGCGGGCGGTGACCTCCCGCTCGCCGACGTTGCCCCGATGGGCGAAGTCCATCGGCAGCATCGTGTTCTCCAGCGCCGTCAATGTGGGGAGCAGCTGGAAGAACTGGAAGACGATGCCGACGTTCTCCCCTCGCCACTGGGCGAGATCGTCCTCGCTCATCTCGTCGAGTCGTCGACCGCCGACGGTGACCGAGCCAGCGGTCGAGCGGTCGATGCCGGTCATGATGTTGAGCATCGTCGACTTGCCACTGCCGCTGGGACCCTCGATGGCGACCATCTCACCGGGCTCGACGCGAAGATCGACACCCCGGAGGGCCGAGTACTCGATTCGCCCGGAGCGATAGACGCGCTCGACCTCTCGCAGCACGATCACGTCGTCGACGGCTACCGTCATGGGCGCATTGTGTTTCGCACCCATCCGCCGAGGAAGGGCCAAAGGTCATCGGCGCCTCACACCGACACGGGACGAATGCCTCTGGTCGGCGGTGGCGACCGGAGGCACGATCGACACTCGGACCAGAACGCATCGAGGAGAGGCCCATGACGACTTCGGTCACACCACAATCCGGCGGCGAGATCCTCGTCGTCGACTCGCCCTACGAGATCGCCAACTGGCGGCCACTCGTGAACTGGGTGCTGTTCATCCCCCACGCCTTGATCCTGTACGCCCTGCGGGCCGTCGCCGGTGTGGTGTTCCTCATCTACTGGATCGCGCTGCTCGTGACCGGAAGGCTCCACGCAGGGATGTTCGGCTTCCTCGCGATGTACGAGCGCTACAACCAGCGAGCCAGTGGCTTCCTGCTCGGATTCACCGAGGACTACGCACCTTTCGACTTCACCATGGGCGCCGGCGACAACGGCGCCTACTCGCCCATCACGGTCGACTTCCCCGAGCCTGCGGAGTCGACGCCTCGGACGGCGGCTCTCAATGTTCTCCTGGCCATCCCGCACTACCTCGTCGTGGCCGTCATCGGCATCGCCGCCGCGGTGGTGGCAATCATCGGATGGTTCGCGGTGCTCTTCACCGGAGCCTGGCCCGACGGCATGCGGAACTTCCTGGTTCGCTACGCCAATTACTACCTGCGGGTGTGGGTCTACGTGAGCATGGTCGACACCAAGTACCCGCGCTTCGGCCTCTGAGACACGGCGGTCGCCCGCACGGCGAGTGATCGCATCGGGACCATTGCCTCTGGGGCGCCGGACCCGGACGGTGAAGGATGGTGGCTGGAGCCGCCACCTCGTTCGCGGAACTCCGCGTGACGGACGGACGGAGCGGCGGCTCCGTCTCGTCAACGATCGACACCACGAGCGGGAATCAGTCCGCCCCGCCCGACGACGTCGCGCAGGTGCTCGACGACTACATAGCGGCGTGGGAGAACCAGGATGTCGACGGTTTCCGCGCCGTGGTGACCGACGACTACGCCCTCAACGAGGAGATCCTCGAGCTCGATGGCCCCCGCCACCCCCTCGTGGCCGATGTCGACTATGCAGCCGACGGTGTCGAGGGAACCGACTACGAGGTCGAGTTCTTCGGCGACATGATCGTCACCGGCGAGGGGCCCTGGTTCGTAGCAGTCGGTGAGACCTGGATCGATCGGTTCAACCGACTCGACGGCACCGCGAACTACGTGATCGTCGACGAGGCCGGCACCCTGAAGATCTCCGACCACTACTGGGCCGGCGTCAGGTTGCCGATTCTCGACTGGCAGGAGTGACGATCCGGCCGGCAGGGGCTCGGCCATTGGTGCGACCGCTTCCGGGCTGGCACCATCTCACCGTGACCGCGGCCGGACCGTTTCCCTCTCGCTCCTTCGGTGTGCTCCTGCACCCGTCGTCATTCGCCGGCCGTGATCACATCGGCACGCTCGGCGCGGCGGCCCACGACTTCGTCGCCTGGCTGGACACCACCGGGGCCAAGCTCTGGCAGATCCTGCCGCTGACGATGAACGGACAAGACGACTCGCCCTACTTCAGCTCATCGACCTTCGCCGGCAACCCCTGGCTCGTCGACCTCGAGATGCTGGTCGAGCGGGGCCTCCTCGACGACAGCGGTCTGCCGGCCGGCGACACCGACGCAACCATCGACTTCGAAGACCTGCGAGCGCACAAGCAGGCGCCGCTGTGGGCTGCGGCCCAGCGCTTTCTCGCGACACCGACTCACGCATGGCGACCCGGGTACGACAGCTTCGTCGACGGCACCGACTGGCTCTTTCCCGCCTGCCACTTCTTCGCCCTCAAGGACCGGCACGATGGCGCCCCGTGGTGGAAGTGGCCCGAGCCGATTCGACGGTGCGACCCGAAGGCGATGAAGCGGTCACAACGCGAGCTGGCCGACGAGATCGCTCGATGGCAGGCAGTGCTGTACTTCTTCGAGGTTCAGTGGCGCTCCGTGAAGGCCGACGCGAACGACCGGGGCATTCGCATTCTGGGAGACCTCCCGATCTACGTCGCCGACGACTCGGCCGACGTGTGGCTGCATCAGACGCTGTTCACCCTCGACGACGCCGGCGCCATGACCGAGCAGTCGGGCGTACCACCCGACTACTTCAGCGAAACCGGTCAGCTGTGGCGCAACCCGCTCTACCGATGGGACCTCATGGCGGCCGACGGCTACGCGTGGTGGCTCTCGCGCCTGCGCCGTGCGCTCGAGCTCAGCGACATCGTCCGCATCGATCACTTTCGAGCGCTGAGCGCCTATTGGGCGGTCCCCGGCGACGCCGACGATGCTCTCGGCGGAAAATGGGTCACCGGCCCGGGCCAGCACTTCCTCGATGCCGTTCGGGCCGAGTTTCCCGACATGCCCTTCGTCGCCGAGGACCTCGGCACCCTCGACAACGAGGTCTACGCGCTCCGAGACGACAACGCCCTTCCCGGCATGCGGGTGATCGAGTTCGGCTTCGACGGCCTGCCCGACAACGCACATCTCCCGGACGCGTGGGTCGAGGCGTGCGTCGTGTACACCGGCACCCACGACAACGAACCGATCGCCGCCTGGTGGAGCGCCCTCGACGCTGCGACCCGTGCGGCCGTCGGCAGGGTCTACCAGATCCCGCCCGACGCGGACGTGGGGCGGGCCGTCTGGTCGTTCATCGAAGCGGCGATTGCGTCACGGGCCGCGGCGGCCGTCGTACCCATGCAGGATCTCCTCGTGCTCGACGAGCGATCGCGCATGAACGATCCCTCGACGCCGTTCGGCAACTGGGGTTGGCGCATGCCACCGGAAGTCCTCGGCTCCGAGCTGGCCGACTCGCTCCGCCGGCTCGTGGACGGCTACGGCCGCACCTAGTCCGGCGGGCCGTCGCGGCCGATCAGCGGTGAGCGCTCTCCTTGTCGAGGTACTGACGGGCCTTGCGGTCCTCGAGCTGTCGTCCGGCCACGAAATACGCCAACACGTGGAACGCCAAGGCCAGGCCCCAGAATCCGGTTATCCAGTAGGACCACTGGAGGCCGCCCTGGCCGAGGCCGAGGTCGAGGATCCAGAAGAACGAATTGATGATGACGAAGGTTCCGGCGTGCCAGATGAGATCGGACAGGTACCTTGCCTGATACCGAGACCGCTGCTCGGGACTCCTGGTTTCGGTCGCGCCCATGATGGCCTCCTCGTGCGATCGGGTTCCACCCGTCGCCACTCATGGTCCTCCGCCGGTTCGGGTGCGGCCAGGGCCTTTGGTCAGAGCCCGTCGACGGCGTCGAGGAGCCGGTCGACGTCGTCGTCGGTGATGTAGCGGGCGATGCCGGCCCGCACCGCCCCGTCGTCGTAGCCGTACGATGCCATCAGCTCGACTGCGTAGTAGTTGCCGTCCCACACGGCGATCTCGGCCGCGGCCAGGGCCGACGCGGTCTTCTGCGGTGTGCGATCGGCAACGCGAAACGCAAGCGTCGGCGCGCGGTCGGTCAGTTCATGAGGGCCGAGCACGGTGACCTTCGCCATGCCGAGAAGACCGGTCAACAACCGCTCGAACACCGCACGTTCGTAGGCCGCAATCGAAGCCATGCCCTCGTCGAGCAGGAAGCGGGCGGCGGCATCGATGCCGGCCAGCGCCTCGAACGACGGCGTGCCGAGTTGGAGACGGTCGGGACCGTGGTCGTCGGCCGGGCGGACCTTGTAGGGCACGAGCGCCGACAGCAGGCCGGGCTCGACCCAGGTGATGCCGGCGTGGGGGCCGTACCACTTGTATGACGACGTCGAGTACACATCGCACCCGATGGCGGAGACATCGACCGGTGCGTGCGGGGTCAGATGAACGCCGTCGACCATCACCTTGGCGCCGACCCGGTGTGCCGTCGCGGTGATGGCCTCAATGTCGGGCATCGTGCCGATGGCGTTCGATGCGCCGGTGACCGCGACCCAACGGGTGCGGGGCCCGAGCAAGGACGAAACCGCCTCGACCGGCAGCCGGCCCGACTCGGTGTCGAAGTCGGCGAGCAGAACCGAGGCCCCCGTGTCGGCGGCCACGTGGAGCCAGGGCGCGATGTTGGAGTCGTGGTCGAGCTTGGTGCAGACGATCTCGTCACCGGGCCCGAGGTCGCGGCCGATGGCCCGGGTGATCGAGAAGACGTTGGCGGTTGTGCTCGGGCCGAACATCATCCCGGCGGGATCGGCCGTGAGCAGCTCTCCCATCGTTGCGCGGGTGCGAGCGACGAGCTCATCGCACGCCGCCGAGGCGGCGAAGGCACCGTGGCTGTTCGCGTTGTTCCCGCTTCGCTGCCAGTCGGCCGTTGCGTCGATGGACACATCGACCACTTGAGTACCGGCCGGGCCGTCGAAGCGCGCCCAGCCGTTCGCCAGCCCCGGAAAACGATCGCGCATGTCACCCATCGGCCCGACCGTACTGTTCGGACCGATGGCGCGCCGAGAGCTAGCTCGCCTGCTCGACCTCGGGATTGCCGGCGGTCACCGTCCAGGTCGAGATCGTCTCGACCGCCGACGCCTCGTCGAACTCGTCGACCACACCTCGATACGTGGCCTCCCAACGCTCGGGTGTCACATCGCAGAGCGTGTAGCCCCGTCGCGTGTCGAAGAAGCGCAGCTGCGGGTTGGCCGACAGGGCAACGTCGACCAGACCGGCGACGCCGACGTCGCCGTCGAAGAACGACGACGAGATGCTCGACGCCATGAACTCGACCCCGACCACCGGTAGGGCGGGTTCGAACGGGTCGGCCCGGAGCACACCCACGGCGGCTGAGTGGAAGTCGCCGGTGAGCACGACCAGATTGTCGGCTCCGCCATCGGCGCCGACACCGATCGCTTCGAGCAGGCGCTGTCGCTCACCGGCGTAGCCGTCCCACGTGTCGACGACGATGACCGGAGGGTCGCCGCCGGCCAATGCATTGCCACCGAACATGAAGACCTGCTGGGCCAGCACGTCCCACACGGCGGTGGACGCCGCCACCCCGGAGACGAGCCAGTCGTACTGGTCGGATCCCAGCATGGTCTGCTCGTCGGAGAACTGGACCGCATCGTCGCGAACTTGGACCGCCGGGCCCAGTGTCGCCAGGAACGGCTCGCTCCGCTGTTGATCGGCTCGGTACTGGCGGGTGTCGAGCACGTGAAACCGCAGAAGATCACCGTGGGAGAAGGCGCGGTAGATCGGGTAGTCGGGCCCCGTGGGCGGGTCGAGTCGCACCGGCGTGAACTCGTACCAGACCTGATAGGCCATGGCCCGGCGCTCGAGGAAGGCCGCAGGGTCGGTGTCGTTCTCGCTGCTGGCGCCGGCGTAGTCGTTCTCGACCTCGTGATCGTCCCAGGTGATGATCCACGGAACCTTGGCGTGGGCCGCCTGCAGCAGTGGGTCGGTGCGGTACAGGGCGTATCGCTCGCGGTACTGCTCGACCGTCTCGCACACGAAATCCTGGCCGGTCAGACGACCACGTGGATCGGCGTAGCCACCGCTCGCGTACTCGTAGATGTAGTCGCCGAGGAACACGAAGGCATCGAGGTCGTCCTGCTCGACCAGATCGCGGTAGGCCGCGTAGTAACCCTGCTCCCAGTTCTGGCACGACGAGAACGCGAACAGGAACCGTTCGGGGAGCGTGCCGGGGCTGGCGAAGGTCCTCGTTCGACCAACGGTGCTCTCGTAGCCGCCGAGCGAGAAGCGGTAGTGATAGACGGTGTCGGCCTCGAGACCGGTGGCATCGGCGTGCACGGAGTGTCCGAGCGCAGCCAACGCCACGGCAGTTCCCGATGCCACGATCTCGGCCATGTCGGCGTCGGTGGCCACCTCCCACGAGACCTCGACATCGCCATCGGGGAAGCCGGCCGCAGGGTCGAGTCGAGTCCACAGGATCACCGAATCGTCGAGCGGGTCACCCGAACCCACGCCGAGCGAGAAGGGATCGGCTCCCATCTCGACGGCCGCCTCCGTCGGTGCCGGCGCGGCAGTCGGCGACGGCGCGCCAGTGGGCTCCGTGCTGGGTGCCGCAGTCGGGGACGCGTCGGAGGAGGATGAATCGTCGCCACACGCGGCGGCGACTGCGGCGGCCACCGACGCAGCCAGAAAGCCCCGGCGGGTGAATGGTCGAGGAGTTTCGGACACGGCGCTACCTCCGAGCCCGGACACTAGCCCGCCGGTGCGGCGGGACCAGCTCGCAGCGTTGCCGCCGTTCGACGGACGTGTCAGAGTTCATGGCCATGGCGGAGATCCAGCTGCTCGGGCTGTCGCATTACCCACCCTTCGGAGGAACCGACGCCGCCATGGCGGGAATCCTCCGCGCAATCCTGGCCGATCCCGACATTCCCGCGTCCGCCAAGGACCCGGCCGGCTGGTCCGAACCGATGCGGGCCGAGTGGGGTGACGACCAGGGCGTGTCGTCGGCCCCCGCCCACCGGGCGGCGTTCATCGACGGGCTCGACCGTGTCCGCGCCGAGCTGGAGCACTTCGATCCCGATGTCGTCGTCGTGTGGGGTGACGACCAGTACGAGAACTTCAAGGAAGACCTCATCCCCCCGTTCTCCGTGCTCGCTTTCCCCGACCGCGAGATCCAGCCGTACGCAACGAAGCCGGCCCATGAGTTCCCCCGCTTCTGGGACGAGCCCGACGACTACACCATCACGATCAAGGGCCGGCCCGACCTCGCGACCTGGCTCGTCGGCGAGCTGCTCGAAGCGGGCATCGACATGTCCTACGCCTACCGGCCGCTGCACGACCAACAGCTCCCCCACGCCTTCCTCAACACCGTCTTGTTCCTCGATCATCGACGAATCGGCTTCGAGTGGCCGGTCATCTGCATGCCGATCAACTGCTACGGCCGACGGGTGATCGCGGCCGAAGGCTTCTGGAAGCCCTTCGGGGAGGAGTTGACCCTCGATCCGCCGTCGCCACCGCCGTGGCGACTGATGGAGCTCGGTTCGGCCGTGGTCCGGGCCTTGCGGCAACGATCGGAGCGGGTGAGCATCATTGCGTCGTCGTCGTGGTCACATGCGTTCCTCACCGACCACACCTGGCGCCTCCGCCCCGACATCGATGCCGATCGAGCGCTGTACCGGGCGATGGTCGAGGGCGACTACGAGCGATTCGGGGCGTACACGACCGCGCAGATCGAACACGCCGGTCAGCAGGAGGTGCTGAATTGGTTCGCACTGCTCGGTGCGGCCCGCGAGTTGTCGGTCACCCCGTCGTGGTCGACCTTCGTCGAGACCTGGATCTTCAACTCGAACAAGGTGTTTGCGGCCTGGCCGCCGACCGCTCAGAACTAGATCATGCGACCGAATGCTCACTCGTCCCTCCGCAGAGCAGCGGACCAGGCCGGCGACCATCTCCGACGCGAGTCCATTTCCCCATTCCGGCGCGGCGAACACGTAGCCCAATCGCACATCGACGCGGCCGGCCATGTCTGCGCTCGGGATCTCGGCCAGGATGACGAGTCCGAGCGGTCGGGCCGAGGCACGCGCTACGACGAGCAGCGTGACGGAGTCGGCGTCACGCTCGGCAATGAAGGCGCGGGCCCGCTTGCGTGGGTAGCTCCCTCGCCAGGCCGCTGGCAACGCAGCGGTCGTTGTCTCGTCGAGGATCGTCACAACGGCATCGACGAGATCACAACCCGTCCGAACAGCTGTCGCGTGCCACTCCGCAACGTCGAGTCGCAACGTTTCGAAGGCACACGATCCGATCAAAACGGTCGCGGTCCGTGCTCGGCTTCAGCGCCCCCCTGGTCGAGTCGGAAGGGCGGGTACTCGTCGGTCATGAGTGCTGCGTAGGCGATCACCCGGAAGACCCACCGGTTGAGCCCGATGATCAGGTCGAAGAGACCTCGCGGGTACGTGTTGCGGAACAGCAGCGAGAAGCCGGCGATGACGACGAGGATCCCGAGCAGGCCTCCACTCCACAACCAGGGGCCGCTCGACCCTCCGGCACCCCACCAGCCGACACCCCAGCCGGCCATCATCGCCAGGACGAGGTAGTGCGGGATGGCCAGGAGCCACCACTTGACCAGCACCAGACCTCGGGACAGGTCTTCGGGAGCTGCAACGTCGAGTGTGGCCGGATAGTCGGGTTCGACTCCGAGGCTGAACGGCGGGTACCGGTCGGTCCCGAGGCCACCGGTCAAGGCGTAGTAGCTGACCCGCCAGGTCCACCGCAGCACGCCGACGTTGAACTCGAAGATGCCCCGGGGGTATCGGCGGGTGAACAAGATGGCGAATCCGGCGATCACGGTGAGCACGCCGAAGGCCACCCAGAGGAGGACCAACACGACGAAATGCGGAATGGCGAGGAACCATTTCACCAGCCAGAGCCACGGCGACAGCGGTTCGTCGAGCTCGGCGCTGACGGTGACGGGACCGGCCCGGACCGTTGCGGGCTCGGTTGTCGTCGGTGCTTCTGTCGGTTCGACCGCTCGTCGGGCCAGCAGGACGATGCCGGTGACGGTGGCGATGGTCAACAACGCACCCACCACCATCATGGTGATGGCGAGCGGCAGCAGGAATCCGGCCTTGGCCGCGACCTCGACGTCGGCGGACACGCCGGGTGACCCGTCGGCATTCATCACGACGACGACCCAACGACCCGATTCCACCTCCCAGCGCAGCGCCTGGGGCCCGACGCCCTCGACGCTCGCTTCCCAGAACGTTTCGTCGCCGGGCGGTGTCGCGAGGGGCGTGCCGAAATTGGTGCGCAGCTCGAGGCGACGCCCGTCGAGGCCGATCACTTCTTCGTGAGCGACTCCGGAGAGGTACTCGTCCACCTCGGCCTGCGGACCGATACCGACAAAGATCGGCACGTCGCTGCGGACGCTCTCCAGGCGCAGCTCCACGGTCACGTCTCCGAGGTCGACCAACCAGTCTGGCGGTCCGGGATCTCCGGCCAGGTCGATCTCGTCGGAGGCAACGGCTGCCGTCGTGGTCTGCAGCCCGTCGATGCCGGCATCGAAGAACCCCTCGTCGTCTCGCCCGGCGGCATACGCGACGGTCAGCGCCGCCCCGCCGACGAGCACGATGAACGCAGGGACCAGAACCAGCACTGCGAGCACAGCGGCCGCTATTCGCCGACCGGTCATGACGCCACCACCTGGATCTCTCGCTCCGCCATCCTCCGCCTCCGTACCTGCACCTGCGGGACCCCAGAGTCCGCCACAGGATGATCGTGCGCCACGACGATCCAGTTGCCCAGGGACCAACGTCCTGGGAACGGAACCAGAACGACGCTCCCGACGTCAGAACGACATGCGATACTCCTGGTTGATCACCGTCCTGATGATCGTTGTCGTGTCGGCGTGCGGGTCCGGCGGCGCCGGCGAGACACCGGTGGCGACCGTGCGGTTGGAGATCACCGCCTTGGCCGGCCCCGTCTGCCCGGTCGAAGCCGATCCGCCGTCACCGGACTGTGCACCTCGGGCGGTCGAGGAGGCGCTCATCGTGGTGACCGACTCGGGCGGATCCGAAGTGGCTCGCGGGGTCACGGGGCCCGACGGACGGGTGGTTCTCGCGGTGGCGCCAGGCGCGCTCACCGTCGTGCCGCAGCCCGTCGACGGTCTCCTCGGTACGGCGGCTGCGGTGGAGGTCACCGCAACCGACGGTCAGACAGTCCGGGTCACCGCCGACTACGACACCGGTATTCGCTGAAGTTCCCGCCCGTCGCCGGCTGCGAATGGCGCACGTTTCCGTTGGTTGGGCGAGACTGGCACCGTGATAATCGACTGCGCCGCCTACATCGACGGCACCCGCATCGACGTCGATCCGACACCCGTCTCCCTCAGCCGCTGGGCGGCACCCATGGCACCCATCGCCGGCTCGGTCATGACCGAGCCCGCCGAGGGGTTCGTGTGGCTGGGTCTGCGTGTGCCGACCGAAGACGAGGTCGACGCGGCGTGTACGGCACTCCAGCTCGACGACGTGTCGCCGCGCGAAGTCCTGACGCCGCACGCTCGACCCGTGTTGACGGTGAGCGGCGACACCCTTCAGCTGGTACTCCGCACGGCTCGCTACGACGACAAGAAGGAATCGGTCCATCTCGGCGAGATGACCCTCCTCGTCGGACCTCGCTCGATCATCTCGATCCGTCACGGGAAAGCGAGTGAGCTCACGAGGGTCCGGGCCGCGCTCGAGCGCGATCCCGACCACCTCGCACTCGGCCCGATGACTGTCCTCGCCGCAGTCGTGACTCGCGTGATCGACGACTACGGCTTGGCCCTCGACGGCTTCGAGACCGATGCCATCGAGGTGGAACGCGAGGTCTTCTCCGACACCCGAGAGCAGCCCGTCAAGCGGCTGTATCGACTGAAGCGGGAAGTGCGACGGAAGCTGGTGGCCATCGACGCGTTGCAGGATCCGCTCACCCGGCTCATCCGTGGGTTCGGAGCGCGCCTGCCCGCGGCGGTGGTTGCCGACCTCAACGAGGCGTCGGATCAGCTCGACCGGGCCGTGACCCGGGCAAACTCTCTCTCCGGGCTGCTCGACGCAGCGCTCGCGGCGAGCCAGACGCAGATCACCGTCCAGCAGAACGACGACATGCGCAAGATCAGCGCATGGGTCGCCATGGCGGCGGTGCCGACCCTGGTTGCGGGTGTCTACGGGATGAACTTCGACACGATGCCCGAGCTGGGTTGGCAACTGGGCTACCCGCTCGTGCTCGGCATCATGGCCGTCGTGGTTGCGATGCTCTATCGGTCGTTCAAGCGCAGCGGCTGGCTCTGACCGGCCTGGCGGGCCGTAGCCTCAGCCGCCTCGAGCTCTCGACGGCTCAGTCACGATGGAGCCAGGCGAGGAGGTCGGGGGGAGCCAACGCCGCCGCTCGGGACCGGTACGCCGCGAGCTCCGCCTCTCCCAGGGCCTCGACGCCCGCCCCTGATCGACCGCGCCGGAAGAAGGCTCCGCTGTCGACGAGAACGCCCACCGCGTCCGGCACGAGCAGGCCGGCGCGCGTTCGCATCGAGTCGAAGGTTGCTGCGTTGGCGAGATCGTCGACGGTGGCGTCGGTGAGGGTGATGTCGAGCTGGTCGGCCAGCCGCGCCATCTCGCCGGGGAGGTCCCCGATCAGGTCGCCATAGTGGATCAAGACCACGTTGTCCTGGTCCCTGCGTCGCCAGGCATCGGTCAGGTGATGGAAGACCCCGGCCATCGAGTCGAGATTGTCGGCCGCAATGGCTTCAGACCTGATCCATGACCGCAACCAGGTATCCAATGGCGGAAGCGGCCTCCTGTTTCCCTCGTCAGCGTTGCCGGTGAGCTCGGCCTTACGGCGACGGTCGATGTTGTGGCTCTGGTGGTAGCGGGACACGGCGGCGTCGAGAGGGTGTCTTCCGACCACGATGTAGGTCGCCCGGGGGTCGAGCGGTAAACCGTCGAGCGGCGTGTGCGTCTTGATGAACCGTCGATGGGACTGCTCCGCCAACATCGAGCGGATCTCGTGCTTCGGTACCACGAGCCAGTCGAGCCACGGCGAGAGCTCGACGAGCGGACGCGGAAGGTGCGGCGTCTGAAAGATCAGCAGCGCGCAGATCATCTGCATCCATGTGGTGCCGCTCTTCGAACGGGTACTGATCACGATGTCGCCGTCGCGGAACGCGAAATCGAGCCATCGGCCGCTGTCCTCTTCGTCGGAGCGGTATCGGATCGGCGATGCGTCCACGCGGCCTCAACCTAGCCGTGACGAGTCGAACACCCGAACCCCAGGGAACGGTCTGGTTAGTGTGGAGATTCGCCGTCTGAAACGAGCAACGGGGGAACGGGGGTGGCCAACGACACGACCGAGCGGCGCCGCAGCGCCCGCCAGATCGCCGCCCGTGCGGTACCGATGCTGCGATGGCTGCCGCAGTACGACCGAAGCCGGCTGCGCGGCGATCTCCTGGCCGGCGCCATCGTTGCCGCGCTCATGATTCCCCAGTCGCTGGGCTACGCCAGGATCGCAGGTGTGCCGGTGGAAGTCGGCCTGTATGCCGTGCCCCTCGCCCTGTTGGCCTACGCCGTTCTGGGCTCGTCGCCCCAGCTCATCGTGGGCCCGGCGTCGACCGTCGCAATCGTGTCCGGTTCGCTCGTCGCCGACATCAGCCACGACAATCCCGACGACGCCGTCGCCATCACCGCCGCACTGGCGATCGTGGCCGGAATCGTCCTGATCGCTACCGGCTTGCTCCACATCTCGTGGGTCGCCGAGTTCCTCTCGAAGCCGATTGTCACCGGCTTCGTCTTCGGCCTGACCCTCACCATCGTGGTCGGCGAGCTCCCCACCCTGCTCGGGATACCCAAGCCCGGCGGCGATCTCCTCGTAGTGCTCTTCCGAACGGCCGAGAACGTCGGCGACATCGACCCGGCCACCACGATCGTCGGGGCCTCGGCCCTTCTGATCCTCTTCGGTGGTCGGAGGCTGACATTGCGCGTCCCGTGGGGCCTCGTCACGCTCATCGTTTCCATTGCGGCCTCGAAGCTGCTCGATCTGGAGTCGGAGGGAGTGGCAACCATCGGGAAGGTGCCCGGCGGCTTGCCACCGTTCGGGCTTCCGTTGATCCCGCGCCAAGACCTCGAAGCCGTCGTGATCGGCGGCGTGTCCCTCGCCCTGGTGGCCATGGCCGAGGGTCTTGCGGCGACCCGCTTGTTTGCGACGCGTGGCGGCTACCGCGTGGACACCGAGCACGAGTTGATCGGGATGGGGGCAGCGAACATCGGCGCCGGCCTCTCCGGCGGACTCGGGGTGGCGGGCAGCCTCTCGAAGACGGCCGCATCCGACCAGGCGGGCGGCCACAGCCAGGTCACCGGGCTCGCCGCCGCCGGTCTGGTCGTCGTCGTTCTGATCGGCTTCACCCGATTCTTCACCGATCTCCCCCAGGCCGTGCTGAGCGCAATCGTCGTCGCCGCGGTCTGGGGATTGATGGACTTGGCCTCCCTCCGCCGGTACTACCGAATCCGTCGGGCCGACTTCGTAGCGGCGATGGTCGGGATCGGCGGGGTCGTGCTGTTGGGCCCCCTTCCGGGTCTGGGCATCGCCATCGTCATCTCGCTGTTGGCGATCATCTACCGGTCGAGCTCGCCGCGGATGGAGGTGCTCGGCAAGATCGACAGCGAGAAGGCCGCATGGGGCCGGATGCGCGATCACACGAGCCGGCGAATCGTGCCCGGGGTCCTCGTCGTCCGACTCGATGCCCCGCTCTTCTGGGCCAACGCGACGGCCATCGAGGACCGCGTGCTCGAGGAAGTCGACCGCTGGCCCGACACGCGCGCGCTCGTGCTCGATCTCGAGGCAACCTCGCAGCTCGAGACGACGAGCGTCGACATGCTCGACCATCTCTACGGCGAGCTGCTGGCTCGGGAGATACGGCTCTACCTCGCGCGGGTCATTCATCCGGTTTCGGCGGTGCTCGACCGCTCGGGCTTTCTCGACACCCTCGGCGACGAGCACATCTGGCACAGCATCTCCCAGTGCGTTCGTGCCGCTCGGCGGGCGACCGGTTTGAAGGGCAACGCGAAGACAGGGGCCGCTGCGTTTCCGGAGTCCGAGAACGATGCCGAGGTCGAGATCGAGGTGCTCGAGGCCGAGGAACCGAGCGAACCGAACGACTAGTCGCGACCCCGCATGATCTCGACCCCGTCGCCGCTCAAGTGATCGAGCGCGGCCTTCCTGCCGCTCACGGCGAGCGCCAGGTGCTGGGCCGTCCCCTGGACCGCAGGGCCCTCGCCGTGAGACCAGTTGCCGTCGGTCGACTCGAGGTGCAGCCCCTCGATGCGCTTCTTGCACCCGAGAGCGGGCTGCACGTCCTTGAGGTAGTCGAGCCCGGCGATGTAGTGGTCGGTGGGGAACGCAAGGGGTCGGCCGACGCCCAAGGAGATGTCGCCGGCGTGCACCAGCACCTCAGACAGGATCCCCATCGGCTTGAGTCCCGGTGGCGTGCTCCGCGATGCCGCTCCTTCGCCCATGGCCGCAGCGATCTGCTCGGGTGATTTCTCGGTGGTGATGCGGCCGACCATCTTGGCCGAGAACTTGTCGAGATTGAACCCCGACCCGAGGAAGTTGAGGAAGATCTTTCCCTTCGGCACGGTCGGGATGACCAACATGTGGGCAGCCACCTCCTCGATGGTCCAGTCGGCACACAGCGACGGCTTCTTCCACTCGTCGGCCGAGAGGCCCGACAGGTACTCAGCCAGAGCTCGACGGTCGGCTTCGATCATTGGCCACGGGTCCATGAGATCCTCCTCTGAGACGACAGCCACCGTAATGCCCCCGGCGACGACCAGCTCGATGACACGACCAGATGTAGCATGCTCGACTCATGATTCGCGCCTATGACGATGCCGACCTCGACGACGTCGTGGAGGTCTGGTATCGGGCTTCACTGGTGGCGCACCCGTTCCTCACCAGCGAGTTCTTCGAAACCGAACGCGAGCAGATCGCCACACAG
>CAWBCM010000006.1:0-219063 GCA_963787285.1 uncultured Acidimicrobiales bacterium | reverse complement strand
GTGCGCTGCCCAGTGAATACGATTCGCGAAACCGGCCGCGGCGCAAAAGGCGTACGCCTCGTCACGCTGGAAGCAGGCGATAAACTTCTCTCCATCGCACGCATCGTCGAGACCGATGAAGAAATCAGCGCGACCACACCGCCGGTCGAACCCACAGCCTGAGTTTTTGGCTCTCAATTAAAACGGCGCTCCGATGTTCAATCATCGAGCGCCGTTTTTTTGTCTAAGTTTTCCACGCGTTTTCCCGGATTGTGCCGATTCAACCCTTGCCAACATCAATTCACAGGCGTGAGCTTTTTTCTCCTACGCATGCCCGGCCGACTCTCCAAACTTCTCGATCCGTCACGCATCACGCTCTCCATTCAGAGCACCAAGCGCACTGCCGCGCTTAACGAAGTAGCCCGTCGCCTCGAAGGCCACCCGGACATCACTGATTTCCACGGTTTCTACAACGAGCTACTCGCCCGCGAACGACTCGACACCACCTGCCTCGGAAACGAACTTGCCCTGCCCCACGCCCGCACTGAGCACGTTAAAAAAATCGTTCTGGCAGTCGGCCGCTCCAGCGACGGCGTGTTTTTCGAAAACGGTAATCAAAACGTCCGCCTGCTTTTTATACTCGGCACACCCAAGGCGAATCCCACCGACTATCTGATGGTCGTCAGTGCGCTCTGCAAAATTTTAAAGGACGCGGCCAACCGCGATGCCCTCATGGGCGCAACCAGCCCCGAATCCTTCATACAGGTTCTCGTGGCTGCAGAAGAAAAATTAGCCGCTCAAGCGGTATAGCCCCCTCCTGCGCGTGATATGCGCGTCGCCCTTCATCACCGTAAGCGTCCGAGCGAGGACCACGTAGGCGGTTGAGTCGGGTTCGTGTAGATTGTGGTGATGACGACAATTACACCCGACGTATTGGACAAGGAAGCGAAGCGCGACCGGCAGGATCGGCAGATTACGCCCGTGGCGCGACGTGCGGAGTTGGTGGCGGGCTACCGTGCGAGCGGGCTGACGATGGAGCAGTATGCGCGGCGCGAAGGGATCAACCGTTTGACGCTGGCGAAGCGGGTTTGTCGGCAAGGCCAACGCGACGAGACCAAGCCGGTGAAGTTTGCCGAGGTGAAGCTGCCTGTGCCGGCGATGCCGCGCTGGGCGTTTGAGTTGACGCTGCCAAACGGCCGGGTTGTGGGTGCTGGCTAAGCGTCCGGAAAAAGGCCGCTTCAGTTGGCCTCTGACAAACGGTTCGTCCAAGCTACATCTGGAGCCCGCGGCGTTGACCATGTTGCTCTCGGGCATCGATCTAAAAGACGGCTGCAAAAAAGCGTGGTATGAGCGATAAAATATTTGACACCAACTGTTTATATAATAAAGTATCGGGATACATAACCCATACCTCCCGCCGAAGAACTTTACGCCGAGAATCTCCGCTTGAAGGCGGAGCTGGCGGGCCTCCAGTCCGAGGTGGCGTGGTTCCGCCGGCAGGTGTTTGGGGCGCGCAGCGAGAAACTTGCCATCGACACGTCTGTGCAGGCGAAACTCGGTCTGCCTGAGACGCCCCAAACCGAACGCAAAACCCAGGCCGTCGCCTACGAGCGGCGCACCCCTTCCGTGGAAAAGCGCCCCATGCCAGCGGAGGTTTTTGCGAAGCTGCCCGTCGCCGAGACCCTTGAAATCGTGCCTGACGAAGTGAAGGCGCAGCCCGAGCTTTTTGAAAAGATCTCCGAGGAAAAAACCTTCGAAGTGGAACTGATCGGCCCCCAACTGGTGAAGCGCGAGATCGTGCGCCCGAAGTTCCGGCGCAAAGCAGATCGTGAGCAAGCTCCGGTGATCGCGCCCGCACCAGCTAGGCCGGTGGCGGGTGGTTATGCTTCGGCCGGCCTGCTCGCGTACATCGTTATCTCCAAATACCAGCACCACCTTCCTCTCTATCGCCTGGAGTCGATGTCCGTGCAATGGGGCGCGCAACTCAGCCGCAAAAGCATGGCCGACTGGGTGCGGATCGCCGCGGAGTGGGCCGAACCGATTTACAAACTCATGCACGCCGAACTGCTCCGCGGGCAGTACGTCCAATGCGACGAAACCCCGGTGAAGTTTATCGATCCCGATGAAAAAGGCCAAGGCACGACCCAAGGCTATCTCTGGGTCGTGAGCGCGCCGAGCGGCGACGTCGTCTTCGACTGGCGGCTGACCCGCCGTCACGGCGAACTGACCACGCTTTTGACCAACGACTACACGGGCCTGATGCAGTCCGACGGCTACGAGGCCTACGCCGCGTACGCCCGCGTGCATCCCGCGGTCGCCTGGGTCGGATGTTGGGCGCACGCAAGAAGGCGCTTCTTCGAAGCCCAAGCCGAACAGCCTAGAATCGCCAAGGCCGCCCTGCGCCTGATCGGCCGGATGTACCGGCGCGAACGCGAGTGGGACGAACAAAAACTCGAACCCTGGCAGCGCACCAAAGAACGGATGAAACCCGAAGGACTCGCCCGCACGATGGAAAGTTTGAAACGACTGGCCCTGAAGGCCCGGCAACGCGTGCTGCCCAAATCGGCTCTGGGCAAAGCCTGTGATTACCTGCTTGGTCAGTGGACGCCGCTCTCCGCACACCTGCATTACGGCGAAAGCCGCCTGGACAACAATCTCGTGGAAAACGCCATCCGCCCCTCGTGCATTGGGAAGAAAAACTGGTTGTTCATCGGACACCCCGACGCCGGCCAGCGCTCGGCCATCCTCTACTCGCTGATCGTGTCGTGTCAGCGCCACGGCAAGGACCCGCTCGCCTACCTCAAAGACATCCTCATGCGTCTGCCGCGCATGACCAACCAGGACGACCTGCGACCGCTTACACCACGGCTGTGGCAGCCGCCGGCTTCGTAATACGAGAATCTTATTGGTGCCCATTGTGACGTCTCAATGAGCACCATTGAGAATCCTCACCTTAGCTCATCTCAATGCTCTGTCCGAGGACTCAGCCCGGACGCTTACGAAGTAACCGCCTGCGCCAGATTCGCAGCGAGGATCTTCACTCTACTTCACCGACAAGAGTACACAAAAAAGCCGCAGGGGTTATCCTGCGGCTTTGTCATTAAAACAGTTCGAAGTCGATTAGCTGGCGCTGGCTTCGGTTGCCGGCGCTGCGACTTCCTCGGCAACCGGGATATCGGCACCGAAGGGAAGACCGATCTTGAGCTTCTTGTAGCTCGGCACCGCGTCGGCGATGGCGTTGCGCTCGACGTAGTGATGCGGCAGTGCAACCTCGGCGAACAGCGCCCTGCGGGCGGCGAGCAGCTCGGGAGGAGGTTCCTCCGAGAGGTATCCCCATATCTGGAGTGCAGCGCGCAGATCGTGGATCACCGGGCCCCGTCCGAACTGCGATGCCCGCTTCATCCCCACGGTGGCGCTGCCGGCGATCACATCGTCGAGATGCTCGCCGTCCTGGAGAATGATCTCGTCGCGAAGCCGCTCGGCCAGCTTCAGCAGGTAGCCCTGATCCGGACCCTGACTACCGAAGCCGGCGTCGTCGCGCTCGGGCTCATCGACGTTCTCCCCGGGCCGATCCGCCGTCCACGAACCCGGTCGCCACGGCGGAGAAGAGTAGAACGGGCGAGTGGTGGTGCCGGAAGGGACGAACGGGGGTTGGGCCACGGGTCGAGCCTAGGCGGCTCGGGCCTACAGCGGGGACGGCTGTTGACGCAGAGCGGCGATGCGATCCTCGATCGGCGGGTGCGTTGCCAGCAGCTTTCGCCAGCCTGCCCGCTCGTTCTCCCGGATGCCGAAGGCAGCCAATGCCTCGGGCATCTCGTCGCGACCAGGTGCGGCGAGGCGCTCGAGGGCCGAAGCCATCGCCTCGCGTGAGGTCAGCTCCGCGCCACCAGCGTCGGCTCGGAACTCGCGTTGACGTGAATACCAGCCGGCGATCATCGACGCGAAGATGCCGAGGAGGATCTGCAGGGCGATGACGATCCCGAAATAGCCGATGCCACGCTCGCGACTCTGGAAGACGGCCCGGTCGATGAAGCCACCGATGACGCGGGACAAGAAGATCACGAAGGTGTTCAGCACACCCTGCAACAGCGTCATCGTCACCATGTCGCCGTTGGCGATGTGGGCGATCTCGTGGCCGATGACCGCCTCGGCCTCGCGCCGGTTCATGGCCTGGAGCAGTCCGGTGCTCACCGCCACCAACGAGTTGTCCCGTCGGGCCCCCGTGGCGAAGGCGTTGGGCGTCGGGCTGTCGAAGATGGCCACTTCGGGCATGCCGATGTCGGCCTGCTGGGCGAACATCTGAACCGTGTTCACCAGCCAGGCCTCGAGCTCGGTGGTCGGCGTCTCGATCACCACGGCGCCGGTCATCTTCTTGGCCGACCACTTGGAGATGGCGAGAGAGATGAACGCGCCGATGAAGCCGAACAGCGCCGAGAAGATCAGCAGGCCGAAAACGCCGTTGAGCGAGATGCCGAGCACGTTCTGCAGCGCGGCGAGAATCACACCCAACACCAGGATGACGGCGAAGTTGGTGGCGATGAGGAGACCGATACGTTTCACTGATCCTCCAGAGGGACAGCTTCCGAGAATGATTCAGCCAACACGGCGAGCACGCGACTGATTCCCAGAAATGTACCGCTCGTATCGCACCGGTGGGGTTCGCTCAACCGCCGAAACCGCGACGGCGCAGGTCGGTGAACTCGGCCCGCGTCCGCAATTCGGACAGGTCGGCGTCGGAGTCGAGCACCGTGGGATCGGGCAGCCCCCGCTCGACGGCTGCGCCGATCCAGCCGAGGGCGGCATCGGAATCGCCGAGTCGGGCCAGCGAGCAGGCAACGTTGAACGCAGCGAGCCCGTTGGCGCGAGGAGCGACGCTGTACACGAGGGCGCCGAGCTCTGCGGCAACGGCATAGCTCTGGGCCTGCGTGCGCGGCGTGCTGGGCGCTGATGACCATGCCGGCGTCGTCGGGGGAACGGGCGACGTCGCCGATGACACCGACGATGTCGTCGTCGAGGTCGGCGGCGTGCAGGCCGAGAACGACGTGCTGGGCGGCCAGCGCCGAAGGGGCCCGCCGGAACGCTTCGGTGAGCGAGTCGATGCCCCTCGCCCCACCCGACTGCATGACCTCGATCAGGAACGTGGCCGTCGGTGTTGCGGTGCCGAGGGCTCGTGAGAGCTCGTCGGCGTCGGCGGCTCGCCCGTTGCGGGCGAAGTGGTCGATGAGCATCGTCCGCACGATGGGCCCGTCGCCGGGGTGGTCCACCATGGTCCGGAGCTGCGGCCTCGGCCTCGTGATCGCCTTCGCCGAGTCGCTCGTGGAGGTCGCGCAGCGTGGCCACCCGCTCGACCTGGTGGCCTCGATCCCGCAAGGTGCGCCACGCCGTGAACGACTGCGAGCGCGAGGAAGCCGAAGAGAATTCCTGCGAAGGGCTCGTTGATCGAGAGGAGAAAGAGAGCCAGGCCGATGCCCAGCACCGACGACGCAAGGTAGGCCCGCCGACTTCGGGTCACCGGGTCACCGGGCAACGCCTCGGTGAGCAGGCGGCCCCCGTCGAGCGGCAGGACCGGCAGGAGGTTCAGAATGCTCCAACCGATGTTCATCCAGAGAACCGTGGCGAGGGTGAAAGCCCCGAGCCCATGGTCGGAGGTGAGCGCATCGAGATCGGGGCTGGTCGCGATCCAGACCGCAGCACCAACCGCCAGACCCGCAGCCGGGCCTGCCAGCGACAACAACGCCGAGCGCAGTCGGTCGGGGCGCTCGGCGAGGCCCGGGTCGGTCGCGCCGCCGAGGCCCATGAGCTGCACCTTCGGCTGTCCGCCCAATGCGAGCGCGACGGCGGCGTGACCCATCTCGTGGATGAGAATCGAGGCGACCCCGATGGAGGTCCACACCCCCACCCTCGTCAGTGAATCGTCGACCAGGAAGCCGATGAGGGCCAGCATCAGGATGAGCGAGGGTCGGATCGTGACCGGCACCGGGCCGATCCGAAACGAGAGTGCGGCCGTGTCCACCCGGTGAACGCTATCGCCGCGACCGGTTCGCCCGGATGGCGATCAGGCCCCGTCGTGCAACAAACCGAACACGATCGAGTCGATGAGCGCCTGCCAGCTGGCCTCCACCACGTTCTCGCTGACCCCGATCGTCGTCCAGGTCCGTTTGCCGTTCGAGCTCTCGATGAGCACCCGAGTGACTGCGGCCGTTCCCTTCTCGGCCGCGAGGACTCGCACTTTGAAGTCGGTGAGCTTGATGCGATGCACGGTCGGGTAGTGGTCGCCGATCGCGACCATCAGGGCCTCGTGCAGCGCGTCGACCGGACCATTGCCCTCGCCGGTGGCGATGATGCGTTCGCCGCCGACCCGCAGCTTCACCGTGGCCTCGGTCTCCATCTCGACGGCGACGTCATTCCAAGCCCGCGCTCCCGATCCCGATCGGTGCTCGGTGTGGACCTTGAACGACTCGAGGTCGAAATAGGGCTGCACCCATCCCGCAGCGCCACGCAGGAGGAGCTCGAGTGACGCATCGGCCACCTCGAAGTGGTAGCCCTCGTGTTCGAGCCGCTTCAGCGTGTCGACGACCAGGCCGATCTGCGCCTTGTCGAGGGCCAGCCCGTACTCGGTCGCCTTGAGCTCCACGGTGGCGCGACCCGAGAGGTCACCGACGAGGTAGCGGGTGCCGTTGCCCACCAGCGCGGGATCGACGTGCTCGTAGCTGTCGGGCCGACGGGCCAGAGCCGAGGTGTGCAGGCCGGCCTTGTGGGCGAACGCCGAGGTACCCACGTAGGGCAGTTGATGCTCCTGAGGCATGTTCATGAGCTCGGCAATGGTGTGGCTGATGTCGGAGAGTCGTTCGAGCCGACCCGCCGGCAGCGTCTCGATGCCCATCTTGAGGGTGAGGTCGGGCACCAACTGGGTGATGTCGCAGTTGCCGGTGCGCTCGCCGTATCCGTTCATGGTGACCTGCACGTGAGTCGCTCCGGCGACCACTCCGGCGATCGCGTTCGCGGTGGCGCATCCGGTGTCGTTCTGGGTGTGCATGCCGATGCGGACTCCGTCGAAGTGTCTCACGATCTCGCCCACGATCGGACCGATCTCGTGGGGCAGCGAACCCCCGTTGGTGTCACACAGAACGAGCGCATCGACCCCGGAGACGGCGGCAGCCTCGAGGACGCGCATCGCGAACTCGGGATTCCGCTTGTAGCCGTCGAAGAGGTGCTCGGCGTCGAAGAAGACGTCGAGCCCCTTGCCTTTGAGGAACGCCACCGACTCACCGACCATGGCCACGGCCTCGTCGAGGGAGGTACGCAGCGCATGGGTGACGTGGTAGTCCCACGCCTTGCCCACGATGCAGGCCACACCCACCCCCGAAGCGGCCAGCACCTCGAGGGTCGGATCGTCGTCGACCCGACCCTTGGGCCGGCGGGTCGACCCGAAGGCCACCAGGCGAGCCGAATCGAGTCGCAGCTCGGTGTGCGCTCGCTCGAAGAACTCGGTGTCCTTGGGGTTGGCGGCGGGATAGCCGCCCTCGATGTAGTGCACACCCAGCTGGTCGAGCTGGCGCGCCACGCGGAGCTTGTCGTCGGCGTTGACGGCAATGCCCTCGAACTGCACGCCGTCGCGCAAGGTGGTGTCGAATATCTCGACTGCGGTCGGCCACGCCGGGTCGTGGCGCGGCGAGCGGTCGATCGCCTCGGCGGAATCGGCGGCCATCTCAGTGGCCGCCCACGAGCTCTGCCACGATCGCCTGGCCGATCTCGGTCGTCGAGCCCGAGTGATCCACATGGGCCGCGCAGGCCGCCCGGATGCGGTCGGCGGCCTCCCCCTCGCCCAGATGGTCGAGCATGAGGGCTCCGGAAAGGATCGCCGCGATCGGGTTGGCCCTGTTCTGGCCGGCGATGTCGGGAGCCGAACCGTGCACCGGCTCGAACATCGACACGCCCCCCGGCCGCAGGTTCGCCGAACTGGCGAGACCGATGCCGCCCGACACCGCCCCGCCGAGGTCGGTGAGGATGTCGCCGAAGAGATTGTCGGTGACGATCACGTCGTAGCGCTGCGGGTCCTGAACGAAATAGATACAGGCGGCGTCGACATGGTTGTAGGCGGTCTCGACGTCGGGAAAGTCGGCCGCGACCTCGTTGAACGCACGATCCCAGAGGTCGCCGGAGAAGGTGAGCACGTTGGTCTTGTGCACCAGGGTGAGGTGTTTGCGGGGTCGGCCGGCGGCCAGCTCGAACGCATAGCGCACGCAGCGTTCGACCCCGTGCCGGGTGTTCACCGAACCCTGCGTGGCGATCTCGTGGGGCGTGTTCTTCCGCAGGAAGCCGCCCTCGCCCGCGTAGGTGCCCTCGGTGTTCTCCCGGATCACGATGAACTCGTGCCCGGCCCGGTCGGCGGTACCCGGGAGATGAAACGGCCGCTGGTTGATGTAGAGATCGAGGTCGAAGCGCATCTTGAGCAGGAGCCCGCGCTCGATCACACCGGGAGGCACCTCGGGAGATCCGACTGCGCCGAGGTACAGCGCGTCGAGCTTGCGCCATTCGTCGACGATCGCGTCGGTGAGGACCACGCCGTCACGCAGATAACGGGCGCCACCGAGGTCGTAGTCGACGGTGTCGAGCTCCACGCCGGCGGCACGGATCACGTCGAGCCCCACGGCGATCACCTCGGGGCCGATGCCGTCGCCGCCGATGACGCCGATGCGATGAGTTGTCACGAGTCCTCCAGGGGGATGGCTCCCAGAACGTGGAAAACCGCCCACCGGAGCGGACGGTCGAAGAAACGCACGGCGAGAAGCCGTGCGCTACGGAATGATGATGATCGCTGCGAAGTGCAGGCGTGACGGGCGCGGGGTGCGAACCACGGTCTCGATTGTCGCCGGTGTCGGCGCCGAACGTCAACCCGGCCCGTCCGACTGGGCGGTCAGATCCGAGGCCATCGCGGGCCGCCGTCACACGATCGAGAAGCGAGTCGCTACCCTTTCCCCATGGCGCCGATCACCCAGCTCTCCCAATCAGCCTTCGATCGGCTCAAGGCCGAGTTCGAGGATCTCACCACTCGCGGCCGGATCGACATCGCCCGCAAGATCGAGACCGCCCGCGAGATGGGCGACCTCTCCGAGAACGGCGACTACCACGCAGCCAAGGAGGAGCAGGGCAAGATGGAGGGCCGCATCATGCACCTGGAGCGAATCCTCGAGAACAGCGAGATCGTGGAAGATGCCGCCGACGGAACCGTGAGCGCCGGCTCGGTCGTCTCGATTCTGTACGAAGGCGACTCCGAGCCCGAGAAATTCCTCGTGGGCTCGATCGAGGAACGTCGCGACGGCATCGATGTCATCTCACCCGGTTCGCCGCTCGGCGCCGCGCTGCTCGGAACCGCGGTTGGCGACGACGTGCAGTTCGCGTCACCGACAGGCGCCATGCTCACCGTCAGAGTGGTCGCCATCGGTGAGTGAGATGGGCCCTGGCGGCCTCGCCGCCAGCATCACCGAGCCACCCGATCTCGAACCTGCGGCCCGCGTCGACCTTCCTGGCCGAGGTTCGTTGCCCGTCCGTGACATGGGGCCGGCCGATGCGCCGGCGGTGATGATGCTCCACGGCTGGACCGTCACCGCCGACCTGAACTACTTCGGCCAGTACCCGGCACTGCGCGACCGCTACCGGGTGATCGCCTTCGACCACGCCGGGCACGGCAGCGGGCTGCGCCCCCGCCGTCGGGTGAGCGTGAAGAGCCTGGCCGACGACGCCGTTGCGGTGGCCGACGCACTGGGCGTGGCCACCTTCGTGCCGTTCGGGTACTCCTTGGGCGGCGCCGTTGCCCAGGTGATGGCGCGCCATCACGCCGACCGACTCGCCGGCCTCGTGCTCGCCGCGACCATTCCCCGATTCCGGGCGAGCGATCTGCGGTTGTGGCCCGGCATCATGTTCGGTACCGCCACGGCGACCCGCATCGTTCCCGACGCCTTCGTCGAGCGGGTGTTCGGACGCATGCTCGCCCGGCGCACGGCGGGACTGCACCCGTGGGGGGTCGACCAGCTGAAGCGCAACGATCCGCGGATCCTGCTCGAGGTGGGTTCGTCGCTGTTCAACCACGATGGCCGCGAGTGGCTGCCCGAGATCACCGCGCCCACCGCGGTCGTGGTCACCGAGGACGACACCAAGGTGCGCCCCCCGAATCAGCGCGCCTTCGCCGACCTCATCCGCGAGAACCACGCTGCACCCGGTGCCCGGCGAACACGACGCCCCCGTCAGCACGCCCACGTCGTTCAACGTCGGCCTGCTCGACGCTCTCGACTCCGTCCTGTCGCGGTCAGCCGATCGCTGAGGCTGCGCCGGCCACCCGCGAACCGAAGCGGGCACCCGGGTCGGTCGTCATCCGCTCGATCGGACCCGAAACGCTCACTGCGGCCACGACCCGACCGTCGACCTCGACCGGTGCACTGACCGACGCCACACCCGCCTCCCGCTCGGCGACGCTGGCCACGAAGCCGATGTCGGGGTCGGTCTCGCCTCGCAGCACGCTTCCGCCCGAGCCCTGGTCGAGGGGCAACACCGCTCCGTTGGGCACGATGGTGCGCAGCCCGTGGGGCGATTCCAACGACACCACGCACACGCGGCGGTCACCGTCTCGCACGAACAACTGCACGCTCTCTCCGGTGTCGTCACGCAATTCGGACAGAACCGCCCGGGCGGCATCGATCAGCGGCAACGAGGCCCCCACTCCCCGGGCCAGGGTCAGCGTGCGATACCCGATCGTGAACCGGCCGTCGTCGTCGCGTCGCAACAAGCCGTGCACCTCCAGCGCCGTCGCCAAGCGGTGGGCGGTGGCTCGACTCTGTCCGGTCGCCGTCACCAGCTGGGCCAAGGCCATCGGCTCGACCTCGACGGCGGCGATGATGGCCATGGCCTTGTCGATGACACCGACGCCGCTTAGAGTGGGTTTCACAAGTCGGGATTATTGTCCCAAATAACAAGACCGTCAACGTGAGGTTGCCCGGCCATGGGAAAGACGCTCAGCCAGAAGGTGTGGAACGACCACGTCGTCCGCCACGGAGAGGGCCAGCCGGACCTGCTCTACATCGACCTGCACCTCGTGCACGAGGTGACCTCGCCACAGGCGTTCGACGGCCTACGGCTGAGCGGGCGCCCGGTGCGGCGCCCCGACCTCACCATTGCCACCGAGGACCACAACATTCCGACCGCGAACATCCACCAACCCATCGCCGACCCCGTGTCGCTCACCCAGGTCAACACCCTTCGCAGCAACTGCGCCGAGTTCGGTATCCGTCTGTTCAGCATGGGGCAGCGCAACAACGGCATCGTGCACGTGATCGGGCCCGAACTGGGCCTCACGCAGCCGGGCATGACCGTGGTCTGCGGCGACAGCCACACCTCCACCCACGGCGCCTTCGGCGCCCTGGCCTTCGGCATCGGCACGAGCGAGGTCGAGCACGTGCTGGCCACCCAGACCCTGCCCCAGCCCCCGCAGGAGACCATGTCGATCACCGTCACCGGTGAGCTGCCGGCCGGTTCGACGGCGAAGGACGTCGTCCTCGCCATCCTCGGCGAGGTGGGCACCGGCGGCGGCATCGGTGCCATCGCCGAGTTCCGCGGTCCGGTCATCGAGGCGTTGTCCATGGAAGGCCGGATGACGGTGTGCAACATGGCCATCGAGTTCGGCGCCAAGGCCGGGCTGATCGCTCCCGACGCCACCACCTTCGCCTACCTCGAAGGCCGCCCCCACGCCCCGTCGGACTCCGACTGGAGTGCGGCGGTCGAGGCGTGGTCACACCTGCGCACCGACGACGACGCGGTCTTCGATCGCGAAGTGGTCATCGACGGCTCCACCGTCACCCCCCATGTCACCTGGGGCACGAACCCCGGACAGGTCATCCGCCTCGGCGAGACCATTCCGGGCCCCGACGACTTCGACGATCCGGCCGAGAAGGACGCGGCCAGGCGGGCGCTGGAGTACATGGGCTATTCCGCGGGCACGCCCATCAACGACGTCGCCGTCGACACCGTATTCATCGGGAGCTGCACCAACAGCCGCATCGAAGACCTGCGGGCCGCGGCGGCAGTGGCCGACGGACGACGGGTGGCCGACGGGGTGCGCACCCTGGTCGTGCCCGGTTCGGGGCTGGTCAAGGAGCAGGCGGAGCGCGAGGGGCTGCACGAGATCTTCACTGCGGCCGGGTTCGACTGGCGAGAGCCCGGCTGTTCCATGTGTCTGGCGATGAATCCCGACAAGCTCGCCGTCGGCGAACGCGCCGCCAGCACCAGCAACCGGAACTTCGAGGGCCGCCAGGGTCGAGGCGGACGCACCCACCTCGTCTCCCCTGCCGTGGCCGCCGCGACGGCGATCGCGGGACACTTCGCCACACCGGAGGATCTCGCATGAAGGCGGTCCGCATCGTCCAGGGCACGGCAGTTCCCCTCGACCGTTCCGACGTCGACACCGACCAGATCATCCCCTCGGACTGGCTCAAGCGCGTCGAGCGCACCGGTTTCGAGAAGGGGTTGTTCTCGGAATGGCGCGACGAGCCGTCGTTCGTTCTCAACCGCGAGGAATACGCGGGCGCCAACATCCTCCTCGCCGGCCCCAACTTCGGCACCGGCTCCTCTCGCGAGCATGCCGTGTGGGCCATCCAGCAATACGGTTTCGAGGCGGTCATCTCGTCGCGATTCGGGCCGATCTTCAAGAACAACGCCACCAAGAACGGCCTCGTACCGGTGGAGGTGAGCGCCGACATCGCCCAACGACTCCTCGCCGCGGTCGCCGACGACCCGAGCGTCGAGCTCACCGTCGACGTGCAACGACGCACCCTCGAGGTTCCCGCCCTCGACATCGAGACGACGTTTCCGCTCGACGAGTCGGTGGTGGAGCGCTTCCTCGAGGGTCTCGACGACATCGGCATCACGTTGCGTTCCGCCGGCGCGATCGACGACTTCGAGTCGAACCGCCCGGCCTGGCTGCCCTCGACTCCGGCCCGCTGACCCGCTGGGCCGAAGGGCCCATACGGAAATCAATTCGGCATCCGGGGAACCGACGGAGTGATGCACATCGTCCGAAAGGCGATGACCACCACGCCGGAGATTCCCGTCATGAGAAAACTCGCCGTCCTTTCCCTGCTGATTGCCCTCGTCGCCAGCGCCTGTTCGGGTTCGGGGCCCGCCACGATCGGCGTCGATCCGCCGACCGGCGACGACGACACACCGGCAGAGCCGGGTGGAGACGACGCCGTCGTCACCGACGACTTCGTTCTCACCGCCTCGTTGGTGCCCTTCGACGCGTGCGCCTCCTTCCTCGATCATGTGCACGCCGAGGCCGCCAGGCGGGTCGGCCCCTACGGCCTCGACGGCTACGGCGGGTACGGCCCGGTGGTCATGGAGGGCGACATCGCGATCGAGGTGATGACCGACGAGGCGATGGCCGAGTCGGCGCCCGTCGAGGAACCCGCGTCCGAGCCCCGAGGATGCCCCCGCACCGAGCGCCGACGACACGGCCTCGAGCATCGAGCCCGACCAGGCAAACGACGGCGGGAACGTCTTCTCGGAGACCAACGTGCAGGAGTCCGGGGTCGACGAACCCGACATCGTCAAGACCGACGGCCGCCGCATCGTCACGATCTCCAACAACGTCATCACCGTCGTCGACGTCACCGGCGAGCCCACCGAGATCGGCCAGATCCGGCTCGACGGCGGCTGGGCCCGAGAGGCCTTCCTGGCGGGAGACAAGCTCGTGCTCATCAGCGACGGCGACGGCGGATTCCCCGTTCCCTATGCCATCGAGGACAGCGTCAGCCGCGAGGTCGCTCCGAGCGTCGGCGGCGACGCCGAGGCCGGGTTCGCCCCCGAGGAGACCGAGCCTGCCCCACCGATCGTCGACGGGCCGTACTTCGACTACTGGCGGGAGACCACCAAGGTCACCACGATCGACCTGGCCGGCTCGCCGACGGTCACCGACGTCCTCGAGATGGAGGGGCGCTACCTCTCGGCCCGGGCCGTCGACGGCGTCGCCCGGGTGGTGCTGACCACGCGGCCCGACGACCTGCCCTTCCTGTACCCGCAGAATCCTTCGGGGGAGGAGCGGGCGGCCGAGGCCAACCGTGACATCGTGAACGAGAGCACCGTGAACCAGTGGGTACCCGACTTCCAGCGTCGCAACGCCGGCGGAACGGTGCTCGACGAGGGCCAGCTCGTGCCGTGCGAGCGGATCCATCGTCCCGAGGCCTTCGCCGGCTTCGAGATGTTGACCGTCGTCGGCCTCGACCTCTTGGCCGACGACGTCGTCCCCACCGATGCCACCGGCGTGCTCGCTTCGGGCGAGACGGTGTATGCGAGTACCGAGAGCCTGTACGTCGCCACCAACCGATGGTTCGACACCTTCCCCGTCGAACCGGGTGCCGAGCGCCTCGTCGAGGAGCGCTACACGACCTCGCTGCACAAGTTCTCGCTCGCCGACGACGGGCGAGCCGAGTACCAGGCCTCGGGTGCCGTCGACGGACACCTGCTCAACCAGTTCTCCCTCGACGAAGTCGACGGCCGTCTCCGCGTCGCCACCACCGCCGGCTCGCCGTGGGGCAGCGGACCCGACGCCGAGAGCTTCATCGCCGTGCTCGAACAGAGCGGCGGCGCCCTCACCGAGGTCGGCAAGGTCGGCGGACTCGGCAAGGGCGAGCGCATCTACTCCGTGCGGTTCATGGACGACGTCGCCTACGTGGTGACCTTCCGCCAGGTCGATCCGTTCTACGTGGTCGACCTCAGCTCGCCCACCGATCCCACCGTGGTCGGTGAGCTCAAGATCCCCGGCTACTCGTCGTACCTGCACCCGATCGGTGACGACCTGGTGCTCGGTGTCGGCCAGGATGCCGACGAGAACGGCCGCACGCTCGGGGCCAAGGTGTCGCTGTTCGACGTGTCGGAGCGCTCCGATCCCGTCGAGCTCGCCGTGTGGACGGGCGGCGGCCAGAGCTACACCGATGCCGAGTGGGACCACCGGGCCTTCACCTGGTGGGGACCCGACAATCTCGCGATCCTGCCGCTCAGCTCCTACAACCAGCAGTTCTTCGGGGCCGTCGTGCTCGAGGTGACCCGCGACGGCATCGTCGAACGTGGTCGGGTCGACCAGAACGACGGCGGCACGCTCGGGACCACCCAGTGCGTGCCGGTCGAGCCCGCCGACCGGGCCACCAGCTACGACGACGCCCGCACGGAGCTCGACTACGTGCTCCTCGACGGCGGCAAGGTCGTGGTCTGTGAGCCCGACCAAGCCGTCGGCAATCCCGTCGATGGCATGTCGTGCGAGGGTCCGATCCTCGTCTCTGAGGCCTTCGACTACTTCGGCATCGGTGAGGACGAGATCCTCTCGAGCCTGGCCGAGCCCGTTCCCGCCGACGGTCATCTGTTCTTCTGCTGGCCCGACTACTACGGCGGAGACCCCGTGGTACGCACGCTGATCGTCGACGACGATCTGTTCACGATGTCGTACCGCTGGCTCCAGTCGAACGACCTCGCCACCCTCGAGCTGGGTACCCAACTCTCCATCAGCTGACCCGCCGAGGCCGATCACGGGGCACGGAGGCCCGACCATGGGCTCTCCGGCCTCGGATCTGGTTTAGGTTTGTCGGGCATGAAGCGCTGGCTGACACGAGTGTTCGCTCTCGCGGGTGTCCTGGTGGGCGCCTCCTGGTTCAACCAACGGCGCAAACGCCAGGCGTGGGAAGACGAGCCACGCGCTCCGGCGGAATGGCCACCGCTGCAGATGGCCGCCGCCGACCAGCCGGTCGCGTCGCCGGTGAGCGAGGGCCATTCGGTGGCATGGGTCGATCCGCTTCCCGACGGCAATTGTCCGCCCTCCCACCCGGTCAAGGGCAAGACGCGCTCGGGGATCTTCCACGTCGAGGGCAACATCGCCTATGACCGCACCAATGCCGACCGCTGCTACCTGTCCCCCGAGGCGGCCGAGGCCGACGGGTACCGGGCGGCGAAGAGCTGAAGCTCAGCCGGCGACCACCGAATCGGCGTTGACGACGAACGGGGCGGGTTCTCCGGCCAGGGCCAGGTTGACCTGCTCGGCCACCTGGTCGCCTGCCTTGTCCTGGGCCTCGACGGTGCTGGCCCCCAGGTGCGGTTGAGCGACCACGTTGGGCAGGGTGAACAAGGGTGAATCGGTCGTGGGCTCGGTGGCCCACACGTCGAGGCCGGCTCCGGCGATGGTGCCGGCCGAGAGCGCATCGAAGAGCGCCGCCTCGTCGATGATGCCGCCACGAGAGACGTTGACGACCCGCAGCGACGGCTTGGCCTTGCCCAGGAAGTCGACGCCGACCAAACCGACGGTCTCGGGCGTCTTGGCGAGGTGCAGCGTGACGAAGTCGCTGGTGCGAGCGAGCGTGTCGAGATCGACCAGCTCGGCGCCGAACTCGGCCGCTCGGTCGGCGCCGATGTAGGGGTCGTAGGCGATGAGGCGCATGCCGAACGCCGCGGCGCGCTCGGCTACGAGGCCGCCGATGCGACCCAGGCCGATGATGCCGAGCGTCTTCTCGCTGAGCTCGACGCCGTTCCACCTCGACCGTTCCCATCGGCCCTGTACGAGCGCAGCGTGGGCCTGGGGGACGTTGCGGGCCACCGCCAACAACAACGCCATGGTCTGCTCTGCGGCGGACACCACATTCGATTGCGGTGCGTTGGCGACCAGCACGCCGGCGGCGGTGGCCGCGGCGACATCGACGTTGTCGAGACCCACGCCGGCCCGACCGACGACCCGCAGGTCGGCTCCGGCCGCGATGACCTCGGCGGTCACCTCGGTCGCCGAGCGGATCACCAGCGCCGCAGCGCCGGATACCGCCGAGAGCAGCTCCTCTGGCGAAAGGCCCGTCTGTACGTCGACGTGGTGGCCCGCGTCGCGCAGTCGCTGCAGACCGGACTCGGCTATCTCTTCGGTGACCAGGATGCGATCCATGCGTGCAGGATGGCGGGGCGATCGCTCATCCGAAACCTTCGATCGCCGTGATCGGCGGATTCCGATCCGCATTCGTCTCGACGTCGCCGGTGGGCGAGAATCCAGGAATGACCGCTCACGGCGAACGCGCCTGGCCCGACGTCGATGCCGCCGCGGAAACCCTTCTCGTGCCGCTCGGCTCGACCGAACAGCACGGCCCGCATCTCCCGCTCGACACCGACAGCCGCATCGCCGTGGCCGTCGCCGTCGCGGCGGCGGAGCGGGTGGAGGGTGCCGTCGTCGCTCCCTGTGTGGACTACGGCGCGAGCGGTGAACACCAGGCATTCCCCGGAACGCTGTCGATCGGCACCGAGGCCCTGGCGAGCATGCTCGTCGAGCTCGGCCGGTCGGCGCTGCCGCCCTTCGCCCGCGTGGTGTTCGTGAACGGCCACGGTGGCAACGCCCAGGCGGTTCGCGCCGCGGTCGAGCAGCTCGGGTGCGAGGGACGACCGGTGACGGCGTGGCAGCCCGACCTCGCCGAGGTCGAGCGCTTCGATGCCCACGCCGGCCACACCGAGACCTCCCTCCTGCTCGCCATTGCCCCGGAGGTGGTGCACTTCGATCTCGCCGACGTCGGCAACACCGCACCCCTCGCCGAACTGGCTCCACGGCTCGCATCCGAGGGGGTGGTCGCGCTCGCTCCCAACGGGGTGCTCGGTGATCCGCGGGCCGCGAAGGCCGACCACGGGGCGGCGCTGTTCGGTCGGCTGGTCGACTCGTTGGTTGCGCACCTGACCGGAGACCGTTTCGCCCGGCGGTGCCGGAGCGGCTTGACTGGAGGCACTCCGTTCGAGGGCACGCCATACAGGGGGCACACGGTGAAGACGAAAGCCGCGATCCTATGGGAGACCAACACCCCGTGGAGCGTCGAGGAGATCGAGCTCGACGCCCCTCGCGACCGCGAGGTGCTGGTGAAGATGGCGGCGGCCGGCCTGTGTCACTCCGACGAGCACATACTGGTCGGCGACCTCTCCGCACCCCTGCCGGTCGTCGGTGGTCACGAAGGCGCCGGAGTGGTGGTCGAGGTCGGCCCGGGGGTTTCGTCGGTGGAGGTCGGCGATCACGTCTCGACCAGCTACATCCCGTCGTGTGGCCGGTGCCGCTGGTGTTCGAGCGGTCAGCAGAACCTGTGCGACCTCGGGGCCCACCTGCTCGAGCCCGGCATGATGCCCGACTCGTCGTTTCGTCATCACGCCTCGAACGGCACCGATCTCACACCCATGCTCAAGCTGGGCACCTTCGCCGAGTACATCGTCGCCTCGGAGGACTCGCTGGTGAAGGTCGACGCGCACCACGACCTGAAGGCAATCGCCCTGCTCAGTTGCGGTGTCGCCACCGGCTACGGATCGGCGGTGCATCGCGCCGCGGTCCAGGTGGGCGACGTCGTGGTCGTCGCCGGAATCGGTGGGATCGGCACCGGAGCCGTGCAGGGCGCTCGGCTGGCGGGGGCCTCGCGCATCATCGCCGTCGATCCGCTGGAGAACAAGCGTGAACTGGCCATGGAGTTCGGCGCCACCCACACCGCGGCCAGCCTCGAGGCGGCGATGCCACTGGCGATGGAGACGACCAACGGTCAGGGAGCCGACAAGGTGATCCTCACCGCCGGCGTGGTCACCGGTGACCTCATCGCCCCGGCGATGGCCCTCGTACGCAAGGGCGGCACGTGCGTCGTGACCGGTCTCGGACCCGAGACCGCCACCGATGTCACGCTGTCGCTGGTCGACCTCACGTTGTCGAACAAGGAGATCAAGGGCACGTTGTTCGGGTCGGGCAATCCGCGTGCCGACATCCCCCACCTGGCCACTCTCTACGGGAACGGCCAGCTGTTGATCGACGAGATGATCACCCGCACCTACGCCCTCGACGACATCAACGAGGGCTACCAGGACATGCGCGACGGCAAGAACATCCGCGGCGTCATCGTGTTCGACTGAGAACCCTGTCGTGCCTGTCGCCCTCATCACCGGAGCTGCTCGCGGGATCGGCGCCGCCGTCGCCGCCGCGCTCCACGCCGACGGATGGCAGCTCATCCTGGTCGACATCTGCGCCGACGATCCCTACGTGCCGTACCCGCTCGCCGGCCCCGACGATCTCGCGGCGGTGGCCGCGGCCACGGGCGGGTCGCCCACAGTGGTCGCCGATGTGCGCGACGTCGACGGTCTTCGGGCCGCGGTCGATCTGGCCGAGCAACGCTTCGGACGGCTCGACGCCGCGATCGCAGCGGCCGGTGTGGTGGTCGGCGGCGGGCCGGCGTGGGAGATGTCATCGGAATCCTGGAACGCGGTGCTCGACATCGATCTCGGTGGTGTGCAGAACCTGGTGAGGGCGGCCGTGCCGGCACTGCTGCGACACACCCGAGGCGAGGGCCGTTTCGTGGCCGTCGCCTCGACCGCCGCGACGAAGGGAATGCCACGACTGGCTGCGTACAACGCCGCGAAGACCGGTGTCGTCGGCCTGATCCGGGGCCTGGCCGCCGATCTCGGAGATTCGGGGGTGACGGCCAACGCCGTCTGCCCCGGTTCCACCGATACCGACATCCTCGCGGCGAGCGCCGAGGTGTACGACCTCGAGTCGGGCGCCGACTTCGCCGGTCACCAGCTCCTCGGCCGACTGCTGCGGCCCGAGGAGATCGCCGCCGCCGTCGCCTTTCTCTGCTCGCCTGGCGCGTCGGCCATCACCGGGGCCGCAATCCCCGTCGACGGCGGTATGAGCGCTACCTAGAGGTTCGCACCAGCCGACGACGCTCGGCGTGGTCGTACTCGACCGTGCCGTCGCTGCGCACCACGCCGTCGGAGCAACGGGTCTCGACCCGCCCACCGTCGAACTGCTCGTCGTACAGGGCCCGATACGCGCCGCCGAGAGTGAGCAGCTCGGCATGCGAGCCGCTCTCGACGATCTGCCCACGATCGACCACGTGGATCGTGTCGGCCGCCTGGATGGTCGACAGCCGGTGGGCGACGGCCAGCGTCGTCCGACCCGAGACCAACTCGCCGAGCGCTCGCTGGATCCGGCGCTCCGACGCCGTGTCGAGCGCCGACGTCGCCTCGTCGAGCACGAGCACGCGTGGGTCGGCCAGCAACACCCGCGCGATGGCGATGCGCTGACGTTCGCCACCGGAGAGCCGCGTGCCGTGTTCGCCGACCACGGTGTCGTATCCGTCGACGAACTCGAGGATGCGATCGTGGATGGCGGCCCGGTGGGCCGCCTCGACGATGTCGTCGAGGGTGGCGTCTCTGCGCCCGTACGCGATGTTGTCCCGCAGTGTCCCGGCGAACAGGTAGCTCTCCTGGGTGACGAATCCCACGCTGTTGGCCAGCGACGAGAAGCTGAGATCACGCAGATCGTGTCCGTCGATGGTCACCGACCCCTCCTGAGGGTCATAGAGCCGGGCGACCAGCTGGAGCACCGTCGACTTGCCTGCCCCGGAAGGTCCGACCAATGCAATGAGCTGTCCGGGCTGGGCGGTGAAGTCGATGCCGTCGAGCGCGGCGACCTCGGCATCGGGATAGGTGAAGCCGACGTGATCGAACCCGACCACGCCGGTGATCGCCCCACGATCGAGCTCGATCGCCGACCGTTCCTCGACGATCTCGGGTTCGATGTCGAGATAGGCGAAGATCCGACCGAACAGCGCCTTGGCCGAGCTGAGCTCGACGATGGTCTCGAGCATGCGGGCGACCGGAAAGAACAGTCGGGACTGCAACGTGGTGAAGGCGACCACGGTGCCTGCGCTGATGTCGGTGCCGCCGTTGATCGCGAACCCGGCCGCCAGATACACCACCACCGGGGTGATGCCGAGGAACGTCTGCACCATCGTGAAAAACGTCTGGCCGATCACCTGTTGGCGCTGCGATGCCTCGGCCAACTGGGCGCTCGCATCCTGGAACCGGTCGATTTCGCGCTGCTGTTGGCCGAAGAGCTTGGCGAGGGTGATGCCCGACACCGACAACGTCTCCTGGGTGATCACCGACATCGTCGCCGTGTGTTGTTGGGCTTCACGCGTGTACTGCTTGCGACGGGCACCGACCCAACGGGTGGCCACGACGAACAGGGGAACGACCAACAGCGTCACGCCGGTGAGTTGCCACGACAAGATGAGCATGGCAACGACGGCACTGGCGAAGGTGATGGCATTCGACAGGATCGACGACAGGGTCGTTGTGACGGCGTTCTGGGCATTGGCGACATCACTCGACAAGCGGCTCTGGAGATCCCCCGTACGGGCACCCGAGAAGAACGAGAGCGACTGCGACTGGAGGTGCACGTACAGCCGATCTCGGAGGTCGCGCAAGACGGTCTGTCCGAGCCGATTCGTCTCGATCGTCTGCAACACGCCCAGCCCGCCCGACACCAGCGCGATGCTCGCCATGGCCACGACCAGCCCGACCAGCAGACCGAGGCGCACGCCGCCGTCGTCGAAGAGGGCCCGATCGAATACCGCCTGGACGAGCAGCGGATTGGCGATGCCGATGACCGACGAGGTGACGACCACCACGACGACGTACAACACCCGCCGGCGGTGGGGGCGGAACAACGCCGCGATCCGTTTCCACGAGACATCCAACTCATCGACCATGGCGTCAGCATGGCAGAACGACGCGGCTCTACCGCATGAGCGCCAGCAGGGTTTCGGGGATCTTCGAGGGCGAGGCCAGCTCGACATAGCGCCCACCGCCGACGCGCGCGAGCTCGGCCGCCTCCGGCGGCGAGTCGGGCGGAGCGATCACGTGCAGCTCGTCGAGCATCCGGGCCGCGGCGAGGGGATCGCCGCCGACGGTCGCGTTGCCGTCGGAGAGCATGACCGTCACCTTGCGACTCGATCGGGAGCGATTCAACTGGTCGATCGCCGCATGCAGGCCGAGCTCGAGATTGGTCGTGCCGAATCCTCGCAGCGACAAGACGTCGTCGATCACGGCGTCGACCGGGCGCTCGTCGGTCTGGCCCTTGACGATCACGGCGTCGCGAGCAATCGCCACCACGCTGTAGTCGTCGGGGGCCCGGAGCGCGATCACCGCAGCGGCCAGCGCAGCCGCAGCCAGACGATCGCCGCCCATCGAACCACTCCAGTCGACGATGAGACACAACGCATGGTCGGCACGTGTCCACGACCGGGCGGTGAGATCGTCGAGATCGACTGCGGCACCTCGACCTCGGGCATCGGCCACGGCGAGCAACGACGAGTCCAGGTCGAGGTCGGCGCCCTCCCGCCAGCGTTCGCGTTGAAGTCGATCGATGCCCCTGCGCCGTCCGTTCGCACTGCGCGCCAGATCGAGCACCACCCGTCCGGCCAGTCGTCGGGCCAGGGCACGCAGGGCGCGGTCCGAGGAGCCATGGGCGGCGACCAGCGTCACGAGCGCCTCGTCCGGATCGTCGGCGAAGGCAGCCGACCAGGCGTCGAGATCGAGCATTCCCACGTCGGGCGACAGCTCGCTGAACGCCGGCTGCTGCATCAGCTGTGGTCGGGGAACGGTCCGCTGGCGAGCCTCGGCCACGGCCTCCTGGGCGTCGGCACCTTCGAGGATCTCGCCGTTGTCGAGGGAGTTGCCCCGCGGCGGCTGGCCTACGGGGTCGGCGCTTTTCCCGCCGGGGGCGCCTTGCCCGAGTCGGCGTCAGCGGCGGCGATTCGCTCGGCGAAGGCGGTCCGCCACAATTCCTCGACGACCTCGTCGGCGGAACGGCCCGACCCCTCGTACAGCCGGATGCGGCCCGACAGAGCGGTCTTGGCTGCGTCGAGGGAGACGTTCAGGTCGTCGACATCGGTCGCCCGGAGTGCGGCGAGCTGCTGGGTGACCAGTTCCATGTCGATCGCACCGCGAACCGACGACCCGACCCGGATGTCGGCGTGATTTCGGGTGCTCCGAGCCAAAGCGACCGTGAGCCGAGCCCGTTCCTCCTCGACCGGCGCACCGTCGGCCTGGCGCACGGCGGCCGCGACGATGTCGACCTCGTCGGCTTCGGTCTGGTACCCCATCTCGACGCGGCAGGTCCGGTCGTAGATGGCGGCGGAGATCCGGCCGGTGCCGACGGCGTCGAAGGGGTTCATGGCGGCAACCATGCGAAAACCGGGCTCTGCGGGGAAGATGCCGACCCGCGGAACGTGCACCTCGCGCTCGGCCATCACGGTGACGAGCACGTTGAGGGTCTCCTCGGGCACCCGGTTGATCTCCTCCACGTACAGGAGCGATCCGGCCCGTAGGGCGGTGAGGAGCGGTCCGTCGACGAACGTGTCGGCGCTGTACCCGCGTTCGAGCACCTGGGCCGGGTCGTGGGATCCGAGCAATCGGGCCGGGGTGAGCTCGGCGTTGCCCTCGACGAACACGAACTCGGTCCCGATCACCGAAGCCACGCTGCGGAGCAATGTCGACTTACCGGTGCCCGGCGGGCCTTCGAGCAGCACGTTGCGCCCGGCCGCGAGGGACGCAAGGACCAGTTCGGTCTCTCGTCGGCGCCCGACAACCGCGGTCTCGACCGTTGCCAGGGCCGACGGTGCGAGGTTCATCGCGGTGACCATAGAGGCTGGGTTCCTCCCACGACGAACGCCCTGCGGGACGCGCGCTAGTTTCGGTCGAGCCGCTTCGCCACGAGCCGACGGAAGACCTCATGACCGACCCCGACGAGACCAACCCCCAGATGTCCGGGCGGCCCGCCCACGACCCGACCGAGCCTCTCGACGGCACCACACCGCTTCCGGCACCGGAGCCGAGCCCCGAGCCCGTCGGTCAAACCCGCGACCCCGACCGGGTCGATCAGGCCGAGGTCGTGCGGTTCATGGCGCGCCGTCTGCTCATCTGGGGCGTGCCGTTGGTCCTCATCGGTCTCCTGCTCGTCGCTCTGGGCCTACCCGTGTGGATCATCGTCATCGCCCTCGCGGCCTCGCTGGCAATCGTGGTGTTCGAGCTCGACCTCTGAGCTCACCCCTCCTCGGGGGATCGGGCGCTCACCGTCACCTTGTCGACCTCGGTGCGCCGATCGGCTCGGGCCGCCGCTCGTGCCTTGGCCCGGTTGATGCTCTCGTTGAGGGGGACTCGCACCCGGTTCTTCTCGGCGTACATGAGCATGTCGGCGGTCTTGAACAGATCGGCGATGGTCACTCCGTCGACCGGTGACCAGGCCGTGCCGACACTGGCCGTGACCCGGACATCGTCGGCCGAGGAGAAGGTGACCGGTATCTCCAGCGCGGCGCGTACCCGGCCGGCCAGCGCCTCGAGCTCCGACCGGCGATGCACGACCGGCACCAATACGGCGAACTCGTCACCACCGACGCGTACCGCCAGCTCGCCGCGTCGGGTGATCTCGAGCAGGCGACGGCCGACCTCGACCAGGACGCGATCTCCCAACGCATGGCCGCCCGTGTCGTTCACCGCCTTGAATCGGTTCAGGTCGATGAGCACCAGACCGACGTGGCTCTCCTGCCGCTGGGCGCTGGCAATGGCGGCACCGCCCCGCTCGTTGAGCGCAGATCGGTTCGCCAACCCGGTGAGGGGATCGATCATCGCCACTCGACGTTGGGTCTCGGTCTCGCCCCAGCTCTGGCGCAGCAATCCACGGGCCAGTGCGAGGCCCAGACCCCAGGCCAGAAGCACGCTGCCCACGATGATGCCGATCGACCCGATCGGATACCGCGACCCCAGAGCCGCCACATCCGGATCGGCGACGGTGGCGGCGAGAGTCGCGACCGGTTCGGTCACCAGCGGTGGCCGGATGGGGAGCCGATAAGTGACCCAGCGAACACTCGGCCCGGAGACTGGCTCCATCGTTGCCGTCGGCACAGTGAGGCCGGGCCCGGCGATGTCGATGCCGTCGGCGTCACCCCAGGTCCAGATCGGCGTTCCGTCGGCGTCGGTCAGCACTGCCCCGACGAGACTCGAGCGCGCACCGAAGGAGGTGGGCATGATGCGATCGAGATCGGCGACGGCATCCGCCGAGAGCGGAGCCCCGACCTCGGGGGCATCGAGGATCGACCACACGACCTGCTCGAGGTCGCCTTGACGAACGGTGGCGGCGGCATCGAGCCCGCTGCTGCGCGCCGAATGGGTGGCGACCCATCCGATGACGAGGCTCAGCGCACCCGCGCACACAACCGTGAGCGCGAAGAAGGTCACCAACTTCGCTCGGGATGCCCGACTCGGGCGGCGTTGATGACCGGTCACCGATGCAGTATCGCGTTCTCGGATTCCTCGATCGGGCGATGTTCCCGATGTACCCGCCGGGGATGAGCCGATCGGCCCAGTCACGTCCCCGAAACCGCCGGCGACAGAGGGTCTCGCTGCGGTGGGGGGGCACTCGGCTACCATTCATCGGTCCACGTTCCGGGAGAAGAGATGGCCAAGAACGACACCGACGCCCGCCTCGCGGCCATTCCGCTTTTTCAGGGCCTGTCCAAGAAGGAGCTGCGGACCGTCTCCCAGCTCATGACCGAGATCACGGTCCCGGCCGGCACCGCGCTCATCGAACAGGACACCATCGGGCGCGAGTGCATGATCATCGTCGACGGCACCGCCGTGGTCCGCCGCAACGGTCGCAAGATCGCCACCCTCGGTGCCGGCGACATCATGGGCGAACTGTCGATCCTGTCCGGTCTACCCCGCACCGCCACCGTCGTGGCCGAGACCGATCTGATCATCGAGTCGCTCAATCGTCGAGAGTTCATGTCGCTGCTCGACGACAGCCCCCGGATGGCCAAGAAGATCCTGCTCCGAGCCATCGCCTCACTGCACGACCTCGCCACCGGCCACGTCTCCTGACCATTCGACATCACTGCGGTTGTCGCCCCCCCAGAAGAGCAATAGGGTTCCGTTTCTCATGCCGTTGTCCGTCCTCCTGATCGCCGCCTCCGTCGTGGCTCTCACCACCTTGTTGCTGTTGCGCGTGTCCGGGGCCGGCCGTGAGCTGTTCGGGCGTGACTCCTGGATGCTCGGATCGCGCCACGACAGCGACGGGTTCCTGCACGACGCCCGGGCCTTCATCGAAGACCACGCGTTCTGGTCACTCGATCCCGAGGCCGAACGCGACTTCTGGCACGAGGTTCCCGACGACGAGGACGACGACGGCGAATCCGGTGTCGCCGCGGCTTCAGGCGACTGAGCGAACCGACCCGACCGAAGCGAGCCTCCGGCGGCGACTCACCGACGAGTGAGCCACAGCTGGGCACCGGGATTGGGGTCGGCGGCCGGAAGGGCAGCGAGGTAGCGGTCGCGGTCGCGGCCATGGAGCCACGACGTGAACAGCGTGACGGCAAAGTCCTCGTTGAACTGGAGGAATGCCCGCAAGAGATACGCCTCCGACCACGCCCGGCGCTCCTCGACCCACTTTCGGGGGTACTCGAAGCCGTCGAAGACGTCGTGCACGTGCACCGCAACGCCAGGTGCCAGCCGCGGCAGCACCTCGAAGACCAGGTGATTCACGTCGCTGCCGGCCCGCACCACGTGGGTGGAGTCGATGAACAGCACGTCGCCGGCTCCGAGCTGCTCGAAGACCTCGAACGCGGTGTCCTGTACTGCTTCGCGGCGGAGGGAGAAGGCGGGCGGGACCTCACCGGCCAGAACCTCGAGCAAGCGTGACGGGTACGGATCGATGCAAACGATCTCGGTGTGGTCGAGGAAGCGATCGCGCACGTCGAGGGCAACGGCAGTCGACCAGCCGGAACCGACCTCGACGTAGCGACGGGGGGCCAGATGCCGCAACATGGCGCCGAGCACCATCGCGTCGCCGACGACATAGGGCCGGTTGTCGGAGCGATACCGGCTTGCGGCCGACGACGACGGATCGGCGAACGGAAGGGATCGGGCCAACTCACCGAGCGCCTCGAGCAGTGACCATTGCTCGGCCTCGCGCAGATCGATCCCGGGCGCGACGGCCAGGGGCTTCCAGATGTGGTCGGCGCGGCGGGCGATGTCGCCCAGGTCCGGGTACGGCGAGTAGTAGTGACCGGGGCGGGTCCGAGCGAGGTACCCCGCGCGGCGAGCCGGTGTCGGCAGGCGGGCGTAGAGCTGTTCGATCCAGGCGGGAACCGGCACGAGCCGCACCGTAGCCACCGGGCACCGGCGTCGCTCTCGTGAGTTCTACACTTGTCTGCTGCCGGCCATCCCGCCGCACCCCGCCTCCCCCGATGATGCCATGACCAACTCCGAGATGATCGTGCTGTTCGCGCTGGCGATGCTGGCGCTCGCGCTGGTTGCGATCGCTGTCGACTGGGTGGGAAAGCCGATCCACCGGCGGTTCATTCCCAAGATCTACCGGTATCCCGAGGAGCTCGCACCGCCCCCCGACCCGAGCCTCACCCAGTGGTCCGACGACACCTTCCGCGTTCCCGAGAATCCGCCCGACGACGAACCCATCGAGTACGCCGACGGCTCGACCGAGTGGACCGATGCGGTGCTGGTGATTCCCGAGGTCACCGGCGCCACGAAAACCACCCCGCCGCTGTTCGCGGAGATGCCCGACGTCTCCGCCCTCGACCGGGTCGCCGCGGACGATCTGGCGGCCAACGACGGGCAATCGGTCCCGGACGATTCCGAAGCCGACGACGCACCCGAACCGGCCGATCCCCCCGATCTGCCGCGACGGAGCACCGGCTGGCGTCCCGGTCAGTACGTGTTCAACCGCACCCGAGGCGGCAACGAACCGTCACCGGAGGTGATCCGCCGTCGTTTCTGGAAGAACGTGGGCATGAGCGATCACGTCGTCGCCTTCGGGACACTGAACGCCGAACGACTGGCCGCCGGGCAGCCACCGGCACGGAGAAACGCGCGCACCGGTGCCATGGAGACGATGGCCTTGCCGGTGACCGACTACCGCAGCGCATCGGGCCGGGCCCCGTCGCCGACATGGAACGACCAGGCCGTCGACCCCTACGCCGTCTCATGAGCGAACCCTCCGACGGCGACCTCGCCACCCGCTTCGCCGAGTCGGGCAGCGAGGTGATCGACGTCGACGGTCAGGACGTGCGCCAATTGCTCACACTCACCGTTCAGCCCGGCGACGTGCTCGAGATCGCCCGACTCACGGCGAATCGGCAACGTCCACAGGCGCTTCGGTTGGCGACACACACCGGAGAGCTCATCGTGTCGTCGACCACCGCGGCCGAAGTCGCCCTGTGGACCACGACCGCGCCGCGCAAGGCGCGGGCTCGTGTCGACGCCTCCGAACCCACGTCCCTCGACATCTGGAACTCCTGGAGATTCGGTGGTCTGGAACACGCCTGGATCGGAAACGCCGGGATGGTGATCCACTCCGACCGTGACCGCTACACCCTGCAGTGCAGCGACGGGATCGGCCCGGTCGACTTCACGGATCTGGTCGTGACGGTGCAGATCCTGCACTCCTGAGCACCCGCATCGGTTCAGCGGACGGCGATGATCGCCACCCACTCGTCGTCGACGATCACGCCGCTGAGCGCATCGGAGGCAGCCACGAGGAAACGGACCGCGATCAACGGATCATCGCCCTCGGGCACCAGGAAGGTGAGGCCGCGCTTGGGGTGGTCCTGTTCGACCCGCCATCCGTCGGGCACCACCACGTCGGACTGGCTCAGCTTCGCCTTGGCGTCGTGGCGCTGGGAATGGGTGATGCCCGCACGGACGGGCGAGCGCTCGCCTCTGCGGCTCAGCGAAGCCGGCACCCACGTGGCGGTCGGGATACGGGGACCGCGACCGGAGAACACCGACGGCCGCCGGTCGAGCGCGGCCATCACCCCGGCGTCGAGGTCGGGACGGATGTTGATCCATCGTCGGCCGTCGGCCAGACGCAGCATCTCCCGCATGTGGTCGACGACACGCTCGGGCTCGTCGCGGCGAAACGGCAGGGGAAAGTAGTCGATTCCCATCGACGACGACTCTACCGACCGACGTATCGCCGATCGGTTGCGGTCACCTAAGGTCGGGCCGTGACCGACCGACCATGGGGCTTCCGCACCCGAGCCCTGCACGCCGGTGGCCGGCCCGATCCCCACACGGGAGCCCGGGCGGTGCCGATCTTCCAGACCACGAGCTTCGTGTTCGAGGACACCGCCGACGCCGCCGATCTGTTCGCCCTCCAGAAGTTCGGCTCCATCTACACGCGGATATCGAACCCCACCACCGCCGCGTTCGAGGAGCGGATGGCGAGTCTCGAGGGCGCGATCGGTGCGGTCGCCACGAGTAGCGGGCAGGCCGCCGAGTTCCTCACGTTCACCACCCTCGCCGGTGCAGGGGACCACATCGTGGCCAGCGGGAGCGTCTACGGCGGCACCCACACCCAACTCGACGTCACGCTCCGGCGCCTCGGAATCGACACGAGCTTCGTCGCAGGCGACGACCCGGCGGCGTTCGCGGCCGCGATCCGGCCGAACACGAAGGTCGTGTTCACCGAGACCATCGGCAACCCCACGGGCATCGTCGCCGACTTCGAGGCGTTGGCATCAATCGCCCACGAGGCCGACATACCGCTCGTGGTCGACAACACCTTTGCCACGCCGTATCTCTGCCGACCCATGGAGCACGGCGCCGACGTCGTGGTCCAGTCGGCGACCAAGTTCATCGGCGGCCACGGCACCAGCATCGGCGGCGTGATCGCCGAGTCCGGCCGATTCGACTGGTCGAGTGGCCGATTCCCGACCTTCACCGAGCCGGTGCCGAGCTACAACGGCTTGCGGTGGTGGGACAACTTCGGCGAGTACGCGTTCTGTTCGAAGGTGCGAGCCGAGCAACTGCGCGACGTCGGCGCCTCCCTCTCACCGTTCAACGCGTTCCTGTTGCTCCAGGGCATCGAGACACTGCCGCAACGCATGGATGAACACGTGACCAACGCGAACGCCGTCGCGTCGTGGCTCGTCGACCAGCCCACAGTTACCTGGTGTGCCCATCCAGGTCTGCCCGGCTCCCCGCAACGGCGTCTGGTCGAGCGCTATCTGCCGAAGGGAGCCGGTGCCATCTTCACCTTCGGGATCAAGGGGGGACGGGCGGCAGGCGCCCGGTTCATCGAAGCACTCGAGCTGGTGAGCCACCTCGCCAACGTCGGTGACGCCCGTACCCTCGTGATCCACCCGGCATCGACGACCCACCAGCAGTTGAGCGACGCCGACCTGGCCGCCACCGGCGTCACCGCAGACATGATCCGGCTCTCGATCGGTCTCGAGGACGTCGACGACATCATCTTCGATCTCGATCGCGCCCTGGCATGCGCCACCGTATGAGCTGGACGCCGCCCTCGGTGTCCGAGCGATTGGCGATCCTCGAACACAGTCACAGCGTGGCGGTGGTGGGTGCGTCGTCCAACCCGGCCCGGCCCTCGCATTTCGTCGCGACCTACCTCCTGAGCTCGTCGACCGACTTCGACGTCTACCTGGTGAATCCGCAGGAATCGGAGATACTCGGTCGGCCCGTCTACCCATCGCTCGACGAGCTCCCGGTCGTGCCGGACATCGTCGACGTGTTCCGACGCAATGACGACCTGCCCGACGTCGCCCGCGAAGCCGTCGCCGTCGGCGCGTCGGTGTTCTGGGCCCAGCTGGGTCTGCACTCCGACGAGGCCGTGTCGATCGCCCTCGACGCGTCCCTCGCCGTCGTCACCGATCGCTGCCTCAAGATCGAGCACGCTCGATTTCACGGCGGTCTCCACCTCGGCGGCTTCGACACGGGGGTGATCTCCAGCCGCCGTCGGTGACCGGCGGATGGCGGTAGCCTCGCCGACAAGATGGAGAAGGCATTGCGCGGTCGACCATGACCGGATCGGATCGACTGGCCGGCCTCGGCGACGGACCCGGCGACCCGCGCCCGCCCGCCGACGCGGCCACCGTCATCGTCGCCCGCGACACCGACGACGGCCCGGCCGTGCTCATGACCCGCCGCACCTCCGCAACCGCGTTCGGCGGCATGTGGGTCTTTCCCGGCGGCAAGGTCGACCCGACCGATCAGCCGACGGAGGTACCCGACGACTCCACGCTGATGGCCAGTCGTGCGGCGGCAGTGCGCGAGGCCAAGGAAGAGGCCGACATCGACCTCACCGCCGACACCCTGGTGCCCTATTCGCACTGGACCCCACCGGTCGAGGCCGCGCGTCGGTTCCTCACCTGGTTCTTCGTCGCTCCTGCTCCACCGGGAGTGGCCGGCGAGGTGACGGTCGACGACGCGGAGATCACCGATCACGCCTGGCTCACGCCACGTCGCGCCCTCGAGATGCATGCAGCGGTGGAGATCGAGCTCGCTCCGCCCACCTTCGTGACGCTGCACGACCTCGCCGAGTTCGCAACGGTCATCCAGCTCGTCGATCACGCATCGACCCACGAACCGATGCGATACCGGACCGTTCTCGCCAGGGGAGACGGTTTCACGGCCTTGCTGTGGGAGGGCGATGTGGCCTATCCCGAGGGCGATCTACGGGCCGAGGGCCCACGACACCGGGTGGAGATGTCCGCCGACGGATGGAATCTGCTGGTCGAGCACCCATGACCGAGCTGACCACGATCGATCCGGTGCTCGGGCTCGACGACGCGGCGGTGGCCGAACGAGTTCGGGCCGGTCGGACGAACCAGGTGCCCGACGCCCCCGTACGCACCATCGGCGAGATCGTCCGGGCCAACCTTCTCACTCCGGTCAACGCGATCATGGTCACGCTGTTCGTCCTGATCCTCGTGGCCGGTTATCCGAAGGACGGTCTGTTCGTCGGCGTGGTGGTGTCCAATGCGGTGATCGGCGTCATCCAGGAGCTGCGGGCCAAGCGGGAGCTCGATCGACTGGCACTCCTGAGCGCACCGCGAGCCAGGGTCGTGCGCAACGGATCGGTGTCGGAGATCGGCATCAGCGGGGTCGTGGCCGACGAGGTGCTCGATGTCGCTCCCGGCGACCAGATCGTGGTCGACGGCACGGTCCTGAGCTCGGTCGGCCTCGAGCTCGACGAGTCACTGCTCACCGGCGAGATCGACGCCGTGGCCAAGGGTCCGGGCACCGAAGTGCTCTCGGGAAGCTTCGTCGCGGCCGGTTCGGGGCGCTACCAGGCCACTCGAATCGGCGCAGAGTCGTACGCGAGCACCCTCGCCGAGGAGGCAAAGCGGTTCACGCTCGTCCATTCCGAGCTCCGTACCGGCATCAACCTGGTCCTCCGGTGGCTGGTCGTGTTGATCCCGCCGGCGTCGGCGTTGTTGTTGTGGTCGCTGCTCGACGCCGAACCCCGCTGGCAGGATGCGCTCCAGGGCACCGTTGCCGCCGCGGTGGCGATGGTGCCCGACGGCCTGGTGCTGCTCACGAGCTTGTCGTTCATGGCCGGCATCATCGCCATCGCCCGACAGAAGGCGCTCGCCAAGGAGCTCGCCACCGTGGAGCTGTTGGCCCGAGTCGACACGCTCTGCCTCGACAAGACCGGGACGATCACCACCGGCCACATCTCCCTCGGTGAGGTGGTCAGCCTCGGCGACCACGACGACGAGTTCGTGGCCGCCGCCCTCGGCGCCATCGGCGCCGCCGATCCCAATCCCAACGCCACCTTGCGAGCGGTGGTCGACAACTACCGGGACAGCCCCGACTGGGAGGTCGTGCACACCGAGCCCTTCTCGTCGAAGCGCAAGTGGGCGGCCACCGAGTTCGCCCAGCAGGGTCTGTTCTTCTTCGGTGCGCCCGAGATCCTCCTCGACGACGCCGACACCGAGGCCCGGAACCGGATGACGATCGAATCGGAGGCCGGTCGTCGGGTCCTGTTGCTCACCCGAACCGAACAGCCGCTCACCGGTGACGACCTGCCGCCTCGACGCCATCCCGTGGCCCTGATCATGCTCGAGGACACGGTGCGCGCCGACGCTCCGGAGATCCTCCGGTTCTTCCGCGAACAGGGGGTCGACATCAAGGTGATCTCCGGCGACAACGCAGCGACGGTCGCCGCGGTGGCCCGACGAGCGGGCGTGGAGAACGTCGCGGAAGGCGGCTATGACGCCCGGGAGCTTCCCGACGACCCCGACCGGCTGGCCGACGCGCTGGCCGACAACACCGTGTTCGGACGGGTCACCCCTCATCAGAAACGCGCCATGGTGCAGGCACTCCAGGCTCGCGGCCACGTCGTGGCCATGACCGGCGACGGCGTCAACGACGTGCTGGCGCTGAAGGACGCCGACATGGGCATCGCCATGGGATCCGGGAGCGAGGCCAGCCGGGCGGTGGCCCAGCTCGTCCTGCTCGACAACTCCTTCGCCACGCTGCCGCGCGTGCTGGCCGAAGGCCGCAAGGTCATCAACAACGTCGAGCGGGTGGCCAACCTCTTCGTCACCAAGGCCGCCTACGCGGTGCTCCTCACACTGATCATCGGCATCCAGCAGATTCCGTTCCCGTTCCTGCCGCGACATCTCACCCTGATCGGCACCTTCAGCATCGGCCTCCCCGGACTGTTCCTCGCGTTGGCACCGAACGTGAACCTGGTGCGACCCGGATTCATCACCCGAGTGCTGCGGTTCTCGCTGCCGGCGGGCGTCATCGCCGCGGTTGCGACGTGGTTGGCGTATCTGGCTGTTCCCCGTGCGACCGATTCGGAGCTCAGCGAGGCCCGCACGGTGGCCACCATCACGCTCCTGGGCATCGGCCTCGCGGTGCTTCTGGTGGTCAGTCGACCACTGCGACCGTGGAAGATCGGACTGGTCGCCGCGATGACCAGCCTCTACGCGATCGTGTTGCTGTGGTCGTGGCCGCGGGAGTACTTCGAGCTGAACACCCCCGATGCCGAACACTGGACGCCCACGCTCATCGCCATCATCGTGGCCGGTGCCGCCATCGCCGCACTCCCCAGAATCATCCCGGGAATCGGCCCGGCCGAGCGCATTCGCGGAGCCTGAGACGTGATCGGGCCGGCGGAGGTGGTGCGGCCCCTGCGGGTCGGGCTCAACCTGTTGTTCCTGCCGCCAGGACGGATGGGAGGCACCGCGACCTACGTGTGGTCGCTGCTCGAACGACTGCAGCACCGACCCGATCTCCGATTCGTGGTGTTCAGCCAGGACGGGTATCTCGATCCGGCGATCGACGAATCGTCGGTCGAACTGGTGCGGTGTCCGTCCTTCGACAGCACGGTGCGACGAGTGGCATGGGAGCACCTGATGTTGCCGCTGCGGGCCCGTGGGCGCCACCTCGACGTGGTGTGGAGTCCCGGTTTCGTCGCCCCGCGTTTCATGCGGGGGGCTCGGGTGGTCACGGTGCACGACCTGCACTACATCCGGGTGCCGGCGGCGCTCCCGTTCCTGCGCCGCCAGTACTACAGCCTCGGTGTTCCCTGGTCGGTGCGGCACTGTGCGGCGGTGCTCGCCGTGTCGGCGACCACCGCGGTGGATCTGGCTCGCGAGATCCCGTCGTCGGTCGACAAGACCACGGTGGTCCATCTGGCCGCACGCAGTGACCTCGTGGCGCTCGACGCCCCACCGCTCAGAGCCGAGGAGCCCTACTTCCTCATGGTCGCGTCCGTGACACGGAACAAGAACGTCGACACGGTGGTCCGTGCGGCCATTGCGCTGCACGAGGCCGAACGCCACTTTCGCGTCCGAGTGGTCGGCGCGGACCCTCACGGACTTCTGGCCGAGGCACTCGAGCGTCCGGGAGCCCGCGACGTCGTGGAGGCCTTGGGTGAGGTGCCGCCCGCCGAGCTCGCCTCGCTCTACCGCGGCGCGGTCGCCACCATCAACCCGTCGATCTACGAGGGCTTCGGCCTGCCGGTGCTCGAAGCCCAGGCGCTCGGCGTGCCGGTGATCTCGTCGCGAGGCGGTTCACTGCCCGAGGTCGCCGGCGACGGCGCTCTCTACTTCGCCCACGACTCCCCCTCCGAGCTCGGCGCGGCCATGACCGAGCTCCTCGACGACCCGGCCCGGCGGGCCGAGTTGACCGATCTGGGTGCGCAGAACGTGGCCCGGTTCTCCTGGGACCGGGCCGCCGACGAGACGGCTTCGGTCCTGATCCATGTCGGTCGCCCCCGTTGAGCGTGTGCGGCAACGAATGCAACACGATCTTCAACCGGACGTCACTGAGCGGTCACCAACATGTGCTTGACTCGAACCTGGAGTAGGGGGTCGCAGGGCCCTGTGGCGGTTCTCGAGTGCAAGCGGAGTGATGACCATGGAGTGGATGCGACCGGAGAGCGACTTCCTTCCCGAGAACGACGACGACTTCGACGACGCCGAGCTGGCAGCAGCCATCGAGTCGGAGCGGAGCCGGCAATATGCGGCGCTGTTCGAGACGGTTCCCCGCTGGCTCGAGGACGTCGCCTGAGATTTCCCAGCTGGGTTGTGTCGCGCGGGATGAACGGCGAAGCTACCGGGCAATCGAACGCATCCTGGGAGTAGACCAATGGCCGAGGCCGTCATCGTTTCCGCATCACGCACGCCGATCGGCCGGGCGGTGAAGGGTTCGCTCGTCGATGCTCGACCCGACGACATGTCGGCTTTCATCATCGAGGATGCCATCGGCAAGGTTCCCGGTCTCGACAAGGCGGCGATCGAGGACGTCATCTGGGGCTGCGGCCAGCCCGCAGGCGAAGCGGGGTACAACGTCGGCCGCGTGGCCGCCCTCCTCGCCGGGCTCGACAACGCTCCGGGCGTCACCGTCAATCGGTACTGCTCGTCGTCGTTGCAGACGATCCGTATGGCCGCTCACGCCATCAAGGCCGGTGAGGGCGACTGCTTCGTGGCCGGCGGGGTCGAGACGGTGAGCCGTTACGTGCACGGCGCGTCCGACACCGGACCGCACAACGACGGCTTCTCGGCCGCCGAGGCCCGCACCGCCGAGCGCACCGAGGGCGGAGCAGCCGAATGGACCCCGCTGGCGGGCCAGTTCCCCGACATCTACATCGCCATGGGCCAGACTGCCGAGAACGTGGCCCAGCTCAAGCACGTGAGCCGTGAGCGCCAGGACGAGTTCGGTGTGCGCTCACAGAACCGCGCCGAGGCGGCCATGAACCGCGGGTTCTTCGAGCGCGAGATCACGCCCTACACCCTCCCCGACGGCACCGTGGTGTCCAAAGACGACGGCATCCGTCCTGGCACCACGCTCGAGAAGGTGTCCCAGCTCAATCCGGTGTTCCGGCCCGACGGCACCGTCACCGCCGGCAATGCGTGCCCACTCAACGACGGAGCAGCAGCGGTGGTCGTGATGAGCGACACCCGGGCCAAGGAGCTCGGCCTCACCCCGCTGGCTCGCATCGTCGCCTCATCGGTGGCCGGTCTGAATCCCGAGATCATGGGTCTCGGACCGGTGCCTGCGGTCCAGAAGGTTCTGGCCACCGCGGGGATGAGCATCGGCGACATGGACCTCGTCGAGATCAACGAGGCGTTCGCGGTGCAGGTGTTGGCGTCCGCCGACGAGCTCGGCATCGACATCGACGGCCAGTTGAACCTCAACGGTGGTTCCATCGCCCTCGGTCACCCCTTCGGCATGACCGGCGCACGAATCATGGCCACGCTGATCAACGGCCTCGACGATGCCGACAAGCAGTTCGGACTCGAGACGATGTGTGTCGGTGGCGGGCAGGGCATGGCCATGATCATCGAACGCTTGAGCTGACGGGCCGATCGTGAGCGACCAGTTCGAGCTCACCGAGGCGGCGCCATCGGTCCGTGAGCGATATGCGATATCCGGTCCGATTCCGATTCGACCCGTCGATGCCGACGGGCTGGCCGACGGCACCATCGAACCGGCGGCGTTGTGCTCGTCGTTGCGCGAGTACGTCTCCACCCGTCCCGAGTGGGCGCCTGCGTTCATGCCGGTGATCGCGCGGGTTGCGGTCGACGCGGGCCAGGCGGCGATCGAGGTCGGCAATTGGGATGCCGGAGCCGACTTCGCCGAAGTCGTACTCGAGGAACATCCGGGCGATCAGCGGGCCAGGGCCATGCTCGTGCGCGCCCTCCACGGCAGCGAGCGGTACGTCGAGGCCGCCGACGTGGGCGATGCACTGCTCGACGAGGTCGACGACGTCGATCCGGCCCTGGTGGTCTGCACCGCAGAGGCCTATGAGAAGTCGGCGCGAGTCACTCACGCGTTGCGTCTGCTCGACCGCTACATCAGCGAGGACCCCGAACAGAGCGCCTATCCGGATGCCCGAGCGGCGATCATCGAGCGTCTGGCGGCGGCGGCCGATGCCGGGGAGCTACCGACACCGCCGCGGCTTGCGACCAATCGCGACACTCCCGCCGGGTCATCGGCCACCCGACCTGAGGACCTCGACCGTGTGGCGCCACCCGACGCCTATGGAGCGTCGCCGGACTCCGGCGGCACGCTGTCGTCGCGCTCGTTGTCGATGCTCATCGTGTTGGCCGGTCTGCTGGCGGGCGCCGGTATCGCCCTCGTGGCGTTGGCGCTGCTCTGAGCTCGGCCCGGCGCCGCGAGAGACTCAGCTCTCGCCGGCACCCTCATCGTCGCGGAGCTTGTCGGCCATGTCGTCGACCTTCTCGAGCTTGTCGGTGTACTTCCCACCGGTCTTGTCGTCGACGAGATCGGTGGCCTTGTCGACGCCGTCGGCGATCTTGTCGCCCTGCGACTCGACCAGGTCCTTGGCCTTGTCGGTTGACTTCTTGAACTTGTCGAACAGCCCCATCTCGGGTACCTCCGTGGTTGACTGGCGCTGACTCTAGGAGGCAGAAGCCGGCGTGCAACGCACTCGGACCGCATTCCTCCATCATCTGGTTGCCTACACTCACGCCGGCACGAAGGAGAGGGTATGGACGTTCCAACAGGTGAGCTGTATCTCGGTGGCATCATCGACGCCGCCAGTCACGATCGGACCGGCGACCCCGTCCTCTACGAGGCGTCGTCGTTCACCACCCACGGCGTGATCGTGGGCATGACCGGTTCCGGCAAGACCGGACTGAGCATGATCCTGCTGGAGGAAGCACTGCTGCAGGGCGTTCCCGTTCTCGTGATCGACCCCAAAGGCGACATGGGCAACCTCGCGCTCACCTTTCCCGACTTCTCTGCGGGCGCCTTCGAACCGTGGATCGATCCGGTACTCGCCGAGCGCGAGGGAATCAGTGTCGGCGAGAAAGCGGCCGCCACCGCAGCGATGTGGCAGAAGGGTCTCGAGTCGTGGGAGATCGACGGCGAGCGCATGCGTCGGCTCGAGGCCGCGGCCGACGTCACGATCTACACGCCGGGAAGCACGACCGGTGTCCCCCTGAACATCATCGGCTCGATGGACTCGCCGGGTGCCGAGCTCGACGCCGAGAGCATCCAGGACGAGATCGACAGCCTCGCATCGAGCCTGCTCGGCCTGGTCGGTGTCGAGAGCGACCCGATCAGTGGGCGCGAGCACATCCTCCTGTCGAACCTGTTCCAGACCGCCTGGTCGGCGGGTCGCAACCTCGATCTCGGCGGCCTCATCGCCCAGATCCAGGAACCCCCGATGCGCAAGCTCGGCGTCATCGAGCTCGAGAGCTTCTTCCCGGCCGCCGATCGCATGAAGTTGGCCCTGAAGATCAATGGTCTCGCCGCCTCGCCCAGCTTCGCCAGCTGGACCGCCGGCCCACCCCTCGACATCGACGAGCTGCTGTACGACGTCGACCGTTCGCCGCGCGCCGCCGTCGTGTCGATCGCACACCTCAACGACGAGGAGCGCCAGTTCGTGGTGACGCTGCTCTTGTCGAAGGTGATCACCTGGATGCGGGCGCAGCCCGGCACCGGCGAACTGCGCGGCTCTCGTCTACATGGACGAGGTGTTCGGCTTCGCGCCGCCGACGGCGACGCCGCCATCGAAGAAGCCGATTCTCACGATTCTCAAGCAGGCCCGTGCCTTCGGCGTCGGCATGGTGTTGGCCACCCAGAACCCGGTCGACCTCGACTACAAGGCCATGTCGAATGCCGGGACCTGGATGGTCGGTCGGCTCCAGACCGAGCGCGACAAGGCCCGATTGCTCGAGGGTCTCGAGTCGGTGTCGGGCGACACCGATGTCGGCGTCCTCGATGCGACGATCAGCGGCCTCGACAAGCGGGAGTTCCTGCTCCACTCCACCCATCAGGCGGCGCCGGTGGTGTTCACGACCCGGTGGGCGATGTCGTATCTGGCCGGTCCCCTCACACGCGACCAGATCGGCCGACTCGCCGCTCTCTCCCCTGCTGCGGCCGACGCCGAACCCGAGCCGGATTCGACGGCTGCCGCACCGATCGCCGACGAGATCGAGCTGGCCGACGACCTCAGTGCCGTCATGCCCGACGTCGCCGACGGGGTCGTCGTTCGCTACCTGGATCCGGCGGCCTCGTGGGCCGACTCGGTGGGTGCGGTACCGGGAGGAACGATTCTGACGCCGGCGCTGGTGACGCGCGTCTCGCTGCTGTTCGACGAGACCAAGGCCGACCTCCGCCACGAGGCCGAATGGGAGGCAATCATCCATCCCCTCGAGGACACCGCCGACCCCGACCAGGCCATCGCCGTCGACTACGACGATCGTGACCTCCGGGAGGAGCCACCCACGGGTGCCACATATCGGCTCACCGATACCCCCATCCACACGAAGACGTTCTTCACCAAGGCGAAGACGGCGCTGCGCGATCACGTCTACCGGAATCAGACGCTCGAGTTGTTCCAGAACGCCGAACTGAAGGCATTCAGCCGTATCGGGGAGACCCGAGAGGAGTTCCTCGCTCGCTGCGAAGCGTTGGCCGATGCCGAGGTCGACGCCGAGGTGGACAAACTTCGCGCCTCGTTGGCGAAGAAGATCGACCGCGTCAACGTCGCGATCGCCACCGCCGAGGATCGCGTTCGCGAGGCGAGTGAGGCGGCCGAGGGCCGCCGCGGGGACGAACTGGTCTCCGCGGCAGGTGATCTGCTCGGTGGTCTGTTGGGCGGCAGGAAGAGCACCCGTTCGATTCTCGGCGGCCTGCGTCGCGCCTCCTCGAAGCGAAATCAACGAAGCTCCGCCCAGGAGCGCCGGGCCACCGCCGAGAACCGTCTGGCCGAGAAGCTCGACGAGCTCGAGGCGCTCGAGGCCGAGCTGGCCGACTCGCTCTTCGAGATCCAGGATGCCTGGGAAGACAAGGTCGCGATGGTCGAGTCGTTCACTGTGCCCCTCGAGAAGACCGACATCACCGTCGACGACGTCGTACTCGTCTGGATACCCACCGACGTGTGAGGTGTCGTCAGCCCTCGGGCTCGGGAATCGGCGTGGGCGGTGTCAGCGGTTCGAGCGTGCGGGTGCCGATCTCGATGTCGGGATCACCGAGACCGAGCTCGATGGTGTCGACAAGGGTGACCAGGTTGTCGGCTTCGCAGTCGAAACGGCCCCGACCGAAGGGCTGCTCGCGCTGCCATTCGCCGTTCGCCGCGACGAGGAGCACGAAACACGGCGAGCCGACCCCCTCGGCCGGGTTGGCTTCGCCGTGGAGTCCGTTGGCATCCCATTCGGTGATCGTCTCCGCCGCATCGAGCACGGCGGAGCGGGTGAGCAGATCGGGCGAGAAGCTGGGAGATCCGGCCAGCGTTGCCCGATTCACCGCCTCCTCGAACAACAGGGCAGCCGCCCATGCCTTCACGCCCACCGCATCGGGTACCTCCTCGGGCCGGACCCGGCCCAGCCAGAATCGGTACTGCGTGAGCTCGAACGACGCGTCGGCCTCCTCGAGCGGCACCGTGGTCAGCCACGTCGTGACACCCTCGGCGAGAGCTCCGGCGCCGGCGAGGAACTCGGCCCCGTAACACGCCTCCCCGCAACTCACCACCGGCGGAGCACCACCGAGGGCCTCGAGCTCGGCCAACAAGGTCACGAGTCGGTTGGCATCGGCATTCCACACCAGCGCAGTGATCTCGGTATCGGTCAGCGTCGTGGCGAGCTCGACCAGGTCGGCATCGAGGCTCACTGTCGGACGTTGCACGAACTGGAACCCACCGAGGGCGTACGCCTCGATGAGCCGCTCACTTTCGACCCTGATCGAGCGCAGATCGAGGACCGGCAGCGCGGCGGCGTCGACCTCGTCGGGGAACTGCTCGGCCAGGTACTGACCGGGCCCCGCCTGTTCGAGTACGACGGTCTGGGGATTCGACTGGAAGGTGATGGGCGACTGCCGGCGGCGCGGGGTCCGGGCCTCGGCCGGGAAGTCGGGCATCGAGCACTCGGGAGAGAGAAGCACGTCGAGGTCCTCGCCGTCGTTGACCGACCAACTTCCCACGATCGCGAAGACGTCGGCGCACGCCTCCTCGAGTGCCTCCTTGTTGAAGAACACCGCGCTGTCGATCGGCTGGACCACGATCTGGCGGCCCGCGAGTCCCCCGCTGTCGTTCACCGATCGCGCCCAGGCCAATACCGCGTTCCATGCCGACTCCCCCCGGTCGTCGGCCAACGTGCCGGTGCTCACGTCCGCGATCACGCCGATACGCAAGAGGGTGTCGGTGAGGCCGACCTCGGGTGCGGGCTCCGGCGTCGGCGACGGTGTGGGCACGATCTCGATCGGCGCAAGGGTGGTCGTGGTGGTCGTGTTCGACGGACCGAGGGCCGGGTCGGGCTCGGGAGTCGGCGTCGGCGTGGGGGTGGCGACGGGCAGAGTGGTGCTCGACGGCGGACCGAGATCGGGGTCGGCACATGATGCCGCCACGATGGCGATCAGCGCCAACAGGCGCATGACGCGGTTCGATCGGATCAGGCGCACCCGGCGAGCCTAGTGGCGCTCGGGAGCAGCCCCGGCGCACCGCCAGTCCACGCAGTGACCCGGCGCCAGCGCTGCCATACTCACTCCATGCTCAGCACTCTGGCCGCCATCGACGCCGTGGTCTTCGACATCGGGGGAGTGTTCCTCGTACCCCATCCCGAGCCGATCGCGGCGGCGCTTGCCGACGCCGAGCTCGTGGTCACCGACGACCCCGACCACTTCCGGGCCGCGCACTATCACGGTGCCCGTGGTCTCACCGATCGCATGTTGGCTGCCGACCACGTCGACGAACGCGATCTCGATGCGTGGCGCTGGTACGACCTTCGGTACTTCGCCCACCTGGGAGTCGACGAAACCGACCTCGACCGCGCCCACGCCGCACGAGCCCTCCAGCGTCATCAGGCGGTGATGGACATATGGCGGTTGCCCCTCACCGCCAACATCGACGCATTCCATCGGCTCGCCGAGCTCGACGTGCACCTTGGAATCCTGTCGAACAACGACGGCACCGCGGCCGCACAGATGGTCGAACACGCCGTGTGCCAGATCGGCCCCGGCGAGCTACCCGAGGTGGTCGACATCGTCGACTCGACCACCGTCGGTGTCGCCAAGCCGGATCCTCGGATCTTCGAGCTGATCCTCGGCGCCCTCGACATGGCGCCCCACCGCGTGCTCTACGTCGGTGACACCGTGCACGCCGACGTCCGGGGTGCCGCCGCCGCGGGCCTGCCGGTCGTTCAGCTCGACCCGCATGACCTGCACACCGAGTTCGACCACTGGCGACTCCCCGATGTGTCGGCCCTCGTCGAGCTGCTCGCAGCGACCTGACCCATGACCGAGGCGAACGTCCACGAGACCGTCGAACTGCTCCAGGCGCTCATTCGCAACGCGTGCGTGAACGACGGCACCCCCACGTCGGGCAACGAGGTGCTCAATGCACAACTGCTCCTCGGTTACCTGGAGGGGATCGGCGCCGACATCGATACCTTCGACGCCGCCCCGGGCCGCCAGTCCCTCACGGCTCGGCTCGCGGGCCGTGATCCGTCGGCGCCGAAGCTGTGCCTCATGGGCCACACCGACGTCGTTCCTGCCGATGCATCGGGCTGGCGACACGATCCCTTCGGCGGCGAGGTCATCGACGGCGAGGTGTGGGGCCGCGGCGCGGTCGACATGTTGAACCTCACCGCGTCGATGGCGGTGGCCTTTCGCCACCTCGCCGGTCTCGGGTCACCGGCCCCGTGGCGACATCATCTTCTTCGCGGTCGCCGACGAGGAGTCGGGCAGCGCCTACGGCGCCGAGTGGATGGCCACCCGACATCGTGACGCGATCGACTGCACCTACGTGCTGACCGAGAGCGGCGGGCTGCACGGAGGTACCGCCGAGTCCCCGACGGTCGGTGTCACCGCCGGCGAGAAGGGCATCGCCTGGCGCACGCTCACGGTGCGCGGCACACCGGGGCACGGATCGCGTCCGTTCCGGAGCGACAACGCGCTCGTGAAGGCCGCAGCAGTGGTGCAGCGACTCGCCGAGTACCGGCCCCGCGCCCGCTTCCACGACCTGTGGTGGCCGATGATCGACAGCCTCGACATCGACCCCGAGCTGACCGACGCCCTTCGCGATCCCGTCGCCGTCGAGAGGGTCCTCGACGACCTGCCCGATGTGCAGACGGCGAGCCTGCTCCACGCCTGCTGCCACACCACCTTCTCGGTGAACGAGGCCCGCGGTCAGATGAAGACGAACATCATTCCGGGGTCCGTCGAGCTGGGCGTCGACATCCGAACCCTTCCCGGCGAGACGGCCGACGATGTCCGAGCCCACCTGGCGGAAGCCCTCGGCGATCTCGCCGATCATGTGGAGATCAGCCCGATCCTCACCCACACCGCTTCGACCAGTCGCCTCGACACCCCGCTGTGGGACGTCCTCCAGACCGCAGTCTCGCGACCATTTCCCCAGGCTCGGCTCGTGCCCCGGTTCACCAGCGGATTCACCGACGCCCGCGTGTTCCGCGACATGGGCGCGATCGCCTACGGAGCCGGCCTCTTCTCGCCCGAGCTCGATGCCGGCGCCTACGGCAGCCGCTTCCACGGCCACAACGAGCGCATCGACATCGAGTCACTCGCCCTCACGACCCAGTTGTGGCTCGACGTGATGCACGGACTCGACGACTGAGCACCGGCGGGGCGTACCCTCACGTCATGCTCGACGCTCTCGAACCTCGACTCCTCGGGGCCATGCCGACCGATGTCGACTACTGCTCCATGCGCTACTTCGACCAGCGGGTCGAGAGTCTCAGCGTGCTCGACGACGTCGCCGAACCCGCCCACACCAGTCGCGACGTCGGCATCATGGTCACGATCTGGTCGAACGGGGGCCTCGGCTACGCCGCGACCAGCGACCTGTCCCCCACCGGCGTCGGTGCCGCAGTGGAGCGAGCCCGGCACTGGGCCGGCGTCACGGCGGGCCTCGGGGTCCTCGCCCAACCGCCGCTCGGTCACCCCGTCGGCGACTACCGCTCGACCGTCGAGCGGAGCTGGGCCGACATCGGCCTCGCCGACCGTATCGATCTCCTCCGCACCCAGTGCGAGGCGCTGGGTGGTGACGACCGCATCGTCGAACGGGCTGTCGGGCTCAGCGTGATCGAGCGCGACACCCTGCTCGTGACCAACGAGGGCGGACGAGTCCACCAGCGTTTCGATGCCGCCTTTCCGACGATGTCGGTCACGGCCAACGACGGGGCCAACACCCAGACCCGGACCTTCGCCGCCCACTCGGCCTACGGCCAGGGCGGCGTCGAGGTGCTCGACCGCTATGGCTTCCTCGATGCCGCGCCTCGCCTTGCCACCGAGGCCGTCGCCCTGCTCGAGGCGCCGAACTGTCCCGCCGGCGTCATGGACCTGCTGCTCGGACCCGACCAGATGGTGCTCCAGATCCACGAGTCGATCGGACACCCACTCGAGCTCGACCGCATCCTCGGTGACGAACGCAACTACGCGGGCACGAGTTTCGTCACCCCCGACATGTTCGGCACCTTCGCCTACGGTTCGCCGCTCCTGAACGTCACCTTCGATCCCACCGTCGACGGCGAGATATCGAGCTATGCCTTCGACGACGACGGCACCCCCGCGACGCGCGAGTACCTCATTCGCGAGGGCATCCTCGAGCGACCTCTCGGCGGGGCGATCTCCCAGGCCCGGTCGGGCCTCGAGGGTGTCGCCAATTCGCGAGCGTCCAGCTGGAACCGGCCGCCGATGGATCGAATGGCCAACCTCAACGTCGAGCCGGGCGACTCCACCTTCGAGGAGCTCGTTGCGTCGATCGAGCACGGCGTGTTCATGCAGACCAACACCTCGTGGTCCATCGACGACAGTCGCAACAAGTTCCAGTTCAGCTGCGAACACGGCACCCTCATCGAGGACGGCGAGCTCACCACGACGGTCAGGAATCCCAGCTACCGCGGCATCTCGCGCAACTTCTGGCGCAACCTGGCCGGGGTGGGCAACCGCGACCTGTTCCAGGCCTACGGCGTGCCCAACTGCGGAAAGGGTGAACCCAATCAGACGATCTGGGTCGGCCACGCCACGCCGCCGTGTCACTTCCATGACGTCGAGGTCTTCGGTGGGGCATCGTGACGACCCACGACTACTTCGCCGACCTCACCGCATCGATTCGATCGCAGCTGGCTCCGGGCGAGGAGTTCAGCGCCAACGTGGCCGGTGAGACCAGCGAGTTCGTGCGTTTCAACGCGGGAGCCGTACGTCAGGCGGGCTCGGTCAACCAGCTCGAGCTCGACCTCGACCTGGCTCGTGGAGCCCGCCACGTCGAGTCGTCGTTCACCCTGTCGGGAGACCGCGAGCTCGACGACGATCGGATCGCCCGAGCGCTGGCGTCGATGCGCACCCAGCTCGACTCGGTGCCTCCCGATCCGTACCTGATGCGTCCTGACGAAGTGCACTCCACGGTCGTGACGGCCGAGTCGTCGCTGCCCGAAGCCGGCGCGGCCGTCGAAGCGATCCGCAACGTCGGCGCCGGGCGCGATCTGGTCGGCGTCTACGCCGCCGGCACCTCGGTGACCGGATTCGCCGACTCACGGGGACAGGTGAACTGGCACGAGAGTGCCAACTTCAGCCTCGACTGGAGCTTCTACCTCCGAGCCGACAAGGCCGTGAAGAACCTCTACGCCGGTACCGCGTGGGACACGGCTGCTCTGGACCGCAAGGTCGAGTGGTCACAACGGCAGCTCGACGTGTTGGACCGCGACCCGATCGACCTCGCGCCCGGCGGGTACCCGACCTACCTCGCACCGACCGCCATGCAAGAGATCGCCTCCATGCTCTCGTGGGGAGGATTCGGACTCCGTTCGCACCGCACGAAACAGACGCCGCTTCTGCGGATGATTGCCGACGGGGCCACCTTCCATCCTTCGATCACGATCAGCGAGGACACCGCCGGTGGCACCGCTCCGAACTTCCAGGAACAGGGCTTCCTGCGCCCCGATCGGGTGACGATGGTCGAGGGCGGCGTGTTCAACGACCATCTGGTCTCGCCCCGCTCGGCCCGGGAGTACGGCGTGGCGACCAACGGCGCCGCGGGTGGCGAATCGCCTCAGTCGTTCCGCATGGAACCCGGCGACATCCCCGCCGACGAGGTGGTCCACCGCCTGGGCACCGGCCTCTACGTGGGCAACCTCTGGTATCTGAACTTCAGCGATCGTTCCGCCTGTCGCACCACCGGCATGACCCGCTTCGCCACGTTCTGGGTCGACAACGGCGAGATCACCGCACCGGTCAACGTCTTGCGCTTCGACGACACGGCCTTCAATCTCCTCGGCGCCCGGCTGGTCGGATTGACCGACACGACCGAGCTGATCCCCGACTCGAGCACCTACCAACGACGTTCGACCGACAGCCTGCAACTGCCGGGGGCGCTGGTCGAGGAGATGGCCTTCACGCTCTGAGCTCGACGCTGCTCACCCAGCCTGACGGTTCGGTTGCCTACACGATCACCGCCGCCGATGCCGGTGCCCCGTTGACGGCGACCGTTTCTGAGGTCAGCGTCCTCAACACCGGAAACATGGTCACTGTTACCTGCACTCCGCCGAGCGGCAACACCATCGCCATCTACGTGAACCAGCCGCCCGCTCCGTCGACGATGCCGCGATCACCGATGCGGGTGTGGCGGTCACGACGAACGTGCGTCGCCAACGACGGTCTCACACGAGGACTCCGCACATCGGACGGCAACGCTCAGGACGGAGGCGGCCAGGACGACCTGGCGGCCGTGGGGCCGGCCACCATCGTCACTCAGGCGGCCAACGGCACGTGCGCCGCCGAGCGGTGCCGGCTCGGTCACGTACACACCTACCGCCGGATTCTCCGGCACCGACAGCTGCACCTACGAGTTGACCGACAACGACGGCGCCACCGGCCGAGCCGACCTCGACATCGAGGTCTCCGCTGTCCCCGTGATCCCACCCGCCAACCTTGAGGTCACGAATCTACGTCGCCAACAGAATCGCATCGGGCCCCGCTGACTACAGCTTCTTGTTCGGCACGCCGACCGGTCAGGTCATTGCCGGCGATTGGGACGGCAACGGAACCGACGGCTTCGGGTCCCGTGTGGGCAACGTGTACACGCTGGTCGACGAGCGCGGCAACGCATTCAAGACCGTCGGCTACGGCAAGGCGACCGACACCACCCTCGTCGGCGACTGGAACGCCAACGGCACCGACACGCTCGGCCGCTCGCCGAGGCAACATCTACTACCTCAAGAACACCATCGCCCCCGGAACCGCCGACATCGTGTTGGGCTACGGGAGAGCCGGCGACGAAGTGTTCGTCGGCGACTGGAACGGCAATGGCCAAGACACCTTCGCCGTGCGCAGAGGTAACACGTTCTTCGTCCGCAACTCCACGACGTCTGGTCCCGCCGACATCGTGTTCGGCTACGGCAAGGCCGGCGACGAAGTGCTCGTCGGCGACTGGAACCAGGACGGCATCGACACCTTCGCCGTGCGCCGCGGGAACCTGATCTTCATCCGCAACGACTTCCAGCCTGGCCCCGCCCAAACCGTCATCGCGTACGGCATGGCCACCGACGAGCTCATCGTCGGCGATTGGAACGGCAACGGCGTCGACACCTTCGCCGTGCGCCGGGTCGAGTAGACGAGCACCGTGCCGCCATCGAGACCGATCCCAGGCGCCGACGCCTCGCGGGACTTGACGCGATCCATGCGACCGTGACCACGAATCCAGCCCGAGCGAGCGTCATCGTCCCTGGCGTGCGCTGTCCGTCGCCGTCCTGGCCGCGATTCTCGGGCTTCTGCCCGGGGTCTCGAGTCCGAATCAGAACGGCGCGGCTCAGGTGAGCCGCTGGTTCTTCGCGAACCAGCTCACCGGCGGTGCCGCGGACTTCGAGCTCGATTTCGGGTCTCCGAGCGACACGAATTTCTATGTTGGCGACTGGGACGGTAACGGCGTCGACGACCTCGCCTACCGGCGCGGCGACGACGTTCACCCTGATGAACATCGACCGACCAGAGCGTCCTCGCCGTGACCGCGGCACACGAGATTGGCCCGGATACGACCGATGTCGACGCCTGTCGAGACTCGTGCGTCGACACCAGCGACACCCGGCTCCTGGCGCTGTCGTGCCAGGCGAGGCCGGGCCCTTGCCACTCGACCCAGTCCTGCTCGGTTGCGGGGTCGAGCGGGTTCTCGTACACGCCACCCTCCTCACCGGCTCGAACGAGAGCGACGTCGCGCTCCGAGCCACGCCGACAGAACGGCATCGTCGGCGGTCTCGGAACCGTCGGGGAGCGTGATCACGACCTCGGTGCCTTCGAGTCGAGCAGCGGCGAAGAGCATCTTCGGCTCGCGTCGGGCCGTGAGCACCTTTTTCGGTGGCCGGATCGGCCAGCCCCCATCCTCGATCGCCCTCGATGCCGATGGGGGTGACGGCGGCGGTCGTGAGCGTTTCGCCCTGCATCGACTTGACCGGATAGCGCCAGATTTCGCTCACCACGAGCGAGGGCTCGTCAGCGACCACGAACCGGGGTGAACTCGGCCGGAAGGTGTTTGATGCCGTGGATGAAGCTCGATCGCAGCAACTGCGGCTCACCGACGGCCTCGATGTCGGGCAGTCGGGCGAACAGCTCGGTGAACATCACCGATATCTCACGCCGGGCCAGATGCGCACCGAGACAGAAGTGCGGACCCGGACCTCCGAAGCCCACATGGTTGTTCGGCGTGCGCAGAACGTCGAACCGCAGCGGGTCGTCGAAGACCGCCGGATCACGATTGGCGGCCAGGTAGAACATGAGCACCTTGTCGCCGGCCGCCATCGGGACTCCCGAGACCTCCGTGTCGTCGAGCAGCGTGCGACGCATGTAGGTGACGGGACTGGCCAGACGGACGATCTCCTCGACCGCGGTGGCGGTGACGCCATCGGGATCGTTCTGCCAGATGCGGCGCTGATCGGGGTTGGCGCTCAGGTACTCGAGGCCCCAGCTGATGGCGTTGCGGGTGGTCTCGTTGCCGGCGATCACCAGACAGAATGAAGAAGCTGGCGAGATCCTGATGGTCGAGTCGCTCACCGTCGACCTCGGCGTTGACGAGCAACGACGTGAGATCGTCGCCGTCGCCGCCCGCCTTCTGCGCGGCGACCTCGTCCATCAGTTCGGCCAGCGCCTGGCCGGCAGTGAGGATCGCGGTGAGGATGTCGGAGGCGTCGGGCACGTACTCGGGGTCTCCGGCGCCCAGAATCACGTTCGACTGGTCGAACACGAAGTCGTACTGCGACTCGGGCACGCCCATGAGCTCGCACACGATCTTCAGCGGCAGCGCCGCGGCGACGTCGACCACGAAGTCACACGACCCTTCCTCGGCGACACGATCGACGATGTCGCGCGCCGTGGCTTCGACGTGGTGCTGCAAACGGGCGAGCATGCGGGGGGTGAAGCCGGCCGACACGAGCCGGCGCAAGCGGGCGTGACGAGGGTCGTCCATGGCGATGATCGACGAGAAGAACTCGCGGAACTCGATCGGCGTGTCGAGCGCAGTGACCCCGGCGGCCGAGCTGAACAGCGGCGCATGCTTCGACGCGTGCAGGATGTCGGCGTGGCGGGTGAGGATCCACGCGCCCGGCCCCTGCGGAAGGGGGAACCCCGGGTCGGGCACCGGTTCGGACACGAAGACCGGTCCGGCGTCGCGAAGCACAGCAAGGTCGGCATCGATATCGGCCGCCGGCCGGGTCCAGAAGTCGAACAGGATCGGGTTCGGTACGCCGACGGGCGGCACCACGGAGTCGACGGAGGTCACGCCAGGAACCTAGTTCAGCAGGTGTCGGACAAGACATCGACCGTGCTCGATGCCGACAGCCCGACGCCGTCGGTGGCCGTGACGGTGAGCAGGACCACGCCACGCGACGGGAACGGTCCGGCACTGCCGGTCCACGACTCGGGTCCACCGGAGAGGGCCGCGGTGCCGCCGGTACCCGTCGGACCCGACCAGCTCACCGAAACGCCGGTCAAACCGCCCGCATCGGTGGCGGCGGCACTCACGGGGACGGTGTCGCCGATGCACACGACGGCGCCGAACTGCGGCGCGACGACGCGAACCTGGGGTGCGGTGGTGTCGACCAGAGCCGACAGCGAGACACTGACCGGACCGGCCGGCGTTGCGATGGTGAGCGAGCCGGACACGACACCGTCGGGCAGACCATTGCGATTCACGGCGACCACCAGCTGCTGGGACCCTCCCGGACCGACCTGGCCCGAGGCGGGTGAAACCGAGAAGGGAGCAGTCGCGCCGGCCGTGAACGGGGCGGCCTGAGCCCCGGGATTCGACAGCCCGAGGGGAGCCTGGGCGGCCAGACCGAGGCTCACGTTCGCGGCACCGACGGCGATGGAGCCCGGCACCGGTGTCGGTGGAACCGGCGTGGGGGGAACAGGAGTGGGCGGAGGCGGCACCGGAGTCGGCGGCGCCGGGGTGGGGGTCGGGATCGGCCCGATGTCCACCTTGGGCTCGGGAGTCGGCGTGGCCGACGGTGTCGGGTCGGGAGTGACGTCGGGGGTCGGCTCGGGGGTGGGGGTGGGCTCGGCGACGAGCGGTGCCGGCTCGTCGCCCTCGCCGGGTGCGACGATGCTCACCTGGTCGTCCCCACCGAAGTACCACGCACCGCCGGCTCCGGCGCCGATCAACACGAACGCGATCGCCACGACGATTGCGAGCAGACCCGATCCCGTCTTCGCCGCGTCCGGGCCGAGAGCATTCGGAAATCCGTCGTCTCGCCACGTCCACGCCGATTCCTCGACGGCCACGCCCGATGCGCCGGTGCGGGCCGCTTCCATGGCGGCGGCAGTCTTCGCCCGTAGGAGGATCGGCGCAGCCATCAGCGGGAGCACGCCCAGGAACCGACTGGGAACGACGACGGCAGCCTTGGTGTGCCGACAGACGTCGCAGCTCTCGACATGTCGGGTCACCTTCGACCGCACGGCCACGGTGTAGCGGCCGTCCCAGTCGGCCAGCAACGCTTGGAGCCCATCGCAGTCGTCGCGACCGTGGCGGGCGATGAGCAGGGCGCCCAGGGCCTTCTCGATGCGGTCCTTCATGCGGGACTGCAGGGTGTGGAGATGACTTGTCGACACACCGAGGGCATCGGCGAGATCGGTCCCCTCGAGTCCCTGACGCAGTTGCAGCTCGAGCAGCGTGAAGTCGCGTTCTTGGAGCGATCCGGCGGCCTCCCACAACAGTGTGGCGGCATCGGCGCGCAGCAGATCGGCGTCGTGGTCCGGGAGATCAGCAGCCATCTCGCCTGCGGCTTCCATGGACGTGCTGCGCTCGCGTTGCCGGGCCTGGTCGACGATCTGGTTCCGGGCGATGGCGAAGAGCCACGAGCGCAGCTTCGAGGGCTCGCGTAGCGTGCCCAACCGCAGTGCCGCCCGCACGAAGGTCTCCTGGGTGGCGTCGGCTGCCTGCTCGTGGTTGCGCAGCCGCGACTGGCAGAACGAGTACACACGGTCGGCGTACCGGTCGTAGATTCCCCCGAGCGCGGCCGAGTCGCCGCCCACGGCGGCGACGACCAGCTCGGCATCGGAACGCTCGGTCACGGTTTCCATTGTTCCCCAACTCGGGGAGCGAGGACCGTTGGTGATGAGTCACGGCCCCGCTCCCCTTTCTGATCGTTCGGTTCGGTCGAAGCCTCAGCGCTGACCATCACGGGTGGTGGCCAGAACGACTCCACCGAGAATGGTCAGCCCGATGAGAACGAGGGCGACGGCGATGGCCAGCCCGTTGCCGTGCTCGGAGCCGGCCAGCTCGACGGCGACCGGTGCGGCGATCTCTTCGTCGCTGTCGGGCACCTCGGGCGGCTCGGCGTCAGCACTCGTGGTGCCGTCGGCGGCGAGGTCGACCGGGATGGGGGCGACGTCGGTCGGCGCAGGCTCACTCGCGTCGTTCACGATCGCCGGTGCAGGTGTCGGTCCGGCCGGAGCTGGTGAAGGAGCAGGTTGCGGGGTCGGAGCCGGCGGCGCAACCGGGCAGGTGAACTCGAAGACCTCGCTTCCGATGGTGGCACCGCTGGAAACCACCTCGAACTCGACGGACCCACCCGCCGGGACGGCCAACAGCCAGTCCTCGGAGCTGTGGGGTGCGATCTCGATCTCCATGTGCATCACGTCGGGGTACTGCACCCCCATGTACGCCGTGTCGTCACCGTCGTTGACGAGCCGGGCGTAGGCCTGATCCGTGTCGCAGTTCTGGATGATCTCGTAGGAAGGAGCCGGCAGCAGGCAGTCGAGCGTGATCGCCTGCTCGAACAGGGTCGTGGTGCCCGCGGTCACCGCGACGTCGTGGGTGTCGTTCTCGGCGAAGTCGAGCGCCAACCCGTGGGCGTTGTTCGGGCCGACGAGCTGGGTATCGACCAGAACCGCATCGACGGAGGTCTCGACCACGAAGAAGTTGGCGGTGTGGTTGCCGATCTCCACCCGAACCTGGTCGGTTGCCGCGCAGTCCACGACCACGTCGGCGCTCGGCACGATCGGTACAACGGGAACGAAAATCCCGTCGGCCGGCAGCATGGGAATGGCCTCGACAATGCTCTCGAGCTCCGGCCCATCGGGCTCAGCGGCGGAGGCGCCCGGTACGGCGAGCCCCAGCGTGAGGGTGGCGGCAAGGAATCCCACGCCGATGGCGGCGGCTCGGGACTTGGTGGTTCGGTTCGTGTTCATTGCGGTCTCCTGTCGTGTGTTCGGTGACAGGGAGACGGCCCGATGCGCCGTTGCTTACACCCCACGCCCGGAATGTCCGTAGATTCCTTCCATGGCAGACGACCTCGGCGCGATAACCCTCGAAACGCGCGGCCATGTGCTGCTCATCGGCATCGATCGACCGGCAAAGCTGAACGGGTTCACGCCCGAGATGATGGACGGGCTGGTCGAGGCCTACACCGACCTCGACACCGATCCCGACCTGTGGGTCGGCGTGTTGTTCGCCCACGGCGATCACTTCACCGCCGGCCTCGACCTCCCCCGTTGGGCCGAGCGTATGAGGACGGGCCAACGGCGCAGCTCCGACGTCGACCGCGTCGATCCGACCGCGCTCGGTCGAGCATGCTCGAAACCGATCGTCTCGGCGGTGAAGGGCATCACCTACACCCTCGGCATCGAGTTGATGCTGGCCGGCGACATCGTCGTCGCCGCCGACAACTGTCGCTTCTCCCAGCTCGAACCCCTCCGCGGCATCCATGCGACCGGTGGGGCGACCATGCGGTTCGTTCAGCGGGGCGGCTGGGGCAACGCCATGTACCACCTCCTGACCAGCGACGAATTCGACGCCGACGAGGCGTACCGGATCGGCCTCGTCCAAGAGGTCGTCCCGGCCGGAGCCGAGCTGGACCGGGCCATCGAGCTGGCCGAGGTCATCTGCCGGGGCGCGCCCTTGGCCGTACAGGCCACCAAGGCCGCGTCGTGGCGCTACCTCACGGAGGGTCACCACGTGGCGGTCGCCGCCATGGGTCCCGACCAGGCCCGGCTGGCCGCCACCGACGACGCGGCCGAGGGTGTGGCCAGCTTCGTCGAGAAACGTCCGCCGCGCTTCGAGGGCCGCTGACGCCGGCGCGCTGCCGCGGTACGGTCGGCGCATGTGTCGAAACATCACCACCCTGCGTGGCCTCGAGCCGTCGGCGACCCTCGAGGAGATCGAGGCCGGCGCCCGCCAGTACGTCCGCAAGATCAGCGGCGTCCAGAAGACGAGCGCGGCAACCGAAGCGGCGTTCGAGCGAGCGGTGGCCAGGGTCACCGACGCCACGGTCGATCTCCTGGCCGACCTCCCACCCCGCAAACAGCCCCCGAAGACCGAACCGCCGCTGCGGCGACTTCGCAGGAAACCCGCGGTCGGGGCCCATCACTGATCCGTTCGGACCAGTGATCGGTGGGGTCGACCACGCCTACACTGTCGGGCGGCCCGATCGGTCGGGCCGGTATCGGGCAACGACCAAGGGCGGAAGTGTGAGCGAGCGCATTGCGGTAATCGGAGCGGGGTACGTCGGGCTCACCACGGCGACGGTGCTGGCCCACCTCGGCCACGATGTCGTCTGTGGCGACATCGACGAACAGCGGATCGATCTGCTGCAATCCGGCCGGTCGCCGATCTTCGAGGAGGGCCTGTCAGAGCTGCTCGACGAAGGACTGGCCAATGGCCGTCTTCGATTCGTCGTGGGAGCCTCCTCGGCCGCCGACGGTGCCGACATCGCCTTCCTGTGCGTCCCCACGCCGCAGGCCCCCGACGGCTTCGCCGATCTCACCTTCGTGGAGACGGCCGCCAAGCAGATCGCTCCCGTGCTGGCCCGCGACGCGATCGTGGTCAACAAGTCGACCGTGCCGGTGGGCTCCACCGTGCGGGTGGCCCACTGGCTGGGCCGCGACGATCTCCGGGTGGTGTCGAACCCGGAGTTCCTGCGAGAGGGAACCGCCATCCACGACTCGCTGCACCCCGATCGCATCGTCATCGGGACCGACGACGAAGTCGCAGGCGAGCGGGTTGCCGCGCTGTTCGAGAAGCTGGACGGTCGCACGATCGTGTGCGACGCGCCGTCGGCGGAGATGATCAAGTACGCCTCCAACTCGTATCTCGCGATGAAACTCTCGTTCGTCAACTCGATCGCAACACTGTGCGAGATCGTCGGTGCCGACGGCCTCGAGGTGCTCGAGGGTCTCGGCGCCGATCATCGGATCGGATCCCACTATCTCCAACCCGGGCCCGGCTGGGGTGGCTCGTGCTTCCCCAAGGACACCCTCGCGCTCGACTGGATGTCTCGACAGGCCGGCTATCAGTTCGACCTGCTGCAGACCACCGTGCGCGTCAATCAGCAGCAGTTCGATCGGTTCGTGGGCAAGGCCGCAGAACTGACCGGCGGTCTCCAGGGTCGACGGGTCGCGATCCTCGGCCTCGCCTTCAAGTCGGGAACCGACGACTATCGCGAGTCACCGGCGTTGCACATCATCCAACGGCTGCTGTACGCCGATGCGGAGGTGGTCGCCTATGACCCACAAGTCGGGTCGCTCCCCGACAGCAGGGTCGACATCGTCGACGATCCCTACAAGGCGGTCGACGGCGCCGACGTCGTTCTCATCGTCACCGATTGGCCCGAGTTCCGGGACCTCGACTTCGAACGCGTCCGGGAGGTCATGGCCCATCCCAACATCGTCGACGGTCGCAACCTGCTCGATCGCGAGCACATGACCGCTCTCGGGTTCGACTACCGGGGTACCGGGCGGTAGAAGCCATGCGCCCTCGCCCGCTCCCCTCTCACGGTGGCGGTCCGGCGCGGCCTCGAATCGCACCGACGAGCCCGTCGGGGCCAAGCGGGTCCTGGCGCTCGCCTCGGGCGGGGGCCATTGGACGCAGCTACGGCGACTGACGCCGGCCTTCGAGGGCCATGAAGTCACGTTCGCGACGACTGCATCGGGCCACCGGGCCGATGTCGGTGACGCACCGTTCCGGGTGGTTCCCGACGCCAACCGCTGGGACAAGATCGGTCTGGTCAAGTGTGCCCTCGCCGTTCTCGTCCTGATCGTGCGGGAGCGACCGGAGGTGGTGATCTCCACCGGCGCCGCGCCCGGATACTTCGCCGTACGGTTCGGAAAGCTGGTGGGGGCACGGACCATCTGGGTCGACAGCATCGCCAACGCCGAGGAGTTGTCGCTCTCGGGACGACGAGCCGGCAAGCACGTCGATCTGTGGCTGACCCAGTGGCCCCACCTCGCCACTCCCGATGGGCCGGCGTATGCGGGCAATGTGCTCGGAGACGAAGCACCTTGAGTGCCGAACGAGCGACGGCCGACGCCATACCGGCCAGAGTGAGCATCTTCGTGACCGTCGGCACCGAGTTGCCCTTCGATCGCCTGGTTCGAGCTGTCGACAACTGGGCTCACGAATCGGGCGTCCATGGCCAGGTGTTCGCCCAGATCGGCGTCACCGACCATCGGCCCGAGTACATCGCTGCTCGGCCATTCCTCGACCCACGAGACTTCCGACGCGTGTTCCATCAGGCCGATCTGGTGATCGGCCATGCCGGAATGGGCACGATTCTGTCGTCACTCACCGCCGAGAAGCCACTGCTGGTCATGCCCCGCCGGGCGAGCGCCGGCGAGCACCGCAACGATCACCAGCTGGCCACCGCCCGGTACTTCACCGAGCTCGACATGGTGAACGTTGCGCTCGACGAGACCGAGCTCGTTCGCATGCTCGACCGACGTCAGAGCTCACCGCGAAGGGAACGATCGCGCCGCATGCGTCGCAATCCCTCACCGACGCAATCCGGAACGTCATCGAGGACGCCTAGCCCGAGTCGGTACTCGCCGGGATTCCGTCGATTCCGACACCGTCGAGCGCGGCCTCGGTCAGCGTACGGCCGATCTCGATGAGCTCCTCGGCACGATGGAAGTCGACGGTGCGGCACGCTTGCTGACCTCGACGTAGACATCGGGGGGATGGGCGGCGAGCGTGAACCGCGTGAGCACACTCTGCATCGCGTCCAGCGCCTGGTTCATCACGTCGAGCTTCCCGAGCCCCACCGGCAGAGCCTCGCCCCACTCCGGGCCGGCGTCGGCCGCTTCGGACTCGGCCGGCTCGTCGTCGCTGCCTTCGGCGTCGGTCCCGCCGGCGTCCCCGGAGCCGAAGCGGTCTCGAAGGTACCGAAAAGACTCACGCTCGAGCAGATTCGAGGTGCCCCGGCGAAAGCGCTCGAGCCACTCGTCGATCGGACGGGGTTCGGCCGTCTCCAGGAGCGGAGCCAGCAGGCCTCGTTCGCCGCCAAGGGATATCGCGAGACTGAAGTCGGACTGCACCGCGGCGGTCGGAGCGAGGGGCACCGGATCCATGATCCCGCCGTCGGCCAACAGCCGGCCGTTCAGCATCACCGGGGGCAACACACCCGGTATGGCAGTGGAAGCCCGAATGGCGTCGACCAGCGGACCTCGCTGGAACCACACCGGACGGCGAGCGAGTAGATCGGTGGCCACCGCCGTGTAAGGAATAACGAGATCCTCGATCGCAGTGTCGCCGAGCAGGTCGGTGACCCTGGCGAAGATCTTCTCCGCCCGGATCGCTCCGGGAGCCGACACGGCCACATCGAGCAACCGCAACACATCCCGCTGGGTCAGCGTCAGGGCCCACTCGGTGAACTCGTCGAGCTTTCCCGCCGCATGCAACCCGCCGATGAGCGCCCCCATGGACGATCCGGCCACGGTGACGATCTCGCAGTTGCGTTCGTGGAGCACCTGGATGGCTCCGATGTGGGCGTAGCCGCGTGCTCCGCCGCTACCGAGAGCCAGCGCAACCCGCCGCACGTCACTCATGCATCGAGGCTACCGGCGGGCGCGCTGGGCGATGGCGAGCACCGCGGCGATCAGCCCCGCCGATCCGACACCGCCGAAGGCGGCGGCCCACAACCAGACCGTGTCACCCTCGAGATCGGAGCCCGTCAGCATGCCCACGAGCGCAATGAAGACGAAGCAGAAACCGAAGAGTGCCTTGGTCGGTTGGAAGCTCATGACCGGGCCTCGATGATCACGTGGCCGACACCGGCATCGACATCGATGAGCAGCGTCACATCACTGTCGACCGACCAAATGGCGTCGACATCGGTGCCGATGCCGCTGTCGACTCGGCCGAACAAATCGACCTCCCCGACGTCGAGCTCACCGGAGAGCTCGACGTCGACATCGGCCGGAACGATCACTCGAAGCTCACCGACGCCGAGGTAGGTGTCGATGCGGTGGTCGCCGTCGGGGAAGTCGACATCGCTGAGGTCGAGCCGCATGTCACCGATGCCGAGGCGATACTCCGACCGGACGTCGGCGAAGGTCGAGGGTTCGAAGTCGCGTTCACCGACCCCGTCGTCGAACGCCGGTGCGGCGACCGAACTGACCAGCAATGCAGCGGTGGTGAACAGTCCCATGGCGATCAGACCACGTCCCCCTCCCCAGATGGCCGCGGCGACGAGGCCGACCCCGATGGCGGCCAGGCACACCGCCACCGACTGCCGTGGGGGACACGTCGAACAGGTCAGCCGCCTCGGCGACGAAGGCAAGGGAGATGATGAGGGCGAGCGCCGAGAACACCAGGGCGGTGATCGGCGGTCCGGGCGCCGTCGGCGCGACCGGCGCAGAAGGCGGAGGGGTGGTCGGAACGGCCATTTCCGCAGAGGTGCGAAGGGCCGGCAGCCCGGCTGCGGCGGACGGCGGCGCCGGTGCTTCGGTCGGTGCTCGGTGACCGGACTCCGACTGCTCCGGCGACTGGAGGAGGAGGAAGACCCCGGCTGACACGAGGAGGACGGGCACGAGAAAGCCGCCCCCGAAGGGATTGTCGATGGTGGCTGCGGCCACGATGGCTCCGGCAATCAGCAAACCGACCGCCACGACGGTGGAGCTGGTGGAGGCGAGGGTGTGCGGACCATCTGGCCGCCGGATCCGTCGTCGGGCGGCAGCACCACCCAACCGATCAGGTACATGATCAATCCGAAGCCGCCGAGGAAGATGCTCGCCACGAACACCAGACGCACGATCGTCGGGTCGATGCCGAAATACTCGGCGATGCCGGCGGCGACGCCACCGATCCTGCCGTCGGAGGATCGGGTGAGGCGCCGGACCGGCGCCGGCCCGGCGGGCGGAAGGGGCGTTGTGGGATCGGAGGTGGAGGGATCGGTGGTCTCCATGTTCAGGCTCCACTCACTGCGGCGACCACGAACCGGGTCAGCGCGGCCGACAACCCGCCGGATGCCGACGAGAGTGTCATGAGGAAGGCAACGGCTGCAGTGGTCACGATCAGGGCGAGGGTGTCGTGCTCGACGACGGTGGGAAGGACGGTTTCGTTCATGACTTCGATTCTGCGCATCGAGCAGTCCGGCGACAATCGGGAATGACCCCGAGTCGGCTCAGGGTGGGTCAGGGAACTCCCCGATGGGAACCCCGGCGGCTCCGTGGGATCATGGGGGCCGATGACCACGGCCCCGACCTCTTCCTCGACCGACGGAGTCGACGGCGTCGCGTGGCGAGTGCCGCGCCTGCGCAGTGACGACCGGCTCGTCGGTGGTGTCGCCAGTGGCATCGCCGAAGAGCTCGGTGTCGCTCCCCTGTTCATCCGAGGCATGTTCGTCGTTCTGGCCACTGCCGGCTGGGGCATCGTGTTGTATGCGGTGGCCTGGATCGCCATGGCGCTGACTCCGGAGGAACACCGGGTGCAAGCCGGCGGCGCCGTCCGTGCGAAAGGGGCGAATCCCACGACGCGGGTGATCGGTGTCGGGCTGGTCTTCGGGGGTCTCCTGCTGTTGTTCCGCACCATCGATCTCGGATTCTCCGACGCCATCGTGTGGCCCATCGCCTTGATCACCCTCGGAACCCTCGTCGCCTGGCATCGCGGCATCGTCGACGTCGACGGCTCCCGGCCCATGAGTGGGGTCGCACGCATCGGACTCGGCCTGGTTCTGAGCGTTGGTGGGCTGGTGTTGTTGATCACGACGAATCTCGATCGCGGCGCCACGCTCACCGCCATCGGTGCAGTGGTGGTCGTCGCAGCCGGTCTGGCTGTGGTGATCGGGCCGTGGGTGTGGCGGACGCTCGGCGACCTCACCGACGAGCGACGACGCCGCATCCGCAGTGAGGAGCGGGCCGACGTGGCCGCGCACCTGCACGACTCGGTGCTGCAGACGTTGTCGCTCATCCAACGTCGGAGTGACGATCCGGCGGCCATGGTGTCGCTGGCGCGCCGCCAGGAACGCGAGCTGCGGAACTGGCTGTTCACCGAAGACGGCCCCGGCAATCCGGCCGGAACACCGTTTCGCCGGAGCATCGCCGCCGCCGCCGCCGGCGTCGAGGAGACCCACCATGTTCCCATCGAAGTCGTCACCGTCGGCGATCTCGACATGGGTGACGACGAGCGTCTCGCATCGCTGGTGGCCGCCGCTCGCGAGGCCATGACCAACGCCGCCCGCCATTCGGGCGCCTCCTCGATCGACGTGTACGCCGAGGTCGACGAGGCCAAGGTCGAGGTGTTCGTGCGCGACACGGGCACCGGGTTCGATCCCGCGACGGTCGCCGAAGACCGTCGCGGAATCGCCGACTCGATCCAGGGGCGGCTGCGCCGGGCCGGCGGATGGGCCACCATCGACACCACCGAGGGCGAAGGCACCGAGGTGGCCCTCGGCCTCGATCGGAGGGCAGAACCATGATCCGAGTCGTTCTGGTCGACGACCACGCTCTGGTTCGCAGCGGCGTCCGTTCCGAGGTGGGCGACCGAGTGGAGATCGTCGGCGAGGCGGCCGACGCCCCCACCGCGGTCGAGGTCATCGCCGCGACCCGGCCCGACGTGGTGCTCCTCGACGTGCATCTCCCCGGTGGTGGTGGACCCGCCGTCATCGCCGGCGTGAAGGCTGCGGGGGTCGACTCGTTGTTTCTCGCCCTGTCGGTGTCCGACGCCGCCGACGACGTCATCGCCGTCATCCGCGCCGGCGCACGGGGCTATGTCACCAAGGCCATCTCCGGTGACGATCTGGTCGGAGCCATCGAACGGGTGGCGGCCGGTGATGCGGTGTTCTCGCCCCGACTCGCAGGGTTCGTGCTCGACGCGTTCTCGGCCGCCGAGACCACCGAGCTCGACAGCGAGCTCGACCAGCTCACCACACGCGAGCAGGAGGTCTTGCGCCTGCTCGCCAGGGGTTACACCTACAAGGAGATCGCCCGCCGGCTCGAGATCTCCGTGAAGACGGTCGAGACCCATGCCGGCAACATCCTGCGCAAGCTCCAGTTGAGCAGTCGCCACGAGCTCACCCGCTGGGCGACGAGCCGCAAGATCGTCTGATCGGGCGGCGGGTCGAACAGGCCGTATTTGGGCGGCCGGGTGCGAGAAGTGGCTAGATTCGCCACCGTGACTCGGTGGAGAGCGCCGAGACGGGTCCACGCGCAGGGCGGCGAGCACATGTCAGAGCCGATCAAGCACTACGAACGAGCAGATGGGGTCACCGCCGAGCCGTCGGGCGACCGTACCATCGTGCTCGATGCCGACGGCGACCGGATGAGCACGCTCAGCGTGGTCGGTACTCTCGTCTGGCAGTGGCTTCCCTCCGACATCGATTCCCTTGTCGATCGCCTGCAGCAGACCTTCCCCGAGGTCGAGCGGGCCACGCTGCAGACTGACGTCGAGGACTTCCTCGAGGAGCTGATCGACGCCTGCCTCGTCGTTGAAGTCGATGCTGCGCGTTGAGGGCGTCGCCAAGGTCTACGACCCACCGACCGGACTCCTGAAGCTGGTCGTCCGTACCGCCCACACCGAACCGATTCGTGCGTTGGACGACGTCAGCTTCGACGTGCAGTCGGGCGAAGTGGTGGGAATGGTCGGACCGAACGGCGCTGGCAAATCGACCCTCATTCGTATCTGCACGACCCTGCTCACGCCGACGCGCGGGACCGTTCGCATCGACGACGTGGACGTCGCGGAGCGACCCCATGTCGCCCGAACGAGTCTGGGCCTCCACCTCGCCGACGAGCGGGCGCTGTATTGGCGTCTCACCGGGACGGGAGAACCTTCGCTTCTTCGGGGTGATGGCGGGGCTCACGGCTGCCGAAGCGGACCGGCGATCGGGCGAGCTGCTCGAGCAGTTCGATCTGGCCCGACGCGACCGTCGGGTGTTCGGCTACTCGTCGGGCATGCGGGTGCGGTTGGGCCTGGCCCGGGCGCTGATGGCCCGCCCGGCGCTGCTGATCCTCGACGAGCCGACCCGAAGCCTCGATCCTGTGGCCAGCGAGGCCTTCCTCGATCACCTTCGCATCCTCGCGTCGGAAGGAGTGGCCGTGCTCTTTGCGTCCCATCGCCTCGATGAGGTCGAGGCAATGTGTGATCGGGTACTCGTGCTCGTGAACGGAGCACAGCGCATGTGGGCGCCCACGTCGGCGCTGGCCCATCGTGACGTACACCACGAGACGGTCACGTTGCGATCACTTCTCGACGCAGACGACGACCGGAGCGACTCGTGACTCGCGCGGCGAGCGGCGGGCTGGCCCGTATCGGCGCGGTGGCCCGACGTGACGCGTTCATCCAGGTGAGCTATCAGTTCGGCCTCCTGTCGTTCTTCACCGGAACCTTCGTGTCGGCCTTTCTCGCCTTCTACGTGTCGGATCTGGTCGGCGAGACCGATCTCCTGCGCCGGTACCAGGGCTCGTACTTCGACTTCGTCGTGTTGGGAATCGCCCTGACCTCCTATGCCGGCTTCGGTGTCTCGGCCTTCACCGGCCAGATAACGGCCGAGCAGTCGGCGGGAACCTTCGAGGTGCTGTTGAGCGGTCCGAGTCGGTTGGTGACGCTTCTGATCGGCGGCCTCGTGGTGCCCTTCGCCCTCACCACGATCGAGGTGCTCCTTCTCATCGGAGTCGGCGTGGGCGCGCTCGGCGCCGGCCTGTCGCTCTACGGTCTCGTTGTCGCTGTTCCCATCGTGTTGTTGACCATCGCGAATTTCTGCGCGCTCGGTATTGCTTCTGCGGCCCTTGTGTTGCTGGCCAAGCGCGGGGACCCCATATCGGGGCCCATCTATCAGCTGACGCTGTTGCTGTCCGGGGCGGTCTTCCCGGTCGAGCTGCTGCCCGGCTGGCTCGAGGCACTGGCCAAGCTGACTCCTGCCTACTACGGCGTGCGAGGGCTGCGCGAGGCACTCCTGGCCGACGCCGGGTTCAGCGGTGTGGGCGACGAGATCGTCCTGCTCGCCGCCTTCGCCGCCGTGTTGCTTCCTTTGGCGGTGTGGCTCTTCGGCCGTTCCGTCGCCAAGGCGAAGGAGCTCGGCGTGCTCGGTTCGTACTAGTCGGTCGACGGTGTCACGCCGACCGCGTCCAGACCTCCTCGAGAAGATCGGCGGCACGGGTGAGACGATCACCCAGGTCCGCCGCATGAGCGAGACGGAACGCTGGAAGCCCCGCCAGAGCCGCCATCGAGTGAAGCTGACGTCGCAGGGCATCGGGCTGTGGTGACTCGATCGACGACGAGACGAGCGCGGCGAGTGCGTCGGTGTGGGTCAGACGCGTCGTCGTTCCCACTCCGTCGTCGTGATCCACGGCCACGATCGCCCGAACCGTGTGCGGGCCGACGGTGAGAACACTCGGCGGCAGCATCAGCCGGCCGCGGTCATCGCCGGGAATCGGCTCGGTCGGCACGGACAAGGCGCCTGCGAGCTCTGCGCTCACGGTGGGGCGCTTCGGAAGGCCTGAGACCTCGGGTGGCGTCGGCTCGGTAGTGACGACCACCAGGTCGTCGGCGCAGAGATCCCAGCCGCGCAGGTAGGCGGCGAGCGCGAGCGTCGACTTGCCTCGACCCGTGAAGCCGGTGATCACGACCGCCTCGCCGTGTCGCCCTACCATCGCGGCGTGCAGCATGACCCCGCCGCCTCGCGCGTACCACCAGGACAGGGCGCTGAACAGCAGCTGGCGGGTCACTCGCCACCGATGACCCCCGGCTCCACCGCCAATTGTGAGCGACGAGTCGTTCACGACTGCACCGGCGCCGGCCTCGTGCCAGAGACGAAGCTGGTCGCCCTCGTCCCACCGCAGGATCGGACCGTCCTCCATGGTCGGTGTGCCCAGCGGTCGGCCGATTCTCAGCGCGTCGTCGACGGCGACACGAAGTTCGGGATCCGAGGCACTGGCCGGCGACGGGCCGAAGAACCAGTCGAGATGGATCCGGCCCTCGCTGCTGGACGCACTGAGCTCCATGGCCGCTCCCGCCAGCTCGATCGTCCGCATGGCCGTCATCGGCTCAGCCTACGCAGAGCGAGGCATCGCTACGGAGAGGGCGACCACACCGATGGTCGGTGATCCGGAGGCGATCGCTCGGGTGCTCCGATCGCGCGCCCGCGCCGGCGATCTCTGGCTCCCCGCAACCGGCGCCTCGATGGGCACCCGCTTCACCGACGACACGCTCCTGCTGGTGGAAGACGTGGGCCGTGGCCCTCGCGTCGGCGAGATCTGGGCCTTCGTCGATCGAGACGGCGACGTGATCGCCCACCGTCACCTGCGCTCGACTCGGTCTGGCCGACTCGTATTCTGTGGCGACACCGCTCCGAGCGCCGATCCACCGGTGCGACCAGACTGGCTGATCGGCATGGTGACGGCCGTGGTGACCCGAGAAGACAGCTGGAAGCCCCGACGAATCGAGGCGGTTCGACCGGTGGTGCGGGCTGGAGTTCGCAGCTTGAAGCGCCGGATGCGCCGAAGCAGGTGAAGTCGGGGCGACGCGTGGACAAACGGTCCGTGCTGCGCTACATTTGGCGAAAGTTTCCAGTACGTCTGAGGAGCACGGGTGACATACGAACGACCACACGTCGAAGACAGCCGGGACATCTCGGCCTTGCTCACGTTCGGGCACAAGCACGATCGTCGCCGCGATCGGCGCAACCGCAACCACTCCTGATCATCGGCGCGAGCCGAGTCGATCGTTCCACCACTGCTGGCGGCGGCGTTCGCTGGTGAGTTGGTCGCTCCGACCCGGAGTCCGATAGACCTCCAGCGTGTCGCGAGAGCCCGATCGGATCAGGTCGTCGACGGCCCACCGCAGGCGACGCTCCCCCTTCACGCGACGGGGAGGGTCCAAGGTCACGAAGGTCCAGCTCTCGGGTGCCTTGGCGTCGTCGGGCACCGGCATCGGGTTGCTGGCAGCAATGAGCACGAGCCCGCCGACGCCTTTACGGCCGGCCTCCGCGGCGCCCGCGGCGATGAGATGCCACGACAGCCCGCGTTCGCGGAACTCAGGGTCGATCACTATCTGGGCCCAGTAGTGGTACTCCGGCGTCGTGCTGTCGCGCAGCATCACCCCGGCGACGCGTGGCGGTTCACCCGCTTCCACGACGAAGGCCAGGTCGGTGATCGCCCGCTTCAGTCGGCGACGCAGCAACCAGGCGTTGGGAAACGCCTGCGGGGCGTGGTTCCAGACCAGCTCGGTGATCTCGGGTAGATCGCGCTGGAGTGGCCGGGCGGGTGGTGTCGTACTCGTCCTCCCACAGGAAGCCGGGCGGCACGCTGGCCACGGTCGCCTCGATCACCGACCTCCATCGTGTGACTCCCTCCTCGAGGGGCGTGGTGTCGGACTCCATGCCGGCCAGGTCCGTGACGTCGGACCGCTCGACGAGCTCGGCCAGCCGACCGGCGGCCGACGCGTCGAGAAGGACGGGAAAGCCGGTGCACCGTCCCAAGGTCCACCGATACCGCACCAGTACGGCGGCGACCGTTCCATCGGGATGCTCGAGGAGGTCGGCCCGGCACCGGTGGGATTCGAGCCCGTCCAGGAACGCCGCCCCGAGCATAGGGGTGGTCCTCGGTTGCAGATGTCCGAGGATTCGGTGGAGATCGTCGACACTGCGGCATCGACGGACCCGTAGCCCCGAGACGTCGCCGACCCAGTCGAGGTAGGCGCGGCGTCGAGAATCCACCTGGTGTATCGCCGGACGTCGTTCCCAGTCGAGCGGCCCGCCGGCCTCGGCCAGCCCGTGACGTCCAACACGCACGGCGACCAGCTCCGCGCGACCTCCGGGCCAGCGCCACGAGCGTCGCTCGACCAGAGGGACGGCCCGCAGTCAGGAGGAGTCCCGGTGCCACGCGTAGCGACGTCGTGAACGAGGTTTCGTTGCCACGCCGGTCCATCCAGCGATTGAGCGACAGCCACCCGCTCCATGGAGTGAGGTCACGCAAGAACGACGGGTCGACCTCGGTGTAGATAGTCGCCGAACAACGTTGGAGGACAGCGGCGCACAACGCCTGGGCATTCGCACGGCGCGCTCTGATGAGGAACTCGTCGAGATCGACCTGTCCCCGCTCCAGGACGCGATCGATGTCGACGAGCCCTCGTAACCGGCGAGCCCCGTCGAGGCCGGTGTGGACACACAGGTGAAGCAGCGTGTCGACATCGTCGAACGTCGAAACCTCCACCGATCCGAGCTGCCGTGAACACGACCGAGCGAAGAGGGTCGACTCGTCCAGCCGCAGCCACCGACGCGCCGCACCGAGTGCAATCGGATGCCAGTGGAGGTCGACGATCGACGATTCGAAGCCCAGCGGCACCTCCGCCACCTCGTGGTCGAGGAACCCCTTCCAGTTGGCCGACAGCAACTCGAAGCCCGCCGAGCTCAGGTCGCCGAGCACTCGTTCGAACTCGGTTCGGCGGACGAGTACATCGACGTCGGCGAAGTCACGGTCGTCGGGATCGTCGTACCAATGGGCCGCGAGCACGGGCCCCTTGAACACGAGGAAGGGAGCATCGGTCGCCCCCGCAATCGCCGCGATCGTTCTCTGCGCGTGGAGACGGCGGGCCCGGACCATGGCCGTGGCCATGACAGCTCGCTCGGACAGCGCCTCGGGAAGCTCGACCCCGCAGCGGGTCAAGCGAGAGAACACGAGGGTGGTGACCCGGTGGTGTTCCGCAGCGCGGGCGACGGCCTGCAGATCGACGCCCTGCGCCAGCGGCCCAACATCGATGTCGCGGGAGGAAGCCGCCGCCAACAACAGCCGACGAACGAGATCCGGGTCAGAAGTCCGATCGGCCACGATCGGACTCTACGCGTGACCGTCGGCCCGGACCGAAGTCAGCCCTGTCCGCCCGACACCTCGGCGACACTCTGCTTGCCGGCGCTGATCCACGGCATCATCGCGCGGAGCTTCCGGCCGACCTTCTCGATGCCCAGCTCGTGACCGGCTGCCTCGAGCGCATGGAAGTTCTCCCGACCCGAGCGGCTCTCGGCCACCCACTCCTCGGCGAACTTGCCGCTCTGGATCTCGTCGAGGATGGTCTTCATGGTCTCGCGCACATGGTCGTCGATGACGCGTGGACCACGGGTGAGATCGCCGTATTCGGCCGTGTCGCTCACCGAGTACCGCATGCCGGCGATGCCCTCTTCGTACATGAGGTCGACGATGAGCTTGAGCTCGTGGAGGCATTCGAAATAGGCGATCTCGGGCTGGTACCCGGCCTCGACGAGGATGTCGAAGCCGCTGCGCACCAGTTCGGTGGTGCCGCCGCACAGGACGACCTGCTCGCCGAAGAGGTCGGTCTCGCACTCCTCGGTGAAGGTCGTCTCGATCACACCGGCGCGCGCCCCGCCAATCGCATCGGCGTAGGCCAGCGCGACACCCTTGGCGTCGCCGCTGGCGTCATTCTCCACCGCGATCAGGCACGGGACGCCGCCCCCTTCGACGTAGGTGCGCCGCACGAGGTGTCCCGGTCCCTTGGGCGCCACCATCGAGACGTCGACGTCGGCCGGCGGCTGGATGAGGTCGAAGCGGATGTTGAAACCGTGGGAGAACATGAGCGTGTTGCCCGGCGCCAGGTTCGGCGCGATGTGCTCGGCGTAGATCGAGGCCTGTTCGGTGTCGGGCAGCAACACCATGACGATGTCGGCCTCGGCGGTGGCATCGGCGATCGAGCGCACGGTGAGGCCCGCCTCCTGCGCCTTGGCCACCGACGAGGAGCCTTCGCGCAGCCCGACCCGCACGTCGACCCCCGACTCCTTCAGGTTCAGCGCATGGGCATGGCCCTGCGACCCGTACCCCAGCACCGCGACCTTCTTGTCGGCGAGCAGGGAGCGATCGGCGTCGGCTTCGTAGTAGATGTTGGCCACGGTGGTCTCCGGGAGTCGGCACCGGCGGGTGCCGGCGGGTGTGAACGGGGTAAGGGTTGCAGGCCCGGGTGGCATTGCCAACCCGGACACCGGTGTCAGTCGGGCAGACGGTGGAGGGCGATCTTGCCGGAGCGTTGGAGCTCGACGATTCCGTAGGGCTTCAGCCGCTCCTCGAACTCCTCGACTCGAGCGGGGAAGTTCGAGATCGAGATCATGGCCTGCCCCCCGCGGTCGTCGAGCCAGGTGGCGCGGTATTCGTCGGTGAGCTGCTTCAGCTCGTCGATCGCGTCGGAGCGCACCGTTATCACCATCAGCTCCCGCTCGACCGACTCGGTCGGGCTGAGCTCGACGATGTCGAGCACGTTCACCAGCTTGTCGAGCTGCTTCACGATCTGTTCCAGCGGAGCCGATTCGACATCGACCACGATGGTGATGCGGCTGAAGCTCTCGTCGACCACCGGCGCCACCGCCAGCGAATCGATGTTGAAGCCGCGTCGGGCGAACAAGCCGGCAATACGGGCGAGCACACCGGCCTTGTTCTCGACGCGAACGACCAGGGTGTGGAGCTGGTGGTTGCCGTTGCTCATGCCAGACCGGCCGCCTGTGAGGGGTGCACCATCACCTCGCTGTTGCTCGCACCCGATGGCACCATCGGGAACACCTTCTCGGCCGCATCGGTACGGAAGTCGATCACCACCGGACGGTCGTTGATCTCGTTGGCCTGCTGGACTGCGGCCTCGACCTCGTCGGGGTCGTCGACCCGGAGGGCGAAGCACCCCATGGCCTCGGCCCACATCTTGTAGTCGGGCACATTCTTGGACAGGAACACCTCGCTGTACCGCTCGTCGTAGAACATCTCCTGCCACTGGCGCACCATGCCCAGATAGCTGTTGTTGAGGATGGCCACCTTGATCGGGATGTTCTCGACCGTGGCCGTCACGAGCTCCTGGGCTGTCATCTGGAAGCAGCCGTCGCCGTCGATCGCCCACACCATGCGGTCGGGCTGGCCGACCTTGGCACCGATGGCGGCAGGGATGGAGAAGCCCATCGTGCCCAGCCCGCCGGAGTTGATCCAGGTGTAGGGATGGTTGAACCTCCAGAACTGACTGGCCCACATCTGGTGCTGGCCCACACCGGAACAGACGATCGTGTCCTCGGGCGCGTTGTCACGGAGGGTTTCCAGCACGTGCTGGGGCTTCAGGGCGTCGCCGGCGACGTGGGCGTCGTAGGTGAGCGGGAACTTCTCGAGCCAGCCCGACACCCTGCTCTTCCAGGCCGATCGGTCGGCCTGGGACTCGGGCGCGCCCGCCAGGGTGAGCCCCTCGATCAACGCCTCGGTGGCGAGTCGGGCATCGGCCTGGATGGCCACGTTCGCGTGGCGCACCTTGTTGAGCTCGGCCGCATCGATGTCGATGTGGATCACCGCAGCGTGCGGCGCGAACCCGTCGAGCTTGCCGGTGACTCGATCGTCGAACCGAGCACCGATGGCGATGAGCAGGTCGGCCTCTTGCATGGCGGTGACCGCCGAGTACGTGCCGTGCATGCCCGGCATCCCCAGTGCAAGGGGGTGATCGTCGGGGAACCCGCCGCGGCACATGAGCGTGGTCACGACGTGGATGTCGGTGAGCTCGGCCAGTGCCCGCAGCGCGTCGGCGCCGCGCGCCTTGAGGATCCCACCGCCGGCGTAGATGACCGGTCGCTCGGCGGCGAGGATCATCTGGACCGCCTCGCGGATGCGGTCGGGATCGGGATCGGGGAGCACCTTGTAGCCGGGCAGGTCGTGTCCGGTGGGCACGTAGTCGACGAGGGCCGAGCGGGGGTTGCCAGGGTCGACGATGTCCTTGGGAATGTCGACCAGAACCGGGCCGGGCCGCCCCGTGGTGGCGAGATGGAAGGCGTCGTGGATCACCTGGGGGATGTCGGCGGCCTGGGTGACGAGAAAGTTGTGCTTGGTCACCGACATGGTGATGCCGGTGGTGTCGCATTCCTGGAAGGCATCGGTTCCGATGGCGGCGTAGGGCACCTGGCCGGTGATGGCCACCATGGGCACCGAGTCGAGGTAGGCGTCGCACAGCGGAGTGACGATGTTGGTGGCCGCAGGACCGCTGGTGACCATGACCACGCCCGGCTTGCCGGTGGCATGGGCGTACCCCTCGGCCATGTGGCCCGCACCCTGCTCGTGACGGACCAGGATGTGACGGATCGACGAGTCGATCAGGGGGTCGTACACGGGCAGTATGGCGCCGCCGGGGAGTCCGAACACCACGTCGACACCCTCGCGTTCGAGGGCGTTCATCAACGCCTCGCCGCCATAGGTGGCGCTGCCGTCCGTGCCGGTCGTGCTCATGGGGCTGCCTCGGGGTCGGGGGTCATGGGAGGGGAAAAACGAAAGCGACCTCCCACTGGGGAGGTCGAGGGGCGCACGAGATGAAGCCGTGCGCTAGCGAAGTACTACTACGAGGGTGGAAGCGTGTGCCACGCCGGAAGTATGCCCGGGCTCGTGGTTGCCCACAACTCGGCGAACATCATGGCACCATGACGCCATGGCCCGCCGTGGCGTGTACCCGGGATCGTTCAATCCTCCCACGGTCGCCCATCTCGCGATCGCCGAGGCAGCCCGCCTCCAGCACGATCTCGACATCGTGGTCTTCACGCTGTCGCGAGTGGCCCTGGCCAAGGAACACGTCGAGGGCCCCGCCGTGCACGAACGGGCCCGGTGGATCCGACAGGCCACGATCGATCGTCCATGGGCCGAGGTTGTCATCGTCGACGCCGGCCTGATCGTCGACATTGCCGAAGGCTACGACGTGGTGATCATGGGCGCCGACAAGTGGGAGCAGGTGAACGACCCGACGTTCTACGGCGGATCCGCCGAGGCACGGGATACCGCCGTCGCCAGACTCCCCCGCCTCGCCGTCGCCGCCCGCTCCGGCTTCACCGCACCTGACGAGATCACGCTCGATCTGCCTCCCTGGATCGGGCAGGTGAGCTCGTCCGCAGTACGAGAGGGCTACGAGGATTGGCGGGCGTGAGCTTGCGGCCGTGCGCGATGCGGCGGGCCCGGACTGCGCGCTAGAGTACCGGGCGTGACCGACCCCGGAGTAGGAGCAACCGAACGGGCGCGTGCGGGAATCGATCGCCGTTCGCTGCTGAAGAAGTCGGCGATCGCCGGCACGGCCGCCTGGATTGCTCCGGTCATCGCCAGCTCACCCGCCGCCGCCGCCGCCGGCTCGTGCGCCGGACTGTTCCTTCCGACCGTCGTCCTGCCCACGGGCGGAAGCGACACCGGGCCGTTCACCGCGTGCACCGAGCTGGCTTCCGGCACGGCCACGATCTGCTGGGAACCCGGCGCCACCGTGCTCCTGTCGTCCGACTCGGCGGGCACCATGCCTCCGGTCTTCGACGAGCTCGGGATCGTCGAGGTGACTCCCCCGTCGGGCGGCGCCAACCTGGTCCGGTGGGTGGTCCAGTACTGGCAGCCCGACTGCGCCACCATACGTGGTCCGGTCAGCAACGTCGTCCCCAGTCCGGTAGCGCCGGTCGACATCACGGCCATGTTCGGCACCGAGTCGGGCGATTTCTCCATCTACGTCGGAGCCTGGAACGCCTTTACGCCAGGCGGCTGGTCGACGATCTGGGTCGTGCCCGGACCCTAGCGTCGGCGATCGGGTCTCAGGACAGCTGGCGGAGATCGCGCACCGCGCCGCGAGCCGCGGAGGTGGTGAGCGCCGCATAGGCCATCAGCGCCTGGGAGACCACCCGCTCCCGCGCCACCGGGGTGAAGGCCTGGTCGGCCCGCGCCGCCTGGTGGTCACGACGTCGATCGAGCTCGGCATCGTCGACCACCAGCTCGATCGACCGGTTCGGGATGTCGATGGCGATCTCGTCGCCGTCGTTGACCAGCGCGATGAGCCCTCCCTCGGCCGCCTCGGGCGACACGTGCCCGATGGAGAGACCCGACGTTCCCCCCGAGAAACGACCGTCGGTGAGCAGGGCGCAATCCTTGCCCAGGCCCCGTGACTTGATGTAGGTCGTCGGGTAGAGCATCTCCTGCATACCCGGGCCGCCCTTGGGCCCCTCGTAGCGAACGATCACCACGTCGCCCGCCTGCACCTGGTCGCCCAGGATCCCTTCGACGGCGGCCTCCTGGCTCTCGAACACCCGCGCCGGACCGGTGAACCGCAGGATCGACTCGTCGACGCCCGCGGTCTTGACGATGCAGCCGTCTGCGGCGAGGTTGCCGTACAGGATCGCCAGACCGCCGTCGGTCGAGTAGGCGTGCTCGATGTCACGGATGCAGCCCGAGCTGCGATCGGTGTCGAGCGAGGGCCACCGGGTGCTCTGGCTGAATGCCCTGTCGGTGCGGATCCCGGCCGGACCCGCGAGGAAGAACTCCTTGGCGGCCGAGGTGGCCGTGGGGGCCATGATGTCCCACTCGGAGAGGGCCGCGGCGAGCGTCTCGCTGTGCACGGTGGGCAACGAGGTGTCGATGAGTCCGCCGCGGTCGAGCTCGCCGAGGATTCCCATGATGCCGCCGGCCCGGTGCACGTCTTCGACGTGGTACTTCTCGATGCTGGGTGCGACCTTGCAGATGTTGGGTACCCGACGGCTGAGGGCGTCGATGTCGGCCATCGTGAAGTCGATCTCGCCTTCGCTGGCCGCGGCCAGGATGTGCAACACGGTGTTGGTGGAACCGCCCATCGCGATGTCGAGGGCCATGGCGTTGGTGAAGGCGGTCTTGGTGCAGATGCTCCGAGGGAGAACCGACGGATCGTCCTTCTCGTAGTAGCGCTTGGCCAGGTCGACCACGGTGCGCCCGGCCTGGAGGAACAACCGCTCCCGGTCGGTGTGGGTGGCCACGACGGTGCCGTTGCCGGGCAGCGACAAGCCGAGGGCCTCGGTGAGGCAGTTCATCGAGTTGGCGGTGAACATGCCCGAACACGATCCGCAGGTGGGGCAGGCCGAGCGTTCGATCTCGGCGACGTCCTCGTCGCTCACGGCCGCGTCGCCGGCCGACATCATCGCCGAGATGAGATCGACCTTCACCTCTTGGCCGGCCAGGCGGGTCTTGCCCGCCTCCATGGGGCCGCCCGACACGAACACCGCCGGGATGTTCAGCCGCATGGCGGCCATGAGCATGCCCGGGGTGATCTTGTCGCAGTTGGAGATGCAGACCAGGGCATCGGCGCAGTGGGCATTGGCCATGTACTCGACCGAATCGGCGATGAGGTCGCGGCTGGGCAGGGAGTAGAGCATGCCGCCGTGGCCCATGGCGATGCCGTCGTCGACGGCGATGGTGTTGAATTCCTTGGCCACGCCCCCGGCCGCCTCGATCTCCCTGGCCACCAACTGGCCCATGTCCTTCAGGTGGACGTGACCGGGCACGAACTGGGTGAAGGAGTTGGCCACCGCGATGATCGGCTTGTCGAAGTCGTCGTCACCCATACCGGTGGCACGCCAGAGCGCACGGGCACCGGCCATGTTGCGACCGTGGGTGGTGGTTCGGGAGCGGTACTCGGGCATGACCAGAGCCTAGGCTGCGTCGGTGAGCATCGGAAGGCGACGGGCCATGCCCGCGACGCCCAGCAGTCAGGGTACGAAATGAGCGTCTCGAAGCGGGCCCTCGCGGTGGCCGGCATCGGTGTGGGCCTGCTCGGCGCAGCCGACATCGCCGCAGCCCGGCGCTGGCGCAGGAATCCGGATCCGCTCGAGGGGGAGCTGCCGCGATTCCCGCCCGGCGACTCGATCGTGGTCCCCACCGATGACGGCGCCGAGATCAACGTGATGCGCGCAGGCGAGGGACCCACCGTCGTCGTCGTCCACGGAATCACCTCGAACGCCGACGACTGGGGACCGGTCGCCCGGCGCCTGGTCGAGGGCGGTCATCGCATAATCGGGGTGAACCAACGCGGCCACGGATCCTCCACCGTCGGCTCCGACGGCTTCGGCGCGGCCCGACTCGGGCGCGACGTCAAGCAGGTGCTCGCCGCCCTCGACCTCCACGACGTGGTGCTCGTCGGCCATTCCATGGGCGGCATCGCCGCCATGTCGTACGCCGTCGATCATCCCGACGACCTCGCCGACCGCGTGGTGGGTCTGTGCCTGGTCGCAACCGTCGCCGACACCACCACCGTCGACGGACGGGTCGGGATCGCCGTCATCGCTGGTCGCCCGTCGACCGCCCTGGGCGGCGATCACCCGGTCATCGACAACGCCCGCCGCCGTGCTGCCCGTTTCGTGTTCGGTCGCAAACCGAACTGGAAGCTGATGGGCCATGCGGTCGACACCGCGCTCCGATGCCCCGACGAGACCCGCGTCGAGGCGGCGAGAGCCCTGCTCGGCTACGACATCACCGCTCGCTTGGGGTCGATCGACGTTCCCACCACGGTCATCTGCGGCACCGCCGATCTCGTCACGCGCTACTCGAAGAACACAGCCATCGCCGAGGCGATCCCCGGCGCCCGCATGGTGACCGCACCGGGCGCCGGCCACATGCTCTTGTGGGAGACGCCCGACATGGTCGCCGACGAGATCGCTGCCCTGGTCCGCGTTGGCTGACCTCGCCCGCTTGGTGCGACCACTTCGCCGCGCCCCGGACGACCGCGAGATCTTTCGTCTCGCACTGCCGGCCCTCGGCGCGCTGGTGGCCGAGCCGCTCTACATCCTGGCCGACACGGCGGTGGTGGGTCACCTCGGGACCCCACAACTGGGTGGCCTGGCGCTGGCCAGCCAGGTGCTACTCATCGTCGTGGCCGTGTTCATCTTCCTCGCCTACGGCACCACCGCAGCCGTCGGCCGCCTCCTCGGCGCCGGCCGCGAGCGCGAGGCGGCCCAGCAGGCCGTGCAGAGTCTGTGGCTGGCCATCGGTCTCGGGGTTGTGCTGGCCGCCGCCATCATCGCGTCGGCCCGTCCATTGCTCATGCTCCTGGGGGGAGAAGGCGACGTCCTTCGTTTCGGCCTCACGTATCTGCGCATCTCCGCACTGGGATTGCCGGCCATGTTGTTGACCCTCGCCGGTGTCGGCTACCTGCGGGGCCAGCAGGACACCACGCGCCCGTTGGTGGTCGCACTCGCCACCGCCGCCGGGAACCTGGTGTTGGAGCTCGTGCTCATCTACGGCTTCGATCTCGGCATCGGCGCATCGGCGCTGTCGACGGTGATCATGCAGTGGCTGGGTGCGGTGGCCTATCTCGTGTGGATCGGCCGCTCCGTGCGAATCCACGACATCGACCTGAGGCCCGATGCGGCGATGCTGCGCACACTCGCGGTGGCCGGCGGTGAGCTCCTGATCCGCACGTCGGCGCTTCGCGGTTCGATCGTGGTCGCGGCTGCGGTCGCCGCGCGCATCGGTACCGACGCGCTCGGAGCGCACCAGATCGTCTTCGAGGTCTGGGCGCTGTTCGCGTTGGGCCTCGATTCCATCGCCATCGCCGGCCAGGCGATCGTGGCCAACCGCCTCGGGTCGGGCGACGGCGCCGCCGCCCGTCGCAGCGCCGACCGCATGATCGAGATCGGCGTGATGTTCGGGTTGCTCACGGCCGGGTTGGCGCTGGCCGCCCGCCCGTGGGCACCCGAGCTGTTCTCCGACGATCCGGCCGTGACCTCCCTTGCGTCGTTCCTGTTCGTGTTCCTGGCCCTACAACAGCCCGTGAATGGCCTGGTCTTCACCCTCGACGGACTGCTCATCGGTGCCGGCGACCTCCGCTTCCTCGCCATGGCGATGGCCGGCGCAGCCGCAGTGTTCGTGCCCCTCGCGGTCTCGGTGAGCCTGCTCGATCTCGGGATCGGCTGGCTGTGGAGCGCGCTGACGGTCTTCATGGTCGTCCGGGCGGTTCCCCTCTTCCTGCGGTACCGCTCCGACGCCTGGCTCGTGGTCGGCGACACGCGCTGATCGGGTACCGTTCCCCGGTGGCGCCCCACACGATGGACATCGAGGTCAGGTTCTCCGAGCTCGATCCCTACGGCCATCTGAACCACGCGGTCTACGCCACCTACTTCGAGACGGCACGCGTGATCGCCCTCCGTGAGGTCGATCTCGATCTGGTGGCGCTCGCAGCCGACGGGATCCAGTTCGTCGTCACGCAGGTGGTCCTCGACTACAAACGCCCGGCAATGGCCAACGACGTGGTCACCATCACCACCGAGGTGAGCGAGGTGAGACGGGCCAGCACCGTCTGGGGCCAGCGCATGCTGCGCGGCGACGACGTGCTGGCGACCGCCACCGTCCGCTCGGCCATCATCGACGACCGCGGCAAACCCGTGCGACCGCCCGCCTGGGTGTTCGAGCGCCTCGCTCCCCTGGTGCTCCGCTAGCCGGCCAGCCGGGCCTGCATCATCTGGTTGACGACCTTGCCGTCGGCTTGGCCCTTGGTGGCGGCCATGATCTGTCCCACGAAGAACCCCTGCACCTTGCGATCGCCGTCGACGAATCGAGCCCACTCGTCGGGGTGAGCGGCAATGAGGTCGTCGAGAATGCCTTGGAGCTCGCCCGTGTCCATCGCCTCGAACCCACGGGCAGCGGCGGCGGCCGCCGGATCGCCACCCGATACGGCCAGGTCAGCAAGGACGGTCTTGGCCTGTGTCGAGGAGAGGCCGCCACTGGACTCCATCTCCACCAGAGCGGCCAACGCGGCCGGGTCGACCAGGCCCGGGCCGTCGGGCAGGTTGTGCACCAGGTGGCGGGCGATGAGCGTCGGATCGCCGCCGACCCCGATGGTGTCGGCCGCAAAAACGTCGTAGCCGCGATCGACGAGGATCACGGCGCTGCCGGCGTCGACACCGACATCGGTGAGCAGGCGTCGCCGGAACGCCGGCAGGGGCGGCATGGCCGCGTCGATGGCGGCGATCTCGACTTCGTCGGCGACCAGCGGCAACAGGTCGGGTTCCTCGAAGTAGCGGTAATCGTCGCTGTCCTCCTTCGAGCGACCGGAGGTGGAACGCCCGTTGGCCTCGTCCCAGTGCCGGGTCTCCTGGCGCGGCGCCTGACCCGAGTTGTAGAGGTCGATGTGGCGTAGCGCCTCGTACTCGATCGCCCGTCCGAGTGACCGGATCGAGTTGATGTTCTTCACCTCGCAACGGGTGCGCAACTCGTCGGATCCGAACGGGCGAACCGACACGTTGGCATCGACGCGCATCGAACCCTCCTCCATCTTGGCGTCGCTCACACCGATGGTGAGAAGGATGGCCCGGAGCTCGGCCACGTAGGCCTTGGCGTCGTCGATGGTGTGGATGTCGGGTGCCGACACGATCTCGACCAGCGGCACACCGGCGCGGTTGTAGTCGACCAGCGAGTACGACGCGTCGTGTATGCGGCCGCTGCCGCCCACGTGGGTGGACTTCCCGGTGTCCTCCTCCATGTGGGCCCGCTCGATGGTGACCCGGGCACCGGTGGGCAGCTCGAGGAAGCCATCGACGTTGGTGGGCTGGTCGTACTGGGTGACCTGGTAGTCCTTGGGCATGTCGGGGTAGAAGTAGTTCTTGCGGGCGAACACCGAGCCCCGGACGGTGCAGCCGAGGGCTCGGCCGAGTTGCATGGCGAAGGTCACCGCGGCCTCGTTCAGAACCGGCAGTGAACCGGGCAGGCCCAGGCACACGGGGCAGATGTTGCGGTTCGGCTCGTCGCCGAACCCGTTGCGACAACCGCAGAACAGCTTGGTGGCGGTGGCGAGCTCACAGTGCACCTCGCAGCCGACGACCAGCTCCCACCCCTCGGGCAGGGCCGGCTCGACCACGGCCTCGCGGGTCATGCCATCGTCCGTTCGAGCGCAGCCGCCACCTGGAACATCACGGCCTCTCCCTGGGTCGGAGCCAGCACCTGGACGCCGATCGGGAGGCCGGAGTCGCCGACGCCATAGGGCACCGAGATGGCCGGGTGCCCGGCGAGATTCGACGGGATGGTGCACACGTCGTTGACGTACATCGTCATGGGATCGGCGGTCCGGTCGCCGAGCGGGAATGCCGTGGTGGGTGCGGTCGGCGACAACAGGACGTCGTGGTTCTCGTAGGCCGCCGCGAAGTCGTTCCGGATGAGCGTGCGTACTTTCTGGGCCTTGCCGTAGTACGCGTCGTAGTAGCCGGCGGAGAGCGCGTAGGTGCCGAGCATGATGCGGCGCTTCACCTCGTCGCCGAAGCCGGCGCTTCGACTGGCCACGTTCATCGCCTCGTTGTTGACGCCGTCGATACGCAGGCCGTAGCGGACGCCGTCGTACCGGCTCAGGTTGCTGCTGGCCTCGGCCGGTGCGATGAGGTAGTAGGCCGACAGGCCGTAGACCGTCGACGGCACCGACACCTCGTCGACGAGGGCCCCGGCCGCACTGAGGGCATCGGCCGCGGCACGGGTGCGGGCCTGGACGTCGGGCGCGATGCCGTCGATGCCGGCGCCCGACAGCTCCGAGATCACCCCGACCCGAAGGCCCTCGATCCCGCGGTCGAGCCCTGCCGACACGTGTACCGCCGGCTCGGCGATCGAGGTGGAGTCGAGCGGATCGTGGCCGGCCAGGACCTCGAACAGGGCCGCGGCGTCGGCGACGTCGACGGCGAAGGGCCCGATCTGATCGAGCGAGCTCGCGAAGGCGATGAGGCCGTAGCGGGACACGGCACCGTAGGTGGGCTTCATGCCGACCACGCCGCAGAAGGCGGCCGGTTGGCGGATCGAGCCACCGGTGTCGGAGCCGATGGCCAGCGGCGCGAATCCGGCCGCAACGGCGGCGGCGGAGCCACCACTCGATCCGCCGGGTACCCGGTCGAGATCGAGGGGGTTCCGGGTCGGCCCGAAGGCGGAGTTCTCCGTGGAGCTGCCCATGGCGAACTCGTCGAGATTGGTCTTGCCGATGGCGATGGCCCCGGCGGCGTGCAGGCGTTGGACCACCGTGGCGTCGTACGGGGGTCGCCACTGGCCGAGGATCTTCGACGAGCAGGTGGTCGGCACGCCCTGCATGCACGTGTTGTCCTTCAGGGCGATGGGCACGCCGGCCAGCGGACCGGGCTCGGCCCCTGTGGCCACGATGGCATCGATCTCGTCGGCTCGAGCCAGCGCCAGGTCGGCGAGCACGAGGTTGAAGGCGTGGACATCGGGTTCACGTTCGGCAATGACTGCCAGGTGCGACTCGACCACCGACCGTGCCGACCGTTCGCCGGCGCGAACCGCAGCCGCCAGTTCGAGGGCCCGCTCGCCCATCAGGCCTCTCCCAGCACGGGCGGCACCCGGAACTGGCCGGCTTCGGCGGCGGGGGCCTGAGCGAGGACCTCGTCGCGGTCGAGGCTGGGTACGACGACATCGGACCGCATCACGTTGCTCATGGGCACCGGGTGATGCATGGGCTCGACGTCGTCGACATCGAGGGCCTCGACGTCGGCGGCGTGTTCGAGAATGGCACCCAGCTGATCGGTGAAACGGTCGAGCTCGTCGGGGGCCAGCTCGAGCCGTGCCAGTCGGGCGACGTGCGCCACGTCGTCGCGCGAGATGGGTGAAGACATGGCGGGCAGGATACCGATCACCCTCGGCGTCTCGCGGTGGATTCTTCGGGCACACTTGTCGGGTGCCGACCCACCAGTTCCTCAGTTCCGAATGGATCGTCGCGGCGCTCGAGATACGCGACGAGTTCGCGTCGCGTTCCGACATCTCGCTGCCGCCGATCAGCATCAATCTCATCGTGTCCGACGTGCCGTTCGGTGACGGGACCGCGACGGCATCGATCGACACGTCGAGTGGTTCGACCATCCCCCAGGTCGGCACCCTCCAGTCCGTCGATGCCACCGTCACCCTCGACTACCGCACCGCCCACGCCCTCCTGGTCGGGCGCGATCCGCAGGCGGCGATGCTGGCCTTCATGAGCGGCAGCATCCGCGTCGAGGGCGACCTGGCCAAGCTCCTCGCGCTCCAACAGCTCGAGGCGCCGCAGGTGGCCGAGAGCGTCGTGGCCGAAGCGCATCTCCGGGTACTCGCCATCACCGCTCCGCTCGATTGATCCTCAGTTCGTGGTGCCGGCATCACCGGCGCCGACGGTGAAGATCACCACTTCGTCACCGGCGAAGACCTCGGTCCCGTTCGGCGGATCGGTGGTGAGCACCGGTTGACCGGGAGGACCTTCGATCTCGATCACGACCAGTCCCGCCTCTTCCAGGATCGCCTGCGCCTCGTCGATGTCGAGACCCTCGACATCGGGGACGATCACGGGCTCACGCCCGAGGGACACGACGATCTCGACCGGCGAACCCACCGCGAGCTCGGTGCCTGCCGGCGGGGTCACCGCGATGATCAGGCCGAGCTCGACCTCGTCGCTGAACTCCTCGACCCGGGTAACCGCCAACCGAGCGGCCTCGATCGCCGCGACGGCGTCGGCCTCGGGCAGGCCCACGAGGCCCTCGGGCACCGGACGCGGTGCCGGACCGTCGGAGACGAGCAGCGCCACGGCCGATCCCCGCTCGAGCTCGGGCAGCGGCTCGAGGATCTCGAGCACCTGATCGAGCGGGGCCTCCTCGTCGAACACCCGAGTGACCTCGCCGAGCACGAGCTGTGCGGCCTGGAGCCGCAGGTCGGCGGCCTCGAGGGCCATGCCGACCAGGTCGGTCGGCACCACGGCTCGGGGCTCACCGAGCGACACGGTGACCTCGAACTCGTCACCTGCCTCCATCTCGGCACCCGGTGCAGGGCTCTGGGCCACGATCTCGCCGACCTCGGTGCCGTCTCGGCGCACGTCGAGACGACGCACCGTGAGGTCGAGGTCGCCGATCAGTTCGTCGAGATCGTCGATCGACGCGCCGACCACCGACGGCGCCACGATCGGTTCGGTCTGAGCGCTGTCGTAGAGGAGGAATCCACCCGCGACGGCAGCCACGGCCAGGAGCAGCGCCACGATCGCCCACGGCCACCGCCGTCGCTTCACCTCGCCCTGCTCGATGGCGAGCAGCCGATCGGTACGACGCCGGTGCTTCTCCTTGCGGGCGATTGCCTTGCGATCGCGACGCGACATCTCGTCGACATCGGGCTCGGCAGCCGGCTCAGGGGTTTCCGCGCCGACCACCGCCACCGACCCGGTACCGATCTCGGTGGCATCGGCGGGCTCGGCGTTGGTCGGGGCGCGGTCGATGGCCCCGGCCAAAGGCAGCGGCTCGGGGCGTGGGAGTTGCTCGGCCGTCGCCATCATGGCGACGGCGAAGCCGTCGGCGTCGGGCCGCTCGTTCGGATCGAGAGCACCGGCCCGAGCGAGCGCCCGCCGAAGCAGTCCCGCCGCCTCGCCCGGGTCGTAGTCGATCTCGGTGCGGGCCATGAGCGTGCCCAGCTGCGTGTCGGCGTCGAAGGGCAGACGCCCCGACATCGCCTCGCCCAGAACCAGCGCCAGCGAATACACGTCGGAGCGGCCATCGAGGTTCGAGCCCCTGGCCTGCTCGGGCGACGCGTACCGGGCCGAACCGAGAAAGGTGCCGCTCGGCTCGGTGACCGACGACTCGGCCAGTGCACGGGCGAGGCCGAAGTCGGCGATCCGAAGCCGGCCTTCGCCGTCGAAGATGAGGTTGTCGGGCTTGATGTCACGGTGCACGAGACCGCGACGATGGGCGTGGTCGAGCGCCCGGGCAGCCTCGAGACCGACCACCAACGCCTGGGAGGGCGACAAGCGCACGCCCTCGTCGAGCATGCGCCGGAGGCTTCCCCCGCTCAGGTACTCGGTGACCAGGTACGGGACGCCCTGGTGACCCCAGTCGTGCACCGCCATGATGTGCGGGTGGTTGAGTCCCGCCACCAGCCGCGCCTCGGCCTCGAAGCGCCGCAGGAACATGGTGTCGGCCGCCAGCGACTCGTGGAGCAGCTTGACCGCGACGCGGCGCCGCAGTCGGGTGTCGTCGGCGAGGAAGACATGCGCCGAGGCTCCGGCGCCGATGGCCGCGACGAGCCGATAGCGGTCGTCGAGCACCCGACCCAGCTGATCGTCCATGTACACAGGGGCCACGGCGCGAGGGTACCGGTCGGTTCGGTGTGCAGAGAGGCATGCTGCTGCGTGATTTCCCGATGGGGCGGGCAGAATGCCGAGGTGACCGAACGCCAGCTTCGCCTTGCCGTCGTTGCCTGCCTGGTGGCCGCCATCGGAGTGGCAGTGGTCGGATTCATCGTGGCCGAGGGAGGGGGCGGCGACGATCTCACCGTCGTCGACAATCCGGCGATCGATGCGATCTCGCCTGCTCGAAGTGCCGAGGTTCTCCAGCAGGAAGTCGTCTCGCTCGACCTCGCTCCCGGCTACGAGGGCACCATCGTGCGCATCAACGACGTCGACATCCCGCCTCGTGACGTCACCTTCGACCCGACCCGCAACATCGTCGCCTTCGATCCGGGCCCGGGCAAGATCCTCGACGCGCTCCTGCCCGATCAGAACTGCGTGACGGCGCAGTACTGGCGATCGGCGGAGGGTCCGGGCCTGGCCTCCAGCTTCACCTGGTGCTTCACCGCGGCCTAATTCAAACGCAACGACACGCCGCAACTGACAGGCTGTCGGCCATGGGTGATCTTCGCTACGTCCGTTCCGGTCGAGCCGAACTGGCCGTGGTCGATCGGGGCGTGGGGCCGGCCATCGTTGCCCTCCATCCCGGCGTCGGCGATCAGCGGATCTGGGAGGCGGTGGCTGACCGCCTCGTCGATCGGTGGCGCTTCGTGGCCTACGACCGACGGGGTTTCGGGGCCACTCGCCACGAGGCAGAGCGGTTCTCCCATGTCGACGATCTCACCACCGTGCTCGACGCCCTGCGGATCGAAGGCGCGCTGCTCATCGGCAACTCGATGGGCGGGCGGGTCGCCGTGGACTTCACCCTTCGCTCGCCCGAGCGAGTGGTCGGGTTGGTGCTCGTTGCCGCCTCGGTCCGGGGCGCGCCCTACGCCGACGACCAACCCGCTGCGGTCGAAACCCTCGACGGGGAGATCGAACGCCTCGAGTCCGAGGGGCAGCTCGACGCCGCGAACGACCTCGAGGCCCAGCTCTGGCTCGACGGTCCGTCGCGCCCCGCCGGATTCGTCGGCGGCGCGGCCCGGCGACTGTTCCTCGACATGAACGGCATCGCACTGCGCTCGCTTCCGATCGGCGACGAGCTCGAGGCGTCGCACCGTCCGGCGTGGTCGCGCCTCGAGGAAATCGAGGTGCCGACGCTGACCATGGCCGGTCTTCACGACATTCCCGACATCACCGGTCACATGGTCACGGCGGCCCAACGCATTCCCGGCGCGAGCTTCGTCGAGCTCGCCGACGCCGCCCATCTTCCCCAGCTCGAAGACCCCGTCGGCTTCGCCGAAATCGTGGCGTCCTTCGCGACCGAGCTCTACCCGGGCTGACCGGGCAGCTCGCCGGTCTCGAGCAGGGTGGCGAAACCCTCCTCGTCGATGATGGGCACTCCCAGCTCGTCGGCCTTGGTCCGCTTCGAACCGCCACCCTCACCGGCCAACAGCGCCGTGGTCCGTTTCGAGATCGAGCCGGGAGACTTGCCGCCGTGGGCCTTGATGAGCGCCTGGACCTCGTCGCGGGTGAATCGCCCGAGGGCACCCGTGACGACGATGTTCATGCCGTCGAGGGTCTGGGCCGACTCGTCGATTTCGGGTCCGGCGAAGTTGACGCCCGCCGCCCGGAGCTTGCCGATCACCTCGAGGTTCCGAGGGGTGTGGAACCAGGTGTGCACGGCCTCGGCGACGACGGGTCCGATACCGTCGACGGCGGCCAGAGCATCGGCGTCGGCCTCGGCGATGGCGTCGAGGTGACCGAAGGAAGTGGCCAGCAGCTCGGCGATCGTGCCCCCCACGTGCGGGATGCGCAGCCCGAACACCAGGTTGGCCAGGGGACGGGTCTTGGAGGCGTCGATGGCGACGGCCAGGTTGTCGATCGACGTGTCGCCGTAGCCTTCCAGCTCGCGTAGCACGTCGAAGTCGAACGTGTACAGATCTCCGGGATCCGCCAACAGCCCAATGGTCACGAACTGGTCGATGCGTTGCTCGCCGAGGTGTTCGATGTCCATCGCGGTGCGCTGGGCGAAGTGCTCGATGCGACCGCGCACCTGACGGGGACAGTCGTAGTTGACGCATCGCGTGCGGGCCTCGCCTTCGGGACGCACGAGGGCCACGCCGCACACCGGGCAGTCGCGGGGAAAGGTCCATTCGGGCAGTCCGTCGGGACGATCGGCGAGGACCGGCCCGACCACCTCGGGAATGACCTCTCCGGCCCGTCGCACGATCACGGTGTCGCCGGGGCGGACGTCCTTGGCCCTCACCTGGTCCTCGTTGTGCAGGGTGGCGTTGGTGACGGTGACACCGCCGACGAACACCGGTTCGAGGTGCGCGAACGGGGTAGCCGAGCCACCGGCACCGATCGAGACGAAGATGTCGACCAGCTTGGTCGTGCGTTCCTCGGGCGGCAGCTTGTAGGCGATCGCCCAACGCGGCGCCCGCGAGGTCATGCCCAGCTCACGTTGCACGGGCAACGAGTCGACCTTGACCACGATGCCGTCGAACTCGTAGTCGAGCTCGTGGCGCCGCGCCTCGAACTCCTCGACGAAGGCCACGACGCCGGCGATGCCGTTGGTCACCAGGCGGGCATGCTCGTTCACGGGCAGCCCGAGACGACGCAGGTAGTCGAGGGTGGCGTGGTGGGAGTCGAGTTCGGGACCACCGGCGAGCTCGCCGAGCTGATACGACCAGAACGAAAGATTGCGCGTTGCGGTAACGGCTGAATCCTTCTGTCGAATCGAGCCTGCTGCTGCGTTGCGCGGGTTGACGTAGGGATTGTTCCCGGCGGCGACCTGCGCTCGGTTCAGCTCGTCGAAGGTCGAGAGTCGGAGGTAGACCTCACCCCGCACCTCGATGATCTCGGGGATCGACGTGCCCTTCGGCAGTGCCAGAGTCTCGGGTATGTCGTCGATCGTGCGGATGTTGTGGGTGACGTCTTCGCCGGTGCGGCCGTCGCCGCGCGTGGCGGCCTGCACGAGCTGTCCGTTCTCGTACACGATCGACACCGCCAGGCCGTCGAACTTCAGCTCGCAGACGTAGGCGTCGATGCCGGTCTCCCCGTCGAGCCGGCGATCGAGCCGGGCCGCCCACTCGGTGAGATCGTCGACGCTGAAGGCGTTGTCGAGCGACAACATGCGCTGGCGATGGCTCACCGGCGCGAAAAGGGTCGACGCCGGAGCGCCGACGGTCTGGGTGGGCGAGTCGGGCGTGACCAGTTCGGGATGCTCGGCCTCGAGGGCGCGGAGCTCGCCGATGAGGTCGTCGTAGTCGGCGTCGCTGATCACCGGCGCGTCGTCTCGGTGATAGCGCTCCAGGTGGAACCGCACCTGCTCACGCAACGACGCGATACGGGCCTCGGGATCGTGGTCGGTGCTCGAAGTCACGACGCCGACTCTAGGACTCCCGCAGGGCGCGCTGACAGCCTCGGTAGTCTGCCCGGATGACCGACCGAGTCACGTTGTGGGTGCTGCGACTCCTGTGGTTCTCGCTTCCCTACTCGGCCGGTGCCCTCTTCGTCGACGCCCTCGACGGTCGGTCGTCGGGAGTCGGCTCGACGGCCGCGGTGGGACTCTGGACAGGCTGGGCGATCGGGCTGATCGCCCTTCTCGTGCCCCACACCGTGTCGCTGACGTTTCTCCGCATCGTCGCACCGGCGTCCCTGGCGGCGGCGCTGTGGGCGATGACCGCCGACTCCGCGCTCGCAACCGAGCTGCTCGCCGTCGTGGTCACCGGCGTCATCTCGGTCATCGTGATGAGCGCGCCCGTCGGGGCAGCCTTCGTGAACGGCACGGCCTACGGCGACGAGCGTCGTCTCCCACTGCGTCCTCCCGGGCGGTTGCTGCTCGGCCCGATCCCCTTGGCCTGGGCGGTTGCGGTGGCCGGTGCCGGCACCGGTCCTCTCCTGTTGGGCGCACGCCAGTGGGTGCTCGGCGCGATCGCGGTCGGGGCAGGTGTGCCGCTCGCGCTCGTTGCCGTGCGGGCGCTGCACGGTCTGGGTCAGCGGTGGCTCGTTTTCGTGCCGGCCGGCATCGTCGTCCACGACTTCTCGGCTCTCGCCGACCCCCAGCTGTTCCGGCGGGCCGACATCGACCGCTTCGGGCCCGCGCTGGCCGACACCGACGCCGAAGACCTCACGCTGATGGCACCGGGCCTGGCCCTCGAGCTGGCCTTCGTGACGCCGATGACGATCGTGCGGAGGCCCGAGCGACGTCGCCCTCTCGATTCCGGCAACCGGGTCGGGGCACTGCTGGTGACCCCGAGCCGGCCCGGTGTTGCGTTGCGAGAGGCCGAATCCCGGCGCATCCCGGTGGGTTGACGCCGAAGTTCGATCAGCCCCGCGGTCGATCGGCGGTGGCACCACCCACCACGACCTGCCAACCGTCGGTCTCGGCGTAGAAGACCACGCTCTGACCGGGGGCGATGCGGCGGTGCGGGCGGGACCACTGCACGGTGGCGCCGATCACCGTGCCCTCGGCGACCTCGCCGTGGGCGCTGGCCTGCACCCGCACCGGCTCACGTACGGCTGCGGCGGTCCAGGCCAGATCGACGAGGGGTGTGCTGTCGGTGAGGAGATCGCGGGCCGACCCGATCGTGACGCGGGCGGCCGACACGTCGACGTCGACCACGTAGCGGGGTTCGGGGTGACCGCCGACGTCGAGCCCCTTGCGCTGGCCGATGGTGACGAGTTGGACACCCGGTACGTGGCCGAGGTGGGTTCCGTCGGTGCCGACGACCTCACCGGGTGTGAGCTCGATGCGTTCGTCGAGAAAGGCACTGCGACCCTGGGTGGAGGTGATGAAGCAGACATCCTGGCTGTCGGGCTTGGTCGCGGTGCGCAGCCCGTACCGCTCGGCCACCGCTCGCACCTCGGCCTTGGTGAGGTGGCCGATGGGCAGGAGCAGCGATTCGAGCTGCCGCTCGCTCAGCATGTGCAGGACATACGACTGGTCCTTGGCCGGGTCGGCCCCCCGAGCAAGGCGCGGTGAACCCGCTGCGGTGCGAACGATTCGGGCGTGGTGCCCCGTGGCGACGGCGTCGAAGTCGAGCGCGGCCGCCCGCTCGAGCAGGCGGTCGAACTTGATGTGGCGGTTGCACTCGATGCAGGGATTCGGTGTCCGCCCTGCCTGATGGTCGGCGACGTAGGGACCGACGACGAACCGCTCGAAGTCGTCGCCGAAGTTGAACACATGGTGTTCGATGCCGAGGTGGTCGGCGACCCGACGGGCGTCGTCGACGTCGCTGACCGAGCAACACCCGGTGTCGCTGGCCCCGCCCCAGAGCTTCATCGTCACGCCGGTGACCTCGTGGCCCTCGGCGGCCAACAGCGCGGCGGCGACCGACGAGTCGACCCCGCCCGACATTGCCGCGAGCACCCTCATCGGGCGAACTCCAGCAGACGGCCGTAGGCAACCGGCACCACCTCGAGCGCGTGGTCGACGTCGGCTTCGTTGCTCGCCCACCCCAGGGAGAACCGCGCCGCACTCCGTGCGGCCGAGCGGGGGACGCCCATGGCGGCCAGGACATGGGAGGGGTCCTGGGCGCCGCTCGCGCACGAGGAGCCGGCCGACGCGAACACGTCGTCGCGTTCGAGCAGCACCAGAAGAGCCTCGGTCTCGACACCCGCAAGGGTGAGGTGGCACATACCGGGAAGCTTGTGCGACCGATCGCGGTCGAGGCCGACGGCGGTTTCGGACAGGCCGGTCACGGCCTCGAGCAGGCCGTCGGCGAGGCGGTCACGCAGCGCGCCGACCCGGGCCACCGTGCCCGCACGGGCGTCGATCGTGGTTCGCGCTGCTGCGGCCATGGCCACGACGCCGGGCACGTTCTGCGTGCCGCTGCGGCGGTCGCGTTCCTGGCCGCCACCGATCAGCCGGGCCGCCAACGACACGCCGGGCCGCACGGCCAGCGCTCCGACACCTTTGGGGCCACCGAACTTGTGGGCGCTGATCGAGACGAGATCGGCCCGCGCCGCCAGGCGGGCGACATCGAGCCAGCAGAACGCCTGGACGGCGTCGGTGTGGAGCAGGGCGCGGGGGGCGAGCTCGTCGATGAGGTCGGCGACCGGGTCGAGCGGTTGGATCACGCCGGTCTCGTTGTTGGCCAACATGACCGAGACGAGGGTGACCGAGTCGTCGAGTGCATCGGCGAGCTGGTCGAGGTCGACCAGACCGGCGGCATCGACGCCGACCACGCGCCCGCCGCAGTGCTCGACGGCGTGCAACACGGCGTGATGCTCGGCGGCAGGACACACCACGGTTCCGCCGTGGCGATCGTGCACGCCCATGACCGCCAGGTTGTCGGCTTCGGTACCGCCCCCGGTGAAGACCACGTCGCCGGGCCCACAGCCGAGGCCCTCGGCGATCACGTCGCGGGCGTCGTCGAGCGCCCGGCGTGCGTCGCGAGCCATGCGGTGGGCGCCCGAGGGGTTGCCGTAGGCCTCGGTCATGGCGGGAACCATGGCCGCGATGGCCTCCGGGCGCACCGGGGTGGTGGCCGCGTGATCGAGGTAGGCGCGCCGGCTGCTCACGCCGTCAAGGCTAGAGGGGAGGCTGCGTTGGCCCGCCCGTGCGCCCCGGGACCATGATGGGTGCATGGAAGCACCCGGCTGGTTCCGACGGGCCATCGCCACGCCCCACGAGGACCGCACCGTCGACGTCGGCGGCACGCCCGTGCACTACCTGCGCTGGGGCCCCGCGGGTCGGCCCGGCCTGGTCCTGGTCCACGGTGGCGCGGCCCACGCGCACTGGTGGGCGCATGTGGCGCCGCGGCTCATGGGCGAGGACGAGTACACGGTGGCGGCCATCGACCTGTCGGGGCACGGCGACAGCGGTCGACGCGACGAGTACGAGCTCGAGCACTGGTGCACCGAGGTGCTCGCGGTTGCGGCCGACGCCGGAATCGACGGCCCGCCGGTGCTCATCGGCCATTCGATGGGCGGATTCGTGTCGATCGCCACCGGGGCTCGCCACTCCGACCGTCTCGCCGGCCTCATCGTGATCGACTCACCGGTGCGCCACCTCGACCCCGAGGAGGAGGCCGCGCGTCGAGGCACCGACTTCAGCGATCCGAAGGTGTACCCCGACGTCGAGACTGCCGTGGCGCGCTTTCGCACCGTGCCGGCCCAGGCCCACTACGAGCCCTACGTGATGGACTACGTCGCTCGTCACTCGCTCCATGCGGTGGGCGACGACGGCAGCGTCACATGGAAGTTCGATCCGCGCGTGTTCGGCCGACGCCGCAGCAGTGGCGCGGTCGATCTGCTGGGCGATGTCGGCTGCCGGGTCGCGCTGCTGCGGGCCCAGTACGGCCTCGTGACGCCCGACATCGGCGCCTTCATGTACGAGAAACTCGGCCGCGTCGCCCCGGTGATCGAGCTGCCCCAGGCCGGTCACCATCCCATGCTCGACGTACCGCTCATCCTCGTCACCGCGCTGCGCACGCTGCTCGCCGACTGGGAGCACTCGACCGCCCTGCCCCGAGGTAGCTGAGCGCTCGTGCACCACGAGACCGGGTACACCCCGGCGACCTACGGCGACGCCTTCGCCGATGTGTACGACGACTGGTACGCCGGGATCTCCGATCTCGACGGCACCCTCGACGCCATCAGTGAACTGGCCCGTGGCCGACCCGTGCTCGAGCTGGGGGTGGGCACCGGACGGTTGGCGCTACCGCTGGCCGAACGAGGTCTGTCGGTCACCGGCATCGACGCCTCGGCGGCCATGCTCGGTGTGCTGCGGGCCAAACCGGGCGCCGAGTCGGTAACGGTCATCGAGGGCGACATGGCCGATCTCGACGGTGTTCCCCCTGCGGCGTTCGCCGTGGTCTTCGTCGCCTTCAACACCTTGTTCAACCTCCCCTCCGATGCAGCCCAGCGGCGTTGCCTCCGACGAGTTGTCGAGGTCCTCGAACCCGGCGGCCACTTCGTGGTCGAGGCGTTCCTGCCGTCCGAGGCCCCCACGGCCCCCGAGGGTCGACTCGACGTGCGGTCGGTCGAGGTCGATCGCGTTCACCTCACCGCCACGTGGCGCGATCCGCACAGCCAGACCGTTCGCGGGCAACACATCGAGTTGTCGGAGACGGGAACACGACTCCGGCCGTGGCTGTTGCGGTACGCGTCGCCCACCCAGCTCGACGCACTGGCTTCCGATGTCGGGCTCGAACTGTCGAATCGTCACGCAGGCTGGCGGGGCGAACCGTTCGATCCCCTCGGCGACCGGCACGTTTCGGTCTACAAGCGCAGTCCCCGACCAGAGGAAACCCCATGACGCACATCCACGTCTCGACGATGTTGAACGCCTCACCCCAACGGGTGTGGGAGCTCATCGACGACATCGAGTCGCACAAGGAGTGGATGGCCGACGCCGAGGACATCATCCTGACCTCCGAGAGCAAACAAGGCGTCGGCACCACCTTCACCGTGCCCACCAAGGTCGGGCCCCTGCGGCTCACCGATCGCATGGAGATCACCGAGTGGGAGCCGGCGCGTTCGATGGGCGTGCACCACAAGGGGCTGGTCACCGGGTCGGGGCGATTCGTGCTGACTGCGGCGGGCACGAATCGTACGGAGTTCGCGTGGGTCGAGGATCTGAAGTTCCCGCTGTGGATGGGCGGGCCGATCGGCGGGTTCTTCGGAGCAAAGGTGCTGGGATGGATCTGGCGCCGCAACCTGAAAGCGCTCTCGGCAATGGTCGACGCGGCCGGGCCCGGCTAGCTCGATCGAACGATCAGAAAACGGGGTTGGTCCAGGTGGTCGCCGCCCAGAGTGAACCGAGGAACATCAGCGCTCCGAAGGCCACCACGCCGGCGTCGCCGAACCAGCGATTGCGGACGATCTTCGGCGACTCCCACAGCAGCCAGCCCACGACGAGACCGCCGAGGAGACCGCCGACGTGGCCGCCGATGCTGATGCCCCGCACGCCGAAGGTGAGCACCAGGTTGAACAACAGGATCGGTCCGAGGCCGCTGTCCCAGATGTTGATGCCGTTGGCCCGCTGGGCGATGACGAGCGCGCCGAACAGCCCGAAACCCGCGCCCGAGGCACCCACGGTGAACGCAGTGGGTGAAACGAACAGAACACCGAAGGAACCGGCGAGAAGGGTCGCGAAGTACAGGGCGCCGAACCGCCACCATCCGAGAACGGCCTCGAGTTGTCGGCCGATGATCCACACCAGGTACATGTTGAAGCCGATGTGGATGAGGTTGGCGTGCAGGAACGCACCGGTGATGATGCGGTACCACTCGCCGTTGAGATCGATGGCCGGACCGTAGATGGCGAAGTCGGCGGTGATCGACGAGCGCTGGCCGATCCCGTTGCCCCCGCCGAGACCGATCGCGAAGATTGCGACATTCAGGGCGATGATCGCCGTGGTGACGACACCCCTGTCGACGCCGCCGAAGGCGGCGGCTCCGGTGCGCACCTGCTGTTTTCCCGCCTTCAGGCACTCGGGGCAGTGAAATCCGACCGACGCCTGGTTCATGCACCACGCACAGATGGGGCGATCGCAACGCTGACACACGACACCCGCCGTGCGGTCGGGATGCCGGTAACAGGTGGTCGTCTGTTGCGCCTCGGTCACACCCAAGAAGGTAGCGGGATCGAACCACGAAATCGGCGTCGCGGCTCCTAGGGTGACGGGGTGACCTACGTGTTGGCCCATCAGGGTGGCTGGGACGAGTTGTTGCTCGTCGCCGTGCCGCTGGTGGTCCTGGCCCTGCTCCTCGGACTCGCCACCGTTCGGGCCAAGCGCATCGCCGCCGGGCCGGTCGAGGACCCGTCCAAGGCCGAGTCGCCGTCGGAATCCTGACCCAGTCTTCGCCGCCCCGCCGATCCGGGGGCCCACCCCACCGAAATCGGTTTCTTCCGGCCCAATAGTGAACGGCCGCAAACCAATTTCGGGTGGTCTAGCGTCGACTCCATGGCTGAACGCCGGTCGAGCTCAACTGCTACGACTACGACCGGATACGAACCGAGCTGATCGAGCCCGACAGCATCACCGGGGTGCGCTACTGGCCACGTGAGCTGTACGAGCAGCGCGCCGAGAACCGTTGATCCTGCGAGTCAGTCGTCGCGTCGTTCGACCGATGCGCCCACCGCCGACAGCTTGCCGACGATGTCGTCGTAGCCGCGGTCGATGTGGTGGACGTCGGACAGCACCGTCTCTCCCTCGGCGCCGAGGCCGGCAACCAACAGGGCGGCGCCCGCCCGGATGTCGTGACAGCGCACCGGTGCACCCGACAGGCGCTCCACACCACGCACAACGGCGTGGTGCGACTCGGTGCGGATGTCGGCACCCATGCGAGCCAGTTCGTCGACGTACTTGAACCGACCCGCGAACAGGTTCTCGGTGACGATGCCCACACCGTCGGCGGCGGCCAGCATCGCCACGCACGCCGGGAGATAGTCGGTGGCCAGGCCGGGATAGGGCAGAGTCGAGATGTCGATCGAGGTGAGGCGCTTGCGGCACATGGCCCAGATGCCGTTGGTGTCCGGCGAGATCCGCATGCCCATCTGGCCGAGCTTCTGACACAGGATGGCCATGTGATCGTGGCGGGCGCCCTCGAGGATCAACTCTCCCCCGGCGATACCCACGGCCGCGAGGTAGGTGGCGGCCTCGATGCGATCGGGGACGACGGTGTGCTCCACCGCCTCGAGCCGCTCGGTTCCCTCGATCGTGATGGTGCTGGTGCCGGCGCCCTCGACGTGGCCGCCCATGCGATTCAACAACGCGGCGAGGTCGGCGATCTCGGGCTCACGGGCCGCGTTGTCGATGGTGGTGGTCCCCTTTGCCAACACTGCGGCCATCATGGCGTTCTCGGTGGCCCCCACACTGGGAAACTCGAGCAGGATCGCCGCGCCGCAGAGGCCGTCGGTCGAGGCCACGATGTTGCCGTGCTCGGCCTCGATGACCGCACCCAGGTCCTCGAGACTCTGGAGATGCATGTCGATGGGCCGCGAACCGAAGTCGTCGCCGCCGGGCATGGCCACGGTGGCCCGGCCGTACCGGGCGAGCAGCGGGCCGAGCACCACGATCGACGCCCGCATCTTCTCGACGAGCTCGTACGGGGCCACCGGCACGAGGTCGGGGCCATGGCGGATGGACAGATCGTGGTCACCCACCCAGCCGACGGTCATGCCCATCGACTCCAGCAACTCGGCCATCCAGCCGACGTCGGAGATGCGCGGCACGTTGTGGAAGAGGTACTCGCCCTCGGCCAGCGTGGTCGCCGCCATCAGCTTGAGCACCGAGTTCTTGGCGCCGCCGATGGGGATGGTGCCTTCGAGGCGCTCGCCGCCTCGCACGATGATGCGATCCATGCCCTCAGTATGCTCCGCCGGTGGCGCACCTGAGTACGACCCACCGTGTCGACGACGCCGGGCTCGCCACTCTCCGAACGCCGAGAAGCGATCTGGTGGCCGAGACTCCGGCCGTCGACGACACGTTCGGGCTGCTCGAAGGCCCGTTCGATCACTACCGACGCCACCTCCGGGTGGTCGCGACCGACGACGGCGATCACGCGGTCGTCGAGACGATCGACTATCGCCTCGCCATCCCGTTGTGGCGGGTGCTGCTGGCCTGGCCAATGCGGCGGGCCCTCCGCCGGCCTCCGAGCCACGGAATGCCGTGGTGGTCACCCCCCGACCGTCTCGATGCCCGCGCCGCACGCGTCATCGCCCTGCTCTGTTCGTTGGCGGTGCTGGCCGGCTATCTGGGCAGCCTGCTCAGCCAGACCATCAGTCCGGCCGCCGACGAGTTCGGCGCATCGAACAACGCCCAGGGCATCGTGCTCGCCATGACGCGCGTCGGTGTGGTCGTGGCCGTCGCCATCACCTTCCTGGCCGATCGACGCGGCCGGCGCCCGATGTTGGTGTTCTCCGGGTACGCCGCCAGCATCTTCGCGATCACCACCGCCGTCGCGCCCTCGTTGTGGGCCTACGGTGCGAGCCAGACGCTCGCACGCGGCCTGTCGACGGCGCTGGCCCTGCTCATCGGTGTGGTCGCCGCCGAGGAGACGCCCGCCCGCAGCCGCGCCTACGTGGTGTCGGTCCTTGCGCTGTGTGCCGGTCTCGGGTCGGGCATGGTGGTCTGGTTCCTGCCGCTCGCCGATCTCGGGGAAGCCGCATGGCGACTCCTGTTCCTCGTCCCGGTCGTGGGCGTGGTGGTGGTGGCCATGGTGGCTCGCAGCCTTCCCGAGACCCGACGGTTCGAGGCCGCACAACCGGGCGGTCGTCGACACATCGCCCGCAACCGCCTGCTCCTGCTCGCCGCCACTGCGTTCTTCGCCTCGGCCTTCGCGGCGCCGGCGTCGAACTTCCTGAACGACTTCCTGCGGGAGGACCGCGGCTTCTCGAACTCGAGGGTGAGCATCTTCCAGCTCGCCGTGAACACTCCCATCGGTATCGGCGTCCTCGTGGGAGGCCGACTGGCCGACCTTCGCGGCCGCCGCGTCATCGGGGCGACGGCGTTCCTGATCGGTGCCGCGTCGGTCGCGGTCCGGTACAACACCGCCGGTGCGACAATGTGGCTCGTGGCCACGATCGGGACCATCGTCGGCGCCGCCGCCATTCCTGCGCTCGGCGTCTACTCCTTCGAGCTGTTCGGCACCTCGCGCCGGGCGCAGTCGAACGGACTCCTGACCATTGCGGGCGTGGCCGGCAGCGCCTTGGGCCTGCTGTACGCCGGATACGCGGCCGATCGCATCGGGTTCGGTGCCACCTTCGCCTGGCTCGCCGTTGCCCCCGTCATCGTGGCGGTGCTCGTTTCGACGCGCTACCCCGAGACCGCAGGCATGGAGCTCGAGGACATCAACCCCGAAGACCGGCCATGAAGCGCATCGCCGTCCTTCTCCTCGCCCTGGCCCCGCTCCTCGCCGCTTGTGGCTCGTCCTCATCCCCCGACGAGGAAGCCGGGGCAGCCCAGCCCTCACCCGCGGAACCGGCCTCGCCGTCGCCGGTTCCCGAACCGACCGCCACCTCCGACCCCGAGCCGGTCGTGCCGACTCCCACCACCCGCACGCTCGACCAGGCCGGCGGCGACGGCGGCCTTGCGTCCGACGCCGACTACCCGCCGGGTGACGCCGCCGGCATCGCCGCCCTCATCGACCCGATGATCGCCGATCTCGGGCTGCGGTTCACCTACGGCAGCCTGATCGACCGCACCGCTCGACCCACCTTCGAGGCCAGCCCCACCGGCGACCATTTCGCGGTCTACGTCGAGCCCGTCGGCGACTACACCGACGCCGAGTACATCGAGAACACCTGGGTGCTGGCCGAGCGGCTCACGCCGTTCCTGTTCGCCACCTACCCGGGCCTGGCCTCCTACGACATCTGCCAGGAACCCCGGCCCGCCGAGAACGACGAGGCGGTGCCGCCGCCGGTCACCCAGCTCGACATCTTCCGCGGCCCGGCCTCGGAGATCGACTGGGAGAACGGGTCGCTGGCCACCCTCATCGCATCCAACCGCGATGAGCCCTCCACCACCCTCGTTCTCGACGCCCGTCTCCAGCAACTGCCCGAGTTCGTCGACCAGCTGCGGCTGGTGGAGTGACTCAGTCGAGGTCGCTCAGCCAGGCCCGGGTCGCCTCGACGATCTCGTCGTCGGCCCCCTTCAGGTCGTGACCCCGGCGATCGACCCAGTGGTGGGTCACCGTGCCCGGGATGGTGTCGGTCGCCGCGAGGAGCTCGTCGGGCGTACCGAAGGCATCGCGGGTGCCCGAGATGAACAGGCACGGAACGTCGATGGCGGGAAGATGCTCGACCCGTCGCTTGTCGGGCTTGCCCGGCGGGTGGAGCGGGTAGCAGATCAGGACCAGACCCTTGGCCGGCAGACCCTCGGCCACGGCCATCGAGCACATGCGTCCTCCCATCGACCTGCCTCCGAGCACCAGCTCGGCCGGCTCGGCATCCGATTCGGCGGCGAAAGCGGCGGCGTCCTCTCGCAGGCTGGCGATGAGCTTGGGGGCGGGGTCGGGGAACTTGCGTCCGGCCTTGCGGTACGGGAAGTCGAACCGGCCGACGGGAAGCGGCGCCAACCCGGCCTCCAACGCGAGCAGCGACGAATGGTCTCGATTGCTCCCTGCGCCCGGAGTGAGCAGCAGCGCGGTCATGACAGCAGAATTCGGCGGGCTTCGCTGAGCTCCCGGATGCGTGAGGCAGCCGCCACCGAGGCACCCCCCACGTCGGGGTGGGCATCGCGAATCAGCGTCCGGAAGCGGCGGGTGACGTCACCGCGGTCGGGTAGCTCGACGGACTCGCCGTTGGTGGTGAATTCCAGGACCCGGAGCGCCCAGGAGACAGGATCACCGGTGGAACCGGCGGGAAGGGTGAACCCGTTGCCGTTGCCCTGGAGGTAGGTGACCAGCCGGGCGACCTCGTCGGGATCATGGGTGTCGCCGACCCAGCGGATCCCCCGACGAAGGACGGCCATGACCATGCGTCGGGTGTCGAGGTCGAAACCCGCCACGGCGTACACCGCGCCGAGCACCTGTTGCACCGGGAGCCCGGAGTGATCGTCGTGCACGAACGACAGGCTGCCGCCGTCGACGACGGCCCGGTGGCGGCTACGGGTGAGGCCCACTCGGTCTTCCTGGAAACGATGCCGCAGTCGCGGCTGGGCGATGCGGTATCCCCGCTCGATCTGGTGGGTGAGACGGGTGAGGTCGGCGAGCAGATCGTTGTCGACGGCCCGAATGTGGCGGGCCACGATGGCGCCGAGCAGGAGCGATCCGGCGCCTGGAGCGGGCTCGACCGGGAGCTGGGAACGGCCGACGGCGACGCGTCGGGTCGGGGCGATGGGCCGGGAGTGGAAGATCTCGAGTTCGGCGAGCATGAGTGAGGGCTCGGGCCTCCTCAGAGGACGGTGCGCAACGAGTCGCGGATCGCCGAGGCGTGTTCCTTGATCTCGTCGCGGTCGTCGGTCTCGATCGAGGCCTGCAGCGCGTCACATTGGTCGAGCACGCTCCGCCAGAAGGCGCCCTCGTAGCCCCAGGGCAACTTGATCTCGTGGGCCTGGGAGCGGGCGGTGACGAAGCCGGCCTTGGCCTTGGGATCGCTGGTGTTGCGCCGGAGCTTGTCGGCCGACACGAACACGTCGTGCACGATCTCGAGCGGATCGACGCCGGGAATGCCCGGCCCGAACTCGAGTCGTGCCGGTTCTTCCACGCCCAGGCGCTCGAAGAGGTCGTCGATCTCGGCCTCGTCACGCTCTTGGACCAGGAGGAGATGCTCGGACTCGATCTGGTAGGCCACGCCCGAGAGGTCGATGAGATGCATGAGCCGCTCGCGAGCGTGGTCGGGATAGTCGTCGAGGGCGTACTCCACCAGCGTGGCACCGGGGGCAAAGGTGGGCCGCAGCTCCTGATCGATCGTCTCCACGAGGGCGTCAACGGCCTCCTCGTCGGCTTCGCGAATGATGAGCGACCCTGCCATCCACGAGTGCTTCAGGCCACCGTTCCACAGCTCGGCATCGAGGCGGGCACGGGCCTCGACGGCCCAGGCGTTGAACTCGTAGGCCAACTGCTCCTCGTCGTCGCCGCCCACCTCTTCGGGGGCCAGCGGCGACCGGCCGATCGTGGGGCCCGCACAATCGACGCAGACTTCGACCCCGTCGACGTAGTCGATTCGACACTGGAAACACCACACGGTCACGGTTGACATCCTCGCCGGGTCCGACCGGTTTCGCACCCGAATCGCCGAATTTCGCGTGCGCAGCCGCCGCTACGGCGACCAGCTCATCCTGAACCGCTAGGTTCGGCGTCATGAGCTCGAACACTGGTGTCACACCCGATCGAAACCTGGCCATGGAACTGGTACGCGTCACCGAGGCCGCCGCGATGGCCGCGTCGCAGTGGATGGGGCGCGGCGACAAGATCGGCGCCGATGGTGCCGCCGTCGACGCCATGCGTCGGGTGCTCGACACCGTGTCGATGAACGGAGTGGTCGTCATCGGCGAGGGCGAGAAGGACGAGGCCCCCATGCTGTTCAACGGCGAGGTGGTCGGCGACGGCTCGAATCCCAAGTGCGACGTGGCGGTCGATCCGATCGACGGCACGACCCTCACCGCTCTCGGGCAGGGCAATGCGCTCGCCGTCATCGCGGTCAGCGAGCGCGGCACCATGTTCGACCCGGGCCCGTGCGTGTACATGGACAAGATCGCCGTCGGCCCGTCGTGCACCGGCGTCATCGACATCGATGCCCCCGTCGCCCGGAACCTGGCGGCGATCGCCAAGGCCAAGGGAAAGGCGGTCACCAATCTCATGGTCGTCATTCTCGACCGACCCCGTCACACCGAGCTGATCGCGGAGGTACGCCGGGCCGGTGCCCTGATCCGCCTGATCCCCGACGGCGACGTGGCCGGCGCCATCTCCACCGGTTGGGACGAGGCCGGGGCCGACGTGCTCATGGGCATCGGCGGCACCCCCGAGGGCGTCATCACCGCGGCGGCGCTGAAGTCGATGGGCGGTGAGATGCAGGGTCGGCTCTATGCCCGCGACGACGACGAACGTCGAGCTGCGCTCGACTACGGCATGTCGTTCGAGCAGGTGTTGACCACCGACGACCTCGTGGCCGGCGACAACTGCTTCTTCGCCGCCACCGGCATCACCGACGGTCCGCTGCTGCGTGGCGTGCACGCCACGCCCAAGGGAGCCACCACGCAGTCGCTGGTCATGCGGTCGCGGTCGGGCACCGTACGGCAGGTGAACGCCACCCACCGCAACGACAAGCTGGCCGAGTACTTCCCCGAGCCGGCGCTCGTGGCTCCGAACGAGGCCGCTCAGCGCCCGTAGACCTCGGGGTTCACCACGGTGGCCGGCCGGTCGCCGGCGATGACCGCGATGGCGTTGTCGATGGCGTGCTCGTAGAGGCGGCGCTTGCCGCGGTCGGTCGACGACGCGATGTGCGGGGTCACGAAGACGTCGTCGCGTGACAGCAGCGGATGATCGGTGGGCAGCGGCTCGGGTTCGGTGACATCGAGGGCAGCGGCGAACAGCGGCCCGTGGTCGAGGGCGTCCACCAGCGCCTCCTGGTCGACGAGGCCGCCCCGCGCCGTGTTCACCAGGACCGAGCCGGGCCGCATCGCCGCGAATGCCGCCGCGTCGAGGAGATGCCGGGTGTCGGCGGTGAGCGGTGCGTGGAGCGAGACGACGTCGGCGCGGGCCAGTAGGTCGGCAAAGGCGACGAGCTCGACATCGGCGGCATCGACGTAGGGATCGTGGGCGATGACCTGCATCCCGAGTGCGGCCCCGGCCGCGCCCACCCGCCGGGCGATGCGCCCGTACCCCACCAGTCCGAGGGTTCGTCCGTTCAGCTCCATGCCGTCGTTGGCCGCGAAGTAGTCCCCGTCGGCCAGGCGGAGGCGCTTCTGGTTGACGGCCAGTCGTTTGGTGGACACCATCATCAGCGCAATTGCGTGTTCGGCGGTGGAAACGGTCGGCGCCTCGGGCGCGTTGCAGACCACGACGCCCGCGGCAGTCGCGGCGGCGAGGTCGACGGTGTCGTAGCCGATCCCCGCACGCGAGATGACCCGAAGCGAGGCCGGCGCCGAGGCCAGCTCGGTCTTGCCCCACCGGGCCGATCCCGCGATGACACCATCAGCGAGTGCGAGCTCGCTGGGCTCGGGGCCCACGACCCGTGCGCGACCGACGAAGAGCTCCTCGAAGCCGGCGGGAAGCGCTCGGTCGACGAACAACGTCGGTGGTGTGGTCACGATGCTGGTTCACCCCTGCTGGTCGGTACCTCGACGCCCGACGTTAGTGGCACCCTTGCGACGCGACTCCTCAAAAACCGGTTCGACCCCGCCGATGGGAAAAGCAATGTTTTCGGCCCGACCACGGCTCCTGTGCGTGGTCCTCTCGATTGCCGTGCTCGCCGCGTCGTGCACGGCCGCCATCGACCAGGACCTGGCGCGCGCCCCCGACCCGGTGCAGGTGGCCGTCAGTGAGTTCGTGAGCCTCAATGCGTTCCGGAACGAATCGGCGGTCTCGACCGAGCACGCCGAGTGCATCAGCGGGCGCCTCGTCGGGCGTCTGGGCCGGGATGGACTGGCCGGATTCGGTCTGGCCACCCCGGAGGACACCGAACGGTTCTTCCAGGCGTCGATCTTCTGGCCGCCCGAGCTCGGTTCGGCCTTCGACCGGATCGTGACCGGTTGCCTCCAACACCTCGCCGTCCGCTCCACCGGTGCGACGTTCGCCTCACGAATCGCCAACGCCTACGTCACCCCGACCGAGGGTGAGGAGTACTGCATGGGCGAGTGGCTCATGAGCAACGATCTCGACGCCGCAACCGCTCCCCTTCCGAGCGACGCGACCGCCATCGTGGCCGCCGGGGACGAGGCCCTCACCGAGGCCGTCCTCACGACGACCGACGCCGTCGGTTCGTGCCTCGGGCTCGGACGAGCGGTGCTCACCTCGTATCGGTCCACCGAGAGCCTGCGGCCCGCATCGGTCGAGTGCCTCCTGAGTCGACCATCGGATCACACCTTCGCCGAGCTGGTCGAGCTGGCGACGCCACTTCCCGGGCCGGACCCGGCGATCGCGAGTGCCTTGTTCGGGTACCTGAGCGACTGCATGACCGACCAGGAAGTCGCGACTGTGGTGGGGGTTTCGTGATGACCGGTCGCCCGACTCTCGTCTCGCGGTTGGTCGCGATCGTCGCGGTGGTGACCATCGTCGGATCGGCCTGCGCGGCCGACAACGTGGCCCTCGACGACACGAACGACCCGATCGTCGTCGCCTTGGCGGATCACCTCCGTGCTCACGGGCCGGTGTCGCGTCTGCTCGAGGATGCCGAGGTGGTCTCCGGTGTCGAGGCCGCGTGCACGTCGGGAGTCTTCGTGGCCGAGCACGGCGAGCTGCTGAAGGCGGCCGGCGTCGACGAGGTCGCCGACGTCGAGGCCTGGTTCGACTTTCCCCTGCCCTGGAGCGACGAGCTGCGCGACGGGTTCAACTCGTCGCTGGTCGACTGCCTCTCCGAGTCGACTCTCGCCCGCTACGACGAGACCATGATCTCCGCCCTCGACGTGCAGGGCTTCCGTCTGAGCGACGACAACGTGCGCTGTGTGACCGAAGCGGTGCTGTCGAAGGGCCTGCTGTCGCAGGTGTGGCTCCGCCCGCCGGCGACCTCGCTCGACTTCGACCTCGCGACCGACCGCCGAGCCGACCTCACCGGTGCCCAGCGCATCTGGGCCGATGCCCTGCTCACCGGCTTCGAGGGCTGCCTCGGTCTCGGGGGCATGGTGGCCGAGGACATCGCGAACATGGGGCTGACGTTGTCCTCGCGCACGACGGTGTGCATCCAGGCCTCGGGTTCGGAGATCTCCCTCACCGAGGGCTGGCAGGACGGGCTCACCCTGAACGAGATGAGCGACCCCGTACTGCCGACGCTGTTGAGCTGCCTCGACGAGCTCGAGGTCGCCCAGCTCGTGAGCGGCTAGCGCTTCTCGTCGCGGAGGTCGAACACGATCTTCACCGCACCGCGGGGTCCGGCCTCGCCGGCGTGACGGAGAGCGTCGAGGTAGTCGTCGAGGCGATAGTGCGCCGACACGAGCCGACCGAGGTCGGCGGCCCGTACGAGATCGAAGGCCATGTCGAAACTGGTGCGACGGGAACCGTCGGACAGGGTCTCGGTGCCGTAGGTGTAGGCCCCCACGAGCTCGGTCTCCCGATGCCACATTCCGGTGAGATCGACGGTGGTGACACCCGGCATGCCCAGGAGAACGACCCGACCACGCGGACGGGTCATCGAGATGGCATCGGCGATCGACGCAGCCGAACCGACGGCGTCGATCGTGACGTCGGCGCCCCCCGACAGGTCGGCGCCGATCATGCGACAGCCCACGTGGCGGCGAACCGCCCGTTTGAGCTCGGAGGGATCGACCACCGTCGTGGCGCCGAGCTCGGCCGCGAGCTCCTTCTGGCGCGGGTACTTGGCGCCGGCGATGATCGCCCCGGCCTCGGTGAGCTGGGAGAGGGCGGCGATGGTGACCAGGCCCATGGTTCCGGTGCCGAGGACCACCACGGTCGCGCCCGGCTCGACCCGGGCCTTCAGTGCGGCGTGCACGCCGCCGGCCGCCGGTTCGAGCATGACGGCCGCATCGTCGTCGAGATCGTCGCCGACGCGATGGATCTGTGATCGATGCGCGACCAGCTCGGTACCCCACCCACCTCCGGTGCTGGCGCAGAAGCCCACCTGAATGCCCGGCGAGACCACGTCGCCGAGGAGATAGCCGTAGTCGTCGCCGTCGCCGGGCGCCGCGCCCTCGAAGGGGGCAGGCTCGCCTCGGCACTCGGCACCGAGGACGGGCTCGAGCGCCACGCGGGTTCCGTCGGTCAGCTCGCCGACCACCTCATGTCCGGGCACGAAGGGAAACGACACATGCGACTCGAAGTACCGCGACGAGGTCCCCTCGACCGTGGCCAGGTCGCTACCGCAGATACCGGTGAGACGCGGGTACACGACCTGCCAGTCGTCTCCGGGGAGTTCGGGTGCCGCGATGTCACGCAGCCTCAATGGCCCGAGTTGCGCAGCCGAGCCGGGCGAGACGCGACCGGCCACGGTCGCCGCCACATAGCGGAGCTCGGAACGTTCGAACACGAGAGCCTTCACGGCGATCAGTGTGCCCGACGGTCGGCCATGAACGGGAACCGTGTCCGGGTGTCGGCCACGACGGCCGGGTCGATTTCGGCGACGAGTGTCATCTCGCGATCGTCGGCGGCGGCCAGCACCTCGCCGAGCGGCGAGAAGATTCGGCTGTCGCCGGCGTACGCGAGGCCATCGCCTTCGCCGACCCGGTTGACCCCCACGACATAGGCCTGGTTCTCGATGCTGCGGGCGCGCAACAGGGCCATCCAGTGTTCACGCCGCGAGGCGGGCCAGTTGGCCGGGACGATGTAGCAGTCGGTTGCGGCGGCAGTCGCCCAGAACTCGTCGGCGAAGCGCAGGTCGTAGCACACGAAGAACGTGCAACGTACACCGTGGATCTGCACGGTGAGGAAGGACTCACCCGCCCGGTAGTGGTCGTCCTCGCCGGAGTAGCTGAACGGGTGGATCTTGGCGTACCGGTGCAGCTCGCCGCCGGGCCCGGCGAGCGTGAGCACGTTCTGGGGCAGCTCGACACCGGGCATGTTCAGGGGGATCGACGCAGCCACCCATGCCCCGGTGGCCGACGCCCGGTCGACGAGGAAGCTCACGCTCGGACCATCGTGGGGCTCGGCGGTGCGTTCGGGTGCCATCGAGAAGCCGGTGGAGAACATCTCGGTGAGGACGACCATCTGGGCGCCGTCGTCGACCACCGCATCGACCAGCGGGCCGAGGCGAGCCAGGTTCGCCGCCGGCCGCTCCCACTCGATGTCGTGTTGCACGGCGGCGAGTCTCATGCCGCTCCCGCGCGGGGCAGGGTGCCCAGGCGTTCGATCGCCTCGTCGAGCACGGAGTCCTGTTTGCAGAAGGTGAAGCGCACGAGGTGACGGCCCTCGTGCTTGTTGTCGTAGAAGACGACGTTGGGTACCGCGACGACGCCACAACGTTCGGGCAGGGCCAGGCAGAAAGCTCGACCGTCGTCGGTTCCGAACCGACGGATGTCGGTGGTGATGAAGTAGGTGCCGGCGGGACGGAACACGTCGAACCCCACCGACTCGAGCCCGTCGGCCAGCCGATCGCGCTTGTGCTGCAGCGTCGCCCGGAACGTGTCGTAGTAGTCGTCGCCGAGATCGAGCCCGACGGCGATCGCATGCTGGAACGGAGCACCGTTCACGTAGGTGAGGTACTGCTTGGCGGTGCGGACCGCCTGGATCAGCCGAGCCGGCCCGCAGGCCCAACCGATCTTCCACCCGGTGAACGAGAACGTCTTGCCGGCCGACGAGATGGTGACCGTGCGGTCGGCCATTCCGGGGAAGGTGCACAGTGGCCGGTGCTCGCCGTCGAAGACGAGGTGTTCGTAGACCTCGTCGGTGACGGCGAACAGGTCGTGCTCGACACACAGCTCGGCGATGAACGCCAGCTCGTCGGCCGAGAACACCTTCCCGGTGGGGTTGTGCGGCGTGTTGAGCAGGATCAGTCGCGTCCTGGGTCCGATCGCGGCGCGCAGCTCCTCGGGTTCGAAGCGGTAGTCGGGCGGCCGGAGTGTGACCACACGGCGAGTGGCGCCGGCCATGGCGATGGCCGCACCGTAGCTGTCGTACCAGGGCTCGAAGGTCACGACCTCGTCACCGTCGTCGCACAGCGACAGCATGGCGGCGGTGAGCGCTTCGGTGGCGCCCGCGGTGATCAGCACCTCTGAATCGGGATCGACCTCGATGCCGTAGAAGCGACGCTGGTGCCGGGCCACCGCCTGGCGCAGCGACGCGATGCCCGGACCGGGTGGGTACTGGTTGTGACCGGCCCGAATTGCCTCGATCGCGGCCTCGGCGACGATCGCCGGACCGTCGGTGTCGGGGAAGCCCTGACCGAGGTTCACCGCACCGGTACGGGCGGCCAGCGCCGACATCTCGGCGAAAATGGTCTCACCGAACTCCGCCAGCTTCGAACTGAGGATGCGGTCGGTGCCCACCGCCGCAGACTACTTCGCCTCGCTCACCGCTTCGTCGAGAACGGCCTGGAGCCGCTGCCGCAGCTCGAGGGTCGCCTCGCGGCGTTCGGATCGCTTCATGCGGCCGCCGTTGGTTGCGAGCACCATCGGCTCCCCCGCTACGACGCACACCCGGGTGCGTTTGGGGAACTTCGAGCCCGACGAGAGGGCCTCGCCGGTGCCGGCGATACCGAGCGGGACGATGGGTGCGCCCGTGCGGGCGGCGAGGAACACCACGCCTTCGAACAACTCGGTCACCTGGTATCCGCTCTGTCGGGTGCCTTCGGGGAACACGAGCAGCGCATCGCCGTTCTCCAGCATGCGCTGGGCGGCGGCCAGCGAGTCGCGATCGGCGGTGCCCCGGTCGACGGGAAAGGCGCCGAGCGCCGAGATGATCCAGCCGAAGACGCCGTTGGTGAACAGCGACCGCTTCGCCAGGCAACGAACGCGTCGATCACCGAGCGCACCCACGATCGGGGCGTCGAGATTCGATCGGTGCACCGGTGCGATGAGCAGCGGTCCGGGCCGGCCCAGGTGCTCGACGCCCCGGGCTTCCAGACGGAAGAACGGATGCAGCGTCATACGCAGCAACCGACGCACGAATCGCCAGAACCACAGCGAACGGCGCGTCTCGGCGATCGCCATCGCCTTGTCGTCGGTCACAGCAGCCATGGCCGACAACGCTAGCGTCACACCGAATGGCCAAGCCCGTCTACCGCTCCGCCTCTGTCGAACGCACGACCGGCGCCGCCCGTGGCGTCGTGTTCGACGCCGCGCTGGCCACCATTGGCGACGGTCGGGAGATCCTCAGCGCCGAACCCCCGTGGCGACTGGTCACGAGCGACGTCGACGCCACGGTCGAGCTGCACGAGACCACCGTGGCCATCGTCGATGCACCCGCAGGCGGGACCTTGTTCTCGGTCTCCGCGGTCATCGGACCCGAGATCGCCGGAACCGGCCTCGAACCTCACCTCCGGTCGGTGGTGGCCGAGCTCGATCGGCGGGCCGACGCCATCCTCTCCCTCAGTCAGACCGCCCGAACATGACCGCCGTCCTCACCGGCGACGACGTGAGGCGCCAGAGCGAGCTGCGGCGAATGAAGCTCGTCGCCACGGGATTCCTGGTGGCGGCCACCGTCGTGTTCCTGGTGTTCCGGATCATCGGTGACGACGGTTGGCGGGGCTACGTGCAGACCGCGGCCGAGGCCGCCATGGTGGGCGGTCTGGCCGATTGGTTCGCCGTCACCGCGCTGTTTCGCCACCCGCTCGGTCTGCGTATCCCCCACACCGCCATCATTCCGACCCGCAAGGATCAGATCGGGGCGAGCCTGGGTGCCTTCGTCGACGACAACTTCCTCCACAGCGAGCTGGTCGCCGAGCGGGTGGCCGGTATGCACCTCGGCGATCGCGTTGCCCGATGGCTGGGCAACGACGAGAACGCCGAGCTGGTGGCGCGGCGCGTCGCGGACGGTCTCGTCGGGCTCACCGAGCTGCTCGACGACGACGCCGTCCAGGATCTGCTCCAGTCCTTCGTCGATCATCGTCTTCGTCGTACGTCGGCGGCGCCGGTGCTGGCCCGCGCCCTCGACGCTGCGGTCGAAAGTGGCCAGGACCAGGCTGCGCTCGACGCGGTGCTCGTCGGGCTCGAGCGCATGATCGTGGAGAACGGCGTGATCTTCCGTCGGAAGATCCACGAGGAGTCGCCATGGTGGGTTCCCGAGGCGATCGACGACCGCGTCTTCGCCAAGATCGTCGAAGGAGTGCACTCCTTCATCGAGGACGTGCTCGCCGATCCGGCGCACGACATTCGTCTCCATCTCAGTGTGCGCATGGCCGAGCTGGCCGAACGGCTGCGCACCGACCCGGCATTGCAGCACCGGGTCGACGGCGTCCGCGACGAGCTTCTCGAGCGACCGGAACTGCGTCGGTGGCTCGAACAGGTCTGGTCCGACGTCGAGTCCGATCTCCGAGCCGCCGCGGCGAATCCCGCCTCGTCCCTGCACACCCGACTCCGCGATGGCGTCCGCCGTATCGCGGCGCGACTCGACGACGACCCGGCGCTTCGGACCCGTCTCGACGGCTATGCGGGCCGGGTGGCCCGGTACGCCGCGGAGAGCTCGAGCAGTGAGGTCAGAGACCTCATCACCACCACGGTCGCCAAGTGGGACGCCGCCGACACGAGCCGTCGCATCGAGCTCCAGGTCGGGCGCGACCTCCAGTACATCCGCATCAACGGCACGGTGGTCGGTGCCCTCGCCGGAGTGGTGATCCACGCCGTCGGCCAGCTCGTCGGTTGAACCGGCGCGAGCTCAGCGGGCGTGGCGTTCGAGGCTGAACACGGTCACCGGTTCGGCGAAGCCCCGCACCATGCGGCGGCCGGCGGGCTCGAACGTGAACTCCGAGCTGTCGCCGATGGCGTCGACGAGCTCACCGTTCACGAGAACCTCACCGGTGACCGCATGATTCACCAGGCGGGCGGCAAGGTTCACCGCCGGCCCGTAGTAGTCGCCGCGACGGGTCACCGCATCGCCGAGGGTGAGCCCGCCGTGGGGCTCGATCCCCTGCTGGGCGAAATCGTCGACCAGCGCACAGGCGATCCGACAGGCGGTGACCGGGTCGACGGCCAGGAACATCACCTCGTCGCCGAGATGCTTCATGACCTGACCGCCGCAACGCGTGACGATGTCGCTCGTGCGGTTCTCGAAGTTGGCGACCAGCTCGCCGAGCTGGTCGGCGTCGAGCGTGGCCGACAGCGTGGTGAACCCGACGACGTCGATGAAGCCGATGGCGACGCGGAAACCGTCGCCACCCGCCGCGATCGATGCGTCGGTGAGTCGCTTGATCGATGCCCGGAAGTGGTGGCGAAGGACCGCCCCGAGGACGTCGGGAATGCGTAGGGCCTGCTCGTTGGCTGCGACCCCCGCTCGGGCCAACTCGAGCTCGGTTGCACCCTGCTCGGTCAACCGTCGCTCCACCCCCGACATGAAGGTGCTCACTGCCACGTCGGACATCCGGGCCAACGACGCCCCGAACACCCGCAGCATCTCGGCCAGCTCTTTCACCTCGAAGATCGACGCCGGACCAGCGGCGATCTGTACGAGGAAGTCGACATCGGCCTCGATGAACAACGGCTCGGTGCGATCGAGGACAGGTACTCCGAGCACGGCGTAGAGGTCTTCGACCACCCGGACGGGGAACGAGGCCCTTGTCGCCAGCTCGTCGATGGCGAAGGCGTCGGCCGACGTGGACAGCTGATTGCTGGCCACGCTCAGGAGGAGGCCGGCGTCGTGGGCGCTGAGAATCGACGCAGTCGATGCACCGATCTCGTAGAAGTACTCGAGCAGCTCGAGTCGCTCGTGGGCGAGCGGAGACGCCGGGTCGTACACCCCCGCCTGCTCGAGCGCCTCCCAGTCGATCACCATAATCGTCCGATCCCTCGATTCAGCCGGCCGGTTGCAGGACCGGGGTCCGGACCCGTCGCAGGAGATGACGCCGCACCACGTCGGTGCTGAACACGACGAGCGCGATCCAGATGAGACCGAAACCGACGAGCTGGCCGCCGTCGAAGTCCTCGCCGTAGACCCATACGCCGATGATGAGCTGCAACGTCGGCGCGAGGTACTGCAACAGCCCGACCGTCGCCAGTGGAATGCGCCGGGCTGCGGAGGCGAACAACAGCAACGGCGCTGCCGTCACCGCGCCGGTCAGCAAGAGCAGCGGCCCGACGGCGACGTCGTCGCCGACGGCCGACGGCTCCCCGCCGATGGCGCGGGCAACGACGAAGACGAGCGCGAGGCCGAACAGCCAGCCCATCTCGATGGTGAGGCCGTTGAACGACTCGATCCTGGCCGTCTTGCGCACGAGGCCATAGAGCCCGAACGAGAACGCGAGCGTGAGAGAGATCCACGGGAGCCGGCCGACGTCGACGGTGAGCCACGCGACACCCGCACCGGCGATGGCGATGGCGATCCACTGGATCCGTGGCAACCGTTCGCCGAGGACGACCACTCCGAGGAACACCGCCACGAGCGGGTTGATGAAGTAGCCGAGGCTCGCCTCGACCACCCGGTCCTGGTCGACGGCCCAGATGTAGACCAGCCAGTTCAGGGTGATCAACACGCTGGTGGCGAGCATCGCAGCCATCACCCGACGGTCGCGGGAGACGCCGACCAGCTCCCGCCACGTGCCGCGTGCCACCTGCAGCCCGACGAGCAGGACGAAGGTCCAGACCAGTCGGTGGGCGACCACGTCGACGGAGTCGACCTCACCCAGCTGCTTCCAGAAGATCGGCAGCAGCCCCCAGAGAAGGTAGGCGAGAAGTCCCTCGAGGAGGCCGCGTCGCATCGACGCACTCTACGTCGGCGCCCTGACGGCGCGACGATGGGTTTCGTGCATTTCGAAGTGGTTGCCCGCATCTCGGCCGACGTGACCGCGACCACGTCGCGAACGGCCAAGATCGAACGAATCGCCGACGGTCTCTCGGGAGCGTCCCCCACCGACGTCGCCCTGGCGAGCCGGTGGCTCTCCGGACTCACCCGTCAGGGTCGGATCGGCATCGGCTGGGCCACCCTCGAACGGGTCTCCGCCGCACCCGCAGCGGAGGCCTCGTTGACGGTCTCCGACATCGACAATGCGCTCGATGCTCTCGCCGCCACCACGGGGATCGGGTCGGCGGCGCGACGACTGCTCGTCCTCGAATCCCTGCTCGATCGTGCGACGTCGGTGGAGATCGACTTCCTCCGACGCCTCCTGCTCGGGGAGATGCGCCAGGGGGCTCTCCAACCCTTGGTCGCCGACGCGGTCGCCCTTGGCAACGACGTCCCGCGGGCAGCGGTGCGCCGCGCGCTGATGCTCAACGGCGACATCGGTGCCGTGGCGGCGATCGCCGCCGGTCATGGAGCCGAGGGTCTCGACGCCGTCGCGCTCGAGGTGTCCCGGCCGGTGTTGCCGATGCTGGCCTCCACCGCCGTCGACGTGGCGACCGCAGTGGCTGCGTTCACCGAGGCCTCGGTCGAGTGGAAGCTCGACGGAGCCCGCGTCCAGGTGCACCGCTCCGGCGGCGACGTCCGTGTCTTCACCCGAAACCTGAACGAGGTCACCGAACGCCTCCCCGAAGTGGTCTCGGTGGCCCGCTCCTTCGACGCCCACTCCTTCGTGCTCGACGGCGAGGTGCTCGGTCTCGACGTCGACGCCGCGCCACGGGCCTTCCAGGACACCATGAGCCGGTTCGGCGCCGACGAGATCGGCGGACGCATCAGCCTCCAACCGTTCTTCTTCGATGTGCTCGCACTGAACGACACGCCGCTCATCGACGAGGCGCTCCGTGTGCGCCAGGACGCCCTCGATGGTCTCGTCGGTGACCGGGCCGTGCCTCGTCTGGTCACCGTGGACGCGATTGCGGCGGCGGCCTTCGCCGCGAACGCTCTTTCGACCGGCCACGAGGGCGTGATGGTGAAGGATCGGTCGTCGATCTACACCGCGGGGCGGCGCGGCAAGACATGGCTGAAGGTGAAACCCGTCCACACGCTCGACCTCGTCGTCCTGGCCGTCGAGCGGGGTCACGGCCGCCGGCGGGGCTGGCTCTCGAACCTGCACCTCGGTGCCCGTGACGGGGACGACTTCGTGATGGTCGGCAAGACGTTCAAGGGGCTCACCGACGACACCTTGCGGTGGCAGACCGAGCACTTCGGGGCGATCTCCACCCACGACGACGGCCACGTGGTGCACGTCGAGCCCACCACAGTGGTGGAGATCGCCGTCGACGGGGTGCAGCGCTCGAAGCGGTACCCGGGTGGGGTCGCCCTGCGGTTCGCCAGAGTCCGGGGCTATCGACCCGATCGACCCGCCTCCACTGCCGACACGCTCGACACGGTGCGTCGGCTCGGGTCGTCCGGTGAGGCGGGATCGTCCTCGTAGACTCGCACCATGGCTTCGAAACCCGAGCCCGACCGGCGTGCCCGCTCCGAGGCGGGTGATCTCGACACCATCGTCACCGAGCGACTCGACCTGGTCGACCAACGCGCCACTGCCGCCCGGCGCTCGCTCGTACGCATCCTGGCGGAGACCACGGCCCCGCTCACCCTCCGCGAAATCCTCGATCTCGACTCCGGTCTCGCCCAGAGCTCCGCGTATCGCAACCTGGCCGTGCTCGAGGACGCTGGGGTCGTTCGTCGCGTCGTCATCGGTGACGACCACACCCGCTACGAGCTGGCCGAGGACCTCACGGGGCATCATCATCACCTCGTGTGCGCCGATTGCGGGACGGTCACCGACTTCGTGCTCGACGACCCGGCGGAGCAGGTGCTCGAGGCGGCCCTCGACGTCGCCGCGGCCGCGGCCGGGTTCCGAGCCGAACACCACCGCCTCGATCTCGTCGGCACCTGCCACCACTGCGGCTGAGCGAACCGTGCGACCACCCGACCCACGGAGCCACGAGTTCCCACCCCCCGGCGCACCACCTCGTCGTCCGGGCGACGGCGAGATGTTCGACGTGCGCCGGCCAGGGCGTGGCCTCACCACGACGGCCCTCACGTTCGCCGCGGTCACGGTGGTGTTCCCGGTTGCCATCGTCGGCGCGCTCGGCTTTGCGTTCGCCGGTCAACGACGTGGCGACCCGTGGGCGTCGCGCACCATCGCCGTGTCGTTCGTGGCCCTCGCCGCCGGCGTACTGCTCATCATCGTGGCGTCGAGCGTCGATCCCGAGACCTTCGCCTCGGCCGTCCTCGGGCGAGTCCAACGGTGACCGCAGCCACCCCGCCGACACCGGCATTCCCGCCGTCGGCTCTCGAAACCCACGACGACGGTTGGTACCCCGACCCGGCCGGCTCGGGCCGTCTCCGCTGGTTCGAGCGGGGCACATGGACCTCCTGGGTGAGCGCGGGGTCCACCTCGATCGAGCATCCGCTGCCCGAGATCCGCACGATCCCGGCGCTCGCCCGTCTGCCGACCCGGGCGGTCTGGTGGGCGCTCGTCGGCGCACTGCTCGGCATCGGTGTCGCCGGCGTCGGCAGCTATTTCGTCGACTCCCCCGTGGGATCACTCGCTGCGGGCGTGGTCGGCCTGTACGGCACCACCACCCTCGTGGTCTGGCTCGTCGCCCGACGCTACGGCACCGGCAACCTCGTTCGCGATCTCGGTCTGCGCTTCCGCTGGGCCGACCTCGGCGCCGGTGTGGCCGCATCGATCGCGGGAAGGGCCCTGGGCGTCGCCGGGGCGATCCTGGTGCTCGCCGCTCGACAGAATGCCGACGAAGACCCGTCGGCGGGCCAGTTCGACGCGTTCGAGACGAGCGATCTCGCCGTCATTCTCGCGGTCGCGGCGGCGGTTCTGGCCGCTCCCCTCTTCGAGGAGATCTTCTTCCGCGGCTTCCTGCAGTCGGCGCTCGAGACGCGCCTCGGACCCTGGTGGGCCATCGCGGTGGCCTCCGTCCTCTTCGGCAGCGCCCACCTCAGTCCTGACATCACCACAACGGCCAATCTCGTGATCTTCGTGGTCACCGCGGTGGCCGGTGCCGTGCTCGGCTTCGTCTACTGGGCGACCCGACGGCTCGGCACCGCGATCATGGGTCACGCCTTCTTCAATCTGTTGCCGTCGATCGTCATCCTGGTCGACCGTTTCGGATGAGCCACGCCGAGTCGCCATCCGCACGCCTGGTCCTCGCCTCCGCTTCGCCCCGGCGCCGAGAGCTGCTGGGTCAGATGGGCTACGACTTCGACATCGTCGTTCCCGAGACCGACGAGACGCCCGACGCGGGCGAGACGGCGAGGCACCTGGTCGATCGACTCGCTCGGGCCAAGGCCCTGGCTGCCTGCCACCTCCTCGCCCCTCGGTCGCGGGTGATCCTGGCGGCCGACACGGTCGTCGCGCTCGACGACGAGATCCTCGGGAAGCCGACGTCGCCGGAATCGGCTGCGGCGATGCTGCGGCAGTTGTCGGGCCACGTCCACCGCGTGACGAGCGGGGTCGCCTTGGCGGCAGGCGGGACGACCCAATTGGTCACGGTGACCACGAGCGTGGAGATCCGCCCGCTCTCCGACGACGAGATCGCCTGGTACGTCGCGACGGGCGAACCGCTGGACAAGGCCGGGGGCTATGGCATCCAGGGCATCGGCGGTTCGCTGGTCACCCGCATCGACGGTAGTTACAGCAACGTGGTGGGACTGCCGCTGGCCGAGACCGTGGCCCTGCTCGACGCCGCAGGGATCGACCGCCCGAAGCCGCCGATACCGTTCGGGCCGTGACCCTCGCCGAGTCGACCACCGCGGCGCCCGCTCCCGTGTCTCCTCACGGCCACCGGGCCGTCGAGATCGGCCCCCTCTCGGTGTGGCCTCCGGTGGTGCTCGCTCCGATGGCAGGAGTGACCAACGCACCGTTCCGCACGCTGTGTCGTCGCTTCGGTGCGGGGCTCTACGTCGGGCAGATGGTCACCGCGCGGGCGATTGTCGAAGGCCATCCCCTGTCGATGAAGCTGACCGAGTTCGCCCCCGACGAGTCACCCCGCAGCATCCAGTTGTACGGCACCGAACCGGGCTCGATCGCCGAGGCGACTCGTCGCCTCGTGGACGGCGGTCGGGTCGATCACGTCGACCTGAACTTCGGGTGCCCGGCCAAGAAGGTCACGCGTCACGGAGGTGGCGCCGCGCTTCCGGTGAAGCGCAAGCTCCTGGCCTCGATCGTGGCCGCCACCGTCGAGGCCGCAGGATCGGTGCCGGTGACCATCAAGTTCCGCAAAGGCATCGACGACGAGCATCTGACCTTTCTCGACGCCGGGCGTATCGCCGAGGACGAAGGCTGCGCAGCGGTGAGCCTGCACGCCCGCACGTCGGAGCAGCTCTACTCCGGCACCGCCGACTGGGATGCGATCACCCGACTGAAACACCACGTCGGCATCCCGGTGCTCGGCAACGGCGACATCTGGGACGCCACCGATGCCTTGGCCATGATGGGCCAGACCGGATGCGACGGCGTGGTCATCGGGCGCGGGTGTCTCGGTCGGCCGTGGCTCTTCGGCGAGCTCGCCGCCGCCTTCGAGGGTCGGCCGGCACCTCGACCCCCGACCCTCGGCGAGGTCCGCGACATCATGGGCGAACACCTCGGGCTGCTCGTCGACTGGATCGGCGAGCGCCGTGCGGTTCGAGAGTTCCGCAAGTTCACCGGCTGGTACCTCAAGGGCTATCCGGTCGGCCCCGATCTTCGCCGATCCCTCAACCAGATGCGATCGCTCGCCGAGCTCCACGACCTGCTCGACGGCGTCGATCCGTCGGTCCCCTTCCCCGCTGCGGCGGCCCGAATGCCACGAGGCCACACCGCCGGCCCGCGTCCGGTCGCCCTGCCCGATGGCTGGCTCGACGACCCCGAAGAGCAGCCGAAACTCCACCCGGGAGCCGACGCGCTCGTTTCGGGCGGCTGAGCCGAAAAGCCCAGTCCATCGACCTATCGAGCCCGGCGGTGCAACAATGGGGGACGCACCGGCCGCCCAACGGTGCGGCTCCGGCTCCAGCGACCGGGCGATCGAAGGGAACCGTGGCCCACATCCGCGTTCGACTGTTCGGAGACCCGTCGGCCGAGGTCGCCGACGAACCCGTCCGATTCGCGTCACGCGCCGCCACGTCGTTGCTCGCCTATCTCCTGCTCGGCGGCCCACGGCGGGTGTCGCGCTCGCTGATAACCGGCACGTTCTGGCCCGACATGCCCGAGGTCAAGGCCCGTCGCCGCCTGAGCCAGGCACTGTGGCAGATCACGTCGGCCCTCCCCGACGACGCCCCGTTGCTCGAAGCCGAGCGCGAGCACATCGAGGTCATCGGCTCGGACACGTGGGTCGACGTCTGGACCTTCGACCACTGTCTCGAGCAGCTGCGGAGCCATCCGGACGACGACCACTTCTTCGCCCTGCGCGACGCCGCGGCCCTGGTGGGCGGCGAACTGTGCGACGGCGTCAGCGACGACTGGGTGGTGGCGTGGCGGGAGCGCTATCGCGAGCGCTTTGCGCACCTCCTGTCCGAGCTCGTGCGTGCCCACAAGGCCCGCGCCGAGCTCGACGAGGCCCTCGACGTCGCCCGTCGGGTCGTCGAGCTCAACGAGTTCGCCGAGGAGCCGCATCGCGAGGTCATGCGGCTCCTGCACCTACTCGGTCGATCGGCCGAGGCCGTCGAGCACTACGACCGGCTGCAGTCGCTGCTCGACCGCGAGCTCGGATCCCAACCCGAACCCGAGACCCGTGACCTTCTCGCTCGCCTTCTCGACCAGGACGAGGTCGCTTCGGCCGACGAACCGGTCACCGAAGCCGAGACCGCTGCGTCGGGCGGGGATCGCTGGCCGGTCGTGGGGCGCGATCGCGAACGGTCCCTGCTCCGTCGGACCCTCGACGACGCCTTGGCCGGTACCGGCGGCGTCGCGCTGGTGGAGGGCAACCCCGGAATCGGCAAATCGCACCTGTTGCGAGACCTCGGAGAAGCCGCCCGCTGGCGTGGGTTCGACGTCGCCACGATCACCGGTCGCGCTGTCGGCGCGCCCTATGCAGCCGTTCTCCCTGCCATCGAAGCCGCCCTTCCCCGGCTTCGCGTCTTCCAGATCGCCGATGTCATCGAGCCGATCTGGCTCCAGGAGCTGGCTACGCTCATGCCCCGGATCTCGGGCTGGCTCCCCGATCTCGGCGTGCCCGAGGCGCTCGCACCAGCCGAGAGCCAGCGACGGCGGACCGAAGCACTGGTGCAGGCACTGGTGGCGGCCTCCGCCATCCGCCCCCTGCTGGTGGTGGTCGAGGATCTGCACGCAGCCGATGCGGAAACGCTGGCGGTCGTGCGGGGACTCGGTCTCGCGAGCCCTCGGCGAGAGCTGGTGGTGGCCGTCGGCTACCGGCCCGGCGAGGCACGCGAGCGTTCAGAGGTCTGGCAGACCCTGGTTGATCTCGAGCCGATGGTGCGCCGCCAGATCACCCTTGTTCCCCTCGACCGCTCGGCACTCGGAGCGCTGGCGTTCAACGCCGGGATAGAGATCGAGGCGGCCCGTCTCGACGAGATCCACCTCGAGACGGGAGGCAATCCGCTCTTCGCACTCGAGACGCTGCGCGCCCACGTCGAGCTCGCCGACCAACAGATGGCCAGGGTCACCGACAGCGTCCAGTCGGTGATCGCCAGTCGCGTTGCGCTGGTTTCCGAGAGTGCCCGATCGGCGCTCGAGGCGGTGGCCGTGCTCGACCGACCCGCCGGCGTCGGGGAAATCCTGAGTCTGTCCGCTCACACCGGCATCGGTGCCCTCTCGGCCGATCTCGAGGACCTTCTGCGCCGAACGCTGGTGATCGAGAGCGGCGACGAGTTCGTCCTACCGCACACGCAGATCCAACGCGTCGTCTACGACAGCATCGAGGCCGACCAGCGGGCGGCACTGCACGCAGCCGCCACGCAGCTCGAGAGAGTTCCCGAGGCGGAGCTCGCCTGGCACGCGGAGGCGGGCGGGCTCCTCGATCGCGCCGCCGGTCACTACGCGGCAGCCGCGGAGGTCGCCGTCGAGGCGGCCGCCTATCCCCAGGCGGTCGGCCACTTCACGAGTGCCCAGCGGCTGCACTGGCCCGATCATCTCGAGAGCTCCGACGACGTCTTCTCGTTCCACCTGGCCTTCGAGACGGCGCTCGACGTGGTGGGCGACATCGACACACGACGTGAGACCATCGAACGCCTCGAGGCTGCCGCAACACGGGCCGATCAACGCGCCACCGCTCACCGCCGACGCATCGCCTTCCTCGCCGGACAGGGACAGCTCGACGACGCAATCCGATCGGTCGACGACCTGATCGGATGGGCCCGAGACGCCGACGAGCAAGAGGTGATGCGTTCGGCCACGGTCGTCAAGTCCCACGTTCTCCTCGACGCCGGATCCCCTTCGGCGGCCATCGCGCTGCTCGACCGCCTCGACCTCGAGATCCTCGACGCGTCCACCCGTCTGGCTGCTCTCGGCGCGCGAGCCCGGGCGCTGCAGATGATGCAACACCACGAGGCCGCCAGTGCCGCCTGGGCCGACGTTCGGGTCGCCGCAACCGCGGCGCACGATGCACTGGCCGAGGTCGAGGCCATGGGTATGGCCGGAATCTCGGCGGCCGAGAGCGGGCGCCAACGAGATGCGCTCGACGCGTTCGGGGCGGCCCTCGAGCGATCACGTCAGCTCGGCCATCGCTTCGCGATCGGCCGCAACCTCGTGAACCGGGCCGCCCTGCTCCAGCACAACGATCCCGGAACGGCGCTGCGCGACCACACCGAAGCGGCCCAGATCTTCGCGGAGATCGGGAACCGGCGTGGAGAGGCCTTCGTGGCCGGCAACGTCGCCGACCTGCGCCAGATGCTCTTCGGCGTCGATTCCGTCGCCGAGCAGCTCTGTCGGTCGGCCATCGAGGCTCACGACGAGATGGGCAACCGAGGCCAGCTCGGGCATTGCCAGTTGATCGCCGGTCGTCTCGCTCATGCTCGCGGAGACCTCGCGGCCACCGAAGTCCTCTACCACGATGCGCTCGACAACACCGCCGTCGACGATCTTCGCTTTGCCCGCATCCAGGTGCTGGCGGCACTGGCTCGCTTGGCCATCGATCAGGGCCAGCCCGACCGAGCCCGCGCCCATGCGAGCGAGGCCGTCGCCGTCGGCCTCGAGATCGAGTCGCAGTCGTTCCTGCCCATGCTGTACGCGGTGCTTGCCGATGCCGAGGGGGCCATGGGCCTCCTCGACGAAGCGCAAGCCACCGCCCGCCGCGGCACCGCACTCGTCGACGAATTCACCCACGCCCCGCAATTGGCGTGGTGGTCCCTCACCCGGGCCAGCCGGGCGGCAGGCGATCTCGTCGGCGCCGACTCGGCGCTCGAGGCGGCGTGGACCTGGGTCGAGCACATGATGCGCAACCTGTCGCTCGACGACCGCAAGCAAGCCTTCGACTCCAACCCGGTCCTGGCAGCCATCGAGCGGGCGTGGGCCGGTCTCCAGCCCGAGGTGATCACCGTCGAGCTGCCGGCCGTCGATGCTCCGTCGGGCCGACCGCTGCGAGCCGAGGATCACGTGACGGTACTGTGGACCATCGCCCACCGCGACGACCCTCACGACGCCCGCGAGGCGCGGGCGATCCGGCTGATGCGCCTGGCGACCGAGGCGGCCCAGCAGGGCGCCGCTCCCACCGTCGACCACCTCGCGTCGGCCCTCGGCGCCAGTCGCAGCACCGTCCGTCGAACGCTGGCCGAACTGCGGGCCGAGGGTGTCGAGGTCGTCACACGGGGCGCACGCGACTGAGCCCACGGCGGCCCACGAGCCGAGACAGTTCCGAGACATCGAGGGTCCACTATGAACCTCAGCCCATTATGAGCGTCGCGTGCCCCGCCGCATCTTCGTGTGCCACGAGGCGCCCGCCGAGTGGTGAACCCATGCTTTTCTCCGGACGATGTGTGGTTGAGACAGTCCTGAGACAGCGCGCGTCCAAAGTCATCCTTGTTCACCTACGCAGGAGACCCGCTCATGAAGAAGCTCGCAGGCATCATCGCTTTCCTGGCCCCCCTCGTGTTCTGGGCCGACGTTGCCGGCGCAGTGACCTTCATGGGCTGACCTTCCGCCCTCCGACCATTCGACAGGCGGAAAGACGCAGCGGCTGCCCACCCGCTCTGTCCGTCCGTACTGGTAACTGGCCAGCGCATCAGGTGTCGTGCCCATAGCCCACGGGGTTACGACTCAGCCGATGCGCTGGCCAGTTGATCTTTTCGGTGGCCGATCGAGTCCGCCACGGAGATCAGAACATCTAGTCTGCCACAGGATCGGCCGAACGGGGAGTGACGCGCCAATCTGCTTCTCCCATGACGTCTTTGATCTGGGCCACGCGTGCGATGAGGTTCTTGTACTCCGTGTAGAAAACCGTGGAGAAGAACAGGTAGGCCCAGAACCAGCCGCGGTGCTGCTTGATCTCCGGATCGGCCAGATGGTACGCGTAGATCGTGGTCAGCGGCCCCACTGCCGTCGTGAACACCGTGGTCCCGAGATACACCGGCACCACCCAGCCCACTCCGCCCTTGGTGTAGGCCCACAGCAGCAGCGGGATGATCTGCAGCGAAAGCCACGGGTAGATCTCCCGCCACACGAGCAGGTGGAACATCCCGAACCGCTGCCGGCCGCTCAGATGCTTCGAACGGATGCCGTCGATGGCGTGTTGGCGGGAGACCTGGAACCATCCCTGCGCCCAGCGCAGCCGCTGATTCCAGACCTGCTTCAAAGTGGTGGTGGCGAGCTCTCGGCTCACCAGGGAGCGATCGGATCGGATGCGCTTGCCCCGCTTGATGACGCGTAGCGCCGAATCGATGTCCTCGGTGAGCATCGAGCCCCGCATGCGGATCTCGTGCAGCAGGTCCGTGCGCCAGTAGCCGTTCGATCCCCCGAAGATCCCGAAGTCGTGCATGCGGGCCCGTCCGGGGTGGGCAACGGCGTAGATCGCCTCGAACTCGACCGCGATCATCTTCGTCAACCACGTTGCGTTGCCGTTTCGGGTCATGCAGTGGCCCTGGACCACGTCGTAGCCCGCCGACAGCCACCGCCACGCCCGGCGGTAGCTGTCCGGGCGAGGCATGTGATCGGCGTCGAACACGCCCGTGAACTCCCCGGTCGCGAGGCTCAAGACGGCGTTCACGTTCTGAGCCTTCGACGTCGATCCCTTGACCTCGACGGGCATGAAGTTCGGATAACGCTCCGCCATCTCTCGCAGGCGGTCCTGTACCGGCATCGGATCGGGGGTGTTGTAGGCGAGGATGATCTCGATGTCGTTCGGGTAGTCGAGCGCGAGAAACGCCTCGATGGTCTCCATGACCGTCGCCGCCTCGTTCGGCAGGTACGCGGCGATGATCGCCGAGGCCCGGGGATACGGCACGAGCGGCTCTTCGGGAGGTTCCTTCTGATGGGTCGCGAGATGGGCCTCGTGCAGGATCAGGGCACCCGTGCCGACCAGCGCCGCCACCACGAGCATGTACACGTAGTTGGCGATCGGGAAGCCGACGGCGTCGGTCGACCAGTAGAGGGAGTAGGGCACGCCGATGCCCAGGACGAAGGTGAGGGCGATCTGAATCGGCAACCGGAGCCGAGCCCGCATCCGCCGTAGCCGACCCGGCCCCGCAATGACGTGGTCGCTCACCGCCACGGGATCCATCGACACGTCCCACCGGGCCGCGCGGAGATCGAGGTGTCGGGAGGAGTGCACCCGGGCGGCCTCGGCTCGACGCGCGACCTCCGTGATGCTCGCACCGTCGTCGAGGTCGAGATAGCCGACGGCCGGGGTGAGCAGGAGGCGTTCCCCTTCGAGCACGTGTACCTCGTCGGTGATCAGCCGCCCGATCGCTCGCAGAATTCGCTCGACCGCGGCCTCGTTGGTTTCACGGAAGAGGATTCCGATCCGGTCCTCGCGGGTGAGGCCGACGACGTCCATGGGCGACAGAAGGGTGCCGATCTGATGGGCCACGCGATCGAGCAGCCGTGACTCGGCGAGATGACCGAGTCGCAGGCGCACGCTCGGGAGCTCGAACAAGGTGAGCGATGCGAGGAACCCTCGCTGCCCGCCCCACCGGCGCCGACGGAACTCTCGGTTCAGCTCGCGGGCGAAGCCTTCGACGTCGAGCACGTCCACGGCGGCGCCGCGCCGTTTCACGAGTCGCAACTGGCCCAGCACCGCCTCGGCGACGTCGTCGATCTGGGCACTCGGCGGCATGACCCGCACATCGAACCGAGTGGGCTCGATCGAGTTCGGCCGGGCACCCATGGCGACGATCGGCAGCGTGGTGAGGTCGCGCCTGACCATCAGGTGCTCCAGCAACTCGATGCCATCGGGCCGATCGAGCTCGAGGCCGACGACGACCAGGTCGGGCATGGCCTCGGCCATGAGCTCCAGACCGATCCATCCGTCGGGCGTGCGTTGCACCTGCACCGCACGCTGCTCGAGCAGCTCGGCCAGCGCCGCCGCCCGATCGGTCTCCGGATCGATCACGAGCACACGCGCCGCGAAGAGCGGCGCCGTCGGGGCCTGCTCGTCGAGACGCAGCTCTGCCGGCCGGTCGTCGAACGGCGCGTCGGAGCCGGTGCCGGTCGGCACCGGTCTCGCGGAGGATTGGGAGTTGGTTTCAGTCATGGACGTGGAAGGACCCCGGTTGGCGGTCCTCCTCAGCAATCGGCCGGAAAACCGGGCCAATGAGTCTTTCGGGCCATGGCGCGGGAGACGATTCGGCATGATTCGTTCGACCCAGTGCACGCCGACGCCACGAACTGGTAACACAGCCGCAACGGCGCTGTCGTTGCTTTCGTGGTGGAAAGCGAATAGCGTCGATTCGCCTGACTACTCGCCGGTAACCATTCACCGGGCGCCGCATAGGGAGCGTCGTTTTCCACTACGGGTTGTCAGCCGTTCACACCCACCAAGGAGGGGTTTGATTACATGCGTTCCAAACTGTTGAGACTGTTGGCGATGATGTTCGCCTTCGCACTCATTGCGGCAGCCTGCGGAAGCGATTCCGAACCAGAGGCCACCGACGATGTGCAAGCCGACGAGCCGGCTGAAGAGCCGGCCGAAGAGCCCGCCGAAGAGCCCGCCGAAGAGCCCGCCGAAGAGCCAGCCGAAGAGCCAGCCGAAGAGCCCGCTCCGGAGCTCCCGACCGAGCTCTCCGGCCTCGAGCTCATCGACGACATGACCTTCCAGGTCACCCTCAACGAAGCCGATCCCGAATTCCCGTTGCGGTTGTCGTACACCGGATTCGCCCCGCTGCCGTCGGTGTTCTACGACGACCCGGTCGCCTTCGAAGAGGCCCCGATCGGCAACGGTCCGTTCATGATCGACGGCGTTTGGGAAAACGATGTCCAGATCCGCGTGGTGCCCAACCCCGACTACGTCGGCCCGGTGGCCCCGAGCGTGTCGAGCGTCACCTTCAACATCTATGAGGACGTCGGCACCACCGGTTACCTCGACCTCCAGGCCGGTGTGGTCGACGTGCAGGAGACCATCCCTGCCGACGCCATCACCACTGCTCCCGGCGAGTTCGGTGACCGCTACGCCGAGTCGCCCGACACGTCGTTCTACTACTACGGCTTCCCGTCGTACCTGTGGGACCAGTACCCCCTCGAGCTGCGCCAGGCGCTCTCGATGTCGGTCGATCGTCAGCTCATCATCGACGCCCTGTTCGACGGCAGCCGCATCGCCGCTGCCGGCGCCGTTCCGCCTTCACTGGCCGGCGCCCAGGACGTCGCCTGTCAGAACTGGAGCTTCGACCCAGCGGCAGCCCAGGCTGCCTTCGATGCCTACGGCGGCGTCGACGCCTGGGTGACGAGCCGATCATCGTCTGGTTCAACACCAGCGAGACCCACGCCCAGATCGCGGAAGCGGTCACCAACCAGTGGCGTGAAGTGCTCGGGATCGACAACTTCCAGTTCGAGAACCTCGAGTTCAGCGAGTACCTGCCCCTGCTCGACAGCCAGGGCGTGACCGGTCCGTTCCGCCTCGGATGGGGCGCCGACTACCTGTCGCCGTTGAACTTCCTCGAGCCGCTGTACGCCTCGTACTCGGCTCCTCCGGTGTCGTCGAACAGCTCGTTCTACAACAACCCGGACTTCGACCAGGCCCTGGCCGACGGCAAGGCGGCCTTCGCCGCCTCGGGTGACCTGAACGATGCGATTCCGTTCTACCAGGCAGCCGAGACCACCCTGTGCGAAGACGTCGGCATCCTGCCGATCTACTTCGGCCTCAACCAGTACGCATGGAGCGAGAACGTCGACAATGTGTTCCAGGACGCCTTCTCGAACATGAACTGGGTCGAGATGACCGGCGGCGACATCGTCGGCGCCATCGGTGAGCCCGAGCATCTCGCGCCCCCGGCCTCCAACGAGTCCGAAGGCATCGAGGTTCTCGAGATCCTGTTCAGCCAGCTGGTCGAGTACGACCACCGCACGAGCGAGCCCCGCAATGTGGTGGCCGCCGACATCTCCACCGAAGACGGTGGCGTGACGTGGACCATCACCGTGGCCGACGGCTGGACATTCCACGACGGTGAGGCGGTCACCGCCCAGTCGTTCGTCGACTCGTGGAACTACACCGCGACGGCAGCCAACGCGGCAGCCAACAACGGCTTCCTGGGCATCATCCAGGGCTGGGCCGAGATGAACCCGCCCTCCGAGGAGTAGCAGCTCTTCCACGTCATTGACGTGACGATCTGATGGCGGGGAGTGGCTCGAAGCCACTCCCCGCCATTTGTTTTCCGGGAATGTGCACCGGTGCGTGCCGCACGGCTATGTTCTCAGCACCTGCGACGAGGGGGAGTTGGTCTTGGGTCGATACATGATTCGGCGAGTGCTCCAGTTCATTCCCGTCTTCTTCGGCGCCACCTTCCTCATCTTCGCCATGGTCTTCGCCCTTCCCGGCGACCCGATTCGCGCCCTGGCCGGCGAACGACCACAGTCCGAGAGCGTGCGCGACGCCCTCCGCGCGGAGTACAACCTCGACGATCCGTTGGTGGTGCAGTACGGCAAGTACATCGGTGGCGTGCTCACCTTCGACTTCGGCACCGACTTCCGGGGCCGAGACGTCAACGACATCATGGCCGACCGCATCCCCCGCACCGCGCGCCTGGCCATCATCGCCTTCTTCTTCGAGATCATTCTCGGCATCGTTGCGGGGGTGGTGGCCGGTCTTCGTCAGAAGGGGTTCGTCGACACCCTTGTGCTCATGACCACCCTCACGGTCATATCCATACCCATATTCGTTTTGGGCTACATGGCCCAGATCTACCTGGGCCTCGAGCTCGGGTGGTTCCCGGTGGCCGGCATCCAGCAGGGCTGGCGGTCGTACCTGCTCCCGGGCATCGTTCTGGGTTCGGTCTCGCTCGCGTACATCGCCCGCCTCACCCGCGCCAGCCTGGCCGAGAACCTGCGCGCCGACTACGTGCGCACTGCCACGGCCAAGGGGCTGAGCCGTCGTCGGGTGGTCGGTGTCCACACCCTGCGCAACTCCATGATCCCCGTGGTCACCTACCTCGGCGTCGACCTGGGTGCGCTCATGGGCGGAGCGATCGTGACCGAGTCGGTGTTCAACATCCCGGGCCTCGGTGGGCTGGTGTTCGACTCCATCGTGCGCCAGGAGGGCACCGTCGTGGTCGGTGTGACCACCTTCCTCGTCATCATCTACATGATCACCAACCTGCTCGTCGACCTCCTCTATGCCGTTCTCGACCCACGGATCCGGTATGACTGAATATCCCCAGCCCACCCGACACCCGCAAAGTCGATGCCCTCGGGGGCGGGAAGGCCAACCTCGACGACGCATCGGTGGAGGCGCGCAACGCGTCGCTCTGGTCCGACGCGTGGATCCTCTGCCGGCGGCGGCCGCTGTTCTGGGTCTGCATCAGCATCATCGCCCTCCTCGTGGTGGCCGCCCTGTTTCCCGGCCTGTTCACCACCAAGGATCCTCGGGCCTGCAGCCTGCGCGACTCGCTCCTGACCCCGAGCGGCGAGCACTGGTTCGGCACCGACCTCCAGGGCTGCGACTACTTCGCCCGTACCGTCTACGGTGCCCGGGTCTCGATCTCGGTGGGACTGCTCGTCACCGCACTGGCCACCGCAATTGCCATCGTTTTCGGCTCGATCGCCGGCTACTACGGCGGGTTCATCGACACCATCATCGCCCGCCTGGCCGACATCTGGTTCGCCATTCCCACCGTGCTGGGCGGCATTGTCCTGCTCACGGTGCTGGAGGATCGCTTCGACCGCAACGTGCTCACCGTGTCGGTGGTGCTCGCCGTGTTCGGCTGGCCCACCATGCTGCGGCTGGTTCGTTCGTCGGTACTGAGCGTCAAGGAGGCCGACTTCATCGATGCCGCCCGAGCGATGGGCGCCAGCGACTTCCGCATCATCACCCGCCACATCCTGCCCAATGCCATCACGCCGGTGATCGTCTACGCCACGATCACCGTCGGGGTGGTCATCGCAGCCGAGGCCACGTTCTCGTTCCTCGGCGTGGGACTGCGGCTGCCGTCGATCTCGTGGGGGCTCATGATCGCCGGCGCCGACGACCGCATCCGCACCTTCCCGCACCTGTTGTTGTTTCCGGGCGCCGTACTGAGCGTCACCGTCTTCGCCTTCATCCTGTTGGGTGACGTGTTGCGCGACGCCCTCGATCCGAAGCTCCGATGACGGTGACCGAAGCAGTGTCGGAGTCGTCGACGGCCGCCGACGTCCCGTTGCTCGACGTCGTCGACCTCAGCGTCGAGTTCCGCACCGACGCCGGGGTGGTCCATGCCGTGAACGGCCTCAGCTACCAGTGCAACGGCGGCGAGACCGTGGCCATCCTCGGCGAGTCGGGCAGCGGCAAGAGCGTGAGCGCCCAAGCCGTCATGGGCATCATCGACTCGCCGCCGGGCTTCATCACCAGCGGCGAGCTCCGCTACCGCGGCACCGATCTCCTCGCACTCACCGAGGAAGAGCGCCAACGCATCCGCGGCGCCAAGATCGCCATGGTGTTCCAGGACGCGCTCACGGCGCTCAATCCGGTGTTCACCGTCGGGTGGCAGATCGGCGAGATGTTCCGGCGCCATCAGGGCATGAGCAAGAAGAAGGCCAACGTCAAGGCCGTCGAGCTCATGGAGCGGGTGAAGATCCCCGGTGCCCGTGACCGCATCCACGCCTACCCCCACGAGCTCTCCGGCGGGATGCGTCAACGCATCATGATCGCCATGGGCATCGCCCTCGACCCCGACGTGCTCATCGCCGACGAGCCCACCACCGCCCTCGACGTCACCGTCCAGGCCCAGATCATGGATCTCCTCGCCGAGCTCCAGGCCGAGACGGGCATGGGCCTCATCCTCATCACCCACGACCTCGGCGTGGTGGCCGAGGTCGCCGATCGGGTGGTGGTGATGTACGCCGGCCGCGAGGTCGAGAAGGCGCCGATCCACGACCTCTTCGCCACGCCGAAGCACCCCTACACCGAGGGGCTGATGCACTCCATTCCGCGGCCCGATCAGGCCCGAGGCCGCCTCGACCCGATTCAGGGGTCCCCTCCCGACCTGTTGAACATTCCGCCGGGGTGCGCGTTCCATCCCCGCTGCCCCCACGTACAGGACCCGGTGCCGCACCGACGTCCCGCCGCTGCGCACGGTCAGCCACGATCCGGTGCGTCAGAGCGCCTGTCACTACGCCGAGGAGCTGTACCCGTGAGCGCCGAACCGATCCTGCGGGTACGCGACCTCGTCAAGCACTTCCCCATCACCCGGGGCATCGTCCTCAAACGTCAGATCGGCACCATCAAGGCCGTCGACGGTGTCAGTTTCGACCTGATGCCCGGAGAGACGCTCGGACTCGTCGGCGAGTCCGGATGTGGCAAGAGCACGACCGCTCGCACCATTCTGCGGCTCGAGAAGGCCACGGCCGGGGTGGCCGAGTTCGAGGGCAAGAACATCTTCAGCATGACCGGACGCGATCTGCGGTTCCTGCGCCGGAAGATCCAGGTGATCTTCCAGGATCCGTACGCCTCGCTCAACCCCCGGATGACCGTGGGCGACATCATCGGCGAGGGGTGGAAGATCCACTCCGATGTCCTGCCCGTCGAGAAACGGCGGCCGCGGATCCAGGAGCTGCTGGAGCTGGTCGGGCCTCAATCCCGATCACAGCAATCGCTATCCGCATCAGTTCTCCGGCGGCCAGCGTCAGCGCATCGGCATCGCACGGGCCCTGGCGCTCAACCCGTCGGTGATCGTCGCCGACGAGCCGGTCTCCGCCCTCGACGTTTCGGTGCAGGCGCAGGTGGTGAACTTGCTCGACGATCTCCAGAAGGAGCTCGGGCTCGCCTATCTGTTCATCGCCCACGATCTGTCGGTCGTCCGCCACATCTGTGATCGCGTCGCGGTGATGTACCTCGGCAAGATCGTCGAGATCGGCACGGCCAGCCACGTGTACGACCACACCGGTCACCCGTACACCCGGGCTCTGCTGTCGGCAGTACCGGTGCCCGATCCGAGCAAGCGCAACACCGGCGACCGGATCCTGCTCGAAGGCGACGTCCCGAGTCCGGCCGACCCGCCGTCGGGCTGCCGGTTCCGCACCCGCTGCTGGAAGGCGCAGGACAAGTGCGCGACCGAGGAACCCGAGCTGGTCGATCGAGGTGCCGCCCACCCGGTGGCCTGCCACTTCCCCGAGGTGCCGGCCGTCTTCTGAGCCGGGCCCGAACGCGCCGCTCAGGTCGGTGAGAACGCCAGAACGAACTCGACGGGATTCGCGGGGTCCGCGGGAACTGACACGACGGTGAACTCGGCGTCGGCACCGGTGTCGACCGGACGGGCGACGATCCTCCCCGGCGCGGCCCGAACCAGCCACTCGCCATCGGGTGACACCTGCGCGTCGGCGACGGTGGTGGTGGCCAGCAACGGTGCGCTGAAGCCCCCGGGGCCGACCACGCTTCGATCGCCGGTATCGGGATCGACGACGATCACACCACGGTTGGTGGCTCCGTCGAGCTGGACTCCCTTGGGAAGCTCCACCTGATCGACGATCACGCCGTCGAGGTCGGTGAGAAGGAGGAGGTTGATGGTCCCGAGCTCGTCGTCGTCACTGCGGTCGACGATCCACAGCGACGTGGCGTCTTCGGGAACCGGAGCGACCCAGTCGCCCTCCACGATCGGTACGTCCTCGCCGGTGGCGACCACGTGGCGGCGGACGGTGGCACCGTCGACGTAGAAGAGCGAGTCGGCGCCGATCGCCACGGCGCCGCCGTTGAGGGGAGCGGCTCGCCTGGCCGCCGCAATGCTCACCGATTCGCGGTCGTCGGCGTGCAGCAGATGGACACCCCCGCTGTCGCGAAAGGCGATCGAGAGACCCGAGAGCCGGGGCAGCTCGGTCTTCTCCGGCTCGGCGGCCGGCGTCCCCACCGGCTCCGTCTCGACCTCGACGGCCACCGCATCGGACACGAGCTCGGGCGTGTCGTCCTCGGTGCCTCCGCCTCCACCCCACCAGCCCATCGCCAAGCCGAGCACCCCGAGCACGAGGACAGCGACCGCCAACACGGCCGCCAGCAGCTTGAGCTCTTCGCGCCGCTCGGCTCGGGTGCGTTGCACGTACACCAGGTCGCCGTCGGCTTCGTCGGCCACGACCTCACGATCGGGATCGTCGAGGTAGCCGTCGTCGAATTCGAGGCTGTCCTCGAACTGGCCCGGCGCTCCGAGCTGTTCGCCACACGACGGGCAGTACGAGTCCCGGTGGCCGACGAGCGAGTCGCAGTATGGGCACACCTCCTCGTCGAGCACCCGCTGATCCTACGGGAACCGCACCACCAGCGAGCAACGCAGCGGACATGCCAAGCTTGGTCATGTCCACACTCCCTCCCATCGATCCCCACCAGTATCGAGTTCGTCCCGGTTCCGAGGTCGATCTGCGCCGATTCGCCACCGACGACAACGGGGGAATGCGGAAGTCCGATCCCGAGGTCGCGGGGTTGGCCGCCGACTTGAACACCCGCGTGGAGGAGCTCCAGGAGCTGCTCTACGCCGACGGACGCCACAAGGTGCTCGTGGTCCTCCAGGCCACCGACACCGGCGGCAAGGACGGCACCATCCGCCACGTGTTCGAGGGGGTCAACCCCCAGGGCGTGAAGGTGGCGTCCTTCAAGCGTCCGACCGAGATCGAGCTGGCCCACGACTATCTGTGGCGGGTGCACCAACACACGCCGGCGACGGGTGAGATCGTCGTGTTCAACCGCAGCCACTACGAGGACGTACTGGTCGTGCGGGTGCACGAACTGGTGCCCGAGGAACGGTGGAAGAAGCGCTACGACCACATCCGTCACTTCGAGCAGCTCCTCGCCGACGAGGGCACGACGATCGTCAAGCTCTTCCTCCACATCTCCAAGGACGAGCAGCGGGAGCGGCTCCAGGAACGCCTCGACGACCCCGACAAGCACTGGAAGTTCGCCCTGGGCGATCTCGAGGAACGCAAGCACTGGGACGACTACCAGGACGCGTTCAGGGCCATGCTCGAGGAGACCAGCACCGACGACGCACCCTGGTACGTGATCCCCGCCGATCGCAAGTGGTACCGCAACCTCGTGATCAGCCAGCTCCTGATCGACACCCTCGAGGCCCTCGACCTGCGCTACCCCGAGAACGAGGACGACTTGAGCAACGTCACGATTCCCGACTGACCCGAGAAGGGCTCAGTCGTGCCCCATGAAGGTGTTGTGCACCTTGAGACGGGTCTCGGCCTTCAGCTTGTCGAAGAAGATCTCGGGGCCGGCTTCGATGTTGGCGGTGATGGCTTCTCTGGCCCGTTCGAGCGCGGCCCGGGCACGCTCGGGATCGAGGTGCTCGGCCAGCTCGGCGACATCGGAGAGAATCGTGACCTTGTCGGCGGAGACCTCGACGAACCCGCGATGGACGGCGATGAGCTGCTCGGATCCGTCGGTGAGGAACACCTTCACGCGATCGGCCTGCAGCACACCGACGAAGGGCACGTGACCGGTCTGGAAGGCGATGTCGCCGTCGGCGCTACGCGCCACGACCATCGTGGCCTCGGCGGAGTACACGGCCCCCTCAGGGCTCACCAGATCGACCTGCATGACCATGGTCAGCTCGCGTCCTTGGCCAACTTGGCCGCCTTGGCTTCGGCCTCTTCGCGACCACCGACCATGTAGAAGGCCTGCTCGGGCAGATGATCGAGCTCGCCGGTCACCAGCGCCTCGAAGCTGTCGATGGTCTCGGTGACCGGCGTGAACACGCCGGGCTGGCCGGTGAAGACCTCGGCGACGAACATGGGCTGGGACAGGAACCGCTGCACCTTGCGGGCCCGGTCGACGGTGATGCGGTCTTCCTCGGACAGCTCGTCGAGGCCGAGGATGGCGATGATGTCCTGCAGCTCCTTGTAGCGCTGGAGGACCTCCTGCACCCGTCGGGAGACCTGATAGTGACGGTCGCCGACGACCTCGGGGCTCAGGATGGTCGATGTCGACGCCAGCGGGTCGACCGCCGGGTAGATGCCGAGCGACGCGATGTCGCGGCTGAGCTCGGTGGTGCCGTCGAAGTGGGTGAACGACGTGAACGGCGCCGGGTCGGTGTAGTCGTCGGCGGGCACGTACACCGCCTGCAACGAGGTGATCGACTTGCCGCGAGTGGAGGTGATGCGCTCCTGGAGCGTGCCCATCTCGTCGGCGAGCGTCGGCTGGTAACCGACCGCCGACGGCATGCGACCCAGCAGGGTCGACACCTCGGAGCCGGCCTGCACGAAGCGGAAGATGTTGTCGATGAACAACAGCACGTCCTGGCCCTGCACGTCGCGGAAGTACTCGGCCATGGTCACACCGGCCAGAGCGACGCGAAGGCGCACGCCCGGCGGCTCGTCCATCTGGCCGAACACCAGCGCCGCCTTGTCGAGCACGCCCGACTCCTCCATCTCGAGGAACAGGTCGGTGCCCTCACGGGTGCGCTCGCCGACACCGGCGAACACCGAACGCCCGCCGTGCTGGGTGGCGACCCGGTTGATCATCTCGGTGATGAGCACGGTCTTGCCCACGCCGGCGCCGCCGAACAGACCGATCTTGCCGCCCTCCTTGTAGGGCGTGAGCAGGTCGATCACCTTGATGCCGGTCTCGAACATCTTGGCCGACGGCTCGAGGCTGTCGAAGCTCGGCGCCGGACGGTGGATCTCCCAGCGCTCGTCGACGGTGAGGGAGTCGGCGGGCACGTCGAGGGGCTCACCCATCACGTTCCACACGTGACCGAGGGTGACGTCGCCGACGGGTACCTGGATGCCGTGGCCGAGGCTGCGAACCTCGGTGCCCCGCGACAGGCCGTCGGTGGCCCGCATGGCGATGGCGCGCACGCGGCCGCGGCCGATCTGTTGGGCCACCTCGGCCATGATCGTCTGGGTTCGGCCGTCGATCTCCACGTCGAACTCGATGGCCTGATTGATCTCGGGCAGTGCGTCCTTGGGATACTCGACGTCGATCACCGGTCCGGCGATGGCGACGACGCGGCCGACCTTGGTGGTGGGGGTGTCGGTGACGGTCATGACTGCTCCTGGGTTGCTTCGGCGTAGGCCGTGGCGAAATCGTAGGGGTCGTGCTCGACCTCATCGGCTGAGGACCCGAGCGCTTCGGCACCGCCGACGATCTCCATGATCTCGGTGGTGATGGCATCTTGTCGGGCCCGGTTCATGGCCCGGCTGAGCTTGGTGATGAGCTCTTCGGCGTTGTCGGTGGCGGCCTTCATGGCCCGCTGGCGACTGGCGTGCTCCGACGCCGACGCGTCGAGCAGCGCCGAGAAGAGGCGGCTCTCGACGTACCGGGGCAACAAGGCCTCGAGGACACCCCCGGGCGACGGCTCGAACTCGTAGAGCGCAGCCGCCTCGGCCGAGCCGCTTCCGGCGCTGGCCATGGTCTCGACGCTCACGAGAGGGCAGGAACTTGCGCATCGCCACACGCTGGGTGCCCATGGACACGAACTCCTGGTAGACGAGCAAGACCTCGTCGAACTCGGCGGCCTCGAATCGTGCGATCAGGGTGTCGGCCACGAGGCGAGCATCTTCGTAGGTCGGCCGGTCGGTCATGGCCTCGTAGGACTCGTCGATCTTGTAGTGCCGGAACGAGAAGTAGTCCCTGGCCTTCTTGCCGACGAGGATCAGTGAGTAGTCCTGCCCCTCGACACGACGGGCCATGAGCTCGCGCTCGGCGGCGCGGATCACCCCGCTGTTGTACGCACCGGCCAGGCCGCGGTCGGAGGTGATGATGACGAACGCAACCCGCTTGACCTCACGGACCGCGAGCAACGGATGGGACGCGGCGGCGCCGCTGGCCGCGAGATCCTCGATCACACGGGTGATCTTCTCGGCGTAGGGGCGCGCCTCGTGGGCCCGCACCTGCGCTCGGGCGACGCGGGTGGTGGCGATGAGCTCCATGGCTCGGGTGATCTTCTTGGTCGACTGGACGCTGCTGATGCGACGACGCAGTGCCTTTTCCTGACCTCCGGCCACGGTTCGCTCAGCCTTCCTCGTGGGGTCGCGTGATGTCTTCTTCGGGGAGGGTGTAGCTCGAGTCGACCATCGCCTTCTCGGCGGCCGCCTGCTCCTCGGCGGTGGGCTCCTCGCCGTCCTCGCCGGTGATGACGAACTGCGAGGCGAACGACTCGATGATCGACGACAGCTCGTCGGCATCGACGGTGCCCTCGTCGACCACGGTGCGCAACAGCTCGGGGTTCCGCGACTTCACCCAGTCGAGCAGCTCGGTCTCGAACCGCGACACGTCGGCCACGGGAATCTTGTCGAGGTAGCCCTTGGTGCCCGAGTACAGCGACACGACCTGCTCCTCGACCGGCATGGGTGAGGCGATGCCCTGCTTGAGCAGCTCGGTGAGACGGTAACCACGATCGAGCTGGGCCTGCGACACGGCGTCGAGGTCGGATCCGAAAGCGGCGAAGGCCTCGAGCTCGCGGAACTGCTGGAGATCGGACTTCAGGGTGCCGACGGCGGTCTTCATCGCCTTGATCTGGGCGGCCGAACCCACGCGGGACACGGAGATGCCCACATCGACCGCCGGTCGCACACCGGACTTGAACAGGTCGTCCTGGAGGAAGATCTGACCGTCGGTGATCGAGATGACGTTGGTCGGAATGTAGGCCGAGACGTCGCCGGCCTTGGTCTCGATGACCGGCAGGGCCGTGAGCGAGCCGGCACCCAACTCGTCGGACAGCTTCGCCGCCCGCTCGAGGAGGCGGCTGTGGAGGTAGAACACGTCGCCGGGATAGGCCTCACGCCCCGGAGGACGGCGCAGCAGCAGCGACATCTGGCGGTACGCCTCGGCCTGCTTCGACAGGTCGTCGTAGATCACCAGTGCGTGCTCGCCGTTGTCCATCCAGTGCTGGCCGATGGCGCAGCCGGCGAAGGGGGCGAGGTACTTGAACGGCGCAGGGTCGGAAGCGGGAGCCACGACGACGGCGGTGTACTCCATGGCCCCGTTGGCCTCGAGGGTGGCCACCGTCTGGGCAACGGTGGACGCCTTCTGGCCGATGGCGACGTAGATGCACTTCACCCCGAGACCCTGCTGGTTCAGGATCGTGTCGACGCCGATCGTGGTCTTGCCGGTCTTGCGGTCGCCGATGATGAGCTCACGCTGGCCACGGCCGATGGGTATCAGCGAGTCGATGGCCTTGATTCCCGTCTGCATCGGCTCGTGCACGGGTTGGCGACCGATGATGCCCGGCGCTTGGACCTCCATACGGCGGGTGACCTCGGCGTTCAGGTCGCCTTTGCCGTCGATGGGCACGCCGAGGGCGTTGACCACCCGGCCGACCAGTGCGTCGCCCACGGGCATCGAGAGGATGTCGCCGGTGGCTCGAACCGGTTGGCCCTCCTCGATCTCGTCGACCTCGCCGAGCACCACGGCGCCGATCGAGTCCTCGTCGAGGTTGAGGGCGAGACCGATGATCCCACCCTCGAACTCGAGCATCTCGTTCACCGACGCGTGGGGCAGACCCGAGACGCGGGCGATGCCGTCGCCCACCTCGGTGACGCGACCGACCTGGGTCTGGGCAAGATCGTGGGACAGGCCCTCGAGGTTCTTGCGCAGTGCCGCGGCAATGTCGTCGGTGTTGATCGTCAACTCGGCCATGAGTCGTTCTTCTCTCTGTTCACTCGGTACTTCGATTCTCGATTAGAAGGCATCGCGCAGCTGAGCCAGGCGGCTGCGCACGGTTCCGTCGATGACGGTGTCACCGATGGTGGTCACGACGCCGCCGACGACGCTCGGGTCGACGGTGGCCTTGACCTCGACGTGGCCGCCGACGGCTCTGCGCAGCGCCTCGGAGAGTCGGCTCAGCTGGTCGTCGGACAGTGGCACGGCCGACCGCACGAGCGCGACCCGACGGTCGTTCGCGTTGGCACCCAGCTGCACCAGCTTGGCGACGATCTCCGGAAGCTCGCGGGCCTTGCCTGCCGCCACGGCCATCGAAACCAGGCCGACGGTGGCGGGACGGGCCTTGCCGCCGAGCAGATCTTCGACGATCTGTTGGCGGCGTCCGGCGTCGAGGGTTGCATTGCCCAGGATCATGGTGAGCTCATCGGAGCTCTCGAGGGCTTCGCCGAACCGGAACATCTCGTCGAGCACTGCCTCGGTGTCGCCCTCGGCCTCGGCCACCCGGAGCATGGCCTCCGCGTAGGCATTGATGCTGCTCATGAGCTGGCTCCTACCTGGGAGATGTACTGCTCGATGAGGCTGACCTGAGTTGCGTCGTCGAGGTTGTCGCCGACGACGGCTTCGGCCACCGCGAGCGCCTGCTTCGACAGCTCGCCTCGCAGGTCGGCCGTCGCCTGGCCCCTGGCGGCGTCGAGCTCGGCCGCGACACGGGCCTTCAGTGCTTCGGCATCGGCTTGCGCCTTCGCCGCCGCATCGGCCTCGAGCTTGGTCGCAGTCGACCGCGCTTCGGCGACGACGGCAGCGGCATCGGTCTCGGCATCGCCGAGCTTGGCCAGGAGCGCCTGGGCCTCGGCGTCGGCGGCCGCCTGGGCCTCGTCGGCTGCGGCCAGATCGGCCTCGATACGATCGGCCTTGTCGCGCAGACCCTTGCCGGCGATCGGGAAGACCTTCCAGGCCAGGACGCCGAAGACGATGGTGAAGGCGGCCAGGCCCCAGTAGAACTCGTTGATGTCGCCGGGGAAGAAGAACTCGTTCGGCGCCTCGGCGGCGAGCAGGTGCACCATCACGCCTCACCTCCGTCGAGCACCCGGTCGATGGTGGAGCGGGCACTGGCCTGGTCGATCGGGCGCCCCACCACACTCGACGCGGCTCCGACGGCGACGCTGGCTACCTGCTCTCGAAGGGTCCCGACGGCTCCGGCTCGTGCCTCGGCGAGCTCGGTGGCTGCGGCCGCCCTGAGCTCGGCGACCTCGGCCTCTGCCGCCTCCATGACCGATTCCCGTTGGGCCTCGGCTCGAGCGCGTGCCTGGTCGATGATCTCACTGGCTTCAGCCCGGGCCGCAGCGATGGCTTCGTCGTAGGCGGCCTGCTTCTCGGCAACATTACTCGATGCGCCCGACACGGCGTCCTTGGCGGCGGCGATCGTGGAGGCCCGCTCTTCGCGCGTGCGGTTGATCGGCGGCAGGAGCACGTACTTCATCAACGCCCAGAGCGCGAAGAAGAAGACGGCCGCCCATACGATCTCGTTACCGGTCGGCAGAACGGGGTTCGGGACCTCTTCGGAGCCCGCTTCGCCTTCTTCGCCCTCGGCATCTGCGGCGAGCAGCTCGTCGATGCTCAGTTCTTCAAGCACGGTTGGTGCTCCTCAATTCGGTCAATAGCGGTTGTCGGCATTCCCGGAGCGGGATCAGACGAACTTGAGAAGAATGAAGACGACGAAGCCGATGAGGGCGAGCGCCTCGGTGAACGCGATACCGAGGAACATCGTGGTCTGCACCTGACCGGCCGACTCGGGCTGGCGGGCCATGGCCTGCACGGCCTGGCCGACCAGGTAGCCGATGCCGATGCCCGGGCCGATGGCCGCGAGCCCGTAGGCGAAGCCGGCAGAACCGGCACCGCTTATGGCCTTCTGATCGTCGGCGGTGAGTTCCTGCGCGAGCTCGATGCCCTGCTGGGCGACGCTGGCGAGCATGCTCATTTCTTGGGTCTCCTTGTGCTGGATCGACGACCCGAAAACCGGGCCGACAGGGGTTGTTGGGGGCGTGACCGGAGCCGACGCCGAACGAACGAGGGATCAGTGCGCCGGGTGCAACGCTCCTCCGATGTACACGGCAGCCAGGATGGCGAACACGAAGGCCTGGATGAGGCTCACGCCGACCTCGAAGGCGGTGAAGACGACCAGGCCCATGAACGTGAACGGCAGGATCACCGCGACCAGACCGGAGGTCCACAGCGAGATGCACAAGACACCGAAGGTGATGAGCAGAATGTGGCCGGCCAACATGTTGGCGAAGAGACGAACGGCATGGCTGAACGGCCGCACCAGGAAGGTGGAGAGGAACTCGATCGGGGTCACCAGGAGGTACAGCGCCTTGGGCACGCCCGGCGGGAACAAGACCTCTTTGAAGTAGCCCGGACCGTTGTGCTTGACCCCGACGGCGATGAACATCGACCAAGCGGTGAGCGCCAACACGAGCGGCGGGCCCATTCGGGCGTTCATCGGCATCTGGAAGAAGGGGATGACCTCGAAGAGGTTGCCGATGGCGATGAAGAAGAAGAACGACGTCAGCAACGGAACGTAGGGCTCGTAGCCGTGGCCGATGCCGGGCTTCGCGATCTGTTCCTCGACGAACTCGACGGAGGTCTCGACGAATCCCTGCACACCGCGGGGCACCATCGCCGCTCGGCGACCGGCAAGGAAGAACAGCACGGTCGGGACGGCCATCGCGATGGCGCAGATGAGCGCGATCTTGTTGAAGCCGGCGCCGATCGTGGGCCACTCGACGACGTTTTCGATTGGGGGGAACTCGACCGCAGCGAGGATCACGATCGCACGGGCTCCTTCGGTGGTGAGACGGGATGGACGGGACGGGCAGAGATCACGAGCCGCTCGGCTTCAGTCCGGGAAACGCAAGCGACGCAGAAACGTAGCGCATCTCCCAGAAGAGGAGCCCGAGATGGCTCACGATGATGGTGAGGCCGAGGGCGACGAAGTCGACCCATGGGGCATCCTGCACCAGCCACACCGCCACGAAGATGAGGGCCAGGCGAATGAGGAAGCCGAACAGCGTGGTGGCCATGAGCAGGGCGAGGGAGATGCGAGACGACCAGGCAATGAGGGCCGCGGCAAGCGCGAAGTTGGCCAGGACGATGGCCAGTCCATAGGCGACCGATGCTGCGCCATCGGTACCCCAGATGGCTGCGCCGCCGACGATCAGGATGGGTGAGATCAACACGCCGCGCTTCACGATGTCGAAAGCCACCTGCGCCGCAGGCGAAGGGCCTTCGAGGCGCGCCGTCAGGGGGTTGGCGTGAACCGTCACGAACGCTGGGCTCCGAGCTCGTCCATCTGGAGCCGGTAACGGGTGACGATGCTGATGATCGCACCGATCAGGCCGCCGATGGCGAACACGATGGTCAACAGAGGTGTGATCCCGAGGACACGATCGATGAGCAGACCGATGAGACCGAAGATGACCGCACCCAACACCAGCTCGAAGGAGCCACTGCTGCGGTGCACACTCTGAGTCAGGTCGCTGCGCTGCGAGAGGTTCAAGAGTCTGCCTGAGCGTTGGGGGCGTACCGGGTGGAGATCCTTGCAAACACACGCTCGTAACGAGCATGTGAAGGCGCTCGCAATCTACTGATGCGCTCCATCCTCCGCAACCTCGTCGGCGGGGGATTCCGCCGACGACCGCAGCGGATCGGTCGCCGGGTGGGTGGCCCGCGCGCGGGTTCGACGCGCGACGGGATGGAAATAGGTGTAGGTGGCGAGCCCGAGCGCGGCCACCGCCAGGATGGCGAACAGCTGACCCTTGCCCGTGTAGGTCGGATACAGCACGAACAGCGACATGAGCGCCGTCCACAGCCAGAGAATGGCGACGCTGCGCCGCTGACCGTGGCCGAGGTTCATGAGCCGATGATGCAGGTGCCCTTTGTCGGCCTGGGTCAGCGCGACACCGCGCGTCGAGGCCCGTCGCACGATGGCGAACACCATGTCGGCCATCGGTACCGCCAACACGAACAGCGGAATGAAGATGGGTGCGAAGAAGAAGTACGTCTGGCCGGTGAAGTCCTGGCTGATCCGACCGCCGACGGCACTGGTCGAGGCGGCGAGCAGCAGCCCCAACAGCAGCGAACCGCCGTCGCCCATGAAGATCCGGGCCGGGTGGAGGTTGTACGGCAGGAAGCCCACACACACCCCGACGGTGGCGATGGCCACGAGGGCCCCGAGGTTTCCCGGCTGCACGACGCCTTCCGCGGTGAGCTCCACCGTGTAGAGGAAGAAGGCGAACGAGGCGATGGCCACGATGCCGCCGGCCAGCCCGTCGAGACCGTCGATGAGGTTGATGGCGTTGGCCATCACGATCACCCACACGACGGTGAGCAGCGCCGACCAGTCGCTCGAGAGGATGAACACGTCGAGGAGCGGCACCCGCAACAACAACAGCCCGACACCGGCGAAGGAGAGGACGCTGCCGGCGAGCACCATGCCGGCGATCTTCGCCGGAGCCGACATGTCGCGGATGTCGTCGTAGGCGCCGATGCCGAAGATGAGAGTCGCGGCAACCATCACGCCGAGGGGTTCCGAGGGCGTCGAGAACACGGCGTCGAAGTCGGAGAGCAACGCCGCCGCGAGCATGGCCGAGAGGAACCCGACCAGCATGGCCGTGCCGCCGAGCGTTGGCGTGGGGATCTCGTGCACCCGTCGCTGGTCGGGCTTCACGACGGCACCGATGCGAACGGCCGTGCGCCGCACGATGGGAATGGCGATGGCGGTCACCGCGGCGGCGACGATGAAGACCACGCCGTACGCGCCCCACCGCGGGTTCATCGTCGGGCGATCATTCGGGATACGGCACGTAGTCGGCGCACAGGGCAGCGACGTCGTCGCGCACCGCGGCGAGCACCGCGCCATCGTCGCGGCCATGGAGCGTGCGGGCCAACAGTTCGGCGATGATCGGCATCTGCGCTTCGGTCATGCCCTGCGTGGTGACTGCGGGCGTGCCCAGCCGCAGACCGCTGGTGACGAACGGTGATCGAGGATCGTCGGGGATGGTGTTGCGGTTCAGGGTGATACCCGAGAGGTCACAGGCGTTCTGGGCGTCCTTGCCGGTGAGATCGGCGTCGAAACTCCGCAGATCGACCAGAATCAGGTGGTTGTCGGTGCCGCCGCTGACGAGACGGAACCCGTGACCGGCCAGGGCCGTCGCCAGCGCTTGGGCGTTGGCGACGATCTGTGCGGCGTAGTCGCGAAACGCGGGCTGTGCGGCTTCGCGGAACGCGACCGCCTTGGCGGCGATCACGTGCTCGAGCGGCCCACCCTGCAGACCGGGGAACATCGCCTTGTCGATGGCCTTGGCGTAGGCCTCGGTACTGAGCACGCAGCCGCCGCGCGGACCGCGAAGCGTCTTGTGGGTGGTGAAGGTGACGATGTCGGCATGGGGAACCGGATCAGGATGGGCGCCGCCGGCGATGAGGCCCGCAATGTGGGCGGCGTCGAAGAGGAAGATGGCGCCGACCTCGTCGGCGATCTCCCGCACGATCACCGGATCGATCTGCCGGGCGTAGGCCGTGGCTCCTGCGACGATCAGTTTGGGCCGATGCTTGCGCGCCAGGTCGCGCATCTGATCGAAGTCGATGCGTTCGTCGCTGGCCGAAACGCCGTAGGAGACGAAGTCGTACAGCCGCCCGCTGGCATTCACGGGCGAACCGTGGGAGAGATGGCCACCGTGGTCGAGGCTCAGGCCGAGGACGGTGTCGCCCACCTCGAGCACGGCGAGGTACACCGCCATGTTGGCGTTGGAGCCGGAGTGCGGCTGCACGTTGGCGTGGTCGGCACCGAAGAGCTCACAGACACGTGTACGCGCCAGGTCTTCGATCTCGTCGATGACCATGTTGCCGCCGTAGTAGCGCTTGCCCGGATACCCCTCGCTGTACTTGTTCGTCAGCACCGAGCCGGTGATCTCCATCACTGCCGGTGAGGTGAAGTTCTCGGATGCGATCAGTTGAAGGGTGGAGTTCTGGCGATGCCGCTCTGCGGCGACCAGGTCGAATACTTCGTCGTCGTTCGATTCTGACCAAGGCATTTCGTGACCCTAGCGGGGTGGTTCGTTCGGGAGCAGGGCATCGATCTTCGCGACTCGGGCCGTGTGGCGACCCTCTTGGAACGTCGCCGCGAAGAACGCGTCGAGCGCCTGAGCGGCAACCTCGGGCCCGACCAGTCGCTCACCGATGCACACCACGTTTGCGTCGTTGTGCTCCTTGGCCAGGCGAGCCGATGTGACGTCGTGCACGGTGGCCGCACGCACACCCGGGATCTTGTTGGCGGCGATGGCGATGCCGATGCCGCTGCCACACACGCACAGTCCGTAGTCGGCCTCGCCATCGGCCACCGCCCGGCCGACGGCGGCGCCGAAGTCGGGGTAGTCGACCCGTTCGTCGGAGTGAGTCCCGAGGTCGATCACCTCGTGGCCGCGCTCCCGCAAGAGCTCGGCGAGTCGCTGTTTGAGATGAAACCCGGCGTGGTCTGCTCCGGTGGCGATTCGTGTCATGGGTCGATGCTCGCGCGACTTGGAAGCTGGCGCGCTACCGCTGCGGCGGGGAGTCGGCGGCGGTCAACGGAGCGTCGAGAAGCTCGGCCGCCCGTTGGGTGAGCCCGGCGATCTGCTCGGCCGCCTGGCGATGGACTCGCGGTGGGCGACGGAAGGGATCGATGACCTCCCAGTCGGCCTTCGCTCCGAGGTGCGGGTGCATGGGTCGGGTGGCGTGGATTCGTGCCCGCCATTCGGTCAGGGTCTCACCGGGTTCGGCGGGTTGGGCCTCGGCGCGTTCGACGAACTCGGGCAAGGTGTAGATGCGATCGATCATCGCCGGGGCCATGGCACTGAGCTTTCGACCGTGGTCGAACTCCATGCACAGGACGAGGTCGGCGGCTTCGATCGCCGCCGTGGTGACCTTGACCGAACGGTGCTCGCTCAGGTCGAACCGATAGTCCTTCATCGCCTCGATCGTGTCGTCGGGCGAGGAGGCGTCCTCCCGAGCGAAGCCGCCCGAGCTGATGGCGACGCCTCGGAAGTCGAGGTGGTCGCGCAGGAACGCCACCGCCATGGCGGAGCGGCAGATGTTTCCGGTGCAGACGATCAGGAGTTCGATGGGGCGCAGTCTAGGAGGGCACCGCCGCCCGCAACGACGCCTCGGAGATGGCCCCGGCCCGGTGGATCACCAGCGGTGGTCCGATCGATGCCACCGTCGACGGATGCCCGGATCGGGGCCCGCCATCGATGATCAGATCGGGTTCGCCGACCAGCGTCGACGCCGCGTCCCGAGCGGTCACCGGCGTGGGGACGCCGTGACGATTGGCGCTGCTCGTGGCAAGCGGCCCGACGGCTTCGGCCAGACGTCGCACGAGCAGCTGGTCGGGGCACCGAATGCCGACGGTGCCGTCCACGGTGGCCAGCCGATCCTCGATCGGCGACGGGATCGCCTCGACCACCACGGTGAGGGGTCCGGGCCAGAACGCGGCGGCCGCCGCTCGATCGCCGGCGGAGAACCGGCCGATCCGCTCGGCCTGGCCGACGTCGGACACGAGCACGGCCACCGCGACCCCGGCGGGACGCTGCTTCATGGCGAACAGACGGGCGACTGCTCCCGGATACGCGGCGCTCACCGCGAGGCCGTACACCGTGTCGGTGGGCAGCACCACGGCTCCCCCGGCCAGCAGGCAGGTCGAGGCCCGGGAGATCACCGAGTCGAGATCGGCCGCGCCGTCGACCAGGGGAGTCACGGCTTCCGCGCCCGCAGGACGCGCGGCAGACCCGCCAGGTCGTCGAAGATCGCCACGTCGGTCAGCCCGGCGTCGACGGCGAGGGCAGAGGCGGCCGGTGGCTGGGTCGCGCCGAGCTCGACGACCACCGCCCCACCGGGCACCAGCCACCGCGGCACGTCGGCCAAGATCTCGCGGACTGCGTCGAGGCCGTCGTGGCCGCCGAGCAGTGCTTCGGTGGGCTCCCACGACCGCACCGCCGCGGGAAGCTCTTCCTCGGTGGCGACATACGGCGGGTTCGACGCCACGACGTGGAAGCGGCCCTCGTTTCCCACCAGCGGCTCGAACCACGAACCTCGGACGAGCTGTACCCGGGCGGCCGGGGTGCCGATGCCGACGAGGTTGGCCCGGGCGACGGCGAGAGCGTCGGCCGACGCCTCGACGGCCACCACGTGCACGTCGTCGGCCTCGACGGCCAGTGACAGCGCAATCGCCCCCGAGCCGGTGCCGAGGTCGGCGGCGATCAGGGGTTCACCGTCTCGTTGGCGGGTCAGCTCGTCGAGGGCAACGCTCACCAGGCCCTCCGTTTCGGGCCGGGGAATCAGCACCCGGTGATCGACCATCAGATCGAGAGACCGGAACGACCAGTGACCCAGGACGTACTGGATGGGCTCACCGGCCAGCCGGCGAGCGACGAGGGCGTCGAAAGCGGCGACGCCGCGCACCGTGCACGGCCGGTCGAGGCCACTCGGGTAGTCGCTCCCTTCGAGTCCCGACGCTTCCTGCACCAGCCAACGCGCCTCGAGGGAGGCATTGGGCACGCCGACGGCCCCGAGCTGCCGGCGCGCCTCGGCGAGCAGCTCGCGCCACGACACGGTGCCGTCGGCCGACGGTGCCATGTCAGACCGTGGAGCGAAGCTGCCGCTCACGGAGGTCTTGCAGCAGGGCATCGCTCACGTCGTCGAGGTCACCGGCGAGCACCTTGTCGAGCTTGTAGAGGGTGAGCCCGATGCGATGGTCGGTGAGCCGGTTCTCCTTGTAGTTGTAGGTGCGGATCTTCTCGCTGCGACCCCCACCACCCACCTGGGAGCGACGAGCCTCGGACAACTCGCCCTGTTGACGGTCCTGTTCGGCCTGCAGGAGTCGGGCCCGCAGCACCCGCATGGCCTTCGCCTTGTTCTGGAGCTGGCTCTTCTCGTCTTGCATCGCCACCACGATGCCGGTGGGCTTGTGGGTGATGCGAACCGCAGAGTCGGTCGTGTTCACCGACTGGCCACCCGGTCCCGACGATCGGTAGACGTCGATCTGGAGGTCGTTGTCGTCGACCTGAACCTCGACTTCCTCGGCCTCGGGCAACACGGTCACCGTGGCCGACGACGTGTGCACACGGCCCTGCGACTCGGTCACCGGCACCCGCTGCACCCGGTGCGGTCCCCCCTCGAACTGCATGCGTTGCCAGACGTCGGCCCCCTTCAACAGGAAGGTGACGTGATCGAAACCACCCATATCGGACTCGGACGCCTCGAGCGACTCGACACCCCAACCGTTGGCGCGGGCCCACGCCTGATACATGTCGTACAGGTCACGCGCGAACAGATTGGCCTCTTCGCCGCCCTCGGCCCCGCGGATCTCGACGATCACGTTCTTGCCGTCGTTGGGATCGCTGGGCAACAACAGAAGCCGCAGCGCGGCCTCGTGGTCGACGGCGGCCACCTCGAGCTCGGCGATCTCGGCCCGCAACGCTTCGGTCTCGGCTGCGTCGGCCGTCTCGAGCAGCTCACGCGCCACGCCCAGGTTTCCTTCGACCTCCAGCAGACGATTCCACTCGCTGACGATCTCCTCGAGCTGCTTGTAGCGGCGGCCCTCGGCCTGGAATCGCGCCTGATCGGCCAACAAGTCGGGGTCGCCGAGCCGAGCCTCGACATCACGCAGCTCGGCCTCGAGCGCAGTGAGTCGAGCGGTGTAGTCGGCCATTTGTCTCAGGCTACCGGCCCGGCATCGACCGCTCGCCGTTCCGGTCGTTGGCCGGCTCACCAGGCGTCGATCGGATCCCGGCCCTTCGCGATCGGCTCTGCCGCCTCGAGCGCGGAGATGATGCATCGGCGGGTGTCGGCCGGGTCGATGACCGCATCGAACTCCAGATGGGCGGCGCTGGTCACGGCCCGGCCCCGTTCGAGGAGATTCTCGACGGCACGCTCGAACGCGGCTCGGCGATCGACGGGGTCGGCGATGGCCTCGAGTTCGCGTCGCATCCCGAGATGTACCTGACCCTCGAACCCCATGCCGCCGATCTCCGCCGTCGGCCAGGCGAGGGTGAGCCGGGGGGCATGCAGGCTTCCGCCGACCAGGGCCATTGCACCGAGCCCGTAGGCCTTTCGGACGATCACCGCCACGATCGGCACCGTGACTCGCACACCGGCGAGGAACAGCCGGGAGGCATGGCGCACGTGGGCGGCCTCCTCCACGTCCGGCCCGACCATGAAGCCCGGACAGTCGCACAGCGAGACGATGGGCACGCCGTGCGCGTCGCACAGCCGGAGGAACCGGGCCAGCTTGTCGGCCTCGTCGGGACCGATGGCGCCGGCCTGGTGCATCGGGTCGCTGGCGATCACACCGACCGGGCGACCATCGATTCGGGCGAAGGCGGTGATCGCCGCCGGCCCGAACGACCGACGAAGCTCGAACACCGAGCCCGTATCGGCGAGCACGTCGAGGAGCGGTCGCATGTCATAGACCTGGCGCCGGTTCGACGGCAGCCGATGGCGCATTTCGCGCTGGTCGACATGCTCGACGGTCTCGGTGGTGGCGATGTCCCCGACCACGGCGAGATAGCGCTTGGCCGCGACCACGGCCGCCGCCTCGTCGGCCACCACGAGGTCGACGGTGCCCTTCGGTGCCTGGGTGCTCATGGGCCCCACCTGCTCGGGCGTGTAGGTGCCCATACCGCCGCCCTCGATCATTGCGGGCCCGGCCATTCCGAGGTTCGCGTCGGTGGTGGCGATGATCACGTCGGCGCAACCGGCGAACACTGCGCTGCCGGCGAAGCACCGACCCGACACGACGGCCACCAGGGGTACCCGTCCGGAGAGCCGGGCGAAGGCGGAGAAGCTGGTGATGTGCAGCCCGGCGGTGAACACCTGTGCCGCGTCGGGGTCGGAGGGACGGCCACCACCCCCCTCGGGAAAGAAGACGACCGGCAGGTGATCACGTTCGGCGATCTCGAGGATGCGGTCGATCTTCTGGTGATGCCAGTAGCCCTGGGTTCCGGCGATCACGGTGGCGTCGACGACCAGCACCGCACACCGTTGTCCGTCGATGGCGCCCACACCGGTGATGATCCCGTCGGCAGGGGTGCTCGACCGGAGATCGTCGAGGGTCCGGTCGCGGCGGTGCGCCGCCACCGCGAGCCTGCCGTACTCGACGAAGGTGTCGGGATCGCACAGATCGGCCAGGTTCTCCCGTGCCGTGCGTTGACCACGACTCCGTCGCTTGGCCACCGCGTCGGGCCGCTGCGCGTCGGTGGTGAGCTCCTCGGCTCTCCGCAGATCGGCCAGATCGGGCGGGATCGCGTCGAGGTCGACGGCGGGACCGTCATCGGTCGGAGCGGGGGCCTCGTCGGTCGCCTCGATCGACACGATGACCTCGCCCTCGGAGAGATGATCGCCGACGCAAACGTGGATCTCGGTGACCCGGCCGGCCGACCCCGCCGTGAGCTGGTGCTCCATCTTCATCACGTCGAGGACGGCAAGGACCTCGCCGGCGGCGAAGGATGTCCCCTCCGGCACCGGCAGGGACACGACCGTGGATGCCATCGGAGCGGCTATCACGTCGGGCATCGCCGGAGCGTAGTTGGCCAGCATGTGGCCATGGTCAGCCGAGGGCGGACAGGATCGAGCGTCGATAGCCGTCGGGCAGCGGCAGGGCCTCGAGTCCGTCGAGTGCGAACGCCTCGACGGCGGCGTGCTCGGGGCTGTGCCGGAGCGTCTCGGGCCGCGGGGCGCGGCATACGTAGGTGACGATCACCACCCGCCGGCCGGGCACCGGCTCGTAGATCCAGGAGTCGAGCAATCGGCCCACCTCGACGTCGATGCCCAGCTCCTCCAGGAACTCGCGACGGAGCGCAGCCGGTAGCGACGGATCGCCCGTCTCCAGCCTTCCGCCCGGTAGCTCCCACTCGTCTCGCTCGTTGCGCAGGAGCACCACGGTGGCGTCCCAGCCCAGCACCCCCTTCACCGATATCGGCCACGTGGTCACGGGGTCGAGTATGGCGTGCCACGAATCGGCGGGTGAGCCATCGTCGTGTCAGGCTCTGGCATGGCCGACCTGCTCACACTCTCGACCAGGCTCATCGACTCCGGCGTGCTCGACGAGCCGGCGGTTCGCATCACCAACGAGCTCTCCGAGATCGCCGAGGGCGTCGCCGTGGTCGAGTCGTTCTCGAACTCGGTGGTGCTGAAGACCGACGAGGGTCTCGTGGTCTTCGACACGAGCAGCCCGATCACCGGACCTGCCGTAGTGAGGTCGCTGCGGCGTTGGTCGACCGATCGGATCCACACGATCGTGTACACCCATGGCCACGTCGACCATGTGGGCGGGAGCCCGGCCTTCTCGGCCGACGCCCGGGTGCGCTCCCACGAAGGGCCACGGGTGATCGGCCACGACGCCGTTGCTGCCCGCCTCGCCCGGTACCGGCTCACCGACGGGTACAACCGAGCGATCAACGCCCGACAGTTCGGTCAGGTGTTCGGCGCCGGCGCTCCCCTCGCCGGCGACGTCGGTGACGAGCCCCCGTTCCTGCCCGCCGAGACGGTCGCACCGACCGTGGCCTACTCCGACCAGCTGCACACGAGCGTCGGTGGGCTCGACCTCGAGCTCCGCCACGATCGGGGTGAGACCGACGACCACACCTGGACGTGGATTCCCGAGCACCGAATGGTCGCCGCCGGCGACTTCATGATCTGGCACTTCCCCAACTGCGGCAATCCCCAGAAAGTGCAGCGGTACCCCGCTGAGTGGGCCGCCGCGCTCCGCAGCATGGCGGCACTTCCCGTCGAGCTCTTCGTGCCGGCGCACGGTCTGCCGATCGAGGGCGCGGCTCGGATCAACACTGTCCTGACCACCATCGCCACGGCCCTGGAGGATCTGGTGATGCACGTGCTCGACGCAATGAACGCCGGCGCCTCCCTGGACGAGGTGGTCCACACCTGCACGGTGCCCGACGACGTGCTCGCCCTGCCCTACATGCGGCCGTTCTACGACGAACCCGAGTTCGTGGTGAACAACCTGTGGCGGCTCTACGGGGGCTGGTGGGACGGCAACGCCGCCTCACTGAAACCACCGCCTGTCGATGGCGTGGCGACCGAGGTGGCGGAGCTCGCCGGCGGGACCGACGTCCTCGTTGCTCGGGCCCGAGCCCTCGCCGAGCAGGGCGATCTGCGCATGGCCTGCCAGGTCATCGAGTGGGCCGGACGGGCCGAACCCGACTCGATCGAGGTTCACGGCGCCCGGGCCGAGATCTACGCGGCCCGGCGCGACGCCGAACGCTCGCTCATGGCCAAGGGCATCTTCGGAGCGGCCGTGGCCGAATCGCACCTCGTCACCGATCCGACCGGCGGCCGGGTCGGGCGTGCGGGAACACCGGGATGACTCCGCCGAACGAGATCGAGGCGCTCACTTCGGTGCTCGGACGCTGGTGGGAGGACCCGACGCTCACCGGTCTGAACCGACTCCGGGCGCGAGCGCTCACCACGGCCCACCCCGATGCCGAGGCCGCCCGTTCGGGCACCACGCCGTGGGTACACGACCTCGGCGGACCATGGGGCTTCCGCCTCGTCGACGGGCCCGAGGCGGCGCCCGCCGGTTGGACCACCGTGTCCATCGACCAGCGGCACACCATCGAGGTGCCCGGCAACTGGACCATGCAGGGCACCGGCGACCTCCCCCACTACACGAACTACGTCATGCCCTTTCCCGGTGAGCCGCCCTCGGTGCCGGCGAGGAATTCCACCGGCCTGTACCGCCGCGACTTCGTGCGCCCACGGGGTTGGGCCCGGCGGCGCACCGTGCTGCACGTCGGGGGAGCCGAGAGCACCGCGGCCGTGTGGTGCAACGGCACCTTCGTCGGGCTGACCACCGATACCCGCCTCCCCACCGAATTCGACATCACCGAGCGCGTGAAGTCAGGCATCAACCAGCTGGCGGTGATGGTGATCCGCTGGTCGGCGGCCATGTGGATCGAAGACCAGGACCACTGGTGGCACGCCGGGTTGTACCGGACCGTCGAGCTCCACTCGCGGGCCGCCACGTCGCTCGGCGACGTGGCGGTGTCGGCCACCCTCGACACCGACCTCGTGACGGGTGTGCTCGATGTCGCCGCACGCGTCGACGGTCCATCGGCGGGCTGGCGGGTCGACACGGTGGTCGAGACGCTCGGCGGCCGACGGATCGGTGGCACCGCTGCGTCGGCGCCGGTCTCGGTGTTCGACGACTCTTCCCACCTGGCCGCCATGGCCGACACCTATCGACATCGGGGCCCCTACGCCGACACCACCGTGCGCACGGCGAAGGTCCGCCCCTGGTCGCACGAGGTGCCGACGCGCTATCGCGTGCTGGTGAGCCTCGTCGATCCCGAGGGCAGCGTGACCGAGGTGGTGCCGGTCGTCGTCGGCTTCCGTCGTGTCGAGATCGTGGGTGCCGAGCTGTTGTTGAACGGCGTGCCGCTGCTCATAGCGGGAGTGAACCGACACGACCATCATCCCGAACGGGGCAAGGCGATGACCGCGGCCGAGATGCGGGCCGATGTGGTGAACATCAAACGCTGCGGCTTCAACGCGGTGCGCACGTCGCACTACCCGCCGGACCCCATCGTGCTCGACGTGTGCGACGAGATCGGCCTGTGGGTGATCTGCGAGGCGAACCTCGAGAGCCATGGCCGGTGGCGCGAGGTGGTGGAAGACGCCCGCTTCGAGACGGCGTTCGTCGAGCGGGTGCAACGCATGGTGCGGTTCCACCACAACCATCCGTCGATCATGAGCTGGTCGCTCGGCAACGAATCGGGTCACGGTGCCGCCCATCACGCTGCGGCCGCCTGGGTCCGGGCCACCGACCCGACCCGATTCGTGCACTACGAGGGCGGGCTGCGCCAGTGGTGGCAAGGCGTCGAAGGCTCCGAGCCCGGCGCGACGAGCACCGACATCGAATGCCCGATGTATCCGTCGGTCGACGCGATCGTGGCATGGGCCACCACCGAGAGCCCGACCCGTCCGCTGGTGATGTGCGAGTACAGCCACGCTATGGGCAACTCGAACGGCGGGTTGGCCGACTACTGGGCCGCCATCGAGACCCACCATGGGCTCCAGGGCGGCTTCATCTGGGACTGGCGCGATCAGGGCCTGCTGGTGAGCGACGCCGAGGGCACGCCGTACTACGCCTACGGCGGCGCCTTCGGCGACGAGCCCAACGACGCCTCCTTCTGCTGCAACGGGATCGTCGGCCCCGATGGCACACCCCATCCGGCGCTCGAGGAGCATCGGTGGCTCACCCGCCCGGTGCGGACCCGCTTCGTCGACGGCCGGTCACCGCGGCTGCGCATCGAGAACCGTCGCGCCTATTCCCCCCTCGACGACCTGGTGGGCCGCGTCACCCTCGACATCGACGGCGTCACGACCTGGTCGACGAGGGTGACCGCCCCGGAATGCGCCCCCGGAGCGACCGTGGAGATCCCGCTCGAGGTCCCGGCCCGCCGTCGGGGCCACGAAGGGTTCGTCACCGTCTGCTGGACGACGAGACGCACCACCGACTGGGCCGAGCGGGGCAGCCTCACGGCCTGGGACCAGACCCCCATCCGGGTGGAGCCCGGTGCGAGCTCGACCGAGCGGGCAACGTCGGTCGCGGTGGCCGAGCGCGCCAGCACCTCCGACATCACCGTCGGCGGCGTCACGTACTCCGTCGACAACGGCTCGGGACTCCTCGTCGGCATCGGGATCGCCGGCTGCCCGCTGCTCGCTGCTCCCCCGTTGTTGGCCATCTGGCGGGCACCGATCGAGAACGACGGAGTACTCGTCGGTCCGGGTCTCGGCCACTCGGGCGTCGCCGCGAGATGGCTGCGGCAGGGGCTCGACCGGCTCACCCACCAGGTCGTCGGCGCCGAGGTCGACGCCGGTGGGTCGACGCTTCGGGCGCGAGCGAACCACCGGTGGGTCAACGATGCCGGCGCGGCGATCGACCACCAGCAGACGCTGAGAATCGGCGACGACGGCATCGTTCACTGCACCGAGACCATCGACATCCCCGATGGCATCGACGACATCCCGCGTGTCGGCATCGCCTTCTCGCTCACCGCCGGGCTCGACCACCTGCGTTGGTACGGGCCCGGGCCGTGGGAAACCTACCCCGATCGCCATGCGGCTCCGGTGGGTATCTGGTCGAGCTCGGTCGCCGAGCAGTACGTGCCGTACGTGACCCCTCAGCACCACGGGAGCCACGTGAGGACCCGCTGGGCCGAGCTCCGTGACGACGCGACCGGTGTCGCAGTGCGCCTCGGCCTCGACGGGCTCACCTTCGATGCATCCCATCATCGGGTCGACGACCTCGCTCGCGCCGCGACCACGAACCAACTGCAGCCGACACCCGAGGTGCACGTGCATGTCGATGCGGCGCTGCGTGGCGTCGGAACCGGTGCATGCGGCCCGGACACGACCGAGATCGTCGGCGCGGGCCGCTACCGATTCGCCTGGAGCCTGGCCGCCCGTCCGACCTGACCTCGACGGATGTCGGATTCAGACCCGCGCCGCCCCGGCGGAAGCGTCGCAGATCCACACCGTGGCCGTGTGATCCTCGTGGGCGTAGTCGGCCACCACGTGCTCACCGAAGGTGTCGACGGCACCGACGTCGATGAGAGCAACGGCACAGCCCGCGAACCCGCCTCCGGTCATCCGGGCGCCGAGGCACCCGGGTGACTGCTCCGCCACCGTCACGATCTCGTCGAGGGCAGCCGAGGACACCTCGAAGTCATCCCGAAGGCTCGCGTGGCTCTGGCTCATCAGCTCTCCGAGCTCGCGGCTGCGATCGTTGCGCATGGCGCCGGCCGCGAGGAGGGTGCGTTCGTTCTCGCTCACCACGTGGCGGGCCCGCCGCCATTCGACCGGGTGGTCGCCACGAAGCGTGTCGAGCTGCTCGACGGTGGCGTCGCGAAGTGCCGAGACGCCCAGGAGCTCGGCGGCGCGACGGCAGGCGTTGCGACGATCGGCGTAGGCGCCTCCGGCCAGTCGGCGGCGGGTTCCGGTGTCCATCACCGCGACCTTGACGTCGGAGGGGATCGGACAGGGGGTGAGGGTGAGACGTCGCGAGTCGAGCAGGCTCGCGTGGCCTGCGACCGCACCCGCCGAGATGAACTGGTCCATGATCCCACTCGGCAGACCCACGATCTCGTTCTCGACCCGCTGCCCGAGTCGCGCGATGTCGAGCGGCTCCCAAGCCAGACTCCGTTGTTCCAGCACCGCAAGGATGGTGGCCACCTCGATGGCGGCCGACGACGACAGGCTGGCACCGGCAGGGATGTCGCTGCTCACTGCGGCGCGCCAGCCGCCGGCGTCGACGCCCATCTCGTGGAGCAGCCAGATGGCCCCGGCAATGTACAGCGCCCACGACGGCACGTCGTGGGCGCGAACCGACGGCTGGATGGTCACCGATCCGAAGCCCTCCGACACCACCTCCACGTCGCTCCCCGCTCTGGCGCTGACGGCCAGGACGGTGTCGAAGGGCAGCGCCATGGGCAGGGCGAAGCCGTCGTTGTAGTCGGTGTGCTCCCCGATGAGATTCACGCGGCCGGGCGCACGCACGACGAGTGAGGCATCGCCCCAGCGCGCTCGATGGAGCTCGGCGGCTCGGGTCGACGCCGAGGGAGCGATTGGGGCCACGGCCCGGAACCCTACTGGTCGCCGCGACCCACGACGGTCGACTCGCTCATTCCCATGGCGGGTCGACACCGACGACCTCGGTCGGTGTCGTCAAGAACTGCGCGGCACTCACGACCGCGTCGTGGCGATCGCGATGGGGCACGACGATGATCACGCGATCCGAACCCTCCCTCATCGAGAGTGCCGCGGCAACCGCCACGGTCTGGGGGTCGACGCCCACACCGGTGACGACGAGTACGCGTTCGTCGCCCACGGCGCCCGAGGCGGCGTCGGGCACGGTTGCGTGGAGGCCGGGTCGGCGGGTGAGTCCGGCGATCGGCACGGCGCGGTCGAGACCGACCGCTGCGGGCCGTGCACAGATTTCGGCCCGGATCCAACGCTCTCGCACCAGACGATTCAGCAGGTGCGGGGACGCCCCACGATGGCGGTGTCCGCGCACCTGGGCGATCACTCGCGGAAGGGCGTCGATCGGCGACTGGTCGGGGTACAGCGCCTCGAACGCGCCACGATCGAAGGCGCCCACGCCGAGCTGCAGCTCGTGATCGGCGGGACCGAGACGGACGACCTCCAAGCCGTGGATCTCGCCGAGCCAGACCCCGTGATCGGGCACCACGTCGAGACCGGCCGACTCCAGCACCGGCAACAGCGGATGATCGAGGGGCGGGGCGGGAGCCACGGGTGCCACCGTGGCCTCGATCGGGACCAGCTCGGTGCCGACCGAACGATAGGCCTCGACGTTGCGCAGACCCCGCAGGGAGTGCGGCAAGGATGCGGGCACGTCGTCGACGACGACGGCCAGGCGGGGCGTCAGGCGGGTCGCGGCGAGCAGGAGAGCGGCCGCCAACACCGATTCGGCCGATCGAGGCTGGTAGACCCAGAGCCGATCGTCGAGACGCACGACGGCGCGCGATCCCGAGGGGGCGGGATCGAGATCGGTCGCGGTGTGGCCACGAAGCAGGCCGCGCAGCTTGACCGCGGCCAGGGCGCCGATACGGTCGTCGTCGAGGGTCACCGCTGACCCCCGAAGCGGGTGATCAGCTCTCTTCGGTGGAGCTGCCGGCGGACTTGCGGCGTCGTCCGTAACGGCGCTCGAAGCGCTCGACCCGTCCGGCGGTGTCGACGATGGTCATCGTGCCCGTGAAGAACGGGTGGCTCGCGCTGGAGATGTCGACCTTCGCCATGGGGTACTCGACGCCTTCGATCGTGACGGTCTCCCTTGCCTCGATGGTCGACTGCGTGAGGAACTGCTCGCCCGAGGCGATGTCGTGGAACACGACGGGGCGGTACGTGGGGTGAATGCCGTTCTTCATGACGTCTCCGAGACGAGCGAGGGGAAACCGACCCGTAATGCTAACGGAGTTGTGACCGAAACGGTCGCGGAACGCTCACCGTTGGCCCTCGACCGACGCCAGCGTCGACTCGGTGGTGGGGTGGGCCTCGATCATCTCGACCAGGCGAGTGATGCCGGTGCCCTCGGGCAGCGACTGCCGCAGCGTGCGGACCTGCCCGAGCGTCGTGTCGTCGACGAGGGACTCGAGGTTCAGGCTCGACGTCTGGTCGACCGTGATGGCCGGGAAGACGCGGTGCATGGCAAGAGTGCGGTCGAGGCGGATCTCGGTGTTGGCCTTTCCACTCAGCTCCCCCGACACCAGTTCGTCGATGGCCGAACCGGTGTCGCATGTCGCGGTGGCGATCAGGGTGAGCGAGCCCCCGCCCTCGATGCAACGCGCGGCTCCGAAGAGCCGGCGCGGCGCCAGAACGGCACTGGCGTCGATGCCGCCGGCGAGCGTGCGCCCGGTGGTCGGCGCCGCCAGATTGCTGGCTCGGGCGAGGCGGCTGAGCCCGTCGAAGAGCACTACGACGTTCTCCCCCGACTCGACCAGGCGTTTGGCCCGTTCGATCGCCATCTCGGCCACCATCACGTGTTCCTCGGCGGGCCGGTCGAAGGTCGACGAGATCATCTCGGCGGTTTCGAGCGCCCTCGCCACGACGGTGACGTCTTCGGGGCGCTCGTCGATCAGGACGACGAACAGCGTGTCGTCGGGACGGCTCGCCGCGATGGCCTGACCGATGGCGGTGAGCACCTCGGTACGGCCGGACCGGGGCGGAGCCTTCACCAGAACTCGCTGGCCGAGGCCGATCGGAGCCAACACGTCGATGGCACGGGCCGTGGTGTTGCCGGCCATGTCGAGGGAGATTCGCTCGTGCGGCACCACCGGTGTGAGCTCGTCGAAGCGGTCACGGTCGCGGGCGATGTCGGCGTCGCCGCCGTTGACGGAGTCGATCTCGACGAGTGCCGGGTTCTTCTCGTTGCGGTTGGCCGGCCGGGCTCTGCCGGTCAGGTGATCGCCCTTGCGCAGCCCGTTCAGACGAACCTGCTTCACCGAGACGTACACGTCACGCCGGGTGGGTGCAGCACCGCCGATGCGCAGGAAGCCGTATCCGTCGTCGCGTAGGTCGAGGTACCCCGCCACCTCCACCGGCTCGGTGTCGTGCTGTTCGTTGTCACGATCACGACCGCGGCGTCGGCGCCGGCGGCGGTTCGCGCTCTCGCTCGACTCGGCATCGTCGGAGCCACTCCCTGATCCGCCGTCGTCGTCGCCGTCGTCGTCGGCATCGGTCTCGTCGGCGTTCGCGTCGGCATCGCTGTCGATTTCGGCGTCGGTGGACTCGTTGTCGTCCGAGGTCGCCTCGGCGTCGGTGGACTCATCGCTGTCCGAGGCCGCCTCGGCGTCGGTGGACTCGTCGCTGTCGGAAGCGTCCTCGGAGTTCGTCTCACCGTTCTCGTCGACACCCGCCAGCCGCAGGATCATGTCGACCACTTGGGCCTTGCGGGTTCGCGATCCGGGCTTGGCGCCCATGGCCTGAGCAATGGTGACGAGCTCGTCGCGATCCTTGCGGAGCAAGGTCGAGCGGCTCAGTTCGGTGGTAGCCATGACACCTCGGGTGCGGTTCGGTGGCTGCGGGTGCAGTCGGAGAGTGGCGAGCGTTGCGGACGGTGCGACGCAGAGTGCGCTGACGGCCGGTGCGAACGGGCAGATGTGGTCGACGCCCGATGGGCAACGTGCGGAGCGTAGCCAGCGCGCTCAGGTCGACACAACCGCAGCGCCCAAGGATGTCCCTCAGGTCGACACGACCGCAGCGCCGACCAGCGCCCGCATCAGCAGATGTCCGGGCGTCGGGGTGAGGTCGGCGATACCGGCTTCGCTGTAGGTGCCGCCGGGCCCGGCGGCTTCCGAGCTCACCATCAGGTAGGGCACGGGCTCGGTGGTATGGGTGCGGCGGGCGAGAGGTGTGGCGTGGTCGGGAAGCAACAGCAGGCGCCAGGGCCCCATCGAGTCGAGCCCGGTGACCAGATCGGCGAGGATCCGGCGGTCCCAGTTCTCGAGCGCCCGGACCTTCTCGGCCACATCGCCGGCATGGCCGGCCTCGTCGCTCGCCTCGACGTGGATCACGAACAGATCGAGGCCCGACGCCAACCCGTCGAGGGCCGCATCACGCTTGCCCTCGTAGTTCGTGTCGTACCAGGCCGTCGCCCCCTCGACGGTGGCCACCGTCATGTCGGTGAGGACACCCAGTCCGCGCACGAGGTCGACGGCGGTCACCAGGCCGGCCTCGACGCCATGGTGATCGCGGAACGCCGGCATGTCCGGTTGGCGCCCCTGACCCCAGAGCCAGATCTGGTTGGCCGCGAGACCGAAGTCGGCCAGCACCGCACGCGAGAGCTGCATCAGCTCGTCGAGGGCGCCGGCTGCGGCACCGACGGGTCCGGGTGCGACCCGGCCGGTGAAGTCGTGGGGGGGCACGCACTCGGCCTCGGCGAAGGCGACCGGCGCCACCATCGAGTGGCGGTACTGCACGCCGGCGTGAAACGTCACGTCGCCGCCGAGCTCGCGATCGAGGGCGGCGATCACCTCGGCGGCAACCGCGCTGTCGGGATGCCCGCCGGTGAAGTCGACCATGACGCCGGCGTCGTCGACGGTGACCAGATTGCACCGGTAGGCCACGTGCTCGGCGTCGATGCGCAACCCCATGGCCGCAGCCTCGATGGGGGCACGCCCGGTGTGGAACGTCGTGGGGTCGTAGCCGAGGATCGACATGTTGCCGACGTCGCTACCGGGAGGAAGACCCGGCGGGATGACCGCGGCGCTGCCCGACCACGCCGCGGGCGGCGAGCGAGTCGAGGACGGGGGTGTGGGCGACCTCGAGCGGAGTGCGCCCGTCGAGCTCGGGGACCGGCTCGTCGGCACATCCGTCGGGCACACAGACGACGTACTTCACGGTCGCTGATTGTGCCAGCTCGATGCGCCGATCGTGCACTCGCCGAGCCGTCTAGCCCATGTGCGGGGCGATGAGCGACTCCACATGAGCCTGAAGCGTGCCGAGGTCGGCGGGCAGGACGACGAAGGTCTCGGGGCGGTCGAACAGGTCGGCGAGCCGCTCGGGGAGCGCGGGCCGGATCCCGGTGGCCTGTTCGACCGCGTCGGGGAACTTGGCCGGGTGGGCGGTGGCGAGCACGACCATCGGTCCGTCGAAGTCGTGTCGACGTCGTCGGGCCGCACCGAGGCCGACGGCAGTGTGGGGATCGATGAGCAGACCGTGCCGTCGGTGCGTGTCGGCGATGACGGTCAGGGTCTCGTCGTCGTCGAGGCGGTCGCCGTGCCACTGGCCGCCGAGCCGTGCGACACACTGTCGGTCGACCGCCGCCCGTCCGTCGGCACGGAAGCCGCCCATCAGCTCGGCCACCGCGGCCCCGTCGCGGTCGTACAGCTCGAAGAGCAGCCGTTCGAGGTTGCGCGACACCTGGATGTCCATGCTCGGCGACAGTGAGGGCTGCACCTCGGCGATGCTCGATGGCGCCGCCGGCGAAGAACCGGGTGAGGATGTCGTTGCGATTGCGCGCGACGAGGAAGCCGACCGACGGCGAGCCCCATGCGCGCGGGCCGCCTCGCCGGCGAAGACATTGCCGAAGTTCCCGGTGGGCACAGTGAAGGTGGTGCGGGGACCGAGACGATGCGCCGCCCAGACGTAGTACACGATCTGGGCCATGACGCGCGCCCAGTTGATCGAGTTCACCGCCGACAGCCGCACGCGATCGCGGAAGGCCACGTCGGCGAACATGGCCTTGACCAGGTCCTGGCAGTCGTCGAAGGTCCCTTCGACGGCGATGTTGTGCACGTTGGGCGGCGTCGACGGTGGTCATCTGCCGACGCTGCACCTCCGACACCCGACCGGCCGGGTGCAGGATCACGATGTCGACGGTCTCGCGATCGCGGCAGGCCTCGATGGCCGCCGACCCGGTGTCGCCCGACGTGGCCCCGACGATGGTGACCCGTTCGCTGCGTCGGGTCGAGCTCGATGTCGAACAACCGACCCAGCAGCTGCAGGGCCACGTCCTTGAACGCCAGCGTGGGTCCGTGGAACAGCTCGACGAGGTGGACGTCGTCGCCCAGCTCGATGAACGAGACGACATCGTCGATGTCGAAGGTGGCGTAGGCGTCGGCCACGGCGTCGTCGAAGGCTCGCCGATCGAGCGTGCCCGACACGAAGGGCCACATGACGCGTCGGGCGAGGGCGACGTAACCGTCGTCGGCCGCCTCCATCGAGGTCCCGAGAGCCGGCCAGTGGGCGGGCACGTACAGCCCGCCGTCGGGTGCCAGACCACCGAGCATGGTGTCGGTGAAGGCGAGCTCGGGACTCGAGCCTCTCGTGGAGACGTAGGGCAGCGGACGCTCAGTCGTCACCGATGACCCGCAGCACACCGTTGATCTGACCGACGCTGTCGAGCTGACGAAGATCTCGCAGGGTCGCCTGGAGGGCACGTTCGGAAGCACGGTGGGTGATGAAGATGATCCGGGCCCGCTCGCCGAGGCCGATCTGCTCCATCGACCCGATCGACACCCCGTGGGCCCCGAGCACACCGGCCACCTCGGCGAGCACGCCGGGTCGATCCGTGACGTCGACATTGAGGTAGAAGTCGGACTCGAGGTCGTCGATGGGCACGATCTCGGCTCGCGGGAAGGTTCCGACCGCCCGAGAGGTCCCGACGACCAGGTTGCGGGCCGCATCGAGGAGATCGCCGAAGGCAGCCGACGCCGTCGGGGGGCCGCCGGCGCCGCGGCCGTACAACATGAGCTCGCCCACGGCGTCGCCCTCGATGAACACGGCGTTGAAGCTGTCGCGAACCGAGGCGAGGGGGTGCGCCATGGGCAACATGGTCGGGTGCACGCGCACCGCCACCGCGTCGCCCCGTCGTTCGACGATGGCCAGCAGCTTGACGATGTAGCCGAGACGATGGGCGAAGTCGATGTCGGTACTGGTGACGTTGGCGATTCCTTCGTGATAGACGTCGCCGGCCACCACGTCGACGCCGAAAGCGATGGTGGCGATGATGGCCGCTTTGGCCGCAGCGTCGAACCCCTCGACGTCGGCGGTCGGGTCGCGCTCGGCGTAGCCGAGACTCTGCGCCTCGGCCAGCGCCGACGCGTAGTCGACCCCCGATTCGGTCATCTGGCTCAGGATGTAGTTGGTGGTGCCGTTCACGATCCCCATCACCCGCGTGACCGGCTCGCCGACGAGTGACTCGCGCAGAGGCCGAATGAGAGGGATTCCACCGGCCACCGCCGCCTCGAAGCCGAGGTCGACCCCCGCGTCGGCCGCCGCCGCGTACAGCTCGGCTCCGTGGTTGGCCAGGAGCTCCTTGTTGCCGGTGACCACCGGCTTGCCCGCCGCCAACGCCGAGAGCACCAGCTCACGCGCGGGCTCGATGCCGCCGATCAGCTCGACCACCACGTCGACGTCGGTATCGACGGCCACCGAACGGGCATCGGTGGTGAGCACATCGGCCTCGAAGTCGACGGCTCGCTCCTTCGCGATCGAACGCACCGCGACGCGGGTGATCTCGATGTCGAGGCCGAGACGGGCGGCGACCGCGCGGCGCTGCTGGCGCACCAGGTCGACGAGTGCGCTGCCGACATGGCCACAACCGAGGAGACCGACACGGATCGAATGCACGCGCTGCACGGTACTTGCTCTCCCACCGGTCGGCCGAACATATGGTGCCGCACCTCATGGAGAACCTCTGATTGCTTTTTCAATTGTTTCATGTATTTTCAATGCATGTCCGCCTCCTCCCTGCGTGTCGATGCCGCGTCACTCCACGACCATGCCCGGCGCTGCGACGAGGTCGCCGACCGCCTCGCCGCCCGCAACCGCGCCATGCAGGGCCTGCTCGATCAGGTCGTCTCCCTCCACGTGCCTGCCACCTGGGACTCACCCACGGCAACCGAGCGCCGCCGAGCGTTGACGCTTCGGCGCGACGCGTTCGAAGCCGTACGAGCCGACCTCACCTCGCTGGTCGTGCAGCTACGAGCCAGGGCCGAGGCCGATCGGCTCGAGGCGCAGACGCTCGTGCGCCGGGCCGAGGCGATCGAGCAGGCGGCGCGGCTGGCGGCGATCGAAGCCCAGCAGCGCCGAGCCGACGAGATGGCCGCCACCGTGGGGCCTCGCTGAGTGTGATGGATTCGGCTCGACGGCCACCCGTAGCGCCACCGCCCGGGGATCCCTCGTGTCGGTGATTCGCATGGATCTCGACGCCGCGGCACGGTTGCTCGCGGTCAGTGCCGGCGCGGCCGACGCGTGCGATCGACATCGAATCGGTCTCCGAGTCGACGTCGGCCGAGCGCAGGCCCTTCTCCACCGTGCCGTTGCCCCCAGGGCGGTGCTCGTGCTCCAACAGACCGCCATCGGTGTGCGGCGCGATGCCGATGAGCTGCGTTGGCGTCGCGACCACCTGCTCCGTCACAGCATCGCCCTACCCGGCACGCCGTTCGTGGTCGGTGCGGTACCGAAGCGTCGCCCTCACCCCGCCGGCCCGTTCGGCGACGGACCGTTCAGCACGGCGCTGGGCGGCCTCGGGCCCTCGGCACGAGAGCTGGCCGCACTGGATCATCTGGCCACCGTCGACCTGCACAGGTTCCTCAAGTACCGCATCGCCGCAGAATCCGCCGGCTCGCCGTTCGACTGGAGCGCAAGTGGTGCCTTCGTCTGGGAGGCATGCAGCGGGCCGGTGCCCGACGCCGGCGAGGACGCCTGCCTGCGTCACGACTTCATCTACCGCAACTGGCGCCGTCTGCGCGACGACTTCCACATCGATCCCGGCGCAGGCGACGAGCTCAAGGACTTCGCCGACGCCCGACTCGGCGACGAGGTGCACGCCGCCGTGCTGCGCGACCTGAGCACATGGTTCGGCTGGCAGAACGTCTTCACCTGGGGCCTTCCGGTGATCCCGATCCTGTGGGCCGAGTCGGTCGAGCCGGCGGTCAGTCACCTCGGAGACGATGCCTGGAACGGAAGCTATGACCGCCGCGAAGTCGCCGCCGATTACTACGGCGATGTCGAGCCGCCCGACGACCCGCTCGATCCGGAGGCGACCGAGGACCTCCGAACCTGGTTGTGTCCCCCGGAGCTGTGCTCGCTCGCCGGCTAGGTCGAGACCCTTTCGTGCTTTTCTGTTGACTTCAAGTGTTATTGATGTACATTGATTATATCGAAACAGCACGAAAGTGTGCCAAACGCTCTCGTCACCATCCACCCAGGGAGAAGGCTCATGTCCGACGTCTTGATCATGAACAAGGCCCACATGGACACGCTGATGCAGCGGTTCCGTCAGAAGTCCGAGCAGGTCGAGCAGCTCCGAAACGAGATCACCCAGCTCCTCGCCGGCACGACGTGGGACGGCGCCCGGGCCCGGCGGTTCCGCAGCGAGTGGGAGGGCACCTTCGCCCCCAGCCTGGCCCGGCTGGAAGCGGCACTGACCGAGAACGCCACCTTCCTCAACCAGGAGCGATCCAACGCCGTCTCGGCGATGGACTGACGCCGGCCCCGACGCGGCTCGACGCCCGCAACCGCCGACGCCGGCCCCACCCCTCCGGGCCGGCGTCGTTGCGTGCCCCGCCCCGTCGTGCCCTGTCGCCGACCATCGGGAGCCCCATGCGCATCGTCGTCCGCAATCGATCGGCCGATCACGTGCTCGTCGCCGACGGTGTGCTCGACGAGGCCACCACGCTGCGCGAGCTCCTTGCTCCCCTGAGCGACCTCTTGGGTCACCCGGGCTCGGGGATCCCGCATCAGGTGTTCGTCGATGACCACCTCGTGTCGGTCGACGTGTCGGTGGCCGAAGCGTCGCTGGTCGACGGTTCGGTCGTCTCGACCGAACCCACCGCAGCACCCCGTCGGCCCGAGCCGACTCGGGTGAGCATCGACATCACCGGCGGACTGAACGCCGGCCGACGCCACACCGTGCTGTCGCGCCGTCTCGTCGTCGGTCGCTCCACCGATGCCGACGTCGTCGTCGCCGCGAGCACCGTCGACCGCCACCACCTCGCCATCGACCCCGGACCTGACGGGATCATGGTGACTGATCTCGCAACGGTGAACGGCACGATCGTCGATGGCGAGTGGCTGCTCGGCCCCACGAATGTCCGAGCAGGTTCCCTCATCGATGTCGGTGCCGCGCAGCTCACCGTCCGCGCCCCGGACGACGATCGTCCCGACGAGCTGCTCACCCTTCGTGGTCGAACGTCCTCGGGCACGCTGCCGTTCAACCGTCCGCCCCGCCACCACGAACGTGACGGCGACGCAACCGTCCCCGTTCCGGCCGAGGTGACCCCGGCCGGGTTCGGCTCGTTCTTCAGCTGGGCCGGTCTCCTTGCGCCCTTGGCGATGGGCGCGCTGATGGCCTGGCTCTACAACCCGTTGTGGGCACTGTTTGCCCTCCTCGGCCCGGTGATGATGGTCGGCAGCTGGATCGAGAGCCGTCGTCGGAGTTCCACGGCTTCGCGTCGACGGCGAGCAGCCGGCGACGCGGCCCTCGTCCGCCTCGAGCACGAGATCGGTCTCCGTTGCGATGCGGAGCAGCGACGACGCCGCAACCACCATCCCGACCTGGCCGAGCTCATCCGACGGGTCGACCAACCCAGCACCCGGCTGTGGCAGCGGCGACTGCACCACTCCGACGCGATGCAATTGGTGGTGGGAACCGCAGATGTCACGTGGCCGATCGAGCCGACGTGCGAGGGCCGCCCCGACCCCCGCGCCCTCTTGCTCCTCGAGTCGCTCGCCCACCTCGACAACGCCCCCCTCGTCGCATCGCTCGGCGCCGGTGAGGTCATCGGTCTGGTCGGCGAGCGCACCGCGACACTGGCGGTGGCCCGTTCGCTGGTCTTGCAGGCGGCAATCCACCACGGACCCGCCGACGTCGAGCTCGCCGTACTCGCCGCCGACGGCCACGGCGACGCCTGGCGTTTCACCGAGTGGCTGCCGCACTCGCGCAGCCGCGTCAGTCGGGGCCGCGACCGCGCACTGGCCGTCGGCGATGCGGCCATCCGCGAGATGGTCGCGGGTCTGGTGGCCGTGGCGCCCGCAGACCCGAGCGATCGCTCCACTGACTCCGCATCGACCGGCGGGCCGATGCTGCTGTGTCTGATCGACGGCGACGGGCTCACCACCGCTCGCGCCGCTCCGGCGCGGGCACTCCTCGGCGGTGCCGCGGGCGCTGCTGCGGGAATCGTCATCGCCTCCTCGCGCGATCGGCTGCCCCACAGTTGTACGACCGTCGTCGAGGTCACCGACAGCGACGGGATCGGCCGCGTCGCCTTCCCCCAGACCGCAACCGTCCACAGTGGGGTGCTGTTGTCGGGAACCGCCGACGACACGGCGGCCGAGGCTGCGAGGCGGCTCGCTCGCTTCGCCGATCCCGAGGTCGACCTGACCGAGGCCGCCATTCCGGCGTCGGTCTCCCTCCTGGATCTCCTGTCGCTGCCCTCGGTCGATTCGGGGTCGATCATCGACAGCTGGGCCGCCCGGCTCGGCACTTCGGGTCTGTGCGCTCCGATCGGGGCCGACGGCATGGGCCCACTCGTCATCGACCTGGTGCGCGACGGGCCCCACGCACTGGTCGGCGGGACGACGGGCTCGGGCAAGAGCGAGTTGCTGCGCACCCTCGTGGCTGCGCTGGCGGCGTGCTATGACACCGAGCACCTCAACTTCGTGCTCATCGACTACAAGGGCGGCAGCGCCTTCGACACGTGCGCCCTGCTCCCCCACACGGTCGGACTGGTGACCGACCTCGACGAACACCTCGGGGCGAGAGCCCTCACCTGCCTCGACGCCGAGCTCCACCATCGCGAGCAGGTCCTCCGGCAGGTCGGCGCCACCGACATCGACGAGTACCGGACCGCCGCCCGCCTCGCTCCGGGGGCCGAGGCGCTCCCGCGTCTGGTGGTGGTGATCGACGAGTTCGCCACCATGGCGGCCGAGCTCCCCGATTTCCTCGACGCGCTCGTCGGTATCGCCCAGCGCGGTCGCAGCCTCGGCGTCCATCTCCTCCTGGCCACCCAACGGCCGTCGGGCGCCGTCAGTCCCAGTATCCGCACCAACACGAGCCTGCGCATCGCCCTGCGCGTGCTCGACGCAGGTGACTCCATCGATGTGATCGACACCGCCGATGCCGCGTCGATCGGCCGCGACCAGCCAGGGAGGGCCTACGTGCGACTCGGACCGACCGAGGTCGTGCCGTTCCAGTCGGCACTGGTCACCGGACACACCGAGCCCGGCGATCGAGGACCGGTACGGCTGATCGGGGCGATGCCGTCGACCGGCGCGGCGGAGCCCACGCACGCGGCCGGCGCCGACGGGTCGGAGTCCGACCTCGATCGTCTGGTGGCCGCCATCGGTAACGCGCACCGATGCCTCGGCCTGGGTCGGCCGCGACGACCGTGGCCCGAACCGCTGCCTGCTGCGATCACACTGCCCGACCTTCCCGAGCCCGAACCGACCGCACCACTCGAACGCGTGGCCATCGGCCTGGCCGACGAACCTCGCCGCCAACGCCAGACGACCGCCGAGTGGAATCTCGACGCCGGCAACATCGCGCTCGTCGGCATGACCGGCTCGGGCACGACCACGGCTCTGGTCACCATCGCGTGCTCGCTCGCCGGCGCCAACCCGCCGAATCGGCTTCACCTCTACGGCATCGATCAGGGCGCGGGTGGACTCCGGGAGCTGGCCGGCCTGCCGCACGTGGGCGCCATCATCGACGGGGCGGGCCGCAACCGCTCGCTGCGACTGGTGAAGCGTCTCGACGGCGAACGACGGCGCCGATCGTCGCTGGCCGCCGACGCGCTCGCTCGGGAACCCCGACTCGTGGTGCTGATCGACGGATTCGGCGCGTGGCGAGACGACCTCGAGTCGAGCCACCACACCAGCGCAATCGAAGCCTTCGGCCGGGTGTACGCCGACGGTCCGCCCCTCGGCATCCACTGCGCCATCACCGGCGATCATGTCGGTGCCATTCCCCGACACCTGGCCGCGGTGACCGGTCAGCTCCTCCTGTTCCGTCTGGCCGACGCGGCCGACTACCTGACATCGGGCCTGCGAATCTCCTCGACCGAGGCGATGCCGCCCGGGCGAGCGTTCCGTGCCGACACCGGCCAGGAAGTACAGGTCGCGCTCCCCCACCCCGACGGGCTGGGACGCGCCGTCGAGGGCATCGGCGCCCGGTACCGGGCAGATCCCGGCGAGGTTCCGCCCATCGGCGAGCTCCCGACCCACATCACCGTCGACGAGCTGGCGACCCGGGCGCGACTCGACCCCGAAACGACGTGGATTCCCATCGGCATCGGCGACGACGACCTCACGGTCGTCGGGCTCGAGCTGTACCGCGGCGAGCACGCGCTCGTCGCCGGCCGGCCCCGCACCGGCAAGTCCGGCGCCCTGCGGGCCATTGCCCGGTCGATGTCGGCGGCAGGAGCCTTGGTGGTCGCGCTCGCCCCGGCTCGCTCGCCGCTCGCCTCCGAGCCGTCGGTGGCCCTGGCCAGCACCGAGGTGGCCGAGGTCGTGGCCGTCATCATGGGGCGCGGTCTGCGTCCCGCCATTCTGTTGGTCGACGACGCCGACACGATCGACGATGCGAGCGGCCTGCTCACGGACCTGCTCGCCGGCTCGGGAACCGACGACGGCGGCTTTCATGCAGTAGTGGCCGGGCGCACCGACCGCCTACTCGGCAGCTACGGGCACTGGACCACGACGGTGCGCTCGTCACGCACCGGCGTCCTGCTGTGCCCCGAGATCCTCGACGGCGACCTCTTCGCCCTCCAACTCCCGCCGCGAACCGAGCTGCCACCACTGCCCGGACGGGGCTGGCTGGTCACGGCAGGGTCACGCCAGGTGTGCCAGGTCGCCCATGCCCCTCGAGCGGCGCTCGCCATCGGCGACCGTCCTCTTCACACGTCGCGCTGCACCAGGTCTTCGTAGGACTCGCGCTTCACCACCAGGCGGGCGCTGCCGTTCGAGACGAAGACCACCGGCGGGCGGAGCACCTTGTTGTAGTTCGATCCCATCGAGTGCCCGTACGCGCCCGTCACCGGCGTCGCCAGGACGTCGCCGACCTCGATACCAGTCGGCACGAGGGCGTCGATCACCAGCCGGTCGCCCGACTCGCAGTGCTTGCCCACGACGGTGACGGTGCGGTCCCGATCGGCATTGGCCAGCCGCGGGAGGAAGGTCTCGTACCCCGTGCCGTAGAGCACCGGACGCGGGTTGTCGCTCATGCCGCCGTCGACGGAGACATAGGTGCGCACCCCGGGGATGTGTTTGATGGTGCCCACCGAGTAGAGGGTGACCGCGGCCGCGGCCACGATCGACCGGCCCGGCTCGGCGCTGACCTGAGCGGTGATGCCGGCCTCGGCGCAGGCCGCCGCGTACGGCGCCGCCCCACTGGCTGATGGTCGGCGCCTCCTCGCCCTCGACGTAGGCGACGCCGAGACCGCCGCCGACGGAGAGCTCGGCGAAGTCGTAGTCGGCCGCGAACGTCGGCGATGACCCGCACCGACTCGTAGAACGACTCGATGCGGAACACCTGGCTGCCGATGTGGGCATGGATTCCCCTCACGTCGACCGACGGGGATCGCAGCGCTCGATCGACCGCTGCGGTCGCCGTGCCGTTCGACACCGTGAAGCCGAACTTGGAGTCGTCCTGGCCCGTGGCGATGAACTCGTGGGTGTGGGCGTCGACGCCCGGAGTGAGCCGCAACAGCACCTTCGGCACCCAGCCTCGCCGGTCGTGGAGGACCTCGAGTCGATCGAGCTCGTCGAAGCTGTCGACGACGATGCGTCCCACACCGGCCTCGAGGGCCATCGTCAGCTCGGCGAGCGACTTGTTGTTGCCGTGCAGAACCAGGCGCTCGGCGGGTACGCCGGCATCGAGGGCCACGTACAGCTCGCCACCGGTGGCCACGTCGAGGTACATGCCCTCCTCGTGGACGAGGCGAGCCATGGCCTTGCACAGGAACGCCTTCGTGGCGTACGCCACGCCGTCGCCGAAGGCTTGCACCGACTCGCGGCAGCGGGCGCGGAGGTGGTCTTCGTCGTAGACGAACAGCGGCGTGCCGAACTCGTCGGCGAGATCGACCAGCCGCAGACCACCGATGGTGGCCTGTCCGTCGGCGTCGATCGCCGCGCTGTCGGGCAACAGGTGGCGGGAGATCGGCGGCCATCAGCGCATCTCGTCGGGAGCCGACACGCCGAGCACGCCGAGGCCGATCGCCAGCCCGATACGGGCGGCGTCGACCAGCCGCGAGGCGGGCCGGCGGTGAGCTCGGGCGCGATGCCGTCGCCGATCACGTAGCAGTCGTGATGGAAGCCGTGGAACGCGGAAGCGAGCTCGCGGACCCAGGTGGCCACCTTGTGCGGCGCCCGCTCCCGGCAGGCGACGCCGAGCAGGTCGGGAAGCTCCGACAGCGCACGCAGCACGTCGAGCTCGCGTTCGTGACCGAGGGGCGACAGGTCGACCACGGCGGCATCGGGCGACGGGATCCCGGCTTCGGCGGCCTTGCGCTGGATCGATCGGGCCCGGGCGTGGGCCATCTGCACGTAGAAGACCGGGTTGTCCATGGTCTGGCTGGCGATGACCGCGAGATCGATGGTCTGTTGGGAGTCGATGCTCTGCAGCAGATAGGTGAACCGCGTGGCATCGGCTCCGACCTCGTCGATGATCTCGGCCAGCTCGACGAATTCGCCGGAGCGCTTGCCGATCCTCACCTCGACGCCGCCGCGCTCGAGCCGCACCAGCTGGGTGACCTGGATCTCGAGATCGTCGGGATCGTGACCCAACGCCTGGATGGCGGCCTTCATGCGCGGGACGTAGCCGTGATGGTCGGCGCCCCACACGTTGACGAGCAGCTCCCAGCCGCGGGCGAACTTGTCGCGGTGATAGGCGATGTCGGGCAAGAGGTAGGTGGGCTCGCCGTCGGACTTGACGAGCACGCGGTCCTTGTCGTCGCCATGGTCGGTGGAACGGAGCCACACGGCACCGTCGTCGTCGAACACCACCCCTGCGGCCCGGAGATCGGCGAGGGTGGCGTCGATGGCGCCGGAGGCGACCATGTCGCGCTCGGAGTGCCAGTACTCGAACCGGATGTCGAGACGCTCGAGCGTCTCGGCGATGTAGGCCCGACAGCGCGCGTAGGCCCATTCGAGCGAGTCGACATCGGGTGGGAGCTCGGCGGCCCACTCGTCGATGTAGGCGCCCTTGTAGCCGCCCTCGGGCGTGGGCTCGCCGGCCGCAGCTGCGGCGATGGAATCGGCGAAGTGCTTCATCTGCACGCCGCGGTCGTTGAGCAGGTACTCGCGGCCCACGTCGTAGCCGCAACGGTCGAGGATGCGGGCCAGGCTGTCGCCGTAGACGGCGCCACGGGCATGGCCGGCGTGGAGGGGACCGGTGGGGTTCACGCTCACGAACTCGACCAGCACCTTGGCGCCGCCGCCGATGTCGAGTCGGGCGTAGTCGTCGACTCCCTCCTTCACCGTCTGACGAAGAACGTCGTGGAGCCAGGTGTCGTGGAGCCGGAAGTTGACGAACCCCGGCCCGGCGATCTCGACACCGGCCACATGGGCGATGTCGGCCTCGGCGAGGTGGGCGACCAGCTCGCCCGCCAGCTCACGTGGGTTGCGACCGGCCGCCTTGGCCCGGGCCAATGCCACGTTCGACGACCAGTCGCCGTGGTCGCGATTGGCCGGACGCTCGATGTCGATCCCCGACGGAGGTGGCTCGACACCGACCGCGGTGAGGGCATCGGTGAGAGCGGAGACGAGCACGTCGCGGATCACAAGGGGCTCCGACACGGAAGAGATCGACCAGAACAGGACAGCCGCCAAGCCTACGCCCGGGTCGACCGGTCCCGGTGACCTTTGCCGGCCGGCTACCTGCGGGTAGGTTGCCGGGATGGACCCCACGTATCCCCCGGAAGCACAGGCGTATCGCGAGAAGATCCAGGCCTTCCTCGCCGAACACCTACCGGCGAACTGGACGGGCGTCGGAGCCCTCCCCCACGACGAGCGCCGCGCCTTCGGCCTCGAGTGGCGCGAGATCCTCCGCGACAACCAGTTGTTGGCCCTCAGCTGGCCGACCGAGTACGGCGGACCCGGGTTGTCGCCCCTCGAGACCGTGATCGTGGCCGAGGAGTTCACCCGGGCCGGGGTGCCGGCGGGCGGGGCCAACGACGCCTTCAGCATCCAGATGGTGGGCAACACGCTCATCCACTGGGGTACCGAGGAGCAAAAGCAACACTTCATCCCCCGAATCATCAGTGGAGACGACGTCTGGTGCCAGGGCTACAGCGAGCCCAATGCGGGCTCCGACCTCGGCAACCTCGGGTGCAAGGCGGGGCTCGACGGCGATCAGTGGGTCATCAACGGCCAGAAGATCTGGACCTCCGCCGGCCAGTGGGCGAACTGGATCTTCCTGCTGACCCGTACCGATCCCGACGCCAGGAAGCACCGCGGCATCACCTTCATGCTCGTACCGATGGACCAGCCCGGCGTCGAGGTCCGGCCCATCAAGATGATCAACGGCGACAGCGACTTCAACGAGGTCTTCTTCACCGACGCCGTCACCGCCAAGGAGAACGTGGTCGGTGAGGTGAACGGCGGTTGGGCCGTGGCCATGACCCTGCTCGGCTACGAACGGGGATGGACCGCCGCGACCGTGCCGATCACCTATCGCCTCGAGCTCGACCGCCTGATCGAGCTCGCCAGGATCCGAGGGGTCGTCGACGACCCGATCGTGCGCCAGCGACTGGCCTGGTGTCACACCATGGTCGAGGTCATGCGCTTCAACGGTCTGCGGACGCTCACGTCGTTCCTCGCCGGCAAGGCTCCGGGCCCCGAGGGGGGCCTGTCGAAGCTCTATCACTCCGAATACCACCGCGAGGTGACCGAGCTGGCCGTATCGATCCTCGGGCCCGAGGCCCTCACGCCCCGGGGTCGCATGGCCACATCAGTGTTCGGACCCGACTCGCCCGGCGCTCCCGCCGACGACTCACTGTCGTGGACCGACACCTTCATGGGCGCCCGGGCGGGCACGATCTACGCGGGAAGCTCCGAGATCCAACGCAACATCATCGGTGAGATGGTGCTGGGCCTGCCCAAGGAGCCCCGCGCCGACAGCGGTGCCTGGAAGGACATACCGAAGTAGGATCGATGGTCCCCGCCCTCGTAGCTCAGGGGATAGAGCATCGCCCTCCGGAGGCGTGTGCGTGGGTTCGAATCCCGCCGAGGGCACCAGCCAGGATTCGGCCCGCGCCAGCGGTACCTCGCCCGTCGGGCCTTCAGTGCTCCGATGCTGCTCGGTGCGCGGCGGACTCGTGGAGCCACGGTGTGTGACAGAGGCCGATGAGGAGTCCTTCGGGGCCGAGCAGTCGAGCGATGGTCTGGCCCCATGGTTCCGTTCTGGCGTGATGGATCAACTCGTGGCCTCGGGCCAGAAGCTCATCGGCGGAGGCGGCCACGTCGGTGACCTCGAACTCGATGGTTGCCTGCGGGGTGGGCACGTCGTCGGGCCACTCGGCGGTCCCGAAGCACGACTGGGCGGCCTCGGCGAGCGGCCAGACACCGAGGTGTTTGACGCCGCCGAAGCCGTCGGCCGCGACATAGTCGCCCGACACCGTCTCGAGCGGCAGGCCGAGCGCGTCCCGGTAGAAGGCGACGGCAGTCGACGGGTCGGGAACGATCGGGGCGAAGCCGGCGACGAAGAGGATGTCCATCCGACCATTGTGGCCGACGACTCGTGGGTGGTGGAGCGAGCGGTCACCTCGACCTGCCCAGCTCGACGCTGGTCACCAACGTGGCGACCACCACAAAGCCGGCTCCTCGTCCACCACACCGGTGCTTTCGTGCCGGCGTCTACGGAACGACGGTGAAAGCCTCGACGGTGTAGCCGTGTTCCTCGTCGGCGATCATCTCGTCCTCGTCGATGAAGTAGTCGACCGGGTAGCCGAGCTCGGCGTCGAAGGTGGCGGTGACCCGGGCGGCGTTCTGGTCGAAGGCGGCCTGGATGTCGGCGAAGAGGTCCTCGACGGTCAGCTCGTCGATGGTGATCTCACCCATCGGCTCGAAGGACACCACCTGACCGTTCTCTACGGTCACGGTGGCCCGGAGTTCGGGGCAGAAGCAGACCAACCGGTAGGTCATCGTGTACGACGCCGGAGCCGCCGATTCCCACAGTTGGCGGGCGGCGATCAGGTCGGCCTCGGCGCTGGTGTTCTGCGAGAAGTTGGTGATCCCGAGGGCGAAGCCGCCGTCGTAGGCCTGGGCCTCGACGTCGAGGCTCACCACGACGGGGTACCCGAGCTCCGAGTGGTACTCGTTGGCCGAGGGTTCGCCCCGACGGATCGACTGCTCGGAGGCGTCGAAGAGCTCGTCGATCGTGTAGTCGCTGGCCTCCACCGGTGCACCGCCGGGGCCGAACACGCCGACGACGGCATGATCGACCACCACGACGGTGTTGGGACCGAACTCGGTCTCGGAGCACTCACAGGCGCGACTGTAGATGTACTCGTAGGAGTCGATGCCGCTGCTCTCCCAGAGCGCACGGGCCGCCTCGAGCGCGTCGAGCGCCGCCGTGTCGATCAGCGGAGGCTCGGGCGTGGGGTCGACCACGGGCTCGTCCACCGCCGGCTCGGAGGTCGGCTCGGCGCCGACCACGATCGTGGGTGTCGAGGTGCCACAGGCCACCGCAACGAGCGCGACGGCAGCGACGGAGATGAGGAGGAGATGACGGGATCGGTTCATGCGAGTTCTGACGATGGTCGAACGACGCCGGTTCCCGAGTCCGGTTCGGTTTTCTTCTGCCGTCGAGCGACAATGGCCAGTCTTCACCAACCGGGAGCAGCAGCAGTGAACAGCTCGGGATTCGACCAGAGCCGCCTCGATCGCATCGGCGCGGTCGGTCGCCGCTACGTCGACGCCGGAAAGCTGCCTTTCGCCACCGTCCAGGTGGCTCGTCATGGAGAGGTCGTCTACACCGACCACTACGGGTGGGCCGACATCGAGGCCCGGCGACCCATCGAGATCGACTCCATCGTGCGCATCTACTCGATGACCAAGCCGATCACCTCGATCGCGCTCATGCAGCTCTACGAGGACGGCCACGTCCTGCTCGAGAACCCGATCTCGCGTTTCCTTCCCGAGTTCGCCGACCTGCAGGTGTGGGCCGGCGGCATCGCCGAGGCGCCGATCACCCGGCCACCCACCCGTGTCCCGACGGTGAAGGACGTCCTCACCCACCAGGGCGGGTTCACGTACGGCTTCATGTTCCAGCATCCGCTCGACGCGATGTACCGCGAGCGGGGCATCGGCAACCTCGTCGTGCCCAGCTATTCCCTCGCCGAGGGGATGGCGCGGCTCGCAGAGCTCCCGCTGCTGTTCGACCCGGGCACGAGCTGGAACTACTCGGTCTCGACCGACATCGTCGGCCGATTGGTCGAGGTGATCTCGGGCCAGTCGCTCGACGAGTACTTCGCCGAGCACATTCTCGGCCCTCTGGGCATGCCCGACACGGCCTTCCAGGTGGCCCCCGACCAGGTCCACCGTTTCGTCGACAACCATGCGCCCGCTTCGGCCGTCGCGACGCTGCTGGGCCAGCCGCTCGACGACGAGCCATGGCGGATGGTCACCACCGACAAGGCCGATCGGTCGCCCTACACCAGACCCCCGGCGTTTCTCTCGGGCGGTGGCGGTCTCACCTCGACGCTGGCCGACTACCAACGCTTCTGCGACATGCTGGTCGGCCGCGGCACCCTCGACGGTGTGCGCATCATCGGCTCGCGCACCCTCGCCTACATGGCCCGCAACCACCTCTACGGCAACAAGACCCTCAACGAGACCGGGCAGTCGTTCTTCTCGGAGGTGACCCAGGAGGGAATGGGGTTCGGGCTCGGCTTCTCACCCGTGCTCGACGCAGCTGCGAACAGCTCCGTCTCCAACGACGGCCAGTACTCGTGGGGCGGCGCGGCGAGCACCGCTTTCTGGATCGATCCGAAAGAGGAGATGAGCGTCGTCTTCCTCACCCAGCTCATGCCCAGCAGCACCTACCCCATCCGCCGCCAGCTCCGGGCCGCGGTGTACCAGGCCCTCGCGTGACCCTAGAGCCGACGGTCAGCGGCCTCGTCGCGGCCGGTCGCCAGGGCGGCTCGGCGTGGCCGTGGCCGGGTCGGCAGGCCAGTCGTGTTTGGGGTACTGGGCCAGCATGTCCTTGCGGACCGCCGCCCAACTGCCGGTCCAGAAGCCGGCAAGATCGCTGGTGGTCTGGATCGGGCGGTTGGCCGGCGACAACAGCTCGAAGGTGAGCGGCAGCCGACCACCCAGCACGCTCGGAGTCGACGTGGTGCCGTACACCTCCTGCACCCGCACCGACACCACGGCCAGCTCGGTCGACGAGTAGTCGAGGGTGACGGTGCGCCCACTCGGCAGATCCACCGTGCGGGGAGCCAGCCGGTCGAGCTCGGTCGCGATGTCGAAGCTCAACCACGTTCCGATCACCATCGCCATGTCGAGGCGCCGGAGGTCGGCTCGCCCGGTGGCGGCGGTGAGAAAGGGCGCCAGCCAGTCGTCGACGGTGGCCATGAGGTGAGTGTCGGACACGTCGGGCCAGTGGTCGCCGTCGTGATGACGCAGGAAGGCAAGTCGTCCCTGGAGTTGACGGGCCGAGTCGCTCCAGCCGAGATCGGTGAGACGGGTGGCCTTGGCCCGTTCGATCAGTGCGTCGATGGTGGCAGGGCCCGGCGCCGGGCGTTCGTCGCTCGATGCGAGCTCGAGCCCTCCGAGGCGGCGCTCGACCCGACGCACGAGGTCGTTGCGGTGGCGATCCCAGCGAAGCGTCTCGACGATCTCGACCTCGGGTCCGAGATGATCGAGATCGGCGAGGTCGACCGGAGCGGCCATGCGGATACGGCCCTCCTTGCGGTTGCCGTCGATATCGGCGACGACGAGGAGATCCTCACCGGCCAGTACGTCGCTCTCGGACACCCACGCGCCGGTTCCGGCCCGGAGGCGGAAGCGGCCCCGACCCGATTCGCGCGCCTTGGCGATGCGATCGGGGAAACCGGCGGCCAGCAGCGCACCGGCCAGCCGGGAGTCGACCGGGCTGCGGTCGACCCGGAGGCGGTCGGCAAGCTGTGTCGCTCGCTGACGGGCCCGGTGGAGGGCACCGCCGTCGGCGGCCGGATGACGACGGTTTCGGTCGAGGAGCAGGTCGATTCGGATACCGAGGTCGGCCGGCAACTCATCGGGTCGGCCCCGCAGGATGTCGCGATCGTCGAGGGTGGCGGCGATGAGACAGCCGAGCCAGCCGCAGCCGGCGTCGATGGCCGCCAGGACGACGCGGCCCAACCGCGGGTGCAAGGGCACCTCGGCCAGCCGACGACCCGTCGACGTGAGCGCGCCATCGGCGTCGACGGCGCCGAGCATGGCCAGAAGCGAACGGGCCTCGGCCAGCGCGGCCGGGGGCGGCGGATCGAGCAGGGCGAGGCCCTCGGGGTCCGGCGTGCCCCACGCCAGGGTCTCGAGCACGAAACCGGCCAGGTCGACCTGGGTGATCTCGGCATCTCGGTGCGGTCGCCGGGTGGAGTGCTCGACCTTCGACCACAATCGGTAGGCGACGCCGGGCCCGAGTCGCCCCGCCCGACCGGCGCGCTGATCGGCCGACGCCCGCGAGATACCGCCGGTCACGAGCCTGCTCATGCCGGTGCGAGGGTCGAAGCGAGGCGTGCGTGACTCTCCCGAGTCGACCACCGCCGTCACGCCCTCGACGGTCAGACTGGTCTCGGCGATGTCGGTGGCCAGCACGACCTTGCGCCGACCGGCAGGCGAAGGCACCAGCGCCTGGTCCTGCTCGTCGGAGCCGAGCGCACCGAACAATGGACGTACATCGACCGGTCCCCGGAGCACCTGGCGAAGATCGGACTCGACCCGCCGGATGACGCCGGCTCCGGAGAGGAACACCAACACGTCGCCGTCGGTCTCGGTGAGCGCACGGTCGACGGCCCGTACGACCGCTGGTTCGAGCCGGTCGTTGCGGCTGCGGGGCTGCCAGACGATGTCGACCGGATGGGTCCGGCCCTCGCTCTCGACGACCGGAGCGCCGCCGAGCAGACTCGACACCGAGGCCGAGTCGATCGTGGCCGACGCCACGAGGATCCGGAGATCGGGCCGGATGGTGGCCACCACCTCGAGAGCAAAGGCCAGCCCGAGATCGGCCTGGAGGTTGCGCTCGTGGAACTCGTCGAACATGACCAGACCGGTGTCGGCCAGCGCGGGATCGTTCTGGAGACGCCGGGTGAGGACTCCCTCGGTCACGACCTCGATACGGGTGGCTGCGCTGGTCTGGCGCTCGTCACGGGTGGTGAAGCCCACGATGCCGCCCACGCGATCACCGAGCAGCGACGCCATCCGGCGCGCCGCTGCTCGCGTCGCGAGCCGTCGGGGCTCGAGGACCACGATCTTTCGATCCTGGAGCCATGGTTCGTCGAGCAGCCGCAGAGGGACGAGCGTCGTCTTCCCCGCGCCGGGCTCCGCGACGAGTACCGCCCGGTGGTGTTCGGCCAGGGCAGCCCGAAGGTGCGGAACCACCTGATCGACGGGCAGGTCGAGTATGTCGAGAACGGTGAGCGCGTCGCCGCCGCTCACCAGTACTCCTCGAAGTGGATGTTGCCCGTGACCTTGCGGTGCGAGAGCGTGAACCCGCGCTCGACCAACAGTTCGATGACGCCGGTCACCTCGGGAAAGACCACGTCATCCTCGTCGGCTCCGAACTCGGGCAACCCGATCATGGCCGGGTTGCCGCAGAGATACACGTGCGTGTGATCGGGATCGAGCACCACGCCGAACTGCTCGGCGAGGCCGTCGTCGGCGATCACACTCTGGATGTATCGCTTCGGGACATCGGGTTCGCGCGTGGGCAACGGCAGGTAGTGGTAGTTGGGATAGCGAGCTGCGAGTGCCTCGTGCTGGGCCCGGTAGCCGAGGTCGCTCCACTGGCGCACCGTCACCGCGGAGACGATGGGGCCCACATGCCCCTTGCGGAGGAGCTCGACCACCATGCCGTTGTGCGGGGCCTCGCCCGTGCCCGTGGAGAGGAACACCACGGTGTCGTTCGGATTCTGCACGGGCGCCAGCGTGTACCGACCGGCAACCTTGGCGCCGAGGTACAGCGAGTCGCCTGGACGTTTGAGGATCAGCCGGGGCGTGAGGGCAGGGATGTTCTCGTCGGTCGGACTCACCAGAACGATGTAGAACTCGAGCTCGTCCGACGCCGAGTCGTCGTTCAGGTAGCCGAAGTCGTCGAACATCCGATTGGAGATCGAGTACGACCGTCGCACGAGCTTGTCCCATCGCTCGTCGAGGTCGGGGTCGGTGGCATCGTCGATGCGCGGTTCCCAGTAGCCCAACCCGAGGGTGGCGTACTGGCCGGGCACGTAGTCGGCATCGCCGACATCGGGGCGCACCCGTATGGTCCAGAGCTCGTCGTGGATGGGTTCGAACGTCGTGATCGTGGCGTTGTAGAACTCGCCCCGCAACTCGTCGATGGCCCCGCGATGGCGTTGTCGCCGGGTGATGGTCGAGGCCGGAGTGGGGAGGACGAGATCGGGAAAGCAAGCCGCTGCGACCGCTTCACCCACCCTCCAGCCGGGCGCAGTCGGCGGCGCGTCGACGGTGTCGGGATCGGGTTCACCGACGAACCACAGTCGGCCGGTTGCGACGGCATCGTCGGTGGCACCGACCTCCGACGGCGTGAGCGTCTCGCGCGGTGAGGCGATGACGATGCGGTCGAACTGGAGGTCGGGGGCGTCGCGGTTGGCGAAGTAGGCCATCGGGAAGCCGTCGACCTCCCCGATCGCCGAGGGCGTGAGGCGGTAGAGCACGGTGGCCCGACGATCGTGTTCGAGGCGGCGCAAGAGGTTGTCGCCGGCCGGTGAGAGCCGCGTCGGGTCCATGCCTGCGGCGGCCAGCACCACCTGGTGGCCGTTGGCCGCCAGCGTGGCGGTGAGCTCGACGGCATGATCGGCGAATCCGACCACGAGGACGTCTTCGGGGTCGGGGCCCTCGGGAAGGGTGTCGACCAACACCCGACTGCTCTCGATTCGGATGTCCGACGGCCGCCAATCGGGAAGGGGTCGACGGTCGGCGACCAGCACCCCCGTGGTGCGATACGACAGGCGGTTGGTGTTCACCACGAGGTCGTCGCCATGCGTCTCGATCGACGTGACGGTCTCGCCGTAGCCGACGTCGAGCTGGTTCTCACCCACGAGGTCGGGAAACGCCACCGCCGAGCCCGATTCGACGATGCGAATCGCCCCGAGACCCGACCGCAGCGAAGAGACGGCCACCGACAGGCCGCCGGCGCTCCCTCCGATGATCACGAGGTCATAGGCCATGCTGGCGGTTCTCGTGTCCACGACCGTGACCCTAGTTCCCGTCGAGATCTAGGCTGTAGGCAGTGACCAGCGATGCCGACCATCGGTCCTCGACACTGTTCTGGGAGCTCGTCGCCGAGCTCCAGGGAGCCGACGATCGCGTCCACGAGGGAACGATCATGGGCGGCGGCTGTGCCCGGGTGTCCGGCGAGTTCCTGGCCATGCCCAACTTCCGTGGGCCCGGACTGGTCGTGAAGCTTCCGGCCGAACGAGTGAACGGGCTCATCGAAGCCGGCGTCGGCGCGCCCTTCGCCCCCGCAGGCAAGGTCTTTCGCGAATGGGTGCTCGTCGAGTCGCTCGACGAGCAACGCTGGCGTGAACTGCTGCTCGAGGGCATCGCGTTCGTCACTCCCTGATCGTGAGCATTCAAGCGATCAGGCGATGCACGGTTTCGGCCAGGCAAGCGGCGGTGCGGTCGGCATCGAAGCCCCGGCTGTTGCGCAGGAACCGCACGGCGTCGTAGCCCGTAGCCGTCTCGAGCGCGGCCAGACGATCCGTACGCTCGGGCTCGGGGAACGTCGACAGCTCCGGGGCGAACAGAGCGGCGAGCTGATCGCGGAGCTGGTCGGCTCGCACGACCAGCACTGCGGCGAGCTGGGCATGGAAGGGGGCCCGCAGCCGGATGGCCTGGGTCAACGAGTCGACGTCGGCCTGGTACGCCACCCGCTGGCGGGCCAGGGCCTCGACTCGGTTGTCGAGCGTGCCGGCCGTGCGCAGGGGACCGAAGTGATGATCCGTGTCACCCATGCGTCGCTCGATGGCCGTCGTCACGAGCGAGTCGAGGTCGTCGAAGTACCGGAACACCGATCGCAGGGACACGCCGGACTCCGCGGCGATCTGCTTGGCGCTCGGTTGGAGCTCCCCGGCACACCACAGCTCATACAGGGCATCGACGACGGCATCGACGTTCTGGCGGCGTCGCTCGTGGCGACCGTCGATCGAGATGGCGGCGTCGCTCACTACGCACCATCCCGTGTTCGAGATACGGACAGCACCTGAGCATCATGGGTCGAGTCGAGTCGCCGCGCCAAACGAGCCGAGCGGCAGCCTCGGCTGGCTACCGTGTCGCGCTCATGGACTACGTCGACCTCTCCGCTCCCCCCTCGCCCGTCCTCGTCATCGTGGCCCACCCCGACGACATCGACTTCGGGTCGGCGGGCACCATGACCCGACTCGTGTCCGCCGGCACCGAGGTCGTGTACGCACTGGTCACCTCCGGTGAGGCGGGTGCACCCGACGGCCCGACGCGGGCCGAGGTTGCCGCCATGCGCGAGGCCGAACAGCGCGCCGCCGGCGCCGCCGTCGGTGTCACCGACGTGCGCTTCCTCGGGTGGCCCGACGGGCGGGTCGAGTCGAACCTCGATCTACGTCGCGACATCAGCCGCGTCATCCGTCAGGTTCGGCCCCAACTGGTGATCACCCAGTCGCCCGAAGCCCGTTGGGACCGCATCTATTCGAGCCACCCCGATCATCTCGCCGTCGGTCGCGCGGTCATGGCCGCCGTCTACCCCGACGCCCAGAACCCCCATGCCCACACCGAGCTGCTCGACGAGGGACTCGAACCGCATTCGGTGCCGGAGGTGTGGGTGGTCGGACTCGAGCCCCTCGACACCTTCGTCGACATCACCGCCGTGTTCGACACCAAGGTGGCTGCGCTGAAGTGCCACACGAGCCAGACCGCCGATCGGTCCGACATCGGCGAGTTGCTTCGCGAGTGGGCGGCAGGCATCACCGCGGCCCACGGCCTGCCCGAGGGTCGCCTGACCGAGGGCTTTCGCCGCATCGACACCCGCTGAGGCTCAGAACAGCGAGACGACCTCGTCGAGCCAGGCGTCGACATCGGGCCCGTGCTCGGCCGGGGTCTTCCCGAGGCGCACGATCACCAGATCGCAGGCGGGAACCACGCGGATGCGCTGGGACTCGTAACCCTGGCACTGGAAGCTGCCGCGTCCGTCGGCGCGGAGCCACCAGTGGGCGCCGTAGCCGCGACCCTCCTCGTCGACCGCCCGCAGCCGTCGAGCGTCGTCGACCCAGCCCTCGGGCAGCAACCTCGTGCCATCCCACACGCCGTCTCGCGCGTACAGCAGCCCGAAACGGGCGAAGTCGCGAGCCGTCGCGTACAGGAACGACGAACCGATGAAGGTGCCGGCGTCGTCGAAGCGCGGTTCGGCCGACCGCATGCCCAGGGGGCCGAACAGCCGCTCGTTCATCCACGCGCGCCTCGCCTCGACGGTCGTTCCGACCAGGTCGCCCACGACGCGGGACAAGATGTTGGTGGTACCGCTCGAGTAGTTGAACACGGTGTCGGCCGGGGCGACGCGGGACTGCGCTGCTGCGTACGAGGCGGTGTCGGCCGCGCCCGCTCCGAAGAGCATGTCGAGGCAGTGACTCACCGATTCGTCGATGTAGTCCTCGACGAACTCGAGACCCGAGGCCATCCGCAGGAGCTGATCGACGGTGATGTGGTGACGGGAATCGGCAGGATCGGCCCATTCGGTCACCGCCGCCCGCCCGGTCACGTCGAGGAGGCCGTCGGCGACGAGGAGCCCGACGAGGGCATGCACGATGCTTTTGGCCATGGACCACGAGATGAGCGCAGTGTCGACGTCGGTGTCGGGGCCGTACGCCTCGGCGACTATCGCTCCCCGATGCACCACGGCGAGGGCCAGGGTGGTTCCGAGCCTGCCCGGCTGGTCTGCCATGGCGCGGTCGATCATCTCGCGCAGGCGACCGGCATCGACGTCGGAGCCGACGGCAGCCTCTGGCCACTGCTCGGTCGGAAACGGCACCCCGGCGGGCGGGGAGGCCAGCGGGATCAGCGCCGGGCTGTCGGCCGGGAAGACGATGCCCACCCCGTCGGTCAGCCGGTGACGAGCTTGACGATGCGTTCGGCCAGCTCGCCCACGTCGGGCTCGAGGGGGATGGCCGTGGCCGAGAACGCGAACGAGATGTCGTGGTCGGGGAGGTAGGCGGCGTGACTGCGGAAGCCGGGCACGCCCCCGCCGTGGGAGTAGACCGTTTCCCCTGCGACGGTCTCCACGTTCACCCCGAGGCCATAGGAGTCGCCGAGGGTCGGAGCCAACATCTCGGCCAGCAACGTGTCGGGCACCAGTCCCGTGGCGAAGAGACCGCCGAACATCAGGGCGGTGTCGTCGAGCTGGGCCTCGATGCTGCCGCCGGTCCAGCCCACCGTGCGAAGGACGTCCTGGGGAACCGACAGCATGTCGACATACGTGGCGCCGTCGACGTCGATCAGACCCGACTCGGGTACGAGATCGAACGCCTCGATGGCCGCGCCCAGGATCCCGATCGAGTAGCCGTGCACCACGGGCTCGGGCGGCTCCTGTCCGGGGGCGAGGAAGACCTCGGTGAGCCCCAGAGGTTCGAAGATCCGGCGGGTGAACTCGTCCTCGGCCTCGTTGCCGGTGACCGCCTCGATCACCAGGCCGGCCGCGATGAACCCGACGGTGTTGTACTGGCGCTCGGTGCCGAGCTCGAACTGGGCACCCCGCTCGGACGCGTACGCCAGGAGCTCCTGGGGCGAGAGCTCCTGCTCGAGCCGGGGCGCAACGAAGGCGTAGAAACCGGGATCGAACGGGAACTCGAAGAAGCCGCTGGTGTGATTGAGCAACTGGCGGATGGTCACCTCGTCCTCGTACTCGTATCCGGGCGCCCAGGCGTCGAGGTAGGTCGACACGGGGGCATCGAGCTCGACGAGGCCTTCGTCGACGAGTTGGAGTATCACCGTCGCCGTGACCGGCTTGGTGATGCTGCCGATGCGGAAGTAGTCGTCGGTCTCGACCGCCGCACCGGTGGTGAGATCTGCGGTACCTCGGGCGATGGTCATGACCTCACCGTCGGGCATCACCAAGGCGAAGGAGAGCCCGGGTACGCCCGCCGATGCCATGAACTCGTCGATCTCGACGGTGATCTGCTCCTCGAGCGACGGTTCCGCATCGGGTTCCGGTGCTGCAGTGGGTTCGGGTTCCGGTGTTGCGGTCGACCCGGGAGCCGCTTCGGCCGCCGCCGGCGCCGTGTCAGCAGCACTGGACCCACAGGCGGTGCCCACCAGTAGGAGCGCGAACAAGAGGGCGAGGAGTCGTTGCATGAAGAGGAGAGCCTAGGAGAGTAGTCCGAGGACGCGGTCGCGGAGCTCCCGACGACAGACCACGAGCCCCGGTGACACGGCTCTCCGCTGGTTGAACCGCAACTCGCTGCCGTCGACGCCCGACACGTGCAGCCCCGCGGCACGGGCGACCGCTGCGGGCGCACAAACGTCCCATTCCCACAGCTCGGTCGGATGGACGTACACGTCGGCATCGCCTCGTACGACGGCCATCGCTTTCACCCCCGAGGACCCCACGACCACGGCGTGACCGTCGAGCGCCGCGGCGAGGCGACCGGTGAAGCCTCGCATCGACCGGCCTCCGATCACGATCGGATTGACGCGGGAAGCTTCGGCGGGTCGGGGCCGGCGGGTCGAGTGCACGTCACCGATCGACGGCAGCGCGACTGCTGCGGCACCGACTGCGCCGTTCACGACGAGCGCGACGTGGACGGCGAACGCCGTCGATCCCGTGGCGGGGAAGTCGGCGGATCCGTCGAGAGGGTCGACGATCCAGCAGCGGGTGTTGTGATGGCGATCGCCGCGATCATGGCCCTCTTCCGACAGCACCGCGTCGTCGGGTCGGGCCGAGGCCAGGGCGTCCACCAGCACGTCGTGACCGAGCGCATCGGCACCGGCCTCGATGTCCCACCACGATCGGCGTTCACGCATCCAACGGTCGCGAGCGGCGACCAACTGGGTGCCGACCGCGACGGCGAGGTGTTCGGCGAGGGCCTCGTCGTCGAGCGCGGCCAGAGCGTCGGGTGACAGCGACTCGGCGTCTGGTGGATGGGCGGCGATCGGTCGACCCTATCGACGGTGGCATTTGGCCGTGTCCGGCGTGATCTGCTGTGCTGTGGCTCTGGTCGCCCGTCCACCCGATCCACGAACGAGGAATCACCATGAGCCACGCCGCCGCCGCCTACGAAGTCATGAAGGCCCAGGAGGGTGTCGACGAGGGAACCGGCGAGTGGTTCCAGGTGACCCAGGAGCGGATCAACCAGTTCGCCGACGCCACCCTCGATCATCAGTTCATCCACATCGACCCCGAACGGGCCGCTCGCGAGACCCCGTTCGGAGGATCCATCGCCCACGGGTTCCTCACGCTCTCGCTGCTCGTGCACCTCGACACCACCGTGCCCCGTCAGCTTCCGCCGCTCGACGGCATCATCATGGGCGTCAACTACGGGCTCAACAAGGTGCGCTTCCTGTCCCCGGTGCCGGCCGGCAGCCGAATCCGGGCCCAGAGCACCGTCAGCAGTGTCGAACTGAAGGGCACGGCCATCGATCAGATCCGCACCATCACCGTCGAGCTCGAGGAAGCCGACAAGCCCGCTCTGGTCGCCGAGTGGATCGGCCGGATGGTCTTCGACTCCTGAGCGCTCAGTCGAGGTCGAGACGCAGGCGCCGCTCGAGCGCACACGGGTCGTCGGGCGGCGAGGGAAAGCCGATCAGCTCGACGAACCCGTACTTCGAGTAGAACGCCGCCGCTCGCTCGTTGTCCCGCACCACCCAGAGCTCGATGGCTACGGCGTCGACCGTTCGCGCCCACGCGACCACCGCGTCGACGAGGGCCACTGCGGCGTCGGTACCGCGCAAAGACGGGACCACCCACATCGAGTTCAGCTCGACCACGCCGGGTTGGCCCGCGAGCGCACGGCCGAGCGAGATGCCGCACGCCTCGGCGTCGACCATGGCCACGAAGGTCGCCAGGTGATCACTGTCGGCCCCGTCTACGGTGCGCTGTTCCCACACCGACGGCGGGAGGTGCCGTTCGGTTTCGTGGGTCGAGCTGAAGGCATGCGGCGCATCGGCGAGCGCGGCCAGCCTCACCCGACGCAGGAGGTCGGCCTCCTCGGAGCGGATGCGCCGTACCCGCGGCTGCTCGCCGGTCATCGATCGCCGGGTCAGGTGGCCGGGCGGAGGAGATACCCCTCCCCATCGGCCTCGAGGCTCACGGCACCGTTGGCCGCCGCATCCCGACAGAATTGCAGGAAGCTCCCGTACCCGAGTCGACGCTCGGAGAAGTCGGGATCGTGCTTGCGCATCGCGGTTTTGGCGCCCGACAGCTGAAGCCCTCCCTTGCGCTCTCCGGCCACGGTGGCCAGCAGCGCGAAGGCACCCGCAGCCGAACCGCCCGAGGGCAGGCTCACCTCCGGATCGCCACGGCCCTCGAGCTCGACGAGACCGTCGGTTTCGAGTCGACGCAGCAGCTCACCGAATCCGCGCGTGCCGTAGTCGACCTCGCTGAAGGTGGGGTCCTTGCGGAGGATGGCGCGCTTGAGCGACGACGCTCGCACCGGCCCGTCGGAACTGCGCAACAATCCGGCCAGTGTCTGTATGACGATGACCGGATCGGCATCGGTGGGTTCCACCGGCACGTCGTCGGCGGTCTCGACGACGGGTCGACTGGGCTTCTCGTCGGGTTCGATGTCGCCCACCAGACGGTCGTAGAACAGGAACTCGTCGCATGCCGGAGGCAACAGCGCCGATGTCGAACCCCGAACGCCGACGCCGATCACCTGCTTGTCGAGGGCGCGCAGCTTCTGCACGAGCGGAGTGAAGTCGCTGTCGCCGGTGCAGATCACGAAGGTCGTGACGAACTCACGCTCGAAGGCCATCTCGATCGCATCGACGGCCATCTTTATGTCGGCCGCGTTCTTGCGTGACGCGCCCATCTTCTGCGGTAGCTCGATGAGCTCGACATTGTGGCGGGTGAGACGACGACGATCTTCCTCGAAGTACGACCAGTCGGCGTAGGCGAAGCGGGCCACCACTCGACCCCGCTCGGCCATTGCATCGGCCACATGGCCGAAGTCGAACGGGCGGCGGAGATTCTCTCGGGCACCGATGGCCAGGTTCTCGTAGTCGAGGAAGACGGCGAGGCGGGGTTCACGATCGGACATGCGGCGACCCTACTGCGCACGACCGACTACCGTTTCTCCATGACCCGATCGCTGAACTCGTGGGCGTCGAGCTACTCCGTCGACTCGCTCCTCTCGGTGGGCTCGGTTCGTTCGGTTGCATCGGCCGGATCGATGCTGTCGATCGGATCGGTCGGGTCGATGTTGTCGCTCGGGTCTGCCGGTTGCCTCATCTCGGTTGCGTCGGCCGGCTCGATCCTCTCCTACCGCTCGGCCGGTTCGATCCTGTCGATCCGGAGCCAGGGCGCATTTCTCGCCATCGACGGTCGCCCGATGCAGCGCCGCCACCTGGCGGTTGCCGCCGTGGTGGCCATGGCGGGAGCAACGCTCTCCATGCGGCACTGACCGGCCGCCACCTGCCACTATCCTTCTCGCGGTGCCCCTCGTCCTCGCCAGCGAAGCCTCCGACGAGCTCCAATCGTTCGACGCTCCCATGTGGTTGTGGGCGGCCTTCCTCGCCGGTGTGGTCGCGATGTTGCTCGTCGATCTGTTCGTGCTGAACCGCAACGCCCACGAGATCTCGCTGCGGGAAGCGGGCATCACCAGCGCCGTGTGGATCAGCATCGGCGTGGCGTTCTCGCTGGTGGTCTGGGCGGTGCTGGGCGGCACCGCCGCCAACCAGTACCTGGCGGGGTTCATCATCGAGAAGTCGTTGTCGGTCGACAACGTGTTCGTGTGGGCCGTGATCTTCAATTACTTCGCCATCCCGCTCAAGTACCAGCACCGAGTGCTCTTCTGGGGCATCTTCGGTGCGATCGCGCTGCGCGCCGTGTTCGTCTTCGCCGGTGTGGCCCTGATCGAGACGTTCTCCTGGGTGCTCTACCTCTTCGGCGCCATCCTCGTGTACACGGCGGTCAAGGTGGCCTTCGGCGGCGATCACGAGATCCATCCCGAGAACAACCCCGCCCTCAAGCTCGTGCGCCGCATCATGCCGGTGAGCAGCGAGTACGACGGTCAGAAGATGTTCACCGTCGCCGACGGCGTGCGATTGGCCACCCCCCTGTTCGTCGTGCTCGTGCTCATCGAGGCGTCCGACGTGGTCTTCGCCGTCGATTCGGTGCCCGCCATCCTGGCCATCAGCCGCGATCAGTTCGTGGTGTTGAGCTCGAACATCATGGCCATTCTCGGTCTGCGGGCGCTGTACTTCCTGCTGGCCGGGGCCAAGGACCGCCTCGTGTACCTGAACGTGGGTCTCGGCGCCATCTTGTTGTTCGTCGGCGTGAAGATGCTGATCTCCGAGTGGTACCACATCCCCACCGTGCTCTCGCTCGGTGTCATCGCGGTCGTGCTCACTGTCACCATTGTCGCCTCGGTGCTGCGGACGCGTGCGACCGAACCTCAGGAAGTGCCCACATGATGATCAACCGAATCGTGGTCGGGATCGACGGCTCGGCCGGTTCGCGTGCCGCGCTCGAATGGGTCGCCGACCTGGCCGTGCAGCTCGGTGCTCACGTCACCGCGGTGCACGTCTTCGAGCCCTTGGCCAAGCTGGGCGAGATCGACCCGCCCTACGACATGCACGAGCTCGCGATCCAGGCCCGCGAACGGCTGGAGAGTGAGTGGGTGATGCCCCTCACCCTGGCCGGCGTGCCCCACGACACCGTGTTCGCCGAGGGCCCTCCGGGCGAACGGCTGGCCCACGTCGCCGATGAAGTCGACGCCGACCTCGTCGTCGTCGGCGATCGTGGTCACGCCGGGCTGCGCAAGTTGCTCTTCGGATCCACCGCACGCGAGCTGCCACGGCAGACGACCCGGCCGGTCACCGTGATCCACTCCGACGACGACTGACCCGGCGAGGCCTCAGAGTCGTTCCACCGTCCACCCGGTGGGATGCCCCTGGTTGTAGGGCATCACGCCGTGGAACGGGCGCGGGTCGTCGTCGAACACCAGTGGAAGGAACCATCGGTCGCCCTCCCACATGGGCAGGTCGGCCGAGGAGCGGACAGCGTCGTCGTCGGCGCAGGCGTCGAGCAGCCGCCGACGCGGCACCCATTCGAGGGTGCCCTCGGAATTCGACGTGGGTGGCGTACCGACGAAGCCGTCGACGAGGAAGATGAAGCCCAGCCAGTCCTCGCCGGTGGTGCCGAAGCCAGGCCAAGAGATGGTGCCGCGCAGGCTCATGCTGGTGAGCTCGATGCGGGCCTCCTCGAACAGCTCGCGTCGCAGGTTGGCCGCAATGCTCTCCCCCGCTTCCAGCTTGCCGCCGAGCCCGTTCACCTTGCCGTAGTGCTCGTCGTCGGGCCGTGCGTCGCGACGGATGAGCAGGACCTCGTCGACGTCGCGGTCGATCACGTAGGCCAGCGACGCGACGATGGGTGTGTACGACATGGGGCCGAGGCTAGGTCGCGGCCACACTGTGGTCGTGGACGAGCGAACGAAGTGGGACGACCGGTACACCGGCGAAGGGACGGTCGACCGTGTACCCGGTGCACTGGTCGACGCGCTCCCCCACCTGCCGACGTCAGGGCGGGCGCTGGAGATAGCGGGCGGGTTGGGTGCCGGTGCCCGGGTATTGGCCCACCATGGGCTCGACGTCGTCCTGGCCGACATCTCCTCTGTGGCCCTCGCGAAGGCGAACCGGCTGGCGCAGGCGGCCGAGCTCCCGATCGCCACACTGGCGCTCGACTTCCGCACCGAGCCCTTCCCGCCGGGGCCGTGGCAGGTCATCACGTGCTTCCACTATCTCGATCGGCCGCTGCTCGCCTCGCTGGCCCGACACCTGGTGCCGGGCGGCGTGGCCGTCGTCGGCATCGCGACGGTGACCAACCTCGAACGAAACCCCCGGCCGAGTCGACGGTTCCTGCTCGAACGCGGTGAGCTCGGCCGGCTCCTGGCCGATCTCGAGGTGGTCGCCTACGACGAGCAATGGAGCGAGCACGGGGTGCACGAGGCGCGTTTCGTGGGCCGTCGATCCGACGACGCCGTGGATCAGGACGCGGGGTCGGCCCGGAGGTAATGGTCGATCGCCCGGGCGGCTCGACGGCCGGCGCCCATGGCGAGGATGACGGTGGCACCGCCGGTGACGATGTCGCCACCGGCGTACACCCCGGGCTTCGACGTTGCGCCGGTGTCTTCGTCGACGACGATCGTGCCCCTGTCGGAACGGTCGAGATCGGGTGTCGCCCGCAACAACAGCGGGTTCGGGCCGTTGCCGATGGCGATGATCGCCACATCGACGGCCATCTCGCCGACCTGGCCGGCAATCGGCTCGGGCCGGCGGCGGCCGTCGTCGCCCGCCTCGCCCAGCCGCATCTTCTGCAACCGCAGCCCCACCAGACGCCCGCTGTCGTCGCCGAGGAGCTCCCGCGGCGCCACCAGTGTCTGGAGGGTCACGCCTTCGGCCTCGGCGTGGGCCACCTCCTCGGCGCGAGCGGGCATCTCCTCACGGGTGCGGCGGTACGCGATGGTCACCGCGCCGGCGCCCAACCTGACCGCGGTGCGGGCGGCGTCCATGGCGGTGTTGCCCGCCCCGAACACGACGACCGACTTCCCCACGACGTCGATCAACGGCGTGTCGCTGCCGGCCACATACGCGCGCATCAGGTTCACCCGTGTGAGGAACTCACTGGCCGAGTACACACCGACCAGGTTCTCGCCGGGTACGTCGAGGAATCGGGGAAAACCGGCTCCGACGCCGAGGAAGACCGCGTCGAACCCCTCGGTGGCCAGAAGATCGTCGACGGTGTCGACCATGCCGATGACGGCGTTGGTTTCGAACCGGATGCCTCGCTGCCGCAGACGATCGATCTCGGCCTCGACAATCGCCTTGGGGAGTCGGAACTCCGGGATGCCGTAGGCCAGAACGCCACCCAGCTCGTGCAACGCCTCGAACACGGTGACGTCGTGGCCCATGCCGGCGAGGTCACCGGCGCAGGCGATGCCGGCGGGGCCGCTACCCACCACCGCCACCCGCTTGCCGCTCCGGGCAGCGGTCGAGGCGGTCGTCCATGCCTGGTCCCGGGCGACATCGGCGACGAACCGCTCGAGGTGGCCGATGTGGATCGCCTTGCCCTTCTTGGCCAGCACACAGGCACCCTCGCACTGGGTTTCCTGCGGGCAGACCCGGCCGCACACGGCGGGAAGGGAGTTGTCGGCGGCGATCACCTCCGCTGCGCCGGCCAGGTCGGCGTTGCTCACGCGGTGGACGAACGCGGCGATGTCGACCCCCACGGGGCAGCCCTGCACGCAGGTCGGCCGCGCGCACAACAGGCACCGCTCGGCCTCCGCCACGGCCTGGTCGAACGAGTAGCCGACGTTCACCTCGTCGAAGTCGTCCCGCCGCTCTGCGGCCGGCCGTTCGGGCATGATCTCGGGTTCCCGTTTCATCCGATCGCGCCGGCTCAGCTCGGTCATGTCGATGCCTCGCCACCGATCTCGACCGTGACCGCACAGGGGTGCAGTTCCTCGCGGCGGGCGGCCTCTCCGTCGAGGTAGGCCCGATTGCGCGACGCCAACAGATCGAAGTCGACGTCGTGGGCATCGAACTCGGGCCCGTCGAGACAGGCGAAGCGGTTGTGTCCGCCCACCGAGACCCGGCAACCACCGCACATTCCCGTGCCGTCGATCATGATCGGATTGAGGCTGGCGACGGTGGGTATTGCTCGTGGCCGGGTGAGCTCGGCCACTGCCTTCATCATCGGAATGGGTCCGGCGGCGAACACCCGGTCGATGGTCTCGACGGCGACCAGATCGGCAAGGGTGTCGGTGACCAGGCCGAGGCGCCCGTACGAGCCGTCGTCGGTGCAGACGTGTACCTCCGCCGGGAGGGCGGCCAGCTCGTGCTCGAACAAGAGCTGGGAACGGGTGCGGGCTCCGATGACCGCGACGATCCGGTTGCCCGCCTCGCGCAGGGCAGCCGCCACAGGGAAGGCGACCGCGGTGCCGACGCCCCCTCCGACGATGACGACCGTGCCGAAGTCGGCCACCTCCGACGGTGTGCCCAGTGGACCGGCGAGGTCGAGGATCTCGTCGCCGACATCCAGGTCGTTCATGATCATGGTCGTCTTGCCGACCGCTTGCACCACGAGGGTGATCGTCCCCTCTTCGGTGTCGGATGCCGCGATGGTGAGAGGAATGCGTTCGCCGTCGGATCGGAGTCGCACGATGACGAACTGACCCGCCCGATGACGGCGAGCGATCTTCGGCGCCTCGATGCGAAACCGCTTGGTGTCGGGCGCGAGCAACTGGGCCGCAACGATCCGGGGCATGGGCTGATTGTCACCGGTGGCCGGTGACGCGAGCCAGAGTCGGAAGTCCTCAGCCGGTCGCGGCGACCCCGTCGACGAAGGTGACGCAGTTGGTGCGGATGGCCGGCGTGCGCTCGCCCGGCAGCAGGACCCCGGTGAGATTGCAGGGGTCACAGGCGCTGACGGTGACCCGTTCGCCGGTCTTGGGCCGCTTGCGGGTGGCCCCGAGGCCGTCGGCGGCCTCGGGCAGGGCGAACTGCTCGCCGCTGAAGCCGGCCACGAAGCGCCCACCCTTGACCAACCCGCGGTCTTCGAACCGCCGGAGGGCCCACTGGAGATCGCGCCAGGGCACGGCGAGGCCCTCGTGGGCGACGAGGTCGTAGAACACGACCCCCCACCGCAGCAGGAGCTGCTCGGCCACCGCCTCGACGAAGGCGTCGCGATCGTCGGTCGGTTCCACCGGCGGTAGGAGACTCCAGCGCCCGGCACCGGAGGTGGTGCGGGCCACCACTCCTCCTCGACGGAGGCGAGACAGGTTGCGGTTCACCTCGGTGGCGCGCCGGCGACCCTCACCGAGAGCACGAATCGGAGCGAACCCGTCGGCGGTGATCGCGCCGGCGGCCACGCCGGCCCACAACGCCCGTTCGATGTCGGAGGGCAGGCGAGCGGTGTCGGTCGCGAGCTCGGCGACGAACCGGGCTCCCCCACTCCGAAGCGACTCGACCACCTCGAACAACGCGCCGACCTCGGGGCAGGCGGCCACCGCCGACCCGCGAGCAGCCTCGAGCAACCACGGGACGTCGGCCCGGAAGACCACACTCACCGGTGTCGCCTTCGACGCGGCGGCGGGGGCGACACCGGCATCGGGCCTCGATGGCGGAGCAAGGCGTCCCCAGGTGACCTGACCGTCGTGACAGAGGCGATCGAGCCACGCCGGCTGGTAGCCGCTGACCCGACGGGCGAGCAGATCGTTCTCCCACGCTGCGGTCGGCGCATGCCAGCCCTGGAGCTTCTCCACCGCCCTCGCCAGCCCTTGGGGTCCCGCGAGCTGCGAACCAGGCGCCACGTGGTGCCAGCGCAGGAGGAAGCGGACGAAATCCTGGGCCGTGGCCGCCTCGACGGAATCGCGACGGCGTCGACGCGAGTACGCATGCATGCGGGCGAGCAGGCGCCGGGAACACCATTCGACGTCGTCACTGTCACCGCCCCGGAACTGCCCCTGGATCGCGAATCCCTCGGCCTCGAGCTGGGCCAGGCCGACGGCCAGGTTCGCACCGGCGAGACCGGTGATGGCCCCGAGCTCGGTGGCGGTGGCGGGACTGTGCAGGTCGAGGTGGCCGCGTAGTACCTCGGCGGCCACCTTCTCGGGAAACAGGTCGTCGGAGGGATCTCCGGTGACGAGCACGGCCACCGACGCGGCCGCCTCGGTGGTGTGCCAACGGGTCGCGGTGGTCGTGCCCACCACCTGTACTCGCCCTCGCGCTCGCAGCTGCTCGAACAACTCGTTCCACTCGGGGCGGGGCCGGGTGAGCACCAGCAACGCAACCAGGTCGTGCAGCTCGTCGGGGGTGCTGGGATGGGGCGTGATCTCGTTGCGAACCTGCTCGATGGCATCGGGATCGAGCTGGCCCAGCTCGGCCGGGCGTACCGGCAGTCCCCGGCGGAGCGGGACGGCGTTGGTTCGCCGGTCGACCGCCTCGCCGTCGTCGAGGAAGGCATAGGGCTTGGCGGTGAGGATCTCGTGGGCGAGCAGCGACGGCTCGGTGGTGTCGCGGAAGTGGAACCGCACCTCGCCCCGGCCGACCCGTTGCCACAGGTCGACCAGACCGTCGACGTCGAGGCTCTCGGTGAGCGAGTCGTGGATGGTCTGGCGCACGATGGGATGATCGGGCACCTCGATCGGGCCGGTGACGTTCTCCTGGCAGGCCGCGGCGTCGGGGAACAGCGCTGCCATGAAGTCGTCGGCCTGCATCCGTTGGATGGGCGGTGGGTTCTTCTTGCCGCCGCGCCATCGCAGCACCAGGAGCGACCGGTTGAGGTTCCAGCGCCAGCGCGACTGGAACAGGGGTTGGTCGAGGATCGCCTGGGTGAGGGTGGCGGGAATGCCCTCGGCGGTGAGAAACCGCGGCACGTCGTCGAGGGGGAAGCTGTGGTGGGGGCCGAGGGAGATGACCACGGCGTCGTCGCTGGCCGCGGCCTGGAGCTCGAAGTTGAAGCTGCGACAGAACTTCTTGCGCAGCGCATACCCCATGGCTCGGTTGATGCGGGCGCCGTAGGGCGAGTGGATGACGAACTGCATCCCACCCGACTCGTCGAAGAACCGCTCCATGACCAGGTCGGTCTGGGTGGGCATGACCTGCAGGATCGCCCGACCGGCGGCCAGATAGGCCACGACGAAGGCGGCGATCTCTCCGGAGACCCCGGCGGCGCCGGCCAGCCAACGAGTTGCGCCGGCAAGGTCGTCGGCCACCACGAAGGTCTCGACGGTGGACCGCACCCGCGACACCTCCTCGCTCAGCTCGACGGTGCGGGCCGGGGCCTCGCCCGTCCAGAACGGAATGGTCGGGTGCTTGTCACCTGCGTCGACCACCCGCACCACTCCCCCGGCCACCTGCCGGATCTGCCAGGCATGGGTGCCGAGCAGGAACACGTCGCCGGCCATCGACTCGGTGGCCCAATCCTCGTTCACCGTGCCGATGAGGGTCTCGTCGGGCTCGGCCAGCACCCGGAGGTCGCCGATCTCGGGGATCGCGCCCCCGGAGGTGAGCGCGGCCAGGCGGGCGCCCTTGCGGCCGCGCAGTTCGCCGTTCACCGTGTCGTGGTGCACGTAGGCGGCCCGCCGACCGCGGCCGGTCTGCACGCCGTTGGCCGCGAGATCGACCACCTCGTCGAAAACCGCGCGATCGAGGTCGGCGTAGGGCGCGGCCCGAGTGACCAGGGCGAAGAGATCGTCGGTGCGCCACTCGTCGGCTGCGGTCTCGGCCACGATCTGCTGCACCAGGATGTCGAGGGGTGCCGCCGGGGGGTGCAGCGCATCGAGACGGCCGGCGTGCACCGCAGCGAGAAGCGCGGTCGCCTCGACCAGCTCGTCGCGGGTGAGCGGATACAGGCGCCCCTTGGGCGTGCCGTGGCGCGTGTGGTTCGAACGACCGACCCGCTGCAGGAACGTCGCGATGCTGCGCGGTGAGCCGATCTGGCACACGAGCTCGACGGGACCGACATCGATGCCGAGCTCGAGTGATGCCGTGGCGACCAGCGCCTTCAGCTCACCGGCGCGGAGGCGCCGTTCGACGAGATGCCGTCGGTCCTTCGACAGTGACCCGTGATGGGCAGCCACGACATCGTCGCCCAAGCGTTCGCCGAGCTCGTGCGCAAGGCGTTCGGCCAGACGCCTCGCGTTCACGAAGACCAGCGTGGTCTGGTGCTCGGCGACGTGGGCGGCGATCTGATCGAGGACGTCGGCCATCTGGGCGTGCGAGGCGATGGCCTCGAGCTCGGCACCGGGCAGCTCGATGGCGAGGTCGAGTCCCCGCTGGTGGCCGCCGTCGATCACCACGCAGTCGGCGACGCCGTCGGGGCGCGTCCGCGAACCCACCAGCAGGCGAGCCACGACCTCGATGGGTTTCTGGGTGGCCGACAGACCGATGCGCACCGGCTCGGTCGCGGTGACGTGGCTCAGTCGTTCGAGCGTGAGGCACAGGTGACTCCCCCGCTTGTCGCGAGCGAGCGCATGGATCTCGTCGACGATCACGGTGTGCACCGAGCGCAACGTGGCGCGGCTCTTGGCTGCGGTGAGCAGCAGGTACAACGATTCGGGGGTGGTGACCACGAACGCCGGCGGCCGCTTGATCATCGAGGCGCGCTGGGAAGCGGTGGTGTCGCCGGTACGGACACCGACCCGGAGATCGGGGGCAGAGAACCCCATGTCGGCGGCGATGGCAGCGATCTCGGCCAGAGGTCGCTCGAGGTTCTCGGCGATGTCGACCGCCAGCGCCTTCAGCGGCGACACGTACACGACCTGCGCCGAACGGCTCACGTGTTGCCCCTGGGCGTGGGCCATGTACAGCTTGTTGATCGACATGAGGAACCCGGCGAGCGTCTTGCCCGAGCCGGTGGGTGCGGCGATGAGCGTGTGCTGCGCGACCGCGATGGAGGGCCAGCCGTTGCGCTGCGGCGGGGTGGGGCCCTGGGGGAAGCGACCGCCGAACCACCGGGCCACCGCCGGGTGGAACGCAACCCCCGGTACGACGTCGGTCACCGGCGTGACCCCCGTGCCGGCAAGCGGCTCGAACAGGGTGGGGTGGGCGAATTCGGCGATGGCCATGGGCGAGCACTCCGGTCGGCGGCAGCGTGTCGCCGACACTACTCACCGGGTGTGACACCCTCTGGCCCCGGTACGGGCGGCGGCTCAGTACATGCTGGCGTCGCCGGCTCGACCCTCACCGGAGAGGAGATCGAGCTCGGAGGCCAGACCTCGACGCAGGGCCACCAGGTCGCTGGTGACGGTGATCATCTGATACCCCATCTCCATGCGTCGCTCGGTGAGCTCGGCGACCGTGTGACAACCCGCCACCACACCGTGACGCTTGCAGGCGTCGGCAATGGCGACCATGGCATCGACGAAGGCCGGCTCGTCATCGTTGTTCCCCGGCGGTAGGCCGAGACTGCGGGAGAGATCGGCTGGCCCCACGTAGCACGCGTCGACGCCGGGAGTCGACAAGATGTCGTCGGCGTTGGTCATCGCCTCGACCGTCTCGATCATGGGGATCACCGCCACGGAGTCGTTGGCGTCGCGCCAGTAGTCACCGCCATGGGCGAGAGCCGCCCGCACCGGGCCATGGCTGCGGCCGCCGACCGGTGGGTAGCGACTGGCGAAAACCGCCGCCTCGGCCTGGGCACGGGTGTTCACCATGGGCACGATCACGCCCATGGAACCGGCGTCGAGCATCTTCCCGATGATGCCGGGCTCGTTCCACGGCACCCGAGTGATGGGGGTGGCCGGTCCGAGCTCGATGGTCTGCAGGATCGGCACCGCAGCCTGGTAGTCGATGGCGCCGTGCTGGAGATCGACGCAGGCGTAGTGGAAGAACTCGCCGGTGACGGCCTGAGTGGTGATCGTGCATGGTGCGGTGATCCACACGCCGATGGCCGGTTCTCCCGAGTCGAACCGATCCTTCATCGCATTGGGTCGCACGGGTTCTCCTCTGCTCGGGTGGTCTGCACTACTCGCACAGGGCGACGAAGGGTGTTCCCGCCTGCACGATCGGACTGCTGACGGAAGGCCCGGCGCCGATCAGGACGAAATCGACATCGTTGTAGATCGGCACACCGAAGGTGTCGTCGACGGTCGGCACGGCCCCGTAGCCGGCGACGACCACGTCGAAGGGATCGCCGACCACCGAACCGCCAGGAAGCAGTACCTGCGTGGTTGTCGGGCCACCGGGAATCTCGGTGAGGGTGTCGAAGGCGATGCGGTATCGCCAGGCCGTGAAGTACTCGCCGGTGTCGTCGCGCCGGAAGTCGGCGGTGAGGCCGCCCCAGGTCGCGATTCGTTCGTTGTCCCCAGGCCCGTCGAGCGGGCAGCCCTCCACCCAGCCCGAGTCGTCGGCGGGCGCTCCGATGGCGGCCGCGAACGTGGCAATGGTGGCGTCGACGTCGACGACGCCGTAGGTGACACCCAACAAGTCGGCGGAGCCCACCATGAGCGGGTACGGACCCGCCGCCAGCGGGGTGGCCGTGGGTTCCGGAGTGGGTTCGGGCGTCGCCGTCGGCTCGGGCGTCGCCGTCGGCTCGGGCGTCGCCGTCGGCTCGGGCGTCGCCGTGGGCTCGGCTGTCGGTTCGGGCGTCGGCGTCTCCTCCGCCACGGGCGTTGCCGTCGTCTCGATGTCGAAACCATCGGGCGAACACGCTGCTGCGATCAGAGTGGCGACCGCCACCAGCGCAAGGAAACGGGAAACAGGGGCCATGGCGCAGCAGCGTAGTTCGCCGCGGTGCACCCCATCATCCGTGCGGTGTGGTCAACTCGGCCCGTGCCATCCACCAACGACGACGGACTCCTGAGCGGCCCTCTCGATGTCGACGCACCGGCCCGCCGCCGTGGCCTCGAGCGCACGACGTTGTTCGTGGAGCTGGGCACCGAGATCACGCACCGATCCACGTCGACCACCGGCGCGATCATGGAGTTCGTCGAAGGTCGCCGCGTCACCATCCGTGATGCGGCCGGGCGAGACCACGACTTCCGACCGACCGACGGGCTGTTCCTGCACCGTGGCCAACCGGTTGCCCTGCGCGCACCCCGTGTGAAGGTGACGACGCCGGGCGAGGCGCAGCTCACGGCGTCGGGTTCGATCGACGCCGGACCGCTGCCCGCTCGTGTGGCGCGAGCGAGTCGCATCTGGGTGGAGGGCATTCACGATGCCGAGCTCATCGAACGCATCTGGGGCGACGATCTCCGCGTCGAGGGCGTCGTCGTCGAACAGCTCGAGGGGGCCGACGATCTGGCCGAACGGGTGCGCGGCTTTCGACCCGGCGACGGCCGGCGACTCGGCGTGCTCCTCGACCATCTCGTCGCAGGCTCCAAGGAGACCCGGATCGCTTCGGCCATCAGCGACCCGAACGTGTTGATTCGTGGTCACCCGTACGTCGACATCTGGCAGGCCATCAAGCCCGAGGTCGTCGGGATCCGGGCGTGGCCCGATGTTCCGAAGGGCACGCCGTGGAAGGCCGGCGTCATGGCGGCGGTCGGGTTCACCGGGGAATCGGGTGTCTTCTGGCGCAAGGTGATGGCGGAGGTCAGGTCGTATCGCGATGTGGAGACGCCGCTCATCAACGCCGTCGAACAACTGATCGACTTCGTCACCGCGTGACTCCGCCGCGCCGATGCGGCCAACGGCTCACCGCAGGTCGACGTGGAGGCGGCGGTTCACCTCACCCATGGCCTCGATCGTCTCGAGCGCGACGAATTGAGGCGCCGACATGCACCGCATGATGATCTGCTCGGTCCCCAGCGCCTCGAACGGTTCCAGTTGTTCGAGCACCGACTCGACGTCGCCCACGACCACTCTCGATCGGTCGAGTCCTCGATAGCCCTCGTCGAGCAGTCGCTTGGCATGGCTCTCGGCCGCGGCCCCGTCGTCGAGCACCAGCACGTCCTTGCGCACCATGATGCGGGGCCGCCGATCGTGTTCGGCACATGCGTCGAGATAGCGCTGCACCGGCCCGGCCAGCTCGGCGGCGGTCTCGTAGGGCGAGGTGTACCAGGCATCGCCGCTGCGGGCCGCTCGTTCGATCCCGACCGGCGCACCGGCGCCGATCCACCACTCGACGGTCTGCTCGGGCCGCAACCCCATGTGGGCATCGGTCAGACCGAAGAGCTCACTCGACACCGTGTCGCCGGCCAGAAGTGCCTTCACCACCCCGATGGCTTCGTCGGTGAACCGACCCCTGTCGGCCAGGCTGACGCCCATGCCCGAGAACTCCGCCGGTCGGCCGCCGACGCCGGTCTGCACGATGAAGGTGGAGTCGTGCAGCGACGCGAGCGTGGCGATCTGTTCGGCGACGAGCACCGGATGCCAGAGCGGCAGGACGAACAGGCAGCCGGCGGGTCGGCCCGACCACGCGCCGAGCAGCCGACCGAGCATGGGGGTGTTCTGGTAGTAGTTGGCGCCACTCAGGTGGCCATCACCCACCGACAGGGTCGCCAGACCCGCCGCCAGGGCGGCCTGGGCCCGCTCGATCATCCAGTGGGCTCCGTCGTGGGCCGGACCCGTGTAGGTCGAATTGACGGAGATCCCCACCTGCATTCCCGAACCCTACGCGTGTTGTCCCGTCGACGGCGCCCGGCGCGGAGCGGGCGACCGTTCAGCGCAGCATCGTCGCCCCGCGTTCTGTCACCAGCGCCAGTTCAAGAGGCTCGTACCGATGAGCAGTAGTGCAATGGCGGTGCTCGCAACGGTCATCGTGACGGCGAATCGTTTGCCGTGCTTGGTCGGCCGATAGCGGGCGTTGAATTCCGCGTCGTCCGCGAGAGGCCCGCGGCGCAGCATCTCCACCGCCCTGACCGGGAACAGTCGGTCCGCACGACCCAGGGCAGCCCACTCGGTCGTTCTCTCGGTCTTCAACCACTCGAGGAACCGAGCACTCCTCGCCGAACGCCGGATCTCCAGATAGAAGGCGTAGCCGGTTGCCCCGCCGCAGACGACGACCGAGAACATGACCTGGGCACTGGCGCTCATCTCTGGTGTATCGACATCAATCGAGAGCCGATTGAGCAACCGCCCCAGGCCGGCGGGGTGCTCGCGCCGACGTTGCTCGGATGAACCCGACTCGCACGGCACAATGAAGCGGTGCGTCTCACCGTTCTCGACCAGTCGCCGGTGCCCGCGGGCAGTCGCCCCTCCGAAGCGCTGGCCAACAGCGTCGATCTCGCGTGGCTGGCCGATCGCCTGGGCTATCACCGGTACTGGGTGGCCGAGCACCACAACTCCACCGGACTGGCGGGCTCGGCTCCCGAGATCCTCATCGGGCATCTGGCCCAGGCCACCGAACGCATTCGGGTCGGATCGGCCGGTGTGATGCTCAGCCACTACAGCCCGTACAAGGTCGCCGAGGTCTTCCGAGTGCTCGAGACGCTTCACCCCGGACGGATCGACCTGGGCTTCGGGCGAGCTCCCGGCACCGACGGTCACACTGCGTACGCGCTCGCACGCGGCGGCACCCCTTCGTCGATCGAGTACTTCCCCAATCTCGTCGAGGAGCTGCTCCAGTACCTCCACGACGAGGTTCCCGACGACTCACCCCTGGCCACGGTGCACGCCCGACCGGCCCCCGAGGACGATCGTCATCCCGAGGTGTGGGTGCTGGCGTCGAGCCACAGCAGCGCCGGGCTGGCCGCCCACTTCGGGCTGCCCCTCGGCTGGGCCTACTTCATCGGCGGTGACGGCGCCGAGATCACCGATGCCTACCGACGTCAGTACAAGCCGAGTCGGCGGTACCCCGAGCCGAAGGTGAGCGTCGCCGTGGCGGCCGTGTGCGCCGACACTGCGGCCGAGGCCGACGACCTCGCGTCGAGTCTTCGTGCCTGGCGCTCGGGAGGGTTGCGCGGACCCATTCCCCGACCCGCCGCCGCCGTCTCGACCGCCGACCCGCTCGCGGTGTCGTCAGTGTCGTATGGTCCGGCCAAGCCCCTCATCGTCGGGACCGCCGAGCGGGTGCGAGCCGGAATCGACGGTGTCGCTGCCGCCCACGCCGCCGACGAGGTGGCTGTGGTGACCATCACCCACGACCACGGCGCCCGGCGCCGGTCCTACGAGCTGCTGGCCGCGGCCTACGGACTCGGTGGCTGACCATGGAGCTCCCCGACTTCCACATCCCCCATGCCGAGAAGATCGAGTGGATGCTCGAGACCACCGGTTGGGCGATCGAACCGGTGGCGGCCGAGCCCCAGACGGTGCCACCGACCCCTGCCTACACCTACACGATCGGCGTCCATCAGCTCACGGGCTTTCCCGATCTGGTGGTGTTCGGCATGCGGCCGTCGTCGGCGAAGGGACTGTTCGATCTCGTGGTCGACGCGCTGCGAGGGGGGACCGAGATCCCCATCGGGGTCGAGGTGGTCGGCCTGTTCGACAACGACCTGCGTTGCGTCTTCGCCAACGTCGACACCGACGAGCTCGGTGCGCTGTTCGCCACTGCGGCCGCCTGGTACAAGGGCGAGCCGTTCCCGATGGTGCAGCTGTTGTACCCCGATCGCAACGGATTCATGCCCTACGAGACGGGCTTCGATGCCGATCTCGCCCCGTCACAGCCGGTGATCGGCACCTTCGACTGAACCCAACGTGATCGAGCTGCGCTCGCCATCTACGCTGGCCCCCGCGCACGAACAGGGGACGCACATCGATGGTCGATCGCATCTACACCACCCACACGGGCAGCCTGCCGCGGCCGGCCGATCTCATCACCACGATGTGGGCCAAGGCCGACGGCGTGCCGGTCGACGAGGCCGCTCTCGCCGAACGGGTCGAACGAGCGGTCGAGGAGGTGGTGCAACGGCAGGCGCGCGCAGGCGTGAGCATCGTCAACGACGGCGAGATGTCGAAACCGTCGTATGCCACCTACGTGAAAGACCGCCTCGACGGGTTCGGCGGCGAGTCGATCGCCACCTACTTCTTCCAGGACCTGGTCGACTACCCGCGCAGTGCCGAGATCGTGGCCATGAACCCGGGCCGCCGCAAGCGCTCGGCGCCGGCCTGTACCGGGCCCATCTCGGTGAAGGATCCCGACGCGGCGGCGCACGACATGGTGAATCTCATGAACGCCGCCGCCGAGATCGACAAGGCGGGCGTGTTCTCCAGCGCCGCGTCGCCCGGCATCGTGTCGATCTTCTTCGGCAACGAGTACTACCCGACCCACGAGGAATATCTCTTCGCCATCGCCGAGGGCATGCGCCACGAGTACGAGGCCATAGCGGCGTCGGGGGCGACGGTGCAGCTCGACTGCCCCGACCTCGCCATGGGCCGCCACATGACCTACGCCGACATGGACCTGGCCGAGTTCCGCAAGACGGTCGAGATGAACATCGAGGCCCTCAATCATGCGGTACGCAACATCCCCGAGAACCAGCTTCGGATGCACCTGTGCTGGGGGAACTACCCCGGGCCCCACCACTGCGACGTGCCGCTCGCCGACATCATCGACATCGTGTGGAAGGCCAAGCCGCCGGTGATCCAGTTCGAGGCGGCCAATCCCCGCCACGCCCACGAGTACCGGCTGTTCGAAGAGGTGAAGGTGCCCGACGGCAAGATCCTCTGCCCCGGGGTGATCGAGTGCCAGAGCAACTACATCGAGCATCCCGAGCTGGTGGCCCAGCGCATCGAGCGCTACGCGAACCTGGTGGGCAGGGAGAACGTGATGGCCGGGGTCGACTGCGGCTTCAGCATCCATGTGGGCATGCAGGGAATCGACCCCGACGTCGCCTGGGCCAAGCTCGAAGCCCAAGCGCAAGGCGCGGCGATCGCCACCGAACGACTCTGGGGCTGACGACCCGCAACGCAGCAAGAACAGCGCGGCGATCGCCACCAACCGACTCTGGGGCTGAACCCGCAACGCAGCAAGAACAGCGCGGCGATCGCCACCAACCGACTCTGGGGCTGAACCCGCAGCGAGAACAGCGCGGTCGTGCCATCATTGGCGGCGAAACCGCCGTCGAAAGGTCCCCCCGATGCCCAAGGCAACATTCGGTCTGTTCGATCACATCGAGGACATGCCGGGAACACCGCCCGCCCAGCTTCTCCAGGATCGCCTCGATCTCATCAAACTGGCCGACGAAGCGGGCTTCGCGTGCTACCACCTGGCCGAACACCACGGCTCCGACCTCTGCCTCGCCCCGAACCAGGAGGTGTTCCTCGCGGCCGCAGCGGCGGTCACCGAGAACATCCACCTGGGTCCGATGGTGAAGCTGCTGCCCCTCCACCACCCCATTCGGGTGTTCGAGGACATGGCCACCCTCGACGTCTTGTCGAAAGGCCGTGTCGAGTTCGGCGTGGGGCGTGGCGTGGCGCCGATCGAGCACTACTGGTTCGACGGTGACTGGCCCCATTCCCGGGAGAAGTTCGACGCCTGCCTCGAGGTCGTCATCGGCGGCATCAAGAACGGCGTGCTCAGCTCGGCCGACAACGACTTCTACGACTTCCCCGACATGCCCGTCGCCATGTTCCCGTACCAGCGGCCCAACCCGCCGTTCTGGTACCCGGGCAATCCCGCAGTTGCCGGCAAGTACGGCATGAACCTCATGTGGCCCGGACCCATCGACGAGGAGAGCTACACCACGTACGTCGATGCGTGGGACAAATACAAGGGCGACCATCTCCGGGTCGACGGCCCCGACGCCCAACCCCGCGTCGGCGCCACCATGATCACCGCAATCGCCGACGACCGTGAGCACGCGCGAGACGTTGCCCGGCGCGGCATGGATGGCCTCATCCGTCGGGCCCACAACGTGCACGCTCACGACATCAAGGTGATGTCGGCCGAGAAGGCCGAGGCCGCCCTCGACGCCCTCAAGCGCATCATGGAACACCAACTCCATGCTGTCGAGCAGGGCGCCGGATCGCCGCAGCACACCATCGAGCAATTCGGTGCGATCCTCGAGGACACCCCGATCGACTACATCGTTCTGCAGCTCCCCACCGGCGACATGACCCTCGAGGAGTCCCGCACCACCATGGACCTCTTCATCGAGCACGTCATGCCCGAGTTCGCCTGATCCGGTGATCGGCTCGTTCGGCGAGCTCGGCCTCCCCGACTCGCTCCTCGACGAGCTCACCCGGCTCGGCTACGAAGAGCCGACTCCCATTCAGACAGCGGCCATCCCGCCTCTCCTCGCCGGGTCGGACCTGCTCGGGCAGGCGGCGACCGGCACCGGCAAGACGGCCGCATTCGCGCTGCCCTTGCTGGCGCGTCTCGGCGACCGATCGAACCGGTCCGCTCCCGCTGCGCTCATCCTGGTTCCCACTCGCGAGCTGGCGATGCAGGTGTCCGAAGCCGTGCACCGGTACGGACGAGGACTCGGTGTGCGAGTGGTGCCCATCTACGGAGGCCAACACATCGGCCGCCAACTCGACACCCTGCGTCGTGGGGTCGACATCGTGGTGGCCACCCCGGGCCGAGCGCTCGATCACATCGCTCGCGGCACGCTGAAGCTCGACGACATCACCACCGTCGTGCTCGACGAGGCCGACGAGATGCTCGACATGGGCTTCGCCGAGGACATCGAGGCGATCCTGGCCGAGACTCCGTCGCACCGCCAGACCGTGCTGTTCTCCGCCACCATGCCGCCTCGCATCAACCAGATCGCCCGGAAGCACCTCGACGATCCCGTCCGGATCGAGCTCGGCCGTTCGCCGACGGAGGGCTCCGAGAATTTGTTGGTTCGCCAGGTGGCCTACGTCGTGCGCCGCGCCCACAAGCCCGCGGCCCTCGGACGCATCCTCGACGTCGAGGCCCCCGAGGCGGCCATCGTGTTCTGTCGCACCCGCAACGAGGTCGACGAGCTGTCCGACCAGCTCAACGGCCGGGGCTACCGGGCCGAGGCCCTGCACGGCGGCATGGATCAGAACCAACGTGACAAGGCCATGGGGCGGCTGAAGTCGGGTACCGCCGACCTGCTCATTGCCACCGACGTCGCGGCCCGGGGCCTCGACATCGATCAACTCAGCCACGTGATCAACTACGACGTGCCGTCGGCCCCCGAGGCCTACATCCACCGCATCGGACGGGTGGGCCGGGCCGGCCGCGAGGGCGTGGCCATCACCTTGGCCGAGCCTCGCGAACACCGCTTGATGAAGAACATCGAGCGGGTCACCAAGCTCCGGTTCGAGATCGAGAAGGTGCCGACCATCGCCGACATGCGGGCGCGGCGCATGGAGTTGTTGCGGGGCTCCATTCGCGAGCTGCTCGTCGAGGACGAGTCCGAGGTCGCCGAGTCGTACCGTGTCGTGGTCGAGTCGCTCACCGACGAGTTCGACCTGATGGAGATCGCCATGGCCGCGGTTCGGCTGGCCCACGCCAACGACGTCGACGACGTCGATCCGGTGGAGATCCCCGACGCGCAGCTCCGGTCAGCCGACGGAGGATCGAAGTCGAAGGGCTCGAAGCACGCAGGGCGGGGCCCGAAACCGGGCAAGGGTGCCGGCAACGCCGACATGGTGCGGCTGTGGATGAGCATGGGACGCAACCAGGGCCTCCGACCGAAGGACGTCGTCGGCGCCATTGCCGGCGAGTCGGGCATCGCCGGTCGGGCCATCGGCTCGATCGAGATCTCGGGCACGTTCTCGCTGGTCGAGATCCCCGAGGACTCCGTCGATCAGGTGATCCGGTCGATGAAGGGCGCCAAGATCCGGGGCAAGTCGGTGACGCTGCGACGCGATCGCGCCTGAGCCGGCCACCGTCGACCCGCACGGGCTCGACGACCGCGAGGTTTCGATCCGTCTGCCGCCGTGCGACGCTGCATCGGTGATCTTCCCATCGCTCGAGTCGCTGCCCGCGGCGAACGAGAAACGTCTCGCCGTGCGGGTGACACGCGACGCCGAACGTCAGCTCCGGGGCGGGCATCCGTGGCTGTTCGATCAGTCGATCGAGTCGGTGAGCCACCAGGGCGCTCCCGGTGACCTCGCCGTCGTCTTCGATCACGACCGCCGGTTTCTCGCCATCGGCCTCTGGGATCCCGCCTCGCCCATCCGGGTCCGCGTGCTCCACTCGGGTCGGCCCGCCACCATCGACGAAGCATGGTGGAACGATCGCATCACCGTGGCCGCCGCGCAGCGCGGCCCGCTACTGGCGTCGGGGTCCACCACCGGGTACCGACTGGTGCACGGCGAGAACGACGGCCTCGGCGGATTCGTGGCCGACGTGTACGACACCACCGTCGTGGTGAAGCTGTACTCGGCGGCCTGGCTGCCCCATCTGCACGTCATGTTGCCGCTGCTGATCGACCTGACCGGCGCCAACCGTGTGGTCCTGCGGCTCAGTCGCCTGGTCCAGGGCCAGGCCACGTTCGGGCTCGACGACGGCGACACGCTCGTCGGCGAGCCGCCGGCGGGGCCGGTCCGGTTCCTCGAGCACGGCCTCGCGTTCGAGGCCGATGTGATCCGCGGCCAGAAGACCGGGTACTTCCTCGACCAGCGGTACAACCGCGCCCGGGTCGGAACGCTGGCGGCGCGGGCACGGGTTCTCGACGTGTTCTCGTGCACCGGTGGATTCTCGGTCCACGCTGCCGCCGGCGGGGCGCGAGAGGTCGTGAGCACCGATCTCAGCACGCACGCTCTGGCCAGTGCCGAGACCAACATGGCGCTCAATCGATCGCGGCCCGCGGTTGCGGCGTGTCGCCATCACACCATCGCCGGAGACGCCTTCGAGGTGATGGCCGACCTCGCGTCGCGGCGCGAGAAGTACGACATCGTGGTGATCGATCCCCCGTCGTTCGCGTCCCGCCAGGGCGATGCCCAACGGGCGATGAGCGCGTACCGGCGACTCACGTTCCTCGCCATCGACCTCATCGACCCTGGCGGCCTCTTGGTCCAGGCATCGTGCTCGAGCCGGGTGCCCTCCGAGGAGTTCGTGGCCGGAGTGTTCGACGCGGCGGCCACTTCCGGTCGACCCTTGACACCGGTGGCAACCACCGGCCACGACGTCGATCACCCGATCGGCTTCCCCGAAGGGGCCTACCTCAAGGCCGTCTTCGCCACCGTCTCGTGATTCGCCTGTCGGACACCAAGCTGCGCCGTGGCACCGTCTACGGTTTGGCCGACGCCTAGGGGGTACCGAATGCCGTTCCCATCCGACCTCGACATCGCGACCGCGGCCGAGCTCCGCCCGCTCGACGAGATCGCTGTGAAAGCCGGCATTCCCGTCGAGCATCTCGAGCCGTACGGCTCGGGAGCGGCCAAGATCTCCCTCGACGCGATCGCCGACATGGCCGACCGCCCTCGCGCCGCCTACGTCGTGGTGTCGGCGATCACCCCCACGCCCCTGGGCGAGGGGAAGACGACCACCACGGTGGGTCTGGGCCAGGCGTTCCAACACATCGGCAAGACCGCCACCATCGCCATCCGTCAGCCGTCGATGGGTCCCACCTTCGGCATCAAGGGCGGGGCCGCGGGTGGCGGCTACAGCCAGGTGGTTCCCATGGAGCTGCTCAACCTCCACCTCACCGGTGACATGCACGCCGTCACCGCCGCGCACAACATGTGCTCGGCCATGCTCGACGCCCACCTGTTCCACGGCAACGAGCTCGGTCTCGATCTCTACAACATCACCTGGCGCCGGGTGCTCGATGTCAACGACCGATCGTTGCGCAACACCGTGGTGGGTCTCGGCGGCCGCCTCGACGGCGTGCCGCGCGAGACCGGCTTCGACATCACCGCCGCCTCGGAGGTGATGGCCGCACTCGCCCTGTGCACCTCGTTGCAGGACCTCCGTCAACGATTGGGGCGGATCGTCGTCGGCTACACCAAGGCCGGTACCCCCGTGACCGCCGAGGAGATCGGCGTGGCCGGGGCCATGGCGGTGATTCTGCGCGAAGCCATCAAGCCCAATCTCATGCAGACCCTGGAGGGCACACCCGCGCTGGTGCACACCGGCCCGTTCGGCAACATCGCCACCGGCAACTCCTCGATCGTCGCCGACCGGGTCGGCATCCACACCGGCGACTTCCTCCTCACCGAGGCCGGTTTCGGCGCCGACATGGGCGCCGAGCGGTTCTTCAACATCAAGTGCCGGTACTCGGGCCTCGCGCCCGACGCCGCGGTTCTGGTGGCCACGGTTCGAGGCCTCAAGGCCCACTCCGGCAACCATCACATCGTTGCCGGTAAGCCGCTGCCCGACGCAATCCTGGCCGAGAACCCCGACGAGGTGCACGCGGGCGGCGCCAACCTCCGCAAGCAGCTCGAGAACATGCAGGTGCACGGTGTCACGCCCGTGGTCGCCATCAACGTCTTCCCTGGCGATCATCAGGGCGACATCGACGCCATCAAGGAGATCGCCGCCGAGTACGGCGCCCGAGCCGCGGTGAGCACACACTTCTCCGACGGCGGTCGCGGTGCCGCCGAGCTGGCCGAGGCCGTCGCTGAAGCGGCGGCCGAACCGAGCGAGTTCGCCGTGCTCTACCCCGACGAAATGTCGCTGCGCGACAAGATCGCCACGGTCGCCACCAAGGTGTACGGCGCCGACGGGGTCGAATACTCGGCGGCGGCGAGCAAGCAGCTCGATACCTACGAGGCCGCCGGATTCGGTCACCTGCCCGTGTGCATCGCCAAGACCCACCTGTCGATCTCGTCGGACCCCAGCCTCAAGGGTGCACCGACGGGCTGGACGCTCCCGGTCCGCGAGGTGCGGGCCTCGGTGGGCGCCGGCTTCGTCTACCCGATCTGCGGCGACATGCGCACGATGCCCGGCCTCGGTCGGACGCCCGCCGCCATGAGCATCGACATCGACGAGCACGGCAACATCGTCGGTCTGAGCTGACATGTTCGAGGCGATTCTGCATCGGGTGTTCGGCGTGGCCAGGACCAAGCTCGACCCCGCTCAGCGGGCCGATCTCCGGGCGGTGCTCGCCCACCCCACCATCGAGATCGTCCCCATGAAGTCGGCCACCGAGGCGGTGGCGGCCCTTCCGCCCGCGGCCGACGTCACCATCACCTGCTCACCGGTGAAGGGTCTCGACGCCACCCTCGATCTGGCCGAGTCCGCTCGAGCGCTCGGCCACAGGGTCACTCCCCACCTGTCGGCCCGCATGGTGGAGAGCGCCGCACATCTCACTCGCACCATCGACCGACTCGAGGCGCTCGAGATCACGTCGGCTTTCGTCATCGCCGGCGACTCCGCCGAACCGCTCGGCCCCTACACCGACAGCATCGACCTCATGACCGAACTGCTGGAGCAGGCCCCGTTCGTGCGCCATGTGGGCTTCGCCGGGTACCCCGACGGTCATCCGCTCGTCGACAACGAGGCGCTCCAGGGTGCTCTCCACGCCAAGCAGACACTGCTGCGCACGGCCGGAGTCACCGGGCACGTCTCGACCCAGATGTGCTTCGACGCCGCCACCATTCGTCAGTGGCTCACCAGCGAACGCACCGAGGGTTTCGATCTGCCGGTCCACCTGGGTCTGGCCGGTGTGGTCGATCGGGCTCGCCTCTTGAGCATGGGAATGCGTCTCGGCGTAGGGACCTCGCTGCGCTACCTGAGCAAGAACCGCAGCGCGATCACCCGGCTGATGACCTCGTCGTCGTATCGGCCCACCGACGTACTCGACGATCTGGCCGGCGATCTTTCGTCGTTGGGTGTCGAGGGCGTGCACCTCTTCACGTTCAACCAGGTCGGCCCCACCGTGGCCTGGCTGGCCGACCAGGCCTGAGTCTCAAACCGCGACCCGGCGGCCGCTCACGTATTTCACCGGCGCACCACCCATGCGCCGGGAGTCGCCGACGGTGTCGGTGAAGCCGGCGGACGCGAACTGTTGAGCGAGATCGGCGGGCTCGATGTCGATGAACTCGTGACGATGATGGTGCTGGTGGTCGCTCTCGGCATCGAAGCGAGGGTGGGTCGGATCGTCGAACAGCTCGTCGACCAGCACCACCCGCCCGCCGGGACGAGTGATGCGTGCGATCTCGGCCACGGCGCGCGACGGGTCGGACCAGTGGTGCATCGTGTTCACGGTGATCACTGCGTCGACCGACGAGTCGGCCAGCGGAAGCGCCTCGGCCGCGCCGTCGAGGATCTCGATGTCGCCACCCAGACGCCCGACCAGGCGCCGCAACGCCAACACCCGACGCATCGACGGCGTCGGATCGACCGCAATGGCGTGAACACCGCGCTTGGCCGCTCGCACGACGGCGGGTCCGAAACCGGCGCCGATGTCGACCAGCGTCTCCCCCGGCACGGGATCGGCGGCATCGAGGACGGCGCGATTGACCTCGGAGTCCCACATGCGCCGCCCGTGCCGCAGGTAACGAGCGAGACCCCGCCACCCCTTGTCGAGATGATGACCGTGGTCGTCGGGGTGGTCGGGATCGTCGTGGTCGTGATCGTGGTCGTGGGGCACGGGTCGATGGTGCACCGTGGGCCGCGCCTGTGGCAACTTGGGGCATGATCGATTTCGATGATCTCGGCCCCAGCGTCGTTTCGACCGAGGAGGTGAACGCCTTTCTCGCCGAGCACATGCCCTCGGCGCCGGTGGCCGAGCTGTTGAGGGAGAACTTCGCCCGCTGCCGCTGGGACTTCCACGAGGGCGGCACCCGCCCCGGCGGCTACATCTCGGGGCCCACCATCATGAACGCCATCGACTGCGCGGTGTGGCTCGCCGTGTTCACCCGGGCCGGTATCACTCCCATGGCCGTCACCTGGGAGCTCAAGGCGAACTTCCTGCGCCCCGCGATCGGCGGCGACCTCATCGCCGACGCCACCCTCCACAAGTTCGGCCCCCTCAGCTACGCCAGCGTCGACGTCTACATCGAGGGCTCCCCGACACGACTCGTCGCCCACGGCACCGCCACCTACAGCGTCCCCATGGACCGATGACCGATCCGAACCACCATACGAGGAGGTGACGCCGTGGATTTCGAGGTGTCGGAGAAGATGGCCACCATGCTCGCCATGGTGCGGGAGTTCGTCGACGACGAGCTCGTCCCGATCGAGCGCGAGATGCTGCACGGCGACCCCGCGACCGTCGACGAGATGGTCGCCACGGCCCAGGTGAAGGTGCGCCAGATGGGGCTCTGGGCACCCAACCACCCCGTCGAGCTCGGCGGGCAGGGGCTGACGATGGTCGAGCACGGGCTGCTCAGCGAGGCACTGGGGCGGTCACCGCTCGGCCACGTCGTGTTCGGCGCCCAGGCGCCCGACGCCGGCAACGTCGAGATCCTGCATCGGTACGCGACGCCCGAGCAGCGTGAACGATTCCTGCGGCCGTTGGTCGAGGGTTCGATTCGCAGCTGCTTCTCGATGACCGAGCCGGAGACGGCCGGATCGAACCCGGTGCTGCTCGCCGCCACCGCGGTGAAGGACGGCGACGACTACGTGATCAACGGCCAGAAGTGGTTCACGTCGTCCGCCGACGGCGCGGCGTTCGCCATCGTGATGGCGGTGACCGACCCGGATGCGCCACCGCACCAGCGGGCCAGCATGATCATCGTCCCGACCGACACGCCGGGCTTCAACCTCGTCCGCAACGTGAGCGTGATGGGCCACGTCGGGGCCGGGCACGCCAGCCACGCCGAGGTGATCTACCAGTCGTGCCGTGTTCCGCAGACGAACCTGCTCGGACCGGAGGGCGCGGGGTTCGTCATCGCCCAGGATCGGCTCGGGCCGGGGCGGATCCACCACTGCATGCGCTGGCTGGGCATCGCCGGCCGGGCCTTCGACATGATGTGCCGGCGGGCCAACGAGCGGGTGATCGCGGTCGACGGAGAGACGCTGGCGGACCGTCAGGTGATCCAGCACTGGGCGGCCGAGCTCGACGCCGAGATCAGGGGCGCTCGCCTCCAGACGCTCCATGCGGCATGGATGATCGACCGGTATGGGGCCAAGGCGGCCCGTGACGAGATCTCGGCGATCAAGTTCTCGGTCGCCAACACGATGTTGCGGGCGGTCGACACCGCGATCCAGGTCCACGGCGCCCTCGGCGTCACCGACGACACGATCCTGGCGTACTGGTACCGCCACGAACGCGCCGCCCGCATCTACGACGGCGCCGACGAGGTGCACAAGACCTCCCTCGGCCGGCGAATTCTGCGGCGCACACGCCGATCTGACCGAGCTACGGTCGGGGGCGACCTTCGAGGGGAGGACGACAATGGCGAAGGTGCTCGCCGCCATCGACGGATCCGAACACGCGATCTACGCCTTGGAACAGGCGGTGGGAGTGTTCGGCGACTCGGCCGAGTACATCCTGTTGTCGGTCATGCCCCCGTGGTCACGCGCCGCCGTCGCCGGGTGGCTCCGCAAGGCGGGCGTTCCGACGCGTGGCACCACGACCGGATCGACTCCGTACACCCCGCGAGCCGACGACGCCACCGTCGTCGATGATGCGCTCTACGACTACTACCGGACCGAGCAGCGCCAGGCGGCGACGCAGGCCGGCATCACGGCCGAGCACGTCATCGAGGAGGCCAAGCCGAACAAACGACGAATCGGCCGGGCCATCTGCGACATCGCCCACGACCGCAGCGCCGACCTCATCGTCATCGGCTCACACGGCTCGAGCCACGCCGGCGAGTTCCTGCGCGGCTCCGTGAGCCAATACGTCCTCCACCACGCCACCTGCCCCGTCCTGGTCGTCCGCCCTCCCGTCTGATCCCACGCCGAAGCGGTGGCGGAAAAGAGCGAGCAGGCGGTGCCGGTCGTCATCGCCCAGGCGTTTGGAAGAGGAACGAGCGGGCCGACGCCAGGCGTCAGCGCCGAGGCGATTGGCGACCGAGCGAAGCGAGGAAGACCAGCCGAGGCGATGACGACCGGCGTCGGCCAGCGGAGAGAACCTCAGCGCGACGTATCGGAGGTCTGCGCGAACTCCGACCCGAGGTAGGCGGCGATGACCGCCGGATCCTTCTGCACCTCGGCCGGGGTCCCGAGCGAGATCCGCTGCCCGAAGTCGAGCACCATGACCCGGTCGGCGATGTCCATGACCAGCCCCATGTCGTGCTCCACGAGGATGATGGCGATGCCCAGCTCGCGCTGGATGTCGAGGATGAACCGGGCCATGTCCTCGGTCTCCTCGAGGTTCATGCCGGCCACCGGCTCGTCGAGCAACAACAGCTCGGGTTCCATGGCCAGGGCCCGGCCGAGCTCGACCCGCTTCTGGTAGCCGTAGGGCAGCAACGCCACCGGGTGCTTGCGCCACTGTTCGATCTCGAGGAAGTCGATGATGTCCTCGACCCGGCGGCGGTTGGCGATCTCTTCCTTCTTGGCCTTGCCCACCCAGAGGGCTCCGGCGAGCCAGGAGCTCTGCATGCGGATGTGTCGACCGGTGAGGAGGTTGTCGAGCACGGTCATCTGCGGGAACAGTTCGATGTTCTGGAAGGTGCGGGCAATGCCGAGGGCGGCGACCCTGTCGGGCCGGGTGCCCATGATCGACTCACCCTTCCAGCGAATGTCACCGTCCTGGGGCCGGTACACCTGGCTGATCGTGTTGAAGATCGACGTCTTGCCGGCGCCGTTGGGCCCGATGATGGCGAACAGCTCGTCGGGCCGCACCGAGAAGCTCACCCCGCCGATGGCGGTGACGCCGCCGAAGCGCAGCGTGATGTCGTCGACCTCGAGCAGCGGGATGTCGGCGATGGGGTTGATCGCGTCGGTCATGACAGCCACCGCTTTCGCCGCTTGTAGTGCTTGACGTCTCGGAACGACTTCTTGTCGCCCTCGGCGTGCAGGCCGAGGTAGAACTCCTGCACGTCGTCGTCGGCGAGGAGCTTCTTGGGGTCGCCGTCCATCACGACCTTGCCGGTCTCCATGATGTAGCCGTAGTTGGCGATCGAGAGCGCCATCATGGCGTTCTGCTCGATGAGCAACACGCTGGTTCCCTGCTGGTTGATCTCCACGATGATGTCGCGGATCTGCTCGATGAGCTTGGGCGCCAGGCCCAGCGACGGCTCGTCGAGTACGAGCAGCTCGGGTTCGGCCATCATGGCCCGACCGATGGCCAGCATCTGCTGCTCGCCGCCCGACAGGTAGCCCGCGGTCGACGTGCGCCGGTCGGCCAGCCGGGGAAAGAGCTCCATCACGCGGTTGTAGGCCGCCTTGTTCTTCGCTTTGTCCTTCACCGTGTAGCCGCCGGTCACGAGGTTCTCGTCGACGGTGAGCTCGGCGAACACTCGCCGGCCCTCCATCACCTGGGTGATGCCCGACTCGACGATCTTGGCCGGCGAGAGGTGGGTGATGTCATTGCCCTGCCAGGTGATGGAGCCCTTGGTCACGTCGCCCTCGTGCACGTCGAGCAGACCGCAGACCGAGCGGACCGTGGTGGTCTTGCCCGCCCCGTTGGCCCCGAGCAGGGCGACGATACTGCCGTCGGGCACCTCGATCGACAGCCCGCGCAGCACGAGGATCACCTCGTTGTAGACGACTTCCAGGTTGGCGACTTCGAGCACGCTGGTGGATTCCTGACTGACGTTGGTTGTCGGTTCGGCTCCGGATTCCCGGGCGGGGTGGCGTGCACCACCCCGCCCGGGTCACCCGAACCGGTGTCGGCTAGAAGTCGGCCTTGAAGCAGGGCTCGTAGGTCCATGCCTCGGCGGTCGGAGAGACGTAGGGTCCCTCGATCTTCGAGTAGCCGTTGCTGGCGCCCTCGGTGGTCACCGTGGCACCTGGCGTGTAGTCGGCCAGGGTGATGTCGTAGAGGTAGCTCTCGCGAACGACGTTGGTGTTCGGGTCGCCGCTCCACGACTGGTCGGGGGCCAGGCCCTTGAGGTCGGCGGTGATCGCGTTCAGGGCATCGACGATGCCCTGACGGCTGAGGTCACCGTTGTTGATCGCCTGCTCGATCGCCTGGCTGGCGACGTAGCCCTCGATCCAGCTGATGATGTACACGTCGTCGAAGGGCGCATCGGGACGGCGGGCCTGCATGACCTCGATCATGTTCTGCATGCCCTCCGCGTCGATGGTGCCCCACAGCTCGGAGTAGGTCGAGTGGGTGTAGCTCGTGTCGAGAACCGGACCGAGCGCGGTGCCCAGCAGGGCCGGGTTGTAGGTGGGCGAGTTACCGCTCCACTGTCCCGCGTAGCCGGCCTGAGCGGCTCCGCCGATGAGCTCGGCGGCAGTGCTCGGGTTGGTGGTCAGCCACGTGAAGTCGGCACCCGACTCGGCGATGCCGGTGATCACCGGCGTCTGGTCGGCGCCGGGGACGACCTGGCCCTGACCGTCGTAGACGATCTCGAGACCGAGCTGCTCGGCGGCGTACTTGGCGCCGAGGCTGCCGTCTTCGCCGTAGTCGCCGGGGAAGCCGGCGATGGCGATCTTGTTGCCGTAGGTCTCCGACAGGTAGGTGACGGCGTTCATGGCCTCGACGCAGTAGTTGGTCTGCACCTCGAACACGTTGGCGCCGATGCCGGGATCACCCCAGCCCGAGTACCACGACAGCGGGATGATGGCCATGCCGTCGTCGATGGCATCGCGGGCGATGCTGGCGGTGTGCGGTGAGCCGGTGGACGTGCTCAGCATGGCCACGCCCTCGTCGCCGTCACTGCGGAACGACTCGTAGTTCTCCAGGTGGGTGGGAACGTCGTAGGCGTTGTCGATGACGATGGGCTCGATGGTCCATCCCTCGATGCCGCCGTTGGCGTTGATCTCCTCCCAGAACGCCAGGTGACCGTCGGTGATCTTGGTGGTCAGCGGAGCGAAGGCGCCCGAGAGGTCGGTGTTGAGACCCACCCGGATCACCATGTTCTCCGCGTCGATGCCGGGGCTCGACTCGAACTCGGCCATGGCCTCCTCTTCTTCCATCGCCGGTTCCTCAGCGGCCGGTTCCTCGGCCGCTGGTTCCTCAGCGGCCGGTTCCTCGGCGGCCGGTTCCTCGGCGGCGCTGTCTGCGGCGGTGTCGCCGCTGTCGTCGTCGCTGCCACAGGCCGCGGCGACCATGGCGAATGCCAGAAGCATTGCCATTATCCATCGAAGTTGTCTCACGGGTAGTTCCTCCAGGTTTACCGGTTGGTTTCTCGGCGTCGCGTCGGGCGACGCCCAGATCTTTCAGGGAATCAGTAACTGAACGGCCACTGCTTCCAATAGTTCCTCACTCGAATCCACACACCGTAGAGCCCGAGGGGTTCCACGATCAGGAACACGATGATCAAGACACCGAACAGGACGATGTTCCAGTCGAACACGCTGAGCTGCCAGCCCGGGCTCTGTGTGCCGGTGGCGATCACACCGAAGTCGTTCTGGCCGGCCAGCACACCGTCGGCGAACGTGCCGATGATGCCGCCTTCCTTGCCGCTCAGCCATTTCGTCATCTCCTCGACGAACTGCGGGATCATGACAACGAAGAACGTGCCGATCAGCGTGCCCGACACCGTACCGGCGCCGCCGATGAGCAGGATGGCGATGAATTCGACCGACAGGAACAAGTTGAAGTCGGCGCCGAGCATCTGACCGCTGAGCGCCGCGAACAACGCTCCGGCCACGCCGGCGTAGAACGAGGAGATGGCGAAGGCGATGACCTTGTACTTGAACTCGGGAACGCCCATCACCTCGGCGGCGATGTCGCGGTCGCGCACCGCTTGCAGCGCCCGGCCGGTACGGGTGCGGATCAGGTTCTTGGCCAGCAGGGCCATGACGATGGTGACCACCAGCAGGAACAGGAAGCGCTTCTGGTTGTCGGAGACGTCGAACCACAGCCAGCGGCCGTCGTTGCCGATGTCGAGGAGAGGCGTGTCCTCCTTCCAGATGCGGATGTCGAGCTCCTGGAAACGGCGGCCCAAGCCGGGGGCGCCGGCGAACTTACGGCCCCAGCTCGTGTTGCCGAGGTGGATCCCGAGGAAGACCAGGCCGAGGGTGACGATCGCGAGGTACAGGCCGCGAAGGCGCACCGCCACCGGCGACACCATGATGCCGACGAGGGCGGCGGCGACGCCGGCTCCGGGCAACCAGAGCCAGATGGGCAGGCCGAGCCCGTACAGCCCGTCGCTGCTCTCGCCACCGAGAAACGCCGCTGCGGTTCCTCCGACGCCCATGAAGAACGCGTGGCCGAGGGAAACCTGGCCGGCCACACCCGAGAGGAGGTTGAGACCGAGGGCCGCGATGGCCAGCACGAACACGAGCGACATCGGCCGCAGCCACGTCTCGTCACCGAGGAACCGGGCCAGCGGGATGCCCTCGCCGATGAGGTTCTTGACGACGGGGATCGACCTGAGGACAGGGATGTCGCTGGTGAAGAAGGGCACGTCGAAGGGCATGAGGAACATCGTGATCAGGAACAACCCGACCGCGGCCTTCTTGCTCCACGTGGGGAAGATCTGCGCTTCCTGGTCGTAACCCGTGTAGAGATTCGGCCGTCCGAACATGTTTCAGACCCTCCGGATCTCGGGGGTGCCGAACAGACCGTATGGCCGCACCACCAGGGCGATGATCATCACCACGTAGGGAACGATGAGCGTGTAGCCGGGGCCGAGGATGTCGGTCTGGCCGGCCGCGTACTGGCCCGCGAAGATCTCGGCGAAGCCGACGATGAGGCCCCCGAGCAGTGCGCCGGTGGCCGAGTCGAGCCCGCCGAGGATCACCGCGGGCAGTGCCCGGAACGCGATGTTGGCGGTCTCGGGTTCGACGGCGCCGGTCTGCTTCACCGGGGGCTGGGTGCCGAAAATGCCGCCGATGGCGGCCAACACGGCGCCTGCTGCCCAGGCGATGGCGAAGACCTTGCCCACATTGATGCCCTGGGCCATGGCCGCTTCCTGGTCGAAGGCCACCGCCCGCATGGCGATGCCGGTGCGGCTCCGGTAGAAGAAGTAGACCGCCACGAAGGCCGCCGTCGCGGTGATCATGGCGGCGATGTAGCTCCAGTTGATGATCGCGTCGCCTACCGTGAACCCGCCGGTGCCCCACGGGATCTCGAGCGACCGGAAGTCGACCTCGACGGCGTCGTTGTTGAACACGCGGAGCACGATCTCGAGCCCGAGGGTGATCACCGCCACCGAGAACAGCGGCTGGCCGATCATGGGCCGGATGGCCAACCGCTCGATCACCAGTCCGAGCACGGCTGCGAATCCCAGAGCCATCAGCACACTGAGACCCCAACCCAGCCAGTCGGGACCGAAGTTGTTGAGCGGGTTGGCCACGGTGGTGAAGGGAATGTGGTCGTCGAACACGGCAAAGGAGACGAACAAGGCGCCCGATGCCGCCAGAGCACCCTGGGCGAAGTTCACGGTCTGGGTGGCCTTGAAGATGAGGACGAACCCGAGAGCGATGATGGCATACACCGAACCCAGGCCGAGCGACTTCATCACCGTCTGGAAGAACAGGGTCGGGTCGTCGAAAACCTCGTACACGAGGTACCCGCCGAGCGGGATACCGATGCCGATCAGGAACCACCCTCCGGTGGAGATCCGGGCGAGGTTGTACGACATTCCTCGCGACGCCGTTGCGGCGGTCATCGGTACATCGACTCCACGAGGTCGCCGAACATGTCGATCATCGAGCTGCGCTTGAGCTTCTGGGTGGCGGTGAGCTCACCGTCCTCGTGATCGAGCTCCTTCGGAATGAGCCGGAAGTACTTGACCTGCTCCACCGAGGCGAACCGCTCGTTGGTCCTGGTGACCACGTCCCGCACCAGCTCGAGGACCTCCTCCTTCTCGGAGAGGTCACGGTAGGTGGTGTAGGGAATGCTCTTGCGCACCGCCCAGTTGCCCACCGTCTCGAGCTCGATGCCGATCAGCGCCGTGAGGTACTTGCGCTGATCGCCGATCACCATGGCCTCCTTGACGAACGGCGAGGTCTTCAGGTGGTTCTCGATCTCCGAGGGGGAGATGTTCTTGCCCCCCGAGGTGATGATGATGTCCTTCATCCGATCGACGATCTTGACGTGGGTACCGTCGACCCACTCGCCCACGTCGCCGGTGCGCAACCAGCCGTCGGCGGTGAAGGCCTCGGCGGTCTTGTCGGGCTTGTTCCAGTACCCCTTGAACACACCGGGATGTTTGGTCTGGATCTCGCCGGTGGTCTCGTCGATGCGGAGGCCGATGTCGGGATAGGGCTCGCCGACGGTGCCGAGCTTCATGCGGCCGGGGAAGTTCGAGGTGGCCACCGCGGCATTCTCGGTCATGCCGTAGAGCTCGAGCACCGGGACACCGATGCCGATGAAGAACTCGAGCACCTCGGGGGCGATCGGAGCCGCACCCGAGCTGGCCGACCGACAGCGGCGCAGGCCGATGCGCTCCTTCATGGCCCGGAACACGAGTGGCTCGCCGATCAGGTTGAGCAGACGGCTCTTGGTCGTGTGTTCGCCACCGTTGGCCACCTTCTCGCTGCCGATGGTTCGGGCCAACCGCAGCGAGAAATTGAGAGCCTTGCGCTTCAGCCAGCTGGCGTCGGCGCCACGGATCTGTACGCCGGCGTAGAGCCGTTCCCAGATGCGAGGGACGGCGAAGAAGATGGTGGGCTGGATCTCACGGAGGTTGACCGGAACGGTTTCGATCGACTCGGCGAAATTGAGCGAGGGGCCCGCACCCACCAGGGTCCAGGTCGAGAAGATGCGCTCGGCCACGTGGCACAACGGAAGATAGGTGAGGATGAAGTCGTCGGGGCCGATGTTCTGGCCGCCCGCAAAGCGTTCGGGCATGTTGACGATCTTCTCGATCGCGTACGACGAGTTCGTATTGGTGAGCATCGCCCCCTTGGGGGGGCCGGTGGTTCCCGACGTGTACACGAGCGTCATCACGTCGTCGGGGGTCGCCTCGGCCATTCGTTGCGACACCGCATCGGGATTCGCCTCCCGGTGCCGGCGGCCGAGCTCGAGGAAGTCGGGCCAGAACAGGAGCCGGTCGTCGTCGTACTCGGTCATGCCCCGCGGCTCGAGATAAATGATCTTCGCGAGGCCGGCGAAGGTGCTCGTGGATTCGAGCACCTTGTCGTACTGCTCCTGGTCCTCGGCCAGGTGCGCGCTCGAGCCGCAGTCGGTGAGCAGGTACTCGACCTCCGCCGTCGGGTTGGTGGGGTACAGCCCCACAGTGATGCCGCGAACCGCAACCGTGGCCAGGTCGAGGATCACCCACTCGGGACGATCTTCTGAGTGGATCGAGACACGGTCGCCCACGCCGACACCGATGGACATCAACCCGTGGGCTGCGGTCTCGACGAGGTCCCAGACCTCGGCCCACGTGTACTCGTGCCAGATGCCGAAGTCCTTCTCGCGCATGGCCACCGCATCGGGGTTCGTCCTCGCCCGGTCGCGAGCCAACGAGGCCACGGTGGTCGTGCCCGTCCCGGCGCTCCGCGGCGCAGATTCCAACAACGTCACTGGTGAGTCCCCCTCGACGCACACATGGCCCTGGAACCGAGACCCTAGCATCCTGTTCCGTGCGCAGAACAACGCGTGCGCACGCTGGGAAGTCGGGTAGAACCAACCGATTCGAACCGCCCGTCATCGAGGGAGACCTCCGTTGAGCAGCCAACCGTCATCAACCGCAGTCTTCCCCCCGGGTTTCGTCTGGGGTGCCGCCACGTCGTCGTTTCAGATCGAGGGCGCCGCCGAGGCCGACGGAAAGGGACCGAGCATCTGGGACGTCTTCTGCCGCCAGGAGGGAACCATTGCCGACGGCTCCAACGGTGACGTCGCGTGCGACCACTACCACCGCTTCGGCGACGACGTCGCCCTCATGGGCGACCTCGGCCTGGGCGCCTACCGATTCTCGATCGCCTGGCCCCGAGTGATGCCCTCAGGCGTCGGCGCGGTGAACGAAGCGGGGCTCGACTTCTACGATCGCCTGGTCGATGCCCTGCTGGCTGCGCTGTGGGCCCGTCCAGCTGGCTGTACAGTTCGTGGTCAAAGGGCTCGAGCGGCTCCTGGTCGTCCTCGTAGGTCTTGGTGGGCTGGCAGGCTGCGTAGGCTCTCGCTGACGTCGAGAGGGCCCGCTCCGGCTTGTCCCCAGAGGCCGGAGGGGTCATTGCGCTGGATGTCCAGCGGAATGTTGGCTGCATAATCTGCGATGGCCTGCGTAGTGAGCACGCAGTACCTGAACAGCCCCACCCTCGTGGCATTGCCCGCACCCAAGAACACCCGGTGAAGGCCCGACCCCGCCCCATATCCCATGAGGTAGCCCGGAATGGCCCGGACTTCCAGCTTCCTGAGGTGCTGGCCCCTCTTGTAGACGTACACTCGAATCCCCCAGGGCAGCAGCTGCTTGTACAGCTGCATCATCCTTGCCTTGGTCGTCTGGGGGAAAAACCGCCAGTAGGGTACGTCCTCCCATTCTGGCTTCCCTTCCTCACGTGCCGCCGCGATCGGCGCATCGTGAGGTTCTTCTGCTGCTGACCCCCCGCCCGGTATGTTTGGCTGTACCCCAGCCTGAATATCCCCCACTATTGTAGCCCCCCTAAGACCTATGCTAGGTGGAGGCCTTGACTCATGCCTCTCTTTTCTAACATCTATGTCGGCCTCGCCGGTGGGTGCCCATGGCCCATCTTTTGAGCAGCTGGCTTTTTCTTTTGTGCCAGCCGCTGGGTCTTTTGCTACAGTGGGTGCCTCAGGCCCATCTTCTGGGTCACGGTCGGGTTCTTTTGACCGAGACTCTAGGTCTTTTTGTTGCTTGCGAAGGATCGCTTGCAAGCCGGAATGCGGCATCAAATTCATGGTATGCGTGGCATGCATCACCGCTTCTGGCCACAGTTTGCGCGGGAGCTGACTAGCTTCCACTTGCGCACGAACACGTGCGGCCAGATCACCGTGCACTCGCTCCACTAGGCCATTGGACCTTGGCTCACCCACACCAGTGAACTCGTAGTGGATACCTTGCCGCGCCATCTCGGCGCGCAGGGTGGCTGAGGTAAACTCACCGCCCTGGTCGGTAAACACACGGCACACTCTGTAGCCGGTGCAGGTGGCCACCCTCATGATAACACACACGAGGTTGCGGGTTCACTGCATTCGGCAGCTCCACGCGTTGACACCCAAGCCACATCGTCCCAATCACGCAGCTGCAGAGGAGCAGCAGCACAAGTAGAAAGGCACAACTTTGAGCACTTCACAGCTGCTTCAGATAGCCTATGGAACAGATAACAGCAAGAAAAAACAGCTTCACTGCATTCGGCAGCTCCACGCGTTGACACCCAAGCCACATCGTCCCAATCACGCAGCTGCAGAGGAGCAGCAGCACAGTAGAAAGGCACAACTTTGAGCACTTCACAGCTGCTTCAGATAGCCTGTGGAACAGATAACAGCAAGAAAAAACAGCTTCACTGCATTCGGCAGCTCCACGCGTTGACACCCAAGCCACATCGTCCCAATCACGCAGCTGCAGAGGAGCAGCAGCACAGTAGAAAGGCACAACTTTGAGCACTTCACAGCTGCTTCAGATAGCCTATGGAACAGATAACAGCAAGAAAAAACAGCTTCACTGCATTCGGCAGCTCCACGCGTTGACACCCAAGCCACATCGTCCCAATCACGCAGCTGCAGAGGAGCAGCAGCACAGTGGAAAGGCACAACTTTGAGCACTTCACAGCTGCTTCAGATAGCCTATGGAACAGATAACAGCAAGAAAAAACAGCTTCACTGCATTCGGCAGCTCCACGCGTTGACACCCAAGCCACATCGTCCCAATCACGCAGCTGCAGAGGAGCAGCAGCACAGTAGAAAGGCACAACTTTGAGCACTTCACAGCTGCTTCAGATAGCCTATGGAACAGATAACAGCAGAGAAAAAACAGCTTCACTGCATTCGGCAGCTCCACGCGTTGACACCCAAGCCACATCGTCCCAATCACGCAGCTGCAGAGGAGCAGCAGCACAGTAGAAAGGCACAACTTTGAGCACTTCACAGCTGCTTCAGATAGCCTATGGAACAGATAACAGCAGAGAAAAAACAGCTTCACTGCATTCGGCAGCTCCACGCGTTGACACCCAAGCCACATCGTCCCAATCACGCAGCTGCAGAGGAGCAGCAGCACAATGGAAAGGCACAACTTTGAGCACTTCACAGCTGCTTCAGATAGCCTATGGAACAGATAACAGCAAGAAAAAACAGCTTCACTGCATTCGGCAGCTCCACGCGTTGACGCCCAAGCCACATCGTCCCAATCACGCAGCTGCAGAGGAGCAGCAGCACAATAGAAAGGCACAACTTTGAGCACTTCAGAGCTGCTTCAGATAGCCTATGGAACAGATCACAGCAAGAAAAAACAGCTTCACTGCATTCGGCAGCTCCACGCGTTGACACCCAAGCCACATCGTCCCAATCACGCAGCTGCAGAGGAGCAGCAGCACAATGGAAAGGCACAACTTTGAGCACTTCACAGCTGCTTCAGATAG